>JAKUNG010000012.1 GCA_022452285.1 Terriglobia bacterium | reverse complement strand
TTATGCTGACTGTCTTGCTCAAACAAAACGAGAATTAAAGGAGCCAAATAAAACAGAAGCTAAAAAATATTTGGATATTCTTGATAAACAAGCCACTGACCTCTTAAGGGAATTAGCAGAGGAAAAAACCGTTATTATTGACGAGACCCATACCGCACGTTCCAAAGTCTCTGCAACACCCAAAAATACTGTCGAGGAGTACCTGCTCCAGCACGTAGACATATCTGACTATGATAATAGAATACGTCCCGTATGGAACGAGGAAGTTAAAAAAGAAGACAAGCGTTTAATACATCGGTTAAGACTTCTCCCACGCAATTCATGTATGATTTAATAACGTATTTTAAATCGTCTTAGGAATTATTTTTTTCTATAATAGAGAGAGCTTCCTTAAAAAAGATTAATGTCATTCCTTAGCCTTGTCGCCTGGAGAATTAAAATTGGATCACAAAGAAATCATTTGGACCTGTGTTTTTGAAAGTAGTAATGTTTCTCTTCTTCCCCTAGCCAAATCACTTTTAGAATCTGCTGATATTGACTATTTCGTCCAAGGAGAGGAGGCCTCTTCATTACTACCTCTTGGGCCTTTTGGAGTCGGAATTCACAACATGAATGCCAGAATTAATGTTCCAACTGATCAAGCACAGGAAGCTAATGAGGTTCTAGCTATGTTAAAAGAGGGTATGGAGGACTAGGATCTTTATTCGGTGAAGGGATAGTCTAGTAGCCAGTGGATTTAAAACACTTTCTAAATAAATTCAGGTCAGTCACAAGGCCAGTTAAAAATTATCTTCTTAATTTTTTAGAGGTCCTGTGACGAACCCAAAAAAACAACTCATACGACAAGTTTTCCAAGTTAACCTTAGCCTGTCACACGGGCCATGACTCCTTTTACAATTACAACAAGAGCACCAGCACTAATTACTGTAGAGATGCCACTAAGAATGCCCGTGATCGGAGCACCAATTCCAGGAATTCCACCCAAGGCATTATAAACTGTTGCCAAGGCCACGGCTGTAACTAATACGGTAACAACATCGGAATCATCTGTGTAACCAACAACCGCACCGATAATAGCTAGTAGCACGCCAGTAGCTAATCCTGGGATTGCTACTGCAGGTGCTATTCCAGTAATTACCGATATAGCTACACCGATAATAAATAAAATCCTACCGACTTTTTGCATCTGAAATTCCTTTCTCTGAAAATGCTGTATTGGAACTTTTTAACTGATTGAAAGAACAATTGACTCTGTCCTGCTGAGCCAAAACCTATACCTTCTTAATAGGAGGTCGTTGTCCCATATATGGAACTCAGGCCTAACCCAATAGAAGCAAGATTTTCATTGCTTAATGAATTAAACTGCGGATTCAGAACCGCCACCCCATTCAGTCGTTATTATCTAAAAAGGCGAGACTCTCAAAACCACAAGATCAGTATTAAGTTTTGATATAAGTTATAAAATGACTTTAAACCTTAATACCAAAGAAGGCAAGCATTAAAAGTTAAATAAACGGTCCTTTAGTTTTAGTCCGCTTCTAACTTAGGAATCTACGATTGAAAAGCTTAATTGACCGATTGACTCTAGCAAAGTGTAGGCGCAGAACGTATTCCTTAATGGAGTCATTTAAATGAATACGCTATAAAGAACAGGTGAGTTTTTAATCCTAAAAATCAACTATTCAAATCATTAAATTAGTGAATACCTTTAGGTTTTGCAGCAACCCAGCCGCCTTCATTTTTTTTCTAAACTGATAATATCTTTTTCCTCTACCTTCAACATGAATTGTTATTCGTCTCATCTTTTCAAAATTTTACTACATTGGATTAAGGGCAATCTGTAATCCTTTATTGCTAGTTCAATAGATTTGCAGACATAGTAACTAATACAATCATAAAACCATGGCCATGGTTTCTCTTTAATTCCTTAATTCTTTATTTTTTTACCTACATTCTGCACCTCAATTACACGTGGTTGTTGGGCCTTACATAACACCACTGAAATTTCTAAGATTCCATTGTTATAAATAGCAGTCACTTCCTGTGAATCAACGTTCTCTGGGAAGGGAACTTCCAACTCAAATGGTCCATAGTGAAAACCATTTAAATAGACGTTTTTTTGATCTATTCCAGCTGGAGTTTTTCTGTCACCTTTGATTGTCATGTGATCATTAACAACTGCTATATTGATATCATCCTTTTCAATTCCTGGGATAGCTATTCGAAAAACCAGATGGTTATCTCTAATAAAACTTTCTAATCCCAAGGAATGCTCCCCTGATTGATTAGAAACTGCATCCAGAACATTCGGAGAATTCAAGCTATCTTCAAAAAGCTGACTAATGCTAGGCCAGAATCTATAACTACTTATATTTTGATTTACGGGTACCATAATCATTTAACTTCTCCTTTAAATTGATTTGAAATTATTTACCAAAAATATTTTAGTTTTTGTTCAGCAATGAAATGTCTACAGATTAAATAAGATCTCCTAACATTTCTGTCAAACTAGACTGCATAAAAATTTATAAAATAAGCTTAATCAATTTAAATTAAAATTTTGATCCTACCACACTGAATTGGCTGCTAATCAGTTGATACAGGAGATTCCTTATCACGAATTATGGCAAAAAATAGGCATCAAAAAAAACTGCAGATTTAGGGTTGGTTGAACTTCAACAAAAACTGTTTACCTAGTCAAATGCTACTGGCAGGACCCATGACGGCCACATACCAAGATCATAAAGCTTAATAGGAGTGATTATTCCCTGTTGATTAATCCGATAAAGAACAAGACGTCCAGAATGATCACTTCCTGCAAAAAGAAATTTTCCAGAAGGATCAATCCCGAAGGCTCGAGGAACCTCTTCACTAGGTTCTTGACCTAGTGAAGTCAACTTTCCAGTTTTACGGTTTACAGCAAACATGGCAATACTGTCATGCCCTCGATTCGAAACGTAAACATAATTCCCACTGGGATGAATATGAACCTGCCCGGTAGAATTTTTTTGTTCCAATAATCCCACTGGTAAGGTGGAAAGTCGTTCTAAATAGACTAATGTTCCATTTCTACTATCTAACTGGTAGGCACCAATAGTTGATGACTGCTCTTCGTTAAAATAAACAAGATCTAGCTGGGGATGAAAAGTAAAATGACGAGGGCCATAAGTAATGTCCGTTGGGATTTTTGGAATATTATTAGGAGTTAAGATTCCCTTGTCCGAATCGAACAAGAACTGGTGGATGACATTAGTTGGATGTACGTGAGACACAAAAGCATAGCGATTGGATTTGTCTGTTCTAATACAGTGTGCATAAATATCTGTAAGTTTCTGATCGACCAAAGAGTCCTGCACAACACCATTTTTATCAATTTGAGAAACCGTAACCATACCTGGGATTAAATAGGCTGCCAGCAGAAATTTTCCCGAACGATCAGTTGCTACATAACAAGCATCCTCAGGCAATTCTATTTCACCAATTTGTGTGATATGCCCTGTTTTTTTATTAATACTAAAACTTATAACTCCACTGAATCCCTTATCGCGAACTTGTTGGTACAAATATTCTTGTCTTGGGTCAATACACAACTGCCAAGGCTCAGCTGATAAATTAACATCCTGTACTAGATGAAGTTCACCTGAGTGAGGATTCATCATAAAAACTAAAAATCTTCTTTCAGCGGTTAATGGTACATATACGTAATGACTCATAGGCAATCTGTCCTAACTGATCTCTAATTATAGAACCATCATAGAAGCTTCTGAAAGATCTTAAGCAATCTTGGCCTCATAACTTAGCAGGGTTTCGCTATTAGTGACTCTCAATAACTGGTAAACTTCTTTATAAAGCAAAAGAAATTTAATTGATTTAAAAAATATTACTAACCAAACCTACCGAAGGAACAGAATTGGTAAATAAACAGAACTTCCTAAAAGTTATTAACATAATCCTATTAATGACGATAATTACTGGCAGCACATACGGTCAGAAAGAAATTCCTCAAATAGCTTCCTGGGCATCAACCCTTTTTAAAGACTATCTAGTAAAGCCAGACATTAACTACCTGACTGTTAACGGTTGGAAAGGTGAGCTTGATCTTTATCTGCCAACCACTTCAAAGTCTCCTACCCCAACCTTACTTTATTTTCATGGTGGTGGCTGGTATACCGGGGATAAGGACGAACCAATTCTTCGTCTTCTCCCCTACCTAGAAATGGGTTGGGCAGTAGTCAACGTTGAATATAGAACTACATCAGTATCATTAGCCCCAGCTGCTGTCAAAGATTGCCGATTTGCTCTTGGCTGGATAATTGATAATGCAAAAAAATACAACTTAGACCCTGATAAAATTGTAGTGTCTGGCCACTCAGCTGGAGGGCATTTAGCATTAATTACCGCAATGTTAACCCCTTCTGCCGGTTTTGATTCCCATTATTTCAAAAAGCTACCTCTTCGGGTAGCTGCTGTAATTAATTGGTATGGTATAACGGACGTAGAGGATCTAATCAAAGGGGTAAATATCCAACAATACGCATTAAATTGGATAGGCAATCAACCTCACAAGAACGAATTAGCCAAAAAGTTGTCACCATTAAATTACATTAGACACAATTTGCCTCCAATCCTAACTATTCATGGAGATTCTGATTCTTTAGTTCCCTATGAACATGCTGTTCGTTTACATCGCTCCCTTACTAAAGCAGGTGTACCTAACAAACTATTAACAATTCCAAATGGCCCCCACGGACCATTTAGTCGGATGGAAACTAAGTTGGCCCAAGAAACCATTACTGAATTTCTTCAATTGCATGGACTAAATCGCTTAGGTGGAGACAACCTTTGAGCATCTTAGTTACAGGTGGAGCAGGTTACATAGGAAGCACCGTTTGCAGCATCCTGACTAAAGCTGGTCGCTCCGTCATTGTTTATGACAATCTATGTAATGGACACGAAGCAGCACTTCCTTCAGGAGTAGAATTTATTAAAGGAGATGTCAGTGATCGAGCAAAACTCGAAAGTGTTTTCAAGTCAAAACAAGTGAAATCTGTTATCCATCTTGCTGCTTTTATTGACGCTAATGAATCCATAAAAACCCCAGAACGATATTTTAGAAATAACATCAACAATTCTCTCAATTTAATTGAGGCAATGTTATCTACAAGCGTCAAACAACTTGTGTTCTCTTCGACGGCAGCTGTCTATGGAAACACCAACCTAAATCCAATAAAAGAAGAAACATCGTTTGGTCCAACCAATGCATACGGTGAATCAAAGGCCTCAGTTGAAAAAATGTTAAAATGGTTTAACCAGAGTCATGGCCTCCGCTGTGCTATCCTCCGCTATTTCAATGCAGCAGGAGCTGAAAGCGAAAATCGGGGAGAAGATCATAATCCGGAGTCCCATTTAATTCCAACAGCACTTAAGGTGGCCCTTGGCAAGATTCCTAAACTTGAACTTTTTGGAACTAATTATGACACTCCAGATGGTTCCTGCATTCGCGATTATATACATGTTATAGACTTAGCCAACGCTCATATCTTAGCGCTTGATGCACTTAAGGAATGTGACTGCCTGACCTACAATTTAGGCAATGGAAGAGGCTATAGTGTTCGTGAAGTTATAAAGACAGTTAACCAAATAACTGGCCGATCGATACCAATAGTGGAAGTAGAAAAGCGACCAGGTGATCCACCAATCTTAGTGGCTTCTTCTGATAAGATACAAAAAGAGCTTAACTGGAAGTTAAAATTTCCTAGTCTTGAATCTATAATTAGCTCAGCTTGGAAATGGCATTCAAAAAACCCTAAAGGTTACCTCAATTAAGGGGTTCAAACCTGATTATTTTCAACCAATCATCAGAAAGCCAACAGTCTTTAATACTCGATTGGACGATCTTCAAAATGACGATGAAGCCTGTAGCTGATTTTACAATCAACATTAACCAGGGAAAGATCACCCTCAATATTACGATCTCTTTTCAAAACCGTAACCTTGACTTCATTGCGCCCATGCTTGGGTCCATACTTCGGACTTAGATGAAAATCATAGGCATATCCGTAAGGCCCAATGGAGTGAGATGTAGACTCCTGCCCCACCAATCGATATGTAAAATCTACTTTCTGGAGTAGGGAGTCTGGAAGAACCTGATTATTAAATTCTATTTTAACCTTATCCACAGTCGAGATTATATTCGCGAAACGCACTCTTAGGACCACTGCTTTCAACCTGCCCAACGAACGCCATTTCTCAACAGTATCAGCAACTGCAAAAGAAACCTTTATTGTTTCTCCTTCTTCTAGTTCTATTGGTAATACTTCAGATCGTCCTGGAAGCCACATCTTAGAAGGATCCTGACTGGGCCATCCATTGCGTTTGGGGGACCTAACCATATAGTACTTGTCAGCTGTCGCTAAAAGTTCAGGATGACCTAGCAATCTTAAAGTATCATATTCCTGAGGTGTCCAGGGCCATCCATTTGGTGTCCACAGGTGATCACCCATGGCAATTCCATCCACCCCCTGATCATATGCATTCGCAACTCCAGCATATATCATGGGAGGAGTGGCATATCGAGCAAATTGTCTCCCTAAAACATTATGTAGGATAGAATAAACATTACATTTAGATCCTTTTGCTAAATTAACTACGGGCTTACAGTCAAAATCCTGAACTAAACCCTCATCTTCAGAATGACTACTTTCACAAAAAAATCCATCCACCAGATTTTCTGAGATCCAGATCGACACCTCATATCCAACGAGGTTCCAAGCATCTGGATGCGCTGGAATTCTGGCATAAATACGTTTTTTTCGACCTTGCTTTTCTTCTGCCTTGTTAGCTATTGCTCTTAAATCACGAAGCCACTGGGTCATAATTGGAGCTAGCTCATCGGCTTCAGAAAATTTACAGTATGGCATCGCATCGGTTAAGTTCAATTCGATTCCATCAGTTTCATAGTCAGTTAGCATTTCCTCGAACAACCGTAATCGTTCCTGACGTACTTCTTTATGTAAGAAGCTAAAGCGACTAGTCAACATTGCTCCAGATTCACTATATTTATTTCCTTTAGCCTTAGGATCTGGATCATCACCGACCTGAAACTGTGGATTATCCATGGTAAACGCAGTTGATCGTCCCAGACCTTCTAACCTTTCTCGGGGTCCTCCATGAAGACTGACCCAGCCACTAGCAATCATTAGAATTCCCGTCTCGTGACAACGATCACAAAACAGTTTGAGAGGGTCATGTCCATCGTCAATAAGTTGTCTCAAAATCCGTCCTGCCCTGTACCAAACATAGTGTTTCCATTTCTTAACTTCATCACCCCATACTTGGACAGCCTTGCTATCGTATAGGGCACTTCCCCCTTCAACACTCGCAAAATAGACTAAGGCATCGACCCCAGAGTTGGCTAATTGATCAACAATAAAAGTATGATCTTCAGGGGTAACCGGAGGCTCAAAACAATACAAATCTGCTGCATGTCGTCCATCATCAAAAAAGAAGACACGTGGTTCCTTCTGTTTGCTTAAATTTTTTATATTATGTTTTCCAGGAGAAGCAGCGTGGACCAGTGGAGCAGCTAATGCCCCAGGGGCTACCGTTCCTACAGTCCTCAAAAATTTCCGCCGTTGCATAAGAATTAATCTCCTTTCCTTACCTTCAAATTAATAGATATTTCCATTGATTTACTCATTCAAATCCTACCTTAATGCCACCCTTTTCTTGATTTCTATTCGGCCTTTATTATTACATTTTATAAGGGTTATTATTAAGGTTGATACTGTAAAATTAGACCCATCCGGTAGTCATTAAACTATAAACCATTATTTAAATTTAAGCTTATCTCATAATAGTTTCAGAGTCTTTCTTTAATTCAACCAGTTTTTCAATGCCGTTTCCTACTGGCACATTTATAAATAATACTCCTAAAAAGTCTTCTCCGTTATTGACAATCTCATGTTCAGTATTAGGAGGCACATGTAAAACATCCTCTTTTTTGATTTCAAAACTATTGTTACCAATTCTAGCCCTTCCCTGTCCTCTTGTTACAACTACAATCTC
This sequence comes from Terriglobia bacterium, assembly GCA_022452285.1. Lineage (GTDB taxonomy): Bacteria > Acidobacteriota > Terriglobia > Versatilivoradales > Versatilivoraceae > JAKUNG01. Next base: position 135,193 of record JAKUNG010000012.1, on the reverse strand, counting down.
CTCAGCATCTGGATGAATATGTAGTTCTTCCACATGACGTTTGGCTGGAGGAATTAGCATGTGGTGAACAAACTGAATGGTATGAAGACAGGTTCTTTCGTCAGTTGTTTTTGTCTCGTATAGCCTTCGAACCGGAGCAGGATCCATAGCACGATCACGCCATTCCAGACCACCAGAACTACGAACATGGTACTCAATCACCTGGTGCTTGTTATTAAAGAGTAAACTCTGAACGACATTATATGATTGAAGTTTCCAGTTTGCTACAGTCATATTGCTATCCTCGCGGCGGTTATTTTGTTGTTGAGCTACATAAGTATCGATTTTAGATCAACAGAATAATAAATACATAGCTAAAAGCTTCTTGACAAAATATTTAGTCTTATCTAAAATTTTTTTTTGGCTAGCAGAATAGATTCTAAAACATCAATCTAAAAGGGTATCACCCAAGAACACCTATGAGCTCACTTCAAAAAATTTTGGTGACTATTTTAGTTTTCTTCTCACTGGCTACACTAATTTTTGCTGGAGATAATCCTGTCCTTGAAAAACGGATTGAAGAACTAGAAGCTAAGATGCGAAATCTCGATCCCAATTTTGGGAAAGAATCTAAGTCTATTTCATTAGAAGATAGAATCAAGGCTTTAGAAGAAAGAATTGAAGGACTTTTAAAAGATCAAAGTGGATCTGCTGATTCTAACTCTATTAGGAATCAAGAAGAAGATGGTGTTAATGCCCCCTCTGGCTTACCTATTCAGTCCCACGATGACGCACTACCACTTGAAGTGGTATTGATAGAAACTGACCAGCAAAATACAGCAGAAAATGAAATTCGACTTCCAGTTGCTGGATATATGGATGCACACTTCAATAAGGATGTTGGAGAACCTGGCGAGTTTGACTTTCACCGATTTGTTCTTCTTTTTGGGCATAGCTTTTCATCACGCATAAAATTTTGGAGTGAGATAGAGCTAGAACATGCTTTTGTTGAAGGAGGAGAACCTACCGGAGAGCTTGAACTAGAACAAGCCTACCTCGATTTCTTGATTAAACCCTATTTTAACGTACGCGCTGGAATGTTGTTAACCCCAATTGGTATTATAAATGAACGCCATGAACCGCCAGCGTTTAATGGTGTTGAAAGACCGCAGGTTGAAACAGTCATTATTCCGTCTACGTGGTTTGATATGGGAATTGGCGCAACTGGTGACCTTGGGAAGGGCTTTAGATATCGTGCCTATTTAATGGGTGGATTAGATGCAACACTATTTAATGCAGAAGAAGGCATTAGAGAGGGGCGACAAAAAGGATTTTTCTCTTCTTCTCGAAATCCTGCTAAGGTTGTGAGACTAGAATATACTGGTATTCCTAGCCTTACGATAGGCACCAGCTTATATTCAGGCCATACTGGATTTAATTTAGAAAGCACAAACCCTCGGGTAACTATATTTAATGTTGATGCCCGGTATCGATATGACCGCTTTGGTATTAGGGGTTTACTAGCAAAGAACTGGGTGAGTCGGGCAGGTCAATTAAATATTGCAATGGAACGACAGATGGGTGTCAATCCAAATGTAGCTAGCCAGATGAAAGGCTACTACATCGAGCCTGAAATACATATTCTCCCAAAACACTGGAGACATGACCTAGCCATCTTTACCCGCTACGAATCATTTAATACTCAAGAAAAAATGCCACTAGACTTTATACCGCTACCTCAGTTTGACCGATCGGCAAGGGTATTAGGAATAACATATCGACCGGTTCCAGACGTCGCTGTAAAACTTGATTATATCTTTAACCGTAATGCCAGTCAGGTCTTTACTCCTAGAGATACAGTAAATCTTGGTCTAGGTTGGTGGTTTTAATCCACAGTCTAATTAAATTGTAAGGATGAGTACCTTATATGAAAAAAAACTTTGTCACTAGATTTCAATATCTATTATTAGGTTCTATTTTGCTTTCTTATAGTCCTTTAGTGGCTAAGGAACCTATCCCTATTGAAAAACCGGACCAGGTCATTTTAATAACTGCTGAACGCTTCACCTTTACCCCCTCTAAGATTAAGGTCAAAAAAGGAAGTTTGGTTGAGATTGTCCTTAGAAGTGAAGATACCGATCACGGCTTTCGCCTAGAGTCCGCCAACATCGATAAAATCATTCCTCCTGCAGGCAAAGGACGTTTGCGAATTCAGTTCCGGGCAAAAAGGACAGGGAGATATCCTTTTGAATGTTCTCGCCCTTGTGGAGCAGGACATAATTTAATGCGCGGTGAAATTATTGTGGAATAGATTGAAGGTGAATGAGCTATGAAAAGTTTTTGGATAATAACTAGTATTCTCTTCCTTTGTATACTCCAAATGGTAGGTGATCATGAATACAGAGGAGATGATGTTTCCTATACAGGGGGAACTCCTGGTTTTGATGAGACCACTGGTGAAAGAAGAGGTGGGTGGGACCAAGAATCTGATGTTTATTCTGAAGATGTAAAAGAGGTTCAAGATTCAAAACTGTTAGCAGTAAGACGACCGGTGATACCAGGCAGTCCCATACGTGGTTTAACTCCAACAGAATTTGAACGTTTTCGTTTGGGACGAGAAGATTTTTTGGAAGTTGAAACTGCTGAAGAGGGTCTTGGTCCTGCTTATAATGGAACAAGCTGTGGAGGCTGTCATAGTATTCCAGCTGTTGGAGGCACTTCTACAATATCTGAAATAAGGGCTGGCTATAAAGATGAACTTGGCAACTTCACTGCTCTATATGGTGGTACACTCTTTCACCTACTTTCTACTCCCCCTCACCGTGCCCAAGTAATGATTCCTCCTGAAGCTAACATAATTGCTCGCCGAGTACCCATTCCTCTATTTGGTGCCGGACTAGTAGAGGCTATCCCTGATGATACAATCATTTCTCTTGAAGACCCTGAAGATTCTAACCAGGATGGCATTAGCGGAAGAGCAGCAAGGATTATTGACATCGGTACAACTTTTCCACGGATTGGACGATTTGGGTGGAAAAGTCAACATGCAACCCTATTGGCCTTTGGAGCTGATGCATATCGTAATGAGATGGGAATTACGAATGCCCTATTTCCTCATGAATTGGCACTTGGAGTGGACCCAGAGGTCCTTAAACTTGCAGATCCTCGACCTGCCCTTGAAGACGTCAGAGAAAGAACAACCGGTCTCCGAGGAATTGACAACTTCGAATCATTTATGAAGTTTCTTGCTCCTTTAGAAAGGGGCCCTATAACTTCTTCTGTTATTAAAGGCGATGAGATTTTTAAGATCATTGGTTGTGAAAACTGTCATATTCGGCAGTTAAAAACTGGACCTAGTCATAATCCTCTTTTTGATCGTAAGGCTGTTAATCTTTTTTCCGACCTATTATTGCACGATATAGGCACAGGAGATGGAATTCCTCAGGAAGCAGCATTATCCACTGAGATTAGAACGCCAAGCCTTTGGGGTCTCCGGTTTCGACGTCCATTTCTTCATAACGGCTCAGCACAAAGCCTTCATGATGCCATAGCCAGTCATAAGAATGAGGCATTATCCTCGGGGCAACAATTTTTAAGTTTAACTTCAGAACAAAAAAGTGACTTGCTGTCCTTTCTAAATTCCCTCTAGGACATCTAATTTGTAGAGTCTTTTAATAAACTAGCAGTCAGAACTTATTTTTCTTGAGTAATGGCCCCCAGCGTCCAGGAATTTGATAATTACAAGAAGGACAACAGCCCATCTCATTAATGTTATAGTTAAGGATTGAATATCCAAATCGTTCTATCAAAAGAGATTGGCATTCTGGACACCTAGTATTTTCTAAATCACCAACTAACCCCGGCAAATTCCCTGCATAGACAAACCTTAGACCTTCCTGCTTACCAACTTTAGCCGCTTTCATTAACATCTTTGGAGTTGTATTAGCTGGATCAGTCATTTTATAATCTTTATGAAAAGCAGTTACATGCCAAGGTATGTTGGGAGACAAACTAGATATAAAACTAGTGAGGCGATGCAACTCTTCCTCCGTATCATTAAACCCAGGAATTAAGAGCGTGACAATTTCAAGCCAGAAATCCATGTTATGCAGCGATTCAATTGTCTCTAAAATTGGCATTATTCGACCACCTAATTTTCGGTAATGTCTATCATCAAAGCTTTTCAAATCAACCTTGTATAAGTCTACCCAAGGTTCAAGATATTTAAGAACCTCCATAGTTCCATTACCGTTAGAAACAAATCCTGTAACCATCCTATTTTTGCGTGCCTCTTTAAACACCTCAACAGCCCATTCACTAGTAATTAGTGGCTCGTTATAAGTGCTTACCATTACCTGGGCACCATAAGTTTCAGCTGAATTGACCAATGATTTCGCTGTTGTATTTTTAGGGAGTGCAGATGCCAATGGATCACGAAGGGTTTGTGAAGAAATATAGTTTTGACAGTAGCTGCAATGCAAGTCACATCCTAGCATTCCAAAACTATAGGCGAGCTCTCCAGGATAAGCATGGAAAAAAGGTTTTTTCTCTATAGGGTCACATTGCACACCCCCAACATAACCCCAAGGAACAAAAAGTTTCCCCCCTTTGTTAAAACGAACCTTACAAACTCCAAGATGACCATCAGGGATAGGGCACCGATGTCCACACGCAACACACCTTAATCGACCTTCATCTAGGCGCTTATAAAGATTTCCTTCCTTCGTGCGTATCTCAAGAATTTCTTGAATTGTCACCATGAGACTGAATCAATTAGTCAATAAACATGACTACTTCCATTTCAAATTACGGCTAAAAAAAACAAGCTGCTCTTTTAATTAAGTCAACAGAGCTTTGGTAACAGCTTCTTAGTCAGAATCACCTCCATCTGTTGCTGCATCCTTATTTGGCAGAGGCGAGGAGGCCTCTGTTTTTTTTCCAGACTGAATGAGAGGCTTTGTTGATCGGGTGGGCATTATTTCTTTACTCTTCATACCCTGCTCTACAAGAACTTCACTAATTATGCTCTTGATTTCCTGTCGATCAAAATTGCCAGATTTAACTTGAAAAGGCTTGCTGGCTTCTCCTACATAGATAGAGCGATGAGGGAAAGGAATTTCTATTCCGAGCTCATCAAATTTCATTTTAATCCGACGATTCATCTCACGCCCCACCATCCATTGTTTAATAGGAACAGTCTTAATTCGGGCTTTAATCATTACAGCTGAATCTGCAAATTGATCTACTCCTAATACCTGCAAAGGCTCAAGAATAACTGATTTAAAAGGTTCTTCTTGCATCATCTCATCAGACAATTCTTCAAGAACCTTAGTAACATAATCTGTATCTTCTTTATAAGCGACACCTATATTGAAAACATAAAAAGAAAACTGCCGAGTCCTATTAGATAAACTAGTAATAGATCCATTTGGGAAAATATGGACTGTACCATCTAATCCTCTAAGTACAGTAGTTCTTAAATTCATCTCTTCTACTAATCCTCCGGTTCCGTTAATAATACCGACATCGTTTACACGTAATTGGTTTTCGAGCAACAGAAACACTCCAGAGATGACGTCCCGTACTAAATTTTGAGCACCAAACCCAATTGCCAAACCTGCCACTCCAGCTCCAGCTAGCAGAGGACCCACATCAAACCCTGCTTCTCCTAGTGCCATCATAACAACAACCAACCAAATAATTACTACAAGTGTCTTTCTGAAAATTCCACCTAGAGTAGCAGCTCGTTTTTCAAGTTCAACATTGGGCTGATCTTGGCGAGATTGCATTGAACTAACTAACCAAACTCTCATTTTTGGAACCCACCGATGAATCAATTTGGATGTAATCCATGCACCCACAATTAGACCTAGAATTCTTCCTATGATTCCTAGGTATCCATACCCAAATTCTACGTATTCTGAAAAGTTCGGCATAAAAACTCCTCCTGGTTAATCATTCTTTATTGATTGATACTTGTTCAAGAATAGGTGATTAATCAAAATTTTATTTCATAAGAATCTTGATTGGTGATCATTCGAAGATAGAGCCACTTAAATGTCTAGACCATCTTTTGAATTAACAAACAAAACTCAAAGAAAACTCTCAATTAATCAGTCTTAGCTAGTAACATTATACTAAGGAAACCTATTTATTTAGAAAGCTATGTTAAAATAAGCTAACATCTTCAGTAAAACTTCTTTACAAGATAGTTCGGTGGTTCCAATTGCAACTTAAAATTTCCGTCCTACTTATTTTATTCCACATACTTACAGCACCTGTATATTTGATTGCAACTAGCTTTTTGAGTGAGAAGGCTTCAGTAATTATTAACAAGCATTGTCTAGCTTGCCATGGAGAAACACAAGTTTCGGGCCTAGATCTAAGAACAAGGGAAGCAGCGCTGAAAGGTGGCACCCACGGACCAGCCGTTATTCCAGGTGACGCAATTAATAGCCTACTCTACCAAGCAGTTCTTCAAACAGGAAAACTAAAAATGCCAGTTGGAGGGGCCTTATCTGAAAAGGAAACTCAAATCCTTCACCAATGGATACAAGATGGTTTTATTTGGATTCAAGATTCAGAAGCAATGAAGACCTCCTCCTGGTGGGCTTTTGAAACCCTACAACAACCTTCCCTTCCAGCTGTCAAGAATAAAAAATGGATAAACACACCGGTTGATGCTTTTATCCTCCAAAAGCTCGAGGAAAACAACCTTCAACCTGCAAGTCCTGCAAATAAATTAACCCTTCTTCGAAGAGCTAAGTTTGATCTACATGGAATTCCTCCAAGTGAACAGGAAATCAAAGACTTTATAGAGGATAGTGGTCCTAATGCTTTCTCCCGACTAATAGATAGATTGCTTGCTTCCCCCCGCTACGGAGAACAATGGGCACGACATTGGCTTGATGTAGCCCGATATGCTGATTCTAGTGGTTTGGATGAAGATGTTACCATGCCCTATGCATGGAGATATCGGGACTATGTAATTGAAACCTTCAATCAAGACATTCCCTATAACCAATTTATCAGAGAACAAATCGCTGGGGACCTTTACTCCTCAGGGAATTCACAGAGCCCAAATGTCAGAGGCATTTTAGGTACTGGCTTTTTGGCGATCGGCCCTCGCGCCATTGCTCAACAAGACAAACTTAAAATGGTATATGACTTTGTTGATGAACAGATAGATACCGTTTCAAAAACTTTTATGGGACTTACAATTTCCTGTGCCCGCTGCCATGACCATAAATTTGATCCCATTTCTACAAAGGACTACTACTCCTTAGCTTCAATTTTTGCCAGCACAAGAAGTTTTGACAAATTAAAAAACGGATTTAAACCTCCACATGTATCAACTTTTTATTTTGAACCGCTTGTGCCAAAAACAATTTTTGAAGCTTATGTAAAACACCAGGACAAAATCAAGACTCGAGAGGCAGCTATTGAAGCACTTATTCAAAATGGAGTTGCCAAGTATTCAAGTAAAAACATTTACCCTCATTTGGGTGACTATATGTTAGCTGCTCATCGAATTTTCAAAAATCAAAATTCAATGACTGAGGTATTAAGTAAAACAACTCTTGACCAGAAAATACTAGAACGCTGGATCCAATATCTTAAACCAGGAAACGCATTACGCCCTTATCTTGAAAAATGGTACAACGCAAAAGGTCCAGAACTTATTCAAGTCACACAAGAGTATCAGGATTTGTTTGATGGCCTAGCTAAAAAATGGCACCAAAAGATATTAATCTGGGAGAGAAAGGTGATGAAGGCTCTGCGGGAAGAAACTGCACCTCCGAGAAAGCCTGAGACAAGTGATGACCTGATTGCAGTAAAAGATCGTTTTTTTCTATCAGTGACAACAGCCCCACCCACAACTGAGAATTCTAAATCAGATAGCGGACCGTTTGGTATTTTGAAAAAAGACCGTGAAGATTATTTGCCTCTAGAAATCACTTCTACAATTGCTTCACTACGTGAGGAAGTAAAACACCTAAAGGTCACATCCCCACCAGAGCCCCCAATTGCCACAGCTGTGTCCGAAGGAGATATTGTAGATCAAAAAGTCTTTATTAGAGGCAACCATAATGCGCCAGGTGAAACAGTAGAAAAACAATTTCCAGTAGTCTTAGCTGGAATGAACCAAACACCCATTGTCAAAGGAAGTGGGCGAAAAGAATTCGCTGAGTGGCTGAGTCATTCTTCTAATCCTTTAACCCCTCGTGTAATGGTTAATCGTATCTGGCAATGGCATTTCGGAGAAGGCCTTGTTCGAACACCCAATAATTTTGGGTCCACTGGAGAAAAACCAACACATAAGCAACTTTTAGATTTTTTAGCTGTTGAATTTACTAAAAGTAATTGGTCAATTAAATCCTTACACCGAATATTAATGCTTTCAAATACTTATCAACAGAGTAGCTCTAAAAAAAATAAAACAATGACTGATCTCGATAACCAACTTTGGTCTCATGCCAAAAGACGCCGACTTACAGTTGAAGAAATTCGCGATGCATTCTTAGCTCTGGACGGGGAATTAAATCTTTCAATGGGGGGAACTTTAGGTGCAGAATTATTGGACTATAAACAGCAGGGTCCCGAACAGGCCTTTCATCCTAATAAAACTAAACGTAGAACTATATATATACCGATAATTCGAAACAAAATTCCAGGGTTTATGAAACTTTTTGACTTTGCGGACAGCTCCTCTAGTATTGGCAAACGCGATGAAAGCAATGTTGCAACCCAAGCACTCTATATGATGAATAGTAATAATGTTCATGAAAGATCTCTTTCACTGGCTAGGTATTTACTTAACAAAGAAAAATCGAGTACTCTGACTCGAATTGAACGAGCCTATTTAATCACCTTAACCAGAAAACCAAACTTGGAGGAAAAAAAAGAGGCCCTACTTTATTTAAATAATTATCCTCCTAGTGTTTCTGAAGGTAAAATAGATTCACAGCTAGCTGCTTGGCAAAGTTTTTGTCGGATTTTAATAACCTCCAATGAATTTATTTATTTAAATTGATATCTTTATGAGAGCAACTCAAATTCTTCCTATTTCTCGTCGTGCAATGCTCCGCCAAACTGCATGTGGATTTGGATCACTTGGTCTAAGTACTCTACTCGCTGAAGAGTCAGGTCTTTTTGGAAAAACTGGAGAAACTAACCCTTTACAGGCTCGAGCTCCTCATTTTCTCCCTCGAGCTAAAAGAGTGATTTTTCTTTTTATGCATGGTGGACCCTCACATTTAGATACTTTTGATCCTAAACCAAGACTAAATAAAGATCATGGCAAGCCTATCCCCTTTAAACTTTCGCTCCAGTTTGCTCCAGAAAGTCATGGAGGCTTAATGAAGTCTCCTTTTGAGTTCAAACGCTATGGACAAAGTGGAATTCCTGTCAGCAATCTTTTTGAGAATGTTGGAGCCCATGCTGATGATCTCTGTGTTATACGCTCAGTTGTTGGCGAAGGGGTTGATCATGGTGCAGCTTTACTTCAGCTTAATACTGGGACACTAAATTTTAACCGGCCTAGTATTGGTTCTTGGCTTTTTTATGGATTGGGCAGTGAAAATCAAAATCTTCCCGGGTATATTGAGATAAAGCCCTCCTTCTATCATGGTGGCGCCCGTAACTGGCACTCCTCTTTTCTTCCCGGCATATACCAAGCGACACCTATTGGAAATGATAGTTTAAAAGTTGATGACGTTAAAGGTACCCCAATTGAGCACTTGTTATCACAAGGTATTACTTCTGAACAACAACGCTATGAACTTGAAATGTTACAGAAGATGAACCAGCGACATAAACACCTCAGTAAATATGACCCCCAACTCGAAGCTCGAATCCAGGCCTTTGAACTAGCTTTTCGTATGCAACTGGAAGCGCCTGAAGTATTTAATGTTGAGGAAGAATCAAAAGCTACAAAGCAACTTTATGGTTTAGATAATAAAGTGACTTATGATTACGGATGGCAATTGCTTTTGGCACGTCGACTTGTTGAACGAGGAGTTCGAGTTATTCGGTGTTGGCATAGCTACAAATGGGACCAACACAGTGACCTAGCAAGACTTCACAATCAGAATGCTCAAGAAGTAGACAAACCAATTGCAGGACTCCTAAAAGATCTTAAGACGCGAGGTTTGTTGGATGAAACCCTAATTGTATGGGGAGGAGAATTTGGTCGTACCCCATTTGCTGAAAATGATGGACGTGATCATAACCCCTATGGTTATACAATGTGGATGGCTGGAGGGGGAGTTACTCCTGGAACTATTTACGGTGCTACAGATGAATTTGGTTATCATGCTGTGAAGGACCGCATGCATATCCATGATTTGCACGCAACAATTCTTCACCTGCTTGGATTAAATCATAAAAAGCTGACTTATCAGTATGGCGGTCGTGATTTCAGACTTACAGATGTCCACGGGGTAGTGGCAAAGAAAATCATTTCTTGATTTTTCTGGCTAAATGGAACAACTCCTAACAAGAATATTTGACCAAGCGGTAGCTAATGGATGGCTCGGGATTAAAGACCTCACCCTTCGGTATGATGGTGTAATTTTTCAAGGAGAGAAACTCGTAATCACTGCCTCCAAACTGCAACAACAAACTTGGTCATTTGCCAGCTATACTCAGGCTATATTTACAGAAGAATTTGCTAAAGCGTATTTTGGGACTAAATTTCACCACTGGGTTTCATTTGTTCATTGCTCTCAGTGTGGAGTAAACTACGATTCAACTGAAACAAAAAAGTGCTGGCAATACCATTTAAAACAATTAACAATGAGGTCAGATCCCCTTTCGTACTTAGAAGTATTTTTGAAATAATTTTTTAAAACTCATTAGATGCACCCAGTTTAAGTTTTATTTTTTTAGCTTTCTTGATTGTAAATTTAAAAGGTTAATTCTTCATTAGCTCATTAGGAATAGCTGAGCCTAGCTTAGAGTGAGAATTTTTTTTACTGCACTTCTAGATTCATAAGTGATTTTTCATTAAGACTATTTTTTCTATTTAGTAACATCTAGGATGTAATTGGAGGAACTTATCATGCAGCATAAATACTCTGTGATTCTATGCACGTTATCGGCCAGTGGTGGCAATGTATGGGAAAACCCCGTAGAAGTTCTGGAGGCAGTTGCCAATGCTGGATACAATGGTGTTGATTTAGACGCTGAACCCGATCGTATTGATTTCAAAAAGTTTAATGAAGTTAAAGAGCTAGCATTTTCATTGGGTCTAAAAGTTCCAGCCCTCATTGGAGCATGGGCACCCTGGCACGCTGGAGAGGTTCGAGATCTAGCTTCCTCTGATGAATCAGAACGTCGCCATGGTATAGACTATGCAAAAAAGAGTATTGATTTAGCGGCAACTTTTGATGATCCACCTTGCTTCGAAATAGTTGCTTCACCTGCAGAGTCTGAATACCCCGTTACTAAAACACCTATCAAGGTCCTACGAGATAATTTTATCAAGTCAACAGTAGAAATAACCGAGTACGCTGCTAAACATAATGTTAATATCGGAATTGAGCCCATTAATCGCTTCGAAGGTTATGCCGGATTTTTAAATAGTTTAGTTGAAGCAAAAGACATAGCAGATGAAATAAACGCAGATAATTTAGGAGTGTTAGCTGATTTTTTCCACGTGAATATGGAGGATGGACCTATTAACGATGCCCTTCGTTCAGTTTCTGACAGGTTAATGCACATACATCTAGCAGATAATAACCGTCAAGGACCAGGAACAGGACACATTGATTTTCTCCAGATCATTAGAACTCTAAACTCAATTAAGTTCAACGGGTATATATCACTAGATAGTGTTCCTGCTAAACCAGACTGGAAAACAGTACTTAATAGCACCATTATTTTCATGAAACAAATGGAAAAGATGGCAGATTTACAGGAACAAATTGTACACCCTGTTTGAGAGGTGAATTCATCTTATGGACGAACTAACAGAAAAATCTACTGAACTCATTAAATCATTAGCCTCTTTTGACACTCCAACTATTTCTAATGCCATAGAAAAGTTACAAATTCGAGACCGGGCGGCAGGCTTCACTTCTAACGAATTGATTTGTCAATTCCCTCAACTTAAATCTATGGTTGGATATGCTGTAACTGCTACGGCAGACAGTACTACTCCCGGTGATAAAAGACCGCCACAACTAGAGCAGCTAGTTAAGATACTTGAAAATGCCCCCCGACCCGTAGTCCTTGTCATTAAACATAACGGCCTTGATCGTAACCGATGTTGTCTAGTGGGAGATATGTTTACATCTGCTTTGACTAATCTAGGATGTATTGGCATTGTCACTGATGCAAATGCGAGAGATCGTACTGGAATTACAGAGAAGACTCCAGACTTTCACTTATTTTCTACAGGCTGGGTTGCTTCTCATGGTTATCCTACCTATATTAATTTTAATACTACGGTTACCATTTGTGGATTAACAATCTCACCTGGAGACCTGCTGCATGGTGATCATAGCGGTTTAGTTAAAATACCAAATCAGTACGCCTGCTTACTCCCAGAAAAAGCTCAGCTTGTTCAGGACGAGGAAAGAGAATATTTTAACTTTTTGCAAAACAGTTTTAGCATAGAAGGTCTTAAAACTCGTTTGCGACCTGATAAACCTTAACCTTTTCATTATCTTAATAGATAAAAGAATACTCGATGAACCAAGACCAACAAATCAGAAATGCTCCTGTTAAGTTCTGGCCAACTTTATTAACCATGGGTCCAGGCATCGTAATTGCTGCTGGAGTCATTGGTTCAGGGGAGCTCATTAACACGCCACTCCAAGCTGCTAAATTTGGGTTTGTTCTTTTCTGGGCTGTAATTTTGTCCTGCGTGATTAAATACTTTTTACAAGTAGAGGTGGGTCGTTATTGTCTAACTACTAATCAAACAATTTTTCAGGTTCTTCGTGATTTTCCGGGGCCAAAGCTGAGAAGGGTTTCTTGGCTTGTTTGGATTTTCATGTTTGGCTGGTTTTTTGCACAAATTGGAGCCTCTGGATTAGTTGGGGCCATGTCTGGCCTGTTTCATGGCATCTCTGCCTTAAACCCAGACACTATCCGTTCTATTCAAATTTGGGGAATTCTAATAGTTTTGGCAGCACAATTAGTTCTGTGGAAAAGCCTTTATCAGCCACTTGAAAAAATAATGGTTAGCCTGGCTTTAATTCTGAGTATCTCAGCCATAGTTGGTCTAATCATGTTACAAGGGACACCCTATAAAATAAGTATAGAAGACATCTTTACAGGACTTTCTTTTTCTCTTGGAGATACGGATGTTCGACTAGCGGCCTTTGCTGTAATCAGTTTAATTGGGGCTCTGGGGGTTTCTGGCACGGAGTTGATAGCATATCCCTATTGGATATTAGAAAAAGGCTATGGCCGTTATCTTGGTTCTCCAGAATCAAAAGGATGGGTTACACGAGCCCAAGGTTGGGTAAGAATCTTGAAGTTCGATGTAGCACTGGCTACATCGCTGGCAACCGTTATCACTTGTAGTTACTTTCTCCTTGGAGCAGCTATTCTCTTCAAGCAAGGTCAGGTACCTTCAGGTATTGGAGTAGTAGAGCAGATATCAATAATTTTTACGGAAAGTTATGGGCCGTGGGCAAAAATTATTTTTTTTATGAGTGCTCTTGCAACTCTATTTTCAACTTTGTTAGCTGCTACTGCTGTCAGTGGACGAATTGTAACTGATTTTCTTTGTACTCTTAATCTTGTCAATCGAAATCAACCGAAATCTGTCCAAAAATCCCATAAGATTATTCAATCAATATTTCTGTGGTGCACTTTAATCCTGTATCTATTTTTTCCAGATCGTCCCGGATACATGGTGATCCTCAGTCACTACATCATAGGAGTCTTTGGAACTCCTTTAGTAGCTGTAGCAGTTTGTTGGATGGCTTTTCGAATTAACCGTTCAATGAGAATGAGCTCTTTAGGTGCATGGCTTCTAGTTGGTTCTGCGGTGGTGATTATTGGGTCAGTAGTGTTGGGACTGGCAGTGCAAAGTGGTCTTATCTAGAAAAACAATACAAACGCTTCTTAAGAAAGAATTTCTTCTATGGTAATTAAGCAAGCAGATGAATTAAGAATTTTAACTTCTGAAATTCTTTTAAAAACCGGTAGTAGTTCTTCTAATGCCAGGCAGGTTGCTGAGCACTTGGTCCTTGCAAATTTAAAAGGTATTGATACTCACGGCATTTGGCATATTCCTGGATATGTGTCTGATATTCAAACCAAAAAACTTTTACCTGCTGGCAACCCCTCTATTCTCAAGGAAACTGCTGCCACGGCCTTAGTATCTGGAAACTGGACCTTCGGCCAAGTAGCAGCCAAATTTGCAATTGAGCTAGCAATTAAGAAGGCAAAAAAAAATCAACTTGCTTTGGTTGGACTGGTCCAAGCACATCATCTTGGACGTGTCGGGCATTTCTCAGAGCTAGCAGCAAAAGAAAAAATGATTTCTATGACTTGGCTTGGTGGTTTCAGTGAAATTGACCCTAAAACTGTTCCTTTTGGTGGAAGGAAACGACTCCTTCATACTAATCCAATTGCTATGGGTGTCCCATCAGGAAATGAACCTCCAATGATTATTGATTTTGCTACCTCGGCTATTTCTGGAGTTAAAGTTGATAATGCATACAACCGTAATCAGTCTCTGCCAGAAGGGTGTATTGTAGATAACGAGGGAAAACCAAGTACTAATCCTGCTGACTTTTTCAATGGAGGAGGCCACATTCCATTCGGGCAACACAAAGGCTGGGCTATTATGTTGTGGACAGAATTTTTAAGCCGGATTTTTCTTGGATCAGATAGTTTTGTTAATGACACCCTATCTAGCGATGTACTTCGTCATCATGCAGCAACATTCTTAGTTTTCCGCTCGGATCTATTTCAGTCTGTTGATGAATTCAATGAGCGCGCAGATGAAATGCAGCAACGAGTAAGGGCGGTCCCTCCAGCCCCAGGATTTAAAACAGTTCAAGTGCCTGGAGACCCTGAAAGGAAAACCTATGCTGACCGTTCTAAAAATGGTATTCCAATTGAAGATGATATCTGGATGAAAGTTACTGAAACAGCAAAAAAATTAGGGGTTAACACTGTTTAAAACTTCTTAATAATCTAAAAAGTTTTAGAATCTAAATTTTTCAATTAATTACAGATGAACAAATCCTTTTCCGTTTGTGGAACTAATCGACATGGTTAAATTAAAAAATAGAGCAATCTGCAAAACCCATATTTATACAACTCCTTGCCTTATTCTTCTGCTAGCTATCAGTTGTAGTACTATATCGCCGACAGAATGGCCTAGATGGGGTGGAACTACTGGAGATTTTAAGGTTTCATCAGTTAAATTGTCAAATTCATGGAGTAATGAAGGGCCCCTCAAACTCTGGAGTCGTGAATTAGGTGAGGGGTATTCGGGAATATTGGTTGACCATTCTAAAGCCTACACAATGTATCGGCAAGCTGAGTCAGAGGTGCTGATAGCAATGGATAAAAAGACTGGCTCAACAGTGTGGGAATTTACCTATCCGGCCACAATTAAAAAGAAGCAAGACAGCACCGACAAAAAATATGGACTTGGTCCACAATCTACTCCAGTCTTAACTAAATCTTCTATTGTCTCAATCGGTTGGACTGGAAAAATGTATTGCTTAAGAAAGGATAATGGGGAGGTTATTTGGCAACATGATCTTACCGAAAAATATAACGCCACGCCAATGAGCAGAGGGTTTTCCTCAAGTCCTATTTCTTATCAAAACCTAGTTATTGCTTTAGTAGGAGGTTCTCAACATGCCTTAATGGCTTTTCATCAGGACACCGGCGAAGTTTTATGGTCAAAACATAATTTTGGACGCTCTCATTCTTCACCGATAATCATAAATGTAAATGGAAGTGATCAATTAGTAGGATTAATGGACAATGAGGTTGTTGGAGTGAACCCCCTCACTGGCGAACTACTTTGGCAATTTACTCATGGTCTGGCCGGGGGTTTAACTGTTAGTACTCCTTCTTGGGGAAAAGACAACACATTAGTAATTTCAACGGCCTACAAAGGTGGAACTCGTGCTCTGAAGTTAATCAAAAACGATGAAAGAACAAGTGTGAAAGAGCTTTGGTTTAATAAAAGAATGCGTTTACATCACGGAAATATGATTCGACTTGACGATGTAGTATACAGTTCAAGTGGTGATTTTGGTCCTGCATTCTTTACAGCTCTTCAGGTGTCTACTGGGGATGTCTTGTGGAAAGACCGAAGCTTTGCTAAAGCAACCTTTCTTTACGCCGATAAAAAGTTTATTGTTTTAGATGAAGGTGGAACCTTAGCCCTTGTAAAAGTGTCTAATGACGGTCCTACCATTTTAGCCAAAGCAAAAATCCTTGAAGAGAATTGCTGGACTATCCCTTCCCTAGTTGGAACTACTCTTTATTTGAGAAGCCGCAGCAGGATTCTGGCAGTTGACCTAGGTTAACGCATTTCTCCACTAGTTTTTATCGAATGTCTTTTGATAAACTTAAATACAATGACTAGTTTTGGAAATAGAAATGATATTAGAAAAAGTAAGACATTAGCTAAATTCTCGCTAAGTCCATAGCAATAGGTTGTTTAGATTAAAATGAGTCTTTCTTTGCGGATTTTGAAATTCAAGGCTTCGAAGACAACAACTTGAATTCAACCTGTCTATAACGACTGGACCTGTCCTTTTCATGAAATACTATATAAACCTTCCCATCATTCGAAGATTTTGTTTTGAAAATTCTAAGACTTCCTTGCCAATCATGGGTCTCCTCTACGTACTGGGGTCGTCCCGTTTGACTAAAACGTCTTTCAGCATCACTCCTGCCAGTTTTAATTGAAGATTGTAAAAATATGGTACCTACAATAGGAATCATCAATGCAGTTTTCCTTTTTTGATAACCTCTAGATAACGTTCCCTCAAGATTAGCGACAACTTGATCTCCCTGAAATAATTGTAATGAACACTTTTGTCTACACTCTACCTCAATATTATAGTTCCCTTTTTCCAGTCTTGATCCTTCTTGGGTGTACAAGTCCAGAGGAGTTCTCAATTTTCCCTTATAGGACAGACTCAAATCGGCGTTAGCCTTATTCAAGCTAGCAAGAGTCACCAAGGCAATAATTATTAAGGTTTTAATCATCTTTCTCATAAGAAGTATTCAAGCAGAACTTCTACTGTTAAACCATCAATGATTCTTATTCTTTCATTAAAACAAAAACTACTTTAAATTAACCGTGTTGCTAAATTATTCTGTCCTCCAACATCGGTCAGTCTTCTGTGGCGTCCTTCAAAAAAATAAGTAAGCTTTTCATGGTCTAACCCCAAAAGACCAAGAATCGTTGCATGTAAATCGTTAACATGAACCCTGTCCTCAACTGCTCTAAAACCTAATTCGTCAGTAGACCCAACTATTTTTCCACCACGAATTCCTCCCCCTGCCATCCAAGTTGTAAAACCATAGGGATTATGATCTCGCCCCATCTTACCTTGATTAATTGGCGTCCTTCCAAACTCCCCAGTCCAAACGAGAATTGTACTCTCCAATAATCCCCGCTGTTTAAGATCAGCGAGCAAACCAGCTATGGGCCTATCAATCTGTGCAGAACTAGTTACATGTAACTGATCATTTTCAGTGTGTCCATCCCAACCAGACTTATATAACTGAATAAACCTTACTCCTCTTTCAACCATTCGCCGAGCAAGCAAACACATTCGTCCAAATTTGGCAGTGTGTTCTGAATTTAATCCATACATATCCTGAACGTGTGCTGGCTCATCTGAAATATTAATCAACTCCGGACCAGCAGTTTGCATTCGAAATGCTAACTCATAGTTATTTAAACGTGCCGCTAATCGGGAATCATCCTGACGCTCATCCGCTAAATACCGACGATTCCAACGGTTAACCTGATTTAAGACTTTCTGTTGATTATTTACATCAATCTGGGGTTCTAGGTTTCTCAAGGGAGAACCTTCAGCCCTCACAAATGTCCCTTGGTAAGCTGCTGGCAAAAAACCAGAACTGTAAACAGCTTTAGTTGACACTCCAGAACCTTCTGACATCGCTATATATGCAGGCAGATTCTCAGTTTCACTTCCTAAACCGTATACCACCCAAGACCCCACACTTGGATGCCCAAGCTGTATAGAGCCGGTTAGCATATGACTCATAGCCGGCCCATGAATAAAGGACTCATGATGACAGGATCTGATCACTGCTAAATCATCAGCATATTGACCAACGTTTCTAAAGAGGTCAGAAATTTCTAATCCCGACTGACCATATTTTTTAAAAGTACGACGGGAAGCCATCAACTTCATTTCACCAACTTTAACAAACTGTAATTGGAGATCTTTAGTCGTAAAACTTGGGGGAATAGGTTGACCATCTAAACGTGTTAAAAGGGGTTTTGGATCGAAGGTATCCATTTGACTAGGGCCCCCTTTCATATATAAACAAATAACACTCTTCCCTTTTGCTTTAAAATGGGGTGGTTTCGCCATTAAGGGTCTATCCAATTTAGAAGTTGCCACGCCTTTTTCGCAATCCAGCAGATAATTTAGGGCCAATCCTCCAAACCCTAACCCAGATTTAAAAAGAAACTTTCTTCGGGTCTCCATTGCATTTTGAAAAGATCCGTAGTTATTATTCATAACGTTCCTTTCCACTATTACCATTATTAGTCAACATATGAAAACTCACTCAAATTAAAAATTGCCAAACAAAGTTGTGACAAAGCTTCAGATCTAGCCACTCCCATCTGAGCAAGTGAGTGAGTTTTATTTACTCCTAGTTCACCCTGAGTCAGACTTTTCAGTAAATTCATCGCTTCTAGTTTCTCCAACTGGTTGGGATCCCGACCAAGAGCTAAACGCCAAGCTTTCCGGATCCATGCATCAGGATTATCTCCATGTTCTCTTACTAATCGTTGTGCAAATTCTTTTGCTTGACCAACAATCATCTTATTATTCATGAAAAATAATGCCTGAGGAGGCACTGTGGTTACCTCCCTGACAGAGCAGCTTACTGCTGGATCAGGTGTGTCAAAAGTTTCAAACATTGGAAACCCAAAATTTCGTTGCACCATAATATAAATAGCACGTCTATTTAAATCACTATTTTCCAGCTCAACTGGTATTTTAACCCAATTCTTTCCCGCCTGCCCTTCGACTGGAGGGCAGAATGACCTTCCCCCTATTTCCAAAGTAAGAGTTCCAGCTACAGAATGTATGGAATCCCATAAAGCCTCTGCCTCAAGACGCTTTCGTTTCATTCGCCACCAGTAGAGATTTGCAGGATCAACAGTTAAATTTTTTGGGTTTGAGTATCTACTTGTCCTTTGATAGGTCTTAGAAAGCATAATCAAACGATGCATAGACTTGAGACTCCAACCTGTTGCTACAAACTCTGTTGCAAGCCAGTCTAATAATTTTGGATGGGTTGGTCTCTGTCCCATTTGACCAAAGTCATTAGGTGTGGAAACAAGTCCAGTACCAAAATGCCATTGCCATAGACGATTTACCATCACTCTTGCTGTCAATGGGTGGTCAGGTTGACTTAACCAAAGGGCTAACTTAGATCTGGAACGTTGCAACACTAAAGGAACGGAGGATTCTTGGAAATTATAGTTGTTAGCCAAGACTTTTGGCACACCTGCATTAACTCTTTCTACATTTTTTCCAAGATCTCCTCGTTCTAGAATATAAATCTCCGGGATTAGTTCTGGATCTCTATTTCGAAAAACCCTAGCTTTGGGAACATCAAAAAGAGCATCAAAATGTACCTGATGGGAAGGTTCTGTCGTTGGAATCTTGACAACTGATAATGCGATCTGCTCGAGAAGTTCAGTCCTGTATTCTTTTTCATTCACATTAAGATGTTCTGGTAAATTTAAGAGTGTCTTACCAATGGGGTCACCCAATTTT
Organism: Terriglobia bacterium; assembly: GCA_022452285.1. Classification (GTDB taxonomy): domain Bacteria; phylum Acidobacteriota; class Terriglobia; order Versatilivoradales; family Versatilivoraceae; genus JAKUNG01. The sequence continues at coordinate 115,223 of JAKUNG010000012.1, read as the reverse complement.
TTAAAGGCTTTCAACAATGGTCTAATAATTCGTTCCTGTTCAGGAGTTCGATCATCTTCTGGGGTGTCATAGGCTTTAACTACTTCTTCTGAGTATTCATTCTTTTTTGCTTGAAAAACTCTTTTACTAACAGCCTCTTCTAGCCTGCGATAAGCCCACCTTAATTCAGATAATGTTACGAATTTAGAATAGAACTCAGCCCGATGAAACATAGACATCTTGGTGACAACAGGAATTTCATCCATGTGACTTTCTGCAAATATTGCTTGGAATTGATAATAATCCCGTTGAGACAATGGATCAAATTTATGATCATGACATCGGGCACACCCTAAAGTCAGACCCATAAATGCTGAGGCAGTAGTGTCAACCCAATCAGTCAGCACTTGATTAAGTTCAACCTTAACATCTAACTTTGACTCCCCAGTTAAGGGCACCAGTCCATAAAGCCCTGTTCCTACTCGAGCTTCTAATTGCCTTAGTTTTTCAATTGAAACCGCAGCTGTTCCTTCTAAATCAAGCGTGTTGGGCCACAACTCATCAGCTGCAATCTGTTCTTGCAGGAATCTGTCGTACGGTTTATCTTCGTTAAATGACTTAATAACATAATCTCGGTATCGCCAGGCATCAGGAAAAAATTCGTCCGTTTCAAAACCTGCAGAATCAGCATATCTAACGACATCTAACCAATGACGGGCCCACCTTTCTCCGTACTGAGGAGAGTCTAACAATTCATTCACAACTGTTTCGAACGCTTCTACAGAATCATCGTTAAGGAAGGATTCGATTTTTTCAGGTGGGGGTGGAAGACCAATTAAATCAAAATAGGCTCTCCGAATTAAAATTGATTTTTCAGCTGGAGGAGCCTTCACAAGTCCTTTAGCTCGAAGCCTACTTTCAACAAAAGCATCAACTGGATTACCTGTCCATTTCTGACCATTAATCACGGGGACAGCATACCTTTGGGGCTTTTTAAAAGCCCACCATGAAGGTTCTGTCTGATTTTGGGAAAACTCAGAATTATTAAGCCAGTACCTATCAGAATTAATCCATTCTTTCAAAATAATAAGATCGTCATTAGAAAGTTTTGGCCTTTCGGGAGGCATTTTAAAATCATTATGATGAGATACGGCCAGAAACAAAAGACTCTGATCAGCCTCACCAATAACCACAGCAGGGCCTCTAGATCCGCCTTTTAACATTGTCTTTTTTGTTCTTAGATCTAGCCCTGACATTTGAGCAACACCATGACAGACAATACATTCTCGCTTAAGGATAGTTTGGGCAGATTCATCTAACGAAGGTTTATCCTGAGAAAAGCTCCCGTAATTCCCCCATAAAATACTACCTAAAATGAAAAGAGTAACTCGATTTTTCATCATCAAAACATCCTTAGACGCTTCTATCTGAATAAAACATGCCTATCACTTATTGGACGATCTTCTTCCTATAAAACATCCGTCTCTTGTCTAAAAAATCAAATATCAAGTCTGTAACTATCTCATTGTATATATTTTTTATAAAAAATTATAGAGAGTTGCATTCATCTATCTAACAACTTAATAATTTTTGAAAAAAGATTAGCCTTTGTCGTAATTAAATGGTTTATGATTTTAAGAATTATTAACTAAAAGTTTTCAGCTTATGGGGTTTCCATAAACTACAATTTTATGGATATTAAAATCCTTGCCCCTATACAGTACGCTGCTGTAAAGTTCGTTTTAACCTAAAAAGCTCACTTTGTAAGCACCTGACCATGAAATATCCTATTAAAAATAAACCACTGTCCCGATCATTCAGGCTAAGACAAAAGAAAGGAATACGATGAAGAGACGTCATTTTGTAAGATCTGCAATTGCTGCCGGTCTTTCTCCTGCTGCACTGCCCTCATCATCAGTCGAGAAAATTCTTCAACCAAAAACCCCTAAAAATAAAGCTTCTGTACGAAAACCAAGAATCTTCTTTTTCCATGATAGTCGGCATCCTCTAATGTACATGTATGAACCACCTATCCAAAAAGAGGAAGTAGAATCAGCAGTTGACGAACTTGTAGAAACCTCTGTTGACGCATTAATGTTTTGTCTTGGGGATGGAAGAACTATTTTTCATAACTCAAAAGTTGGTGAAATATTTGGACATAACGTTCAAAAATGGCCGCACATGGTTTTTCAACGAGCTCACCAAAATACAGTCTCTCTTTTGGATTCTGGCATCGACCAGTTGCGTCTTATCTGTCAACGAGCACATCAGAAAGATATGCTCATTTATCCAGCTTTATTAGTTAACCAAGGCAGACGTGGCCCACGGGAACAAGATGTACGAAGTTCAAATTTCAGATTTGACAATGAACATCTGGAAATTGGTGCGCAGGGCGATCTTGAATCAAATTTTCCTGGACTGACTTGTCTAGATTTTAAGCACCAAAAAGTGAGAAAAGAACGATTTGATTTAATTTTAGAAGTGATTAAGAATTATCCAATTGACGGATTTGAATTAACTTTATCCTATCAGAGTCCTTCACCTCATTTTTTTCATCCAAAAGAAGTATCCACTGGACGCTCCATCATGACTTCTTGGATTAAACAAATCTATGAGTCACTGAAACAATCAGGAAGAAATCGTGAGCTTGCTATCCGTATACCTGGAAATCTCAAAACTTGTTTTGACCTAGGGCTGGATGTTAACGAATGGATTCGACTAGGAATTGTAGACCTTCTCATTCCAGAAACTTATGGTGTATATTGGGGCCGAGTAGACCATTCAGCAGACTATAGGCCGTTAGTAAGAGCGGCCAAGGGTACACAAACCCGCATTGCTGGAGTTCTAAATAGTATGATTGATTCAGACAGGTTATCCAATGCGTCTATTGAAATAATCCGTGGAGCTGCTTGCAACTATTGGGAACAAGGTATTGATGGAATTTATCTTAATCAATGGTTTCAAGGATCAAATTGGCCATACCGTTCTAATTTTTATGAGCAACTAAGAGAGATTTCCCATCCTGATATCATGGCTCCAAAAGATAAGATTTATCTTGTTCCAACGGCCGGTAATTATAAATCTCCACCTTGGGAACCTCCAATGCTTCTGCCTCAAAAACTAGAAGTTAAAAAACCTATACGCTTTAATCTACCCATCAGTGATGATTTAAATCACTGGGAAGAAGTAAAGCGATTACATAAAATACTCCTACGTTTTAGAATTATGAATACTAACCAAGTTGATCAGATCACTTTCCGTCTCAATGAAAAAAACTTGCCCACCTCATCCCTAAGAAAAATCAACCAGATTTACCGAATGAGTGTGCCTAACAATTCTGGTTTTGGTTTTGGTTACTGGTTTATTTATGAATTAGATAAAACTTTTTGGCCAAAAAAAGGAAAGAATTGGATAGAAATCATTTTAGATTATCGCGATCCTCAAGTTATACCTGAAATAACCCTACACGATATCGAGATGGAAATTAGATATCTAAAGGGGAAAAATTTTCATCGAAATGAGGATCCTGACTTAGGCCCTAGTCTGAACCTCCGAGACATAACCATCAACAGGTCCTAATTTCGAAAGAATCCAAGACACTCGTCCTAAACTTGGGACTTACAATTTATAGAAACAGAAAGGAATCAATAATGAAAATAAAAGGTTGGGTTTATCTCTTAGCGATATCAATCATGGTAACAGTAATTCCAATAGCGTTATCCCAAGGCAAAAAAGGACCTCAAAAAGCAAGTCAAATCCCCTGTAAATTAGCATCTCAACCCATATTGATTGATGGGTTACTACTGGAATCTGACTGGAAACACGCATCCCGAATTCAACTAACGTTTGATACAAGGGGATCTTTCCTGAGGTCTGCTCGAGCTTATGCCCGTTTTCTTTGGGACAAAACTAATTTCTATGTAGCAATTGTTGCTAAAGATAATGACGTTCAATCTACCTATAAAGGTCGAGATCAAAGACTCTGGGAAGAGGATGTTCTTGAACTGTTTATCAAACCGAACTTTTCATCTTCTGTTTATTACGAGTTCCAATTTAGCCCCACCAATCAAGTCTTTGATGCATATTGGTCAAAAAGAGGTGAGATGGGGAAACTTAAGGAAGCAACTTCGTGGAATAGCAATCTTAGATCAGCTGTGCACATTGACGGAACCCTTAACCAATCAAAAGATAAAGATTATGGCTGGACTGTCGAGATAGCAATTCCTTTAGATAACATAAAGGGGAATAAGAAAGACCTCTCAAGTTGGAAAGTTGCAGCTTGCCGGTATGACTATGATGACTCCTGGGAGCACCCTAAAAACACCTCCACTGCCCCTGTCTCTAAAGAAGGAGGATTTCATGAATATGAAGTATATGGAGATCTAATTTTTACGAAGTAATTCTTTTCGCCTCCAAAAAGAATTACCCAAAATGCCAGATTTTTTCTCTCTCTAATGGAGAATGAATGATTTTGAGCCAACGAGAATATTAATTCTCTATGAAGTTCCTTAATTTTTAAGATTTATATAGATAATAAATTTAGTTTTCAAGAGATATTTCTCGTCAACCTCTTATTCGATTATAATTGAGATAGATTTAAACCAGTTGTACACTAGGATTTAAAGCTTTGAGACAAAGTCTAATTTATAAGGTTTAATTTACTGCTTTCAAAAGAGAGGATGTTTTCGTGGATGCACTCCAATATGCCAAAGATATTGTTGGTTTCGATACTACTAGTGATCTTAGTAATCTAGCGTTAACAGACTATATTGAAGATCGACTCCGAAAAATGGACTTTCACACAGAACGCCTTGAATATAGTGACGAGAATGGGGTTCGCAAAGCAAGTGTAGTAGGTAAAAAAGGTGAAGGATCAGGGGGCATGGCTTACTTCGGACACATTGATGTAGTTCCAGCTATTAACTGGTTCACTAAAAAACATGGACCCTTTGAACCCTCCGTAGATGGAGACAAACTGTATGGCAGAGGCACCTGTGATATGAAAGGTTCTGTGGCTACTATGATGGCTGCGGCTGAACGATTTAAAGTAAATGAATTAAAACGACCAATTTATATTGCCTGTACAGCAGATGAAGAAGTTGGATATGGAGGTGCCATCCAGGTCAAAGAACAATCAAAACTTTACCGTGAAATGGTTGAGGCTCAAAGTAATACAATTATTGGAGAGCCAACCTTGCTTGAAGTTGTTTATGCCCATAAGGGAGGGGTTTCTTTCAAAGCCATTGCCCGAGGAGAATCTGCTCATTCCAGCACTAAATTGGGCATGAATGCCAACTGGATAATGATTCCTTTTTTGAGCAAAATGAAGGCACTATATGAAGAGACTCAAAACAATAGTGAATGGCAGGATTTTGAATTTGATCCTCCAACTTTATGTGGGAACATTGGTATTGAAGATAACCCAAAAGCTATGAATGTAAAAAAACCCGTCAGTATCTGTCGAGTTGGTTTCCGTTTAATGCCTAAAACTCAAACAGACCTTTTGGTTGAACGTGTTGAAAAAGCTGCAAAAGAATGCAATGTTGAATTAACCATTGACCGAGGTCATGAAGCATTTAGGGTAGATCCAAACTCTTCCTTTATAAAAGAGGTCCTAGACATTACAGAGAAACCTAAAGCCCTGGCAGTGGGATATGGAAGTGAAGCCTCTGTCTATACAGATCTCAAAAGACGACTCCTGATCGGCCCTGGAAATGTTGAGCAAGCTCATACATTTGATGAGTGGATTTCTACAGATCAACTTCAACTTGGAACAGAACAGTATGTGGAGTTCGTTCAAAATTGGTGCCAGTAAAAATTAGCATCTAACAATAAAATAAGACCTGTAGTCCCTCTACATTAAACGGGGTGAGACATTCATCTCAATTGCCTTCAGCCCTTCTCACTAACCAGGACCACCTTCGCCATCCCGCAACCCGTTTCGTCCCGGCAAATATTCAACTACCACTTCAACATCTGCCACTCTCACAGGCATAACTAACTTGGGATCTTTCTTCAGCAAATCCACACGAATAGTATTAGTTCCTATTCTGGGCAAATCGTCTCCTTTTAAATCTACGTGAATTCGATAACCCCGAATATTTTCAGGTCTGGGTCTCATTTGATAGGTCCAATCTGCCTTTCGTTGTTTTTCTTGAGCAATCTCTTTGCCATTCCAGTACAGTTTAAACTTGTCGGTGTGCATCAGATATTGAAGGACAACCCGAAGCTCACACCGCCATAATTCCCCCGATTTATTCTTGCCAATAACATCATCGGCAATTTGTAGTTGAATTTCCTGACCAATTTCTCCAGGGCTTAGCTTTAAAGGTAACTGCCACGGCACCCCATACTTAGGCGGCATTGATACTCCATACTTGGGAGGTGTCTTTCTATTTGGATTCAACCCTATATGAAAGCGCTTATCCTTATGTGCCAAAACATCGGGATAACCCATCAAGCGTAATGATGTGGTCGCTGCATCGTCATAAGGGTAACGGTTGGACCCTGGGTAGTAGGTATGAAAGAGCACACCTTGGGCTCCAGCTGCATAGGCATTCACGGCAGCGGCATAATAAACCTTCCGTGTATTTTCCTTGGACCTAGGGTTGTTAATCCCTGCCAACACAGAAACTTTAGTCCCCTTGGCAGCCTGCACCACTTTTTTTAGCTCAGTGGTGGTACCTTGATATCCATGGGTTACCGGCATTGCAATAACCGTATCAACCAATTCTTTCTTGATCCAATGTTTTAAATCCATACCCACTGACCGACTGCCCTCCAGCGTTCCAGCAATCCTGATGACCAGTCGTTTCGGCCGTCCTTGTCTTAGTGCTGCTTCATTGCAGATTTCCCGTATTTCTCTTATCCAGTTTGTCATGGTTTGAGTATGTTCAGCAACTTCACGTCTCGCAATAAAAGGAGCATAGCTATGAAAATTAATTTCAATCCCATCAGAAGGATAATCTGATACCAATTCACGAATAACCGCCAAGCGATCTTTCCGGATCTCTGGCCGTGCATAAGACAAACGGTGTGGCAAATCATGAACGGCTGCCGGATAATCAGGTTCCGGTCCTACCTGCCACTCAGGGTGCTGGGTAGTAAAATTAGCCACTCGACTGCTAGTAACCCTAGAGGGTGGAGTATGTAGCATGTTGAGGAGGAGATGCGGAAGAAATTTAAATCCCCGTTTATTTGCATGCTTTGTTACAACTGCCAATGGATCCATTCCCCGCTTCATCAGAGAATAAGCATTTTGACCAGCACGGTACCAAACAATATGATCTACCAGATCAAGGTTGTGTCCCCAGCGTTCTCCAACCTTAGTGTCATAAAGCAAAACACTACAGTCACCGACAGCATAGCTAATTGTGTCAATCCCCAGATCAAGAAGTTCATCGATCGGTTCAACGTATTGTCGAATACTCATTGGAGGCTCATACAGATAAACACTTGAGTGACGCGCGTCTGAATAAAACATCACTTCTTTTTCAGTGTTTTTTACTTCTGCTTCAAGCGATACTGTTGCTATAGTCAGCACACATAATAAGATCCTTCCAATAAAAAATACTCTCCCCATAGGAAACTCCTTTAGTCTGGTTAATTATCTTCACTTTCATCTCTTAATAATCAATCTAATATTTTTTTACTTCATAAATCTATTTAACCCAATCTAATTTTCTGTAATAACCGCCAGCTTCTTTTTTTAGTCATATCGAATAATACAGCCCCTAAAATCACAATTCCCAAAATTACCTTTTGGGTATAACCTTCTACTCCAGTAAGGTTTAATCCGTTCTGAATTACTGCAATTATAAAAGCACCTATTAAAGTTCCAAAAATCTTTCCTGATCCCCCAGCTAAACTTGTTCCACCAACAACTACTGCAGCAATGGTGTAAAGTTCATACATTAATCCATAGGTTGGAGAGCCACTTTTTAGTTGTGAAGCCATAACTACACCACCCAATCCAGCTAAAATAGCACAAATAGTATAGACAAAAATTAAGACCTTTCTTAAGGGAACTCCAGAAAGTCTAGCTGCTTCTCGATTACTCCCAACAGCATAAATATAACGCCCTAATGATGTTTTACTCATCAAGAGATCTGCAGAAACATAAAGGAAAAGCATCAGTAATACCGCATTGGGTATTGACAGAAAATCGGCACCTCTTCCCAACCATATAAACGAATCAGGAATCTGATAGATCGATTGGCCTTCAGCTAGAATATAAGCTAATCCACTTGCAACTAGCATCATTCCCAACGTTGCAATAAAGGGAGGGACTGCAAACATCGTTACCATTACCCCTGAAAAAGCTCCTAAAAGTCCGCAAGCGACTACAGCAATTAAGCAACACAAAACCATTTCGGATGTTGTGGCCAACTCTGCATGGGCAGTCTCACGAATGAGCCAAGTGGATATCACTGCAGACAGAGCAATCAAGCTGCCAACAGAGAGGTCAATACCAGCCGTGATAATCACCATTGTCATGCCAATCGCCAAAATTGCTATAACAGCAATTTGGTTCGCAATGTTTAAAAGATTATTTTTCTTTAAAAAATTTGGCCACATATAGGTAGGTGGCTTGAAAATTTTTGGGTTTTCTAGGCTAGGGAACCTGTCTTTAAGATTCTCAAAGAGAGTCCATTGTGATGTCACATCGGTACAAGCAATTACATCAAGTTTAGTGTTTGATACAGCTAGTCTTTCTAAAGCTTTACGGGCATCAAGAGGCTGGCCTTTTATGGAACCTACAACTTTCATTTCAAAATCTTTTAGCTGTTTAGCAAGCGATTCAGCAAAATTTACATCTTCTTGATGATTGCGTGCCACAATCAGTACAGTGCTACCAGGAGGGAATTCTTTAGTTATATTCTCACGCAGTTGATTTGCTGCTCCTAATCCTGTTGCATGCTGCTCGTCCCAAGTAACATAGCTAAAAAAAACACATAAGAGCAACAAACCAATTATCATTCCATAATCAGAAATAAAGCTTGATATTAAAGGGGGACGGTGAGAAGTCATCCGACTGTTTTAGTTCTCCAGTGAAAATGGTTATCTACATAACTTGTAAGAAACTTTATAAATCAATAAGGGCGCTTCTCCCTTGAATTTACAAAAGAGGAAGGAAATTGAAGATCTTTTTTGGCCCAATTAATGTCTGTCTGAATCTATTTGCATCCTAGCCTCTTAAATCATCTCAAGCTACTATCTTGATCTGCATCTTCTTTTTTATAAAGAAATGTGGGAATGAGAACTTCCTTAGGAACCTCTTCTCCATTGAAATGCTTTACGATTACTTGCATCGTTTCCCTGCCAATTCGATCAGGAAATTGAATTGGATCAGCATAAATTAATCCATCTTTAATTGCCTGTTTTCCTTCTGGCTGACCATCAAATCCGATAATCGTAACTTGGTCAGCTTTACCTGCTTTTTCTAATGCAGCCCGAGCACCTAGCGCTGCTGCATCATTTATAGCAAAAAATCCGGACAAATCTGGATGCGCTTGGATCGCATCTTCTGCAGCCTTATAACCTATATCCTTTACACCTCCACTTGGAAGGACAGCAACAATTTCAATTTTTCCAGACATTCTATTTTTATTATATTTTTCGATAACTTGGGTAAATCCTTTTACCCGAAGCAAACAAGATTCTGCACTCTCAAAATGAAGAATAACAATTTTACCCCCACTCTCACCTAACGCCTCAATCATTCCCTTGGCTGCTTCCTTTCCTCCGGAAAAATTGTCCGTGGCGATATGGGACACTACTTCAACTCCTGGGGCTAAACAGGCTAAATCAGCTGTAAAAACTGGAATTCCTGCCTCATTAGCTTCCTTAATTGCAGGACCAATCGCCTTTGAATCACAAGGACAAAGAACAATTGCATTTACCTTTTGAACAATAAAATCCTTTACTTGGTTATGCTGGCGTGCCACATCAAATTCCCCACTGGTCACCAGAACTTCATACCCATGTTTTTTGGCTTCCAAACTAAGATTTTCTGCAATAACTGTAAAGAAAGGATTCGTCAAAGTTAATACTGACAATCCAATGGTTCCTCGAAAAGGAACATTATTTTCTTTAACTTTTTCTGTCTGTTGAAAATTGCACCCTGCTCCTAAAAAGACCAGACTAAAGAATATTGCTGCTAACGTAGTGATCTTCATAACAATAATCTCCAATTATTTTATAAATTACCCTAAAGGATTCCTCGCCTTCCTAAGATTGACTGCGATGTTTATAAGGAAGGTCCGTTTAATTCTTTCAAGCTAGCTTCAGTTTAATAACGGTTATATTCATTTTTTAAAAAACAAGTTTTTTAATCTAAAGATTATTTTATTAGGAGATTCATTTTGGCATACTGCCCTTCAGAGGTTAAAATAAAATATATTAGATCCCTAGAAATTTGTTTCCTTGTCGCCGTCTTGAAAATGTTAAATCAATGATCTATTTTGTTTAGTTCTCAAACAAAACCCTAGACAATCTAAAAGTCACAAATGGTAAAATATCTTCCAAATGGTCTGAAAAAGTTATCTAAACGAATCCGGATTCTAATAAATGGAATCAACAATCCCGAACCTTTTCATAAGCAAAATAGTTCACATGCTACGGACCTAACAATTGATGACTCCAAACAACAAAATTCTCTAAAGAGGAACGAAAATAAAAGAGCTACTAATTATTTAGGATCTTCGTTCTCTTTGAAAGGAGATCTTATTGGAAATGAAGACTTACTAATTGATGGAATGGTTGAAGGGAATATTGAAATAAATAATCACTCACTCACAATCGGATCCAAAGGTTGGGTTCAAGCAAACATTGTAGCAAAAAATGTAAATATATCTGGAACGGTTAAAGGGAATGTTTATGCCAAGGATAAGGTAAAACTTGAATCTGCTAGTTCTCTTGTTGGTAACATTCGATCCAGACGAATTTCAATTGAAGATAGCGCAAGATTTAAGGGTAGTATTGAGATGGAAGAAGTCACTCAATTGTCTGAAAATAAGAAAACTCGAATCAAATCTATAAAGTAAATATTAATTCAGAGAAAAAGGAACTTATAATGACCACCCGTACCTCAATGATTGCTTTGTTGTTCTTAGTTTTACTGCTTGTCTTTAATCCCTTAGTAACAGCTGAGGATTCTCCAAATCTTTTAGGCCGTTTAATTTCTGATTGGCCCCAACTCCCTCTAGGTAAAAATTTTGGACCCACCACGGGCGTAGGAGTTGATTCAAAAAATAATGTTTATGTTTACCATCGAGGGCCTCAAACAGTAATGTGTTTTGATGCTGAGGGAAAGTTTCTTCGATCTTGGGGAGATGGCATATTAAGCTCACCACACGGTCTTGCCGTTGACAGTCAAGATAATGTCTGGGTTACCGACATCGGTTCACATACAGTAATTAAGTTCAGTTCTAAAGGAAGAACCCTTATGGTTTTAGGCCGTAAAGACACCTCTGGAGAGACAAATGACACCTTTAATCAACCGACACATGTCGCTTTTGGCCCTAAAGGTGAAACTTATATAACAGATGGATATGGAAATTCTAGAGTTGTAAAATATTCAAAAGAAGGCGAATACCTACATTCATGGGGGAAAAAAGGTAAAGCTCCGGGTGAATTTAATGCTCCACACACAATTGCTGTTGATCATGAAGGAAAAGTTTATGTCGGCGATAGGGAGAATCATCGCATTCAAATCTTTGACGAGAATGGAAAGTTTTTAAAAGAATGGACTCACCTCGGATCTCCTTGGGGACTTTATTTTAGCTCTGATCAACACCTTTTTATGTGTGACGGATACAAGAACAGGATCTTAAAATTAGACCTCCAAGGTCGTATTCTAGGGACTTTAGGTAAAGCAGGCAAACAACCTGGCAACCTTTACTTTAGTCATCACTTAGCCATCAGTAAAACTGGTGAACTTTATGTTGCAGAAGTAGGCAATTGGCGTGTGCAAAAATTCTTGTTGAAGTAAGATCTAAATTGTTCTTGAGAAGACACGCTCTTTTTTTCTCACTAGATTTTAATTTAGGTATTCAAGAAGAGACACTGCTTACTTTTTCAGTGAGAAATTCTATGCTATTTTTTGCAGTCAGACCGCTTTCTTCCTTCTAAATTAACACAAACATTCATCACATTCTTAAGGACTAAAATGAAGATTGAAGATATTAAGGTCATCAACCTCCTATATAAAATCCCAAATGAAAAACGTATGGCTTATGCTGGTGGCAGTATTACTGGTCGCCTCACTACTCTCGTCCAAGTAGAAACGAATAATAGACTATTTGGTCTTGGGTCGGCCTATAGTCATCCAGAATTGCTACGAATTGTGATTGAAGGACACCTTCGGCCACTTTTACTTGGAGAAGATCCTAGAGATGTTGAATCCCTATGGGAAACAATGTATCAAGCTACTCGCTGGTATGGAAGAAAAGGAGTTGCAATTTCAGCTATAGGAGCATTAGATACTGCCTTCTGGGACCTTCGCGGAAAAGACCTAGAAAAGCCAGTCTATGAACTACTTGGAGGGTCAAGAAATAAAATACCAGCCTATGCAAGTGCACTTGTATGGAATGACTCTTTAGACTCTCTTTTTGAAGAAGCGGGAAGCTATGTAGACAAAGGTTTTCGCAGAGTAAAAATGCGCCTTGGCAAAAATGAGGAATATGATATCTCAGCTCTGGAAACTGTTCGGAAAGCAGTTGGACCTAAAATAGATATTATTGTTGATGCCTCAATGCGTTACAGCCTGAAAGTGGCAAAACAACTCGGAAAAAGCTTTAAAGAACACAATGTTTTTTGGTATGAAGAACCTTTTGAACCTGAAAATATTGATGATTATGTACAACTTAGAAAGAATTGCCAAGTGCCTTTGGCTGCTGGAGAAAATGAATTTGGTGTTCAAGGATTCAGAGAAATGCTACGGGCAGGAGCATTAGATATCGTGCAACCAGATTCTTGTCGTGCTGGTGGAATCACTGAATGTTATCGAATTGGTGAGTTAGCTAATCAACACAAATGTCAAACTGCAACACACACCTGGAGTGATGCAGTGGCCCTAACCGCCAATATGCACGTAATCTCTGCCCTGCCAAATGGCTTGACCGTAGAAGTAGACAGGACAGGCAATCCCTTTATTGACAACCTTTTAATCGAACCTTTCATAATAAATGATGGCCTCATCTCTTTGTCACCAAGTCCCGGATTGGGAATTGCCCTCAATGAGTCAGTTGTTAAACAACTGACTCTGCCATCTACAAAATCCTTGCCGCCAGGTGCATATTCTGACATGTCGTTTGGCAAGGAACATTGGGTATTCAGAGAGCCCTTTTAATACTCATAGTTTGACTAAGCCAGATTAATAAGGGCACATTCCATTACACTTTCAATCACTTTGGATATACTGCTTGAATTCTAATAAATCTAATTTACGTGTTGCCATAGGTGGAATCTTTCAAGAAACTAGCCAGTTCTTAACTACTCAAACAAATCTTGATTTATGGGAAAACACATATATCCATAAAGGACCTGAGGTCTTTCAGCTTTTTGGAACTGATTGTGAAACAGCTGGTATCCTGGCCACCTGTATCAAAAATAATATCCAAACAGTTCCATTGGCAGTAGCACGCTGTGTCTCTGGTGGCCCAAATACTGATCACTGTTATCAGTTTCTTAAAAACCTTTTGCTATCAACACTAAAAGAGGTTTATCCAGTTGATGGAGTGCTACTATCACTTCACGGTTCTATGACTACCATCTCAGAAGATGATCCAGAAGGAGATATTTTAGAATCTGTTCGTCAAATCGTTGGCCCACAGGTTCCTGTAATCGCTACCTTAGACATGCATGCTCATGTCACCGAACGTATGATCCAGCAAGCTAATGGCCTCGTTGCTTTTTCTCATTACCCTCATGATGACACTTTTTGCACAGGTAAAAGAGCTGCTAATTTATTTCTCTACTCAGTGCAAACTAACGCTAAACTAACCTCGGCGATGGCCAAGGTTCCAGTCCTAGTAGGAGGAATTAACGGAATGACATATGGCGATGCTCCTATGGCTAAACTTACCCAATATGCCAGACAACTTGAAAAAACACCTCCTGTCCTCTCAGCCTCTATCTTTGGGGTTCATCCTTACAATGACCTGCCAGATCTTGGTTCTGGTGGTTTAGTAATAACAAATAATGCGCCTGAGGACTCAAGATATCTATCAACTAAATTAGCCAATGAATATTGGTCCCTGCGTTATGACTTAGAATGTGAAATGAAAACCGTTGCCGAGGCTATTCAAATTGGAAAGAAAATAAACGGTGGTCCTGTACTCCTTATCGATACTGCAGATTGCACAGGAGGAGGCGCCTCTGGAGATAGTGTTGCCCTTCTTAAGGAGATGCTTCGAATCGGAGTCACAGATCCAAGTCTACTAACAGTCGTTGACCCTGAAGCTGTCCATTTTTGCTCTGAAGCAGGTATTGGAAAAACTGTAGAGTTACTACTTGGCCATAAGTTAGACTCTCGTTGGGGCAAACCTATTGAGGTAGAAGGAACTATAGAACGATTGATTGATGGCAAGTTCATTTATACAGGAGGGCTTTATGGCGGTACAGAAGCTTCCATGGGACCTTCTGTCGTCTTTCGAATTGGGAACCTACAAGTATTAATCATGTCAAAACCAACCTATGACTGGAAATGTGAACAGTTCGAAGCAGCTGAAATGAACATCAAATCAGCTAAATTTATCGGGGTCAAAAATCCCATGAACTTTAACTTTGCTTATAAGAAAATCTCTAAAGGTGCATTACTAGTAGATACACCTGGCCCTACACCCGCTTCTGTAAAACATCTTGATTACAAACGAATGAAACGTCCCTTTTTTCCTTTAGATCGTCAAATTAAAGACCTAAAACCGACTGTTCTAGAATCAATTAATGGCAATCTCAACCCAAAATAAACGTACTATTTCGATGAAAAAATCAGTAAATTACTATTGTTTCATTTTAAAGTTAACCGGACTCAATCACTTAACTGATCAACTAAAAAAATAAAATAGTTGAAGTCAATCTTTGTGTAGCGTATCGTTTTTAATTCACCTTAATTAATATTTATTTAATCTAGATGGTAGACCTATCTTATTGAACTTTTTTCTTCTGAATAGATTAGTTGGAGAAATCAAGCTATGAACCCAAATCAAGAACAAATTCAAAATATGTACCGGACCATGGTATCCATTAGACACTTTGAAGAAACAGTCAAACGAGAATTTGGCAAAGGAATTATTCCTGGATTTGTTCATCTTTATGTAGGAGAAGAAGCCATAGCCACAGGGGTTTGTACTGCACTCAGGCCCACTGACACAATCACTAGCACCCACCGAGGACACGGACACTGCATTGCAAAGGGTTGTGATCTAAAATTAATGATGGCCGAAATCTATGGGAAGGCAACAGGATTGTGCAAGGGTAAGGGAGGATCCATGCACATTGCAGACGTAGAAAAAGGAATGTTAGGAGCAAATGGTATTGTAGGAGGAGGTCCGCCCTTAGCTTGTGGTGCTGGCCTTACTTCGTTGGTAACGAAGAGCAAAGATGTCTGTGTTTGTTTTTTTGGTGATGGGGCATGCGAACAAGGCAGTTTTCACGAGAGCGCTAATCTGGCAGCTATTTGGAATCTCCCTGTAATTTTTGTAGCTGAAAATAATGGGTATGCTCAAAGTACACCCGCTAGTTATCACTGCGCAATTGAGGACATAGCTGAACGTGCAGCTAGTTACGGTATCCCTGGTGCTGTTTTGGATGGCACCAACGTTCTGGCTATTTACGAGGCCACATTAGAAGCAGTCGATCGAGCCCGTAACGGACAAGGACCAAGCCTTTTAGAATGTAAGACTTTTCGACATCATGGCCACTTTGAGGGAGACCTGCAAACCTATAAAGATGATGCCTATAAGTCTAGTTCCCAAGGAAAGGATCCAATCAAAGAATTTCGAACAGAAATAGATGCACAGGGCTGGCTCAGCTCTGAGGAACTCGATGCTATCGATCAGAATGCTTTAGAACAGGTTCAGGAAGCTCTTTCTTTTGCTGAATCTAGCCCATTACCTAAAGTTGAAGATGTTACAACTGATGTTTACGTTAATTACAGGTAATAAATCAATAATGACATGAGTTAGAAAATCGATTGAGGAGGACAAAGATGCCCGTAACAACAGCTCACAGAACAATTACCATTGCCGAAGCTCTAAATGAAGCCATCCGACTTGAGATGCGTGCCGATCCTAAAATTATTATTATGGGTGAAGATATCGCTGGTGGTGCTGATGTCACTCACCTAGAAGATGATGAGGCTTGGGGTGGTGTCATGTCTGTTACTAAAGGATTGGTTCATGAATTTGGTCGTGAGCGGGTACTGGACACTCCAATCTCAGAAGCAGCTTTTGTTGGAGCTGCCGTTGGTGCTGCAGCTACCGGTTTGAGACCTATTGCCGAATTAATGTTTTGTGGATTTTTAGGTAGTTGTCTAGATTCTCTTCTAAATCAAGGTTCCAAGTTGCGATATATGTTTGGAGGAAAGGCCACAGTTCCAGTTACAATCAGGACAATGATTGGTGGAGGATTTCGGGCAGCAGCCCAACATGCCCAGACACTCTATCCTATGTTCGCCAGTATTCCTGGTTTAAAAGTGGTAGCTCCATCTAATGCTGCTGATGCAAAAGGACTGCTCACTGCTTCTCTTCGTGATGATGACCCAGTGATATTCTGTGAACATATCATTATGTACACAATGAAAGGAGACGTCCCATCTGGTGATCATTGCGTACCCATAGGTAAAGCTGCCATTACAAAAAAGGGCGAGGATGTGACACTTTTAGGTGTAAGCATGACTGCTGTCCATGCCCTAACAGCTGCCAAAACACTTAAAGAACAAAATATTGATGCCGAGGTTATTGACTTGCGCACAATATCTCCTTTGGACGAAGAAACAATTTTAGAATCCGTAAAAAAGACTGGCAGGTTAGTCATTGTGGATGAGTCAAATCCTCTATGTGGTCTTGCATCACATATTGGTGGGGTTGTAGCTAGTCAAGGCTTTGAGTACCTTAAAGCACCTGTTGGCATGGTAACCGCTCCTCATTCACCAGTACCCTTCAGTCCTGTTTTAGAAGATGCCTATTTACCAAACCCTGAAAAAATTGTTGCATCTGTAAAAAAAGTTTTTAGTTACTAATTTTAATAACTTAGTCACCAGGATGATTTAATGTCAATTAATGTAATAATGCCTAAAATGGGTATGGGTATGAGTGAAGGGAAAATATTGCGCTGGCATGTTCAAGATAATACCACAGTAGAAAATGGTCAGGTTATTTTGGATATTGAAACTGATAAAGCTACTACCGAACTTACTGCTGATGTAGATGGTGTTTTGTCAATCCTGATTTCTGAGGGTGAAACGGTTCCTGTTGGCACTGCTTTAGGTACAATCGAACCTTCAGAAGGAGCAGTAGTTAAAACACAAACATCTGAATCAACTTCCACTAGCGAAATAGTCTGCGCCAATGGCATCCAGTTAAACTACCAAAAAACTGGAAACGGACAGCCCATTATTTTTATTCATGGACTAAGCAGTTCAATGGAACTTTGGACACGAATTGACCAGAACGCACTCAATGGGAAGACCATATTAAGTTATGATCTCCGGGGACATGGTCGCTCTGAAAAGGTTCCTGGCCCTCATAACCTTGAAAAGCATACGAGTGACCTTGAATCACTTATGGAAAAATTAGAAATTGAAAAAGCCCAAATAGTTGGCCACTCACTTGGAGCAATGATTGCCCTCGAGCTAGCATTTCGGCATCCGAGTAAGGTCTCATCCTTGACGTTATTGTCTACAACAGCAACTTTTCCTCAAGAAACTAGAAATATATTTTTTGAAATGGCTGCTTCTGCTTCTTTTGGTGGGATGGAGAGTATCACAGACCAACTCATAGACTTATCATTTAGCCCTGTTTTTCGTAAGACTGAGTTAAAGATTGTTGAGGCAATTCGTCGTAGTCTTCTTTCTAATGATGCTCCTAGTATTATATCTGCTATCCGCATGGTTGCTAAGGCAGATCTCCGAGAGAGTCTGTCTTCTATTAGTTGCCCCACTCAAATACTAGTAGGTTCCGATGATGCCCTCACTCCCTCAGACCTTGCCAAGGGACTTGTTGCTAGTATAAAAGGAGCTCAACTCAAAGAACTTCCTAATTGTGGACATGCAGCACCAGTTGAGCAACCTAGCCTAGTCACAAAAGCAATTATTGAATTCTCCTGACCAGACAATTGAATTTCTTCAAGGTAGAATGAAATGTGCAAAGTTGGCATTGTTGCTAATCCAGCCTCAGGTAGAGACATTAGACGTCTTGTGGCTCAGGCTTGGGTAGTTTCTAATCAGGAAAAGGCCGCCCTAACTGCCCGTCTTTTCCGTGGTCTTGAAGTAACAGGTGTAAAACAAGTTTTATTTATGCCAGAACCAGCTGGCATATGCCAAAAAGCATTTCAAAAGTTAGGAAAGACATCTTTACAAATTTCTCCAGTTAACATTTCAATAACAGGAGAACCTAAAGATTCTACTTTAGCAGCTACTGAAATGGTTAAAGCTGGAGTACGCTGTATCATTACACTAGGTGGAGATGGCACCAATCGAGCTGTCTTTAAAGGCAGTGGCTCAGAAACTCCTCTTCTTCCAATTTCGACCGGAACTAACAACGTTTTTTCAGAATTCCAAGAAGGTACTACAGCTGGATATGCAGCAGGAATTTTGGCAACAGGTAAAATTAAACAAAAGGATGCCTGCATTCAATCCAAAGTCTTATGGCTTCGAAATTCCTCCGAGGTCATTGATCTTGCTTTAATTGACCTTGCAGTATCATCACAATCTTTTATAGGCGCACGTGCTATTTGGGAATTAAATTATTTAAAAGAACTATTCTTGACTCGAGCGCAACCTTGGAGTATCGGACTTTCAGCAATTGGTGGCGTTGTAAAACCAATTGATTCCAAAACTCCACAAGGACTTCACCTGATTTTTGGTTCTGAGGGAAAAAAGATTGTAGCCCCTGTTGCACCAGGTCTCTTTAAAGAAATTTCAATTACCAAGGTAACAAAACTTTCATTAAATAAAAAACAAGCTATCAATCACAATCAACCTATTGCGTTAGTTTTTGATGGAGAACGTGATCGATTAATCAAAAAAGATGAAAATCTTTCTATAGAATTAAGTAATCAAGGGCCTCTGGTAATAGATATTGCTCAAACGGCTATTGCAGCTACTAAATACTAGCTATTGAATCTATTTTTAACAAAATTCTTTGTTAATGACCCTGCAATTTAGAAATATCTAAATAATGCCTGTTGTTAGAAGATATCAACACAGTTATTATGCTTTAACGGTTACTAATTTTAAATATTCTATTTCCAAAATCTATGAGATATCTTGTATCCGCAACGCTAAAACTAAATCGAGCATCGGCTCTGTTGGAGTCTATTACGACAAAAACATTAGGTAAAGGCTCTGTTGCTGGCAGTGAATACTTGCAAAATATGAATGCAGCTCGTCTCATGGATGATCGTTCTATTCGGTGGGTAGAGGTCTGCTACTGTGCTCTACCATTGCAGGAAGAACAACCATATTGGCAAGAATATTTTAATATTCTGGAAATAAAAGATGCACACGATTCTTCAAACTGCCGGGACCTAAATAATAAAGAACCTTGGGCCTGTGGTTCCTGTGACTGCACCCATAATTTAGAACAGCAACTTGAAAGTCAAGGATCTCCTTTTTTAAATGAACTGCGATCACTAGTATTAGGTAAAAAAAAATCTTAGAAGTAAAATCTCACCCCAATAATTAACTCCTTTTACCTGAAATAGACTTCATTTGAAGGTTTAGTCTCCACCTCAATGCATTAGATCTATCAATTATTTTTGTCATTCTGGAAAAATTTAATCTTAAAGGTTGGCGGAGAGGGCGGGATTCGAACCCGCGTGGGAGTTATTAACCCCCTAACCGCTTTCGAGGCGGCCCCGTTATGACCACTTCGGTACCTCTCCGGTAATTATTAACTTTATCTCATTATAACAACTTGATTATTTTCGTCGGAGTTTGAAAAATCGCTGAAGTAAATCGACTGATTGGTCCTCTAGAATGCCTGACACTACACTTACTTTATGGTTTATTCCATCTCTTTTTAGCAAATTTATATTAGAATCGATGGCCCCAGCTTTTGGATCTTTAGCGGAATATACTAAAGTGCTAATTCGAGCCCACACCAAAGCTCCAGCACACATTGCACATGGCTCTAAAGTGCTATAGAGAGTAGCTGAAGTCAATCTGTAATTCCCTACCAATCGAGCAGCTTGCCGAAGAGCAAGAATCTCAGCATGAGCTGTTGGATCTACTTTTGTGATACTTTGATTATATCCTCTACCTACAACCTTATTCCCCAATACGACAAGAGCACCTACAGGCACTTCATTTTTAGAAAAAGCCCTAGCAGCAAGATTCATGGCAATTGCCATGAATTCCCGGGAACTTTTCAAATTGGCTTTCCCTAATAGCACCTTAAGAAAACTTTATTTTTATTAAAGTAGATGGTACGCCCGGCAGGATTCGAACCTGCGGCCTTTGGTTTCGTAGACCAACGCTCTATCCAACTGAGCTACGGGCGCAATAAAATCATTTTAAATTTACAGATTAAACCGGAAATAACTTCCTGCTTATGCTGTTAACAACAATTGTTGGTTAATCTATCTGTTGATTAATACAAAACACTTTATTTAAGTGTAACGCAAACCGTCAATTTTGAATATCAAGAACCTCCCATTTACTAGTTACTCTTAGAAAAAGTCTCAACTGAATCTATACAAAATTATTTTCTTAATAAACGTCTGACCAAAACAAACTAAGGCTCTATCTAAATAGTTTTTCTATTAATAGTTTTTAAAATTGTTTCCCATATCAAAATTATTGAATAAAGATGACGATCCAACGTAGACTAACCTTCTGAAGAGATATAAAATCAAAATGACTTAATTTGTAAAATTTATAATGTTTTCTATTTCCGATGTCTGTAAAACAAAAGAGCTATTACATTAAAATTATCTGGGGGGGTTAAATGTCTACTTTTGTTGTTGCTGGTGTTCAAATGAATCCCATCCTGATGGACAAGGAAGGGAATCTCTCTTTAATTATTCAACAATTACAGCTGGCAGCTTCAGAACAAGCTCGCTTAGTGGTTTTTCCTGAATGTGCATTAACTGGATACTGTTTTGAAAGTCTAGAAGAAGCCATTCCCTACGCCGAAACTATACCTGGCTCTTCAACTAATCGTTTAATTGAAGCGTGTCAAAAACTGAATATTCATCTCGTTTTAGGGATGTTAGAGAAAGATGATGAGCAATGCTATAACGCTGCCGTACTGCTTGGACCACAAGGCCTAATTGGAAAATATCGAAAGATTCACTTGCCCTTTCTAGGTGTCGATCGCTTTGTAAATCCCGGCAATTTAGGCTTTCAAGTACATGAAACTCCCCTGGGACGTATTGGATTGAATATTTGTTACGATGGAAGATTTCCTGAAAGTGCCCGAGCATTAGCTCTACGTGGAGCTGATATTGTTTTACTACCTACTAACTGGCCAAAAGGAGCTGAAGAGTTTGCTGAGTTTCTGGTCAATGCACGTGGAATAGAAAACCATCTTTTTTCTATAGCAGTCAATCGAGTTGGAAAAGAAAGGGGGTTTCAGTTTATTGGACGAAGCCGAGTTGCTAACCCCGAAGGAAAAACCCTTGCAACCGCCAGTGGAAATCAGGAAGAGATTATTTATGCGGAGATTGATCCCCTGGAGTCTCGAAACAAACAAATTGTTCGTATTCCAGGAAAACTTGAGATTAACTGTATTAAGGATCGGCGACCCCAATACTACGACAACCTTACCGGGAGCTAAACTTCATCTGCTGCTTTTTGAAACAATGACCAGAGTTCTTTTCTCTAACTTCATTTCTTCTTAATTTTCCTTGCTAAACATCCTTAGGGCTTTTGCCAGGGAATCGCCCCAGCTTTTTTTATGTGGAGTTTGAGTATGTCAGCCAGTCTATCTTTAGTCTGAGGCTCTTGATTTCCTATATCGTGTTCCTCACCTGGATCATCCCTAAGATTAAATAGCTCATAGGGTCCCAAAGGAGAATTCTGGACTAGTTTCCATCGACCGAGACGTACGGCATAATAATCATGGCCTTGATAACTGTTACCTCCGGACCTTCCAACCCAAATAATTGGACGTGACAAAGGGGGTGCCATTTGACCAACCAATGTTCCTAGCATTGAAATTCCCTCAATACCTTTAACGGATTTTACACCTGCAGCATCGCAAATAGTTGGGAAAAGATCCATGGTTAAACCTAAATACCCTGATGTTGAGTGAGGTCTTATTTTACCTGGCCAACTTGCACCCATAGGCACACGAATACCTCCTTCATACATATCCATTTTCCCACCGCGTAAAGAACCACAATTAGCTGCTGTTTTTAGATCTCCTCCATTGTCGCTCAAGAAAAATATCAAAGTATCGCTATCTTGTTTGTTTTCTTGTAGAGCTTTTACTACCCTTCCAATTCCTTTGTCAAGATGTTCAATTAAGGCCACCAACTTCGCCCGATCTTCGTTAAGCTGTGGTTCCCGCTCTCTAATCTCCCCAAACAATTCAAGAGGTGGCTGAATAGGAACATGCGGTGCGTTATAGGACAGCATGAGAAAAAATGGTTCTTCTTTTCCTTTTCTTTCATCAAGATAATCCACAGCCCATTGCGTAAAAAGATCTGTGGCATGTCCTTTAGGTTCAATTATTTGACTGTTCCTTCGCATATAATTAATTCCACTGTTACTATGTTCATAATAGTCATCCATGATTGTTCCTAAAAATCCATGAAAAAACTGGAATCCTCGCTCATTAGGAATATTGGGGGATTCCACGCCTAAACTCCACTTTCCAATCAACCCAGTATGGTAACCTGCTTCTCCTAGTATTTGAGGCAAAAGAGGGACTTCTGTTGAAAGATATCCCCAACTACCTTCAGAGTTCTCTTGAATCAATCCAGGAACACCTACTAAATCTGGAAACTTTCCAGTTAATAATGCAGCGGTGGTAGGAGATCCTATCGGGGAGTTAGCATAAAACTGATTAAGACGGATTCCTGATTCTATAAGTACATCAATATTTGGAGTTTTGAGATCCCGAGCACCATAAAGAGAAAGATCACCATAACCTAAATCATCAACCAAGATTAATAAAATGTTAGGGGGTTTTTGAAGATCAACCTCTTCTTTGTCTTCTGTTTGTTTTATTTGTTCTGTCTCTTCAACTTCTACCTGACTAAATCCCAATTGCATCATCAAAGCAAAGACTAGCCAATAAGTTTTATTCATATAACAATCCTCAAAACAGAAATTTCATAATCACATGTCAACTTTCTTAAATCATTTATCCTTCAAAAACATATCACAATCAAATATTATTTTTGGCATTCGTCATTTTTTACGAACAACTAATATACTATGCGATCAATCAGCTTTGGATCAAGCATCCTTAGCAAACTAAGTCATTAGAATGAATCCCAAAGAAAAATATCTTGTGACACTAGGTTCATAATGTATTTTCCCTGCAAACTCGTTACAATACTACTCCTCTACTAACATAGGTTGAAATTTTCTCTATGAATTATCGCTATAGTAACATTTCCAGCTCAATTTCGTTTGGAGGACCACTCACCCCCCGAATTAAATTTATTATCCTTACCTGCATTATTGTTTTTGTGATGCAAGCCTTAGGGGGTGGACTAGGTGGACCCGTTACTCGACTCTTGAGTCTGACACCAGCTCACATACTAGAACAACATTTTGTTTGGCAACTATTCACCTATATTTTTTTGCATGCTGATGTCTTTCACCTGATGATTAACATGTTGATTCTTTTTATGTTTGGTTGTGAAATAGAACGTTGTTGGGGCAGCAAACTTTTTTGGCGATATTTTGTGATCACTGGAATTGGTGCGGGTATTTGTGTTTTTCTAGTGAATTTGTTTTCACCGCTAGGCTACTATTATCCTACTCTTGGTGCTTCTGGAGCAATATATGGGGTACTAACTGCCTATGGACTGACCTTTCCAAGACGTATCATTTACGTCATGCTACTATTCCCCCTTCCTGCTAAATACGCTGTCATGATCTTTGGAGCTATTTCATTTTTGTCGAGCATATCAGGAAGCAGTTCTGGGATTTCTCATACCGCTCACTTAGGAGGAATGTTAGTCGGCTATTTATACCTCAAGGGAGGGTACTCTAGAAGAAGCTATACAATAAATTCTTGGGTAGAATTTATAAAAAACCTTTATCAGGAGTACAAATTTCAACAAGCAAAAAAAAAGTTCACCATTCATTTAAAAGAGGATTCTAAAGATACAGATGACAATCAAAAAATTCATTAGATGGCTACTCTAAAAGACTGGCAATTTGACTTCAGGAACATAGTAGCTGCTTCGTGTTCTAACTTGAAATTTAGGATTACCCACTTCTACTCTAATCTTTCTCATTCCTCCCTGACTTGCTTTATTATTGGAATAATATGCAAGACTAAAAGTATTTCTTAATTCATGAGCTACATTCGAGTATTCTCCTGATAAATCAGACAGGTCATTTACTAGGAAAATTTTACCGCCAGTTTGACTTGAAAGCTGGTTAAGGCGTTCTGTTTGGATTCTATATACTTCCTCTAACACAGACAAACTGACTCGTGCATTCTTTACATAAGGATTTTCTATTTCATCCTTATGCTGGTTAATATAATTCTCTAAGATCGCTTTTTGACGGTCCTTATTGACAATAGTTATTGGATAAAGAACCGCATTTTCTTTTGCAAATAATTTTTGTAATTCATCAAACTTTATGTTGCTAGAATTTTCCATTCCATCACTCAGCACCACTATAGCTTTTCGACCACCTTTGATTACCTGTAAGCTTCTTAAAGCCATTGCCATGCCATCATAAACCCTCGATCCACCATAAGGGTATGTTGACAATCTTTTGATCGCTTTTCTCAGTACTTTTCGGTCATTAGTAAATCCCTGAACCTCCTGTGAAAAAAAATGGGTTTCAGCCAATGCAATCTCATCTTTAGGGCGAAGTTCTTTTGCAAAATTTCCAGCTGCAGTTTTTATTAAACTAAGGTTTTTTCGTGTACTAATACTAGTATCTACAACTAAAACAAGTTTAAATGGAGCTTCTACAGGGAAAAAATTTGCAATATCTTGCCTAATTTCATCCTCATAAATCAAAAAGTCATTCTTTGTCAAGGAAGTTACATTTCCTTGATTTTCATCAACCACGGTTATATTAAGTACAACCAGATTAACATCTATTTCAAGTACAAAGGATTCCTTATCACTTCTTGATTTTGGCAGTCTAGTAGTGTCAACTTGATCAGCATGCCCATCGGACAAACTTTGAAACACAATGATAAGAGCAACAACACCCAGTTTTAATAAAACTTTTCTAAGCATATATCTAAGATCAAAAATATAAATCCCGTAAACGCTACCCTAAAAATCCTGCTGCTAAAAGGCTTTCATAGGCAACTTCATTAACTAGGTTGGTTTTACAGCAAATGGAAGAGGCAGATTTTTCAGTGCTGCGCGAATGTTGGCTATTGCCATTTCTCCCATCCGTTTTCTTGTCTTAAAAGTCGCAGAACCAAGATGAGGTGTAATAACCAAATTTTTTAAACTCAACAATGGATGTTTTCTATCTAAAGGCTCTGGTTCGGTAACATCAATAGCAGCAGCGACTATCCATCTCTCTTTCAGGGCCTTATATAAAGCTTCATGGTCAACCACCCCGCCCCGTGCAATATTAATCAAAATCCCATCTTCACGCATGGAGCGAAGCTCTGTTTCTCCAATCATGTGTCGAGTCTGGTTAGTCATAGGAACGTTTAGTGTCACAAAGTGAGCTCGGTGTAACAGTTCCTCTAAACTCACATACTCAACGGCCAGCTCTTGTTCGATCTCGCTGTTCCGACGGCGATTATAGTAAAGAATTTTCATGCCAAAGCCTTTGGCCCTGCGTGCAACTTCAGTTCCAATCCTTCCTAAACCAACTATTCCCAAAATACTCCCATGAACCTCGTGCCCCACAAATCGATTAGGATCATAATGTTGAAATTCATTGCTTCTAGCAAAGCTGTCTCCTACAACTATATTCCTAGCAGTAGCCAGTAGAAGAGCCATCGTCATATCAGCTGTAGCTCCTTCTACTGCACCAGGTGTATTCCCAACTGCAACACCTCGCTCAGAAGCCGCTTGTACATCCACGTGGTCAATTCCTACACCAAAATTACTGACAATCTTTAAATTTGGCAAACAATCCATTAGTGCGCCATCTACAATTGGATGACCATAAAGATAGAGTCCTTTAACTTTTTCCAGATCCATTTCTGATCCATTCTTGATAAGGCTCCAAGAACCACATTGACAATCGGGTTCGAACATTTCTTCAAGAAACCCTGCCAAAGGTTCATCTGCTAAAATTAAGGATTTTGACAACTCTAATTCTCCAAAAATCTTCAATTAATTTTTAAAAATAACTTAATCGTTTGTCCAGCTTAAATTTTAAACGAATAATCACTTAAATCACTCTAAAATTGTCTTAGACAGGAGGCTTGAAGCTACGGAATTCTTCTTAAGAATTAGGCCAATTTAATTTTTATATCCTTTACCTTTAAACCTGCCTAAGACTCTAAAGGTGTTATCTACTTAGCCACAATCATTTCATTCATTCATCATTCACATCGAAGGTGTTAGGTGTTAAGAGACTTTCATTAGTAGTTTTGAACATATTTATAAACCTAACGACCAAACCAGAAGAAACATATGACACTGCCAATATTAGCAATACTACTTGTGAGTACTGATGAATCAGAGCAACGGTTAATCCTAGGAAGACTACATTGATATAACGATTTCTTTTTTTAAAATCAAAATGCTTAAAACTGGGATACCGGATTGTACTAACCATCAAAAACGACAAAACGGAAATTGCCACTATCCACCCTATACCCATAGTCCAGCACCTAATTGGTTCTGGGTTAAAGTGAACAGTAGCAGCAATGAGGCCAGCTCCTGCAGGAATCGGCATTCCCACAAAACGCTTTTCCGAAGATTTAGGAGAGGATTGACTAGGCTTAGTCTGGGTATTAAAACGAGCTAGGCGCATTGCCCCACATACTAAATAACCAAAACAGATTATCCACCCTAATTGTTCTAAATGTTGTGAAAAAGATGGTATTTCTTGAAGATTTCCTAAACCCCAATAATAAGCTAAAAAAGCAGGAGCTATTCCAAAAGTAGCTATATCTGCCAAAGAATCAATCTGAACACCAAATTCACTTGAGGAATTTGTTAAACGAGCAAGTCTCCCGTCCATACCATCGCAGACTACCGCAATACCAATAGCTATAGCAGCCAGATTAAATTCATCTCTCATCACACTAGTAATTGAATAGAATCCACAAAAAATAGTTCCAACAGTACAAAGAGTGGGTAAAATAAAAACACCTCGTCGAAGAACTTCCCTATTTTTATTCTTGTTCAAGTATTAACCTTCCTATGGGAGTTAGCCCTGCCCACACTTTGTCACCTTTAGCCACTGACAATGAAACATTAACAGGAAGAACTAGATCCACTCTTGATCCAAACCTGATTAAACCTATACGTTCACCTATTTTCACCTGATCTCCTATTTTTTTCCAACAAACAATGCGCCTTGCCACTGCACCAGCGATCTGAACACACTTTACTTGAAATAAGTCATTTTTTACGACAATAGAATTTTGTTCATTTTCAATTGATGCTCTATTGTCAAATGCCATTCTAAAACGTCCAGGATGGTAAATTATTTCTTCAATCTTACCTTTAATGGGAGACCTATTAATATGAACATTAAAAATAGACAAAAATATAGAGACCTTTTTGGTGCCATCGGAGTTTTCATTTACTGCTACAATCTTCCCATCTGCTGGGGCTAGAATTAAACCTTCATCTGTCAATATCTTACGATCAGGATCTCTAAAAAAACACCCAACAAAAATAGTTAGTACAACGAAAAACAATCCTGTCCAAAGAAAATTGCTAAGTATCGTTAACAAAGAAATCAAAGCTAACGGTATTAAGAACCTAAACGCATCTTTAGCAATTCTCATGATCTGGGGAAAATATGTTTATTAGGATTCATATAACTGTTGAAATGTATTTTCAGTGAAAATTATTTGATTTTGACCTGATTTTTTCTTTCACAGGTCAACCCATCCTTTTTACAAGAGCTAAATTAAAACTATACTTATCTTGTACGGGAAATATATTACAACTCTATTTTCTTAAAAGTTTAACCAACTCCACCCTGTTTGAAATCTCGAATCATTCTTTCCATTTGGTCCTTAACTTGCAATTTTAATTTTTTTAAATTTACTTCCTCAACACGTTCTTCCTCAGAAAGAAAACTTTTATCTAATAAATTACCTAGTTTTTGATCATATTGGCTATGTTCTTCGAAAAGTTTTCTAAACTTCTCACTTGAATGCAAAAGTTTCTCTCTAATATCTAAGGTAGTTGATCCCATTCATCAATCTCCTTGAAAAATTTAAACTATTTAGGGGTAAAAAGTTCTCTAAATAAAATTTAGCATAGGGGTGCAGAACAACTCAAGATCCTTTTCACACTTTGGGCTCTGTCATACTTCGCAGAACCATATTAATCCTGTTCTATTAATCAGGCAGCAGTTTTTTCAACTTAATTCTTAAATATTCAACAAAATCACTAATGACTAAAGATTTAAGTACTTTTTCAACCTCCTTGAATGAGATCGACTAACAGGAACTTCGGTTTCATCATTATCTAACATCTTAAGTAGCAAGGTTCGATTAAACCAAGGAACAACTTCTTGAATCTTATTTATATTAACTAAGAATGATCGATGAACCCTCCAAAAAACCTGGGGATTTAAATTCAGTTGGAGGTCTTCAAGACTTCGAAAATGAGTTTCTCCCTGATCCTTGTCGGTCGTAATCAATACTGCCCCATCCACTATACTAGCAAAGACAATTTCATCAGAGTCAATCATTAAGTGACGATCATTTTTCTTAATTAACAGTCTAGACTTTCTAGAGATGGTTGGTTCCATCATCTCTAGAAGGTTTTTCAATTTTTCATTAACATTTGCATTGGATTGATGATTTTTTTTTGCTCGATCAACTGCTTGTTCTAAGCGCAATTTTTCAACTGGTTTTAAAATATAATCAACAGCATTAACCTCAAAAGCTTTCACTGCATATTGGTCATAAGCTGTTACAAATATCACTTGTGGCAGGCAATTTTCTTTTACTAATTCATGTAGAACTTGAAATCCGTTTAGTCCCGGCATTTGGATGTCCAGAAAAATGAGATCTGGTCTTAGTTCTTTGACTAATCGAATTGCATCTACACCATTCCTTCCTTCAGCAACAATGTCAACATCGGGGTCAGGATTTAAAAGAAATTGAAGCTCCTCAAGTGCCAGTTCTTCGTCATCAACTAAAATACACGATATAGACATTCTAGTATTATACTCCGTTATTATCTCCTAGGGTTTCCGAAGCGGAATTTCAATTTTTGTTACTGTACCCTTACCCAGAACACTATTAACAGTAAATGAAAATTCAGACTGATAGGCAATTTTTAAACGTTCGACAATATTACTAACACCTATGCCTGAATTAAATATAGACTTCAGGTTGTCTGAAGACATTCCCAGCCCATTATCTTCAATTTGAATACAAATCATTTCTTTATTCTGCACAGCAGAAATCTTGATTTTACCTCCTTCAATTTTAGGTGAAATCCCATGTTTGATAGAATTCTCGATAATTGGCTGTAAAACCATACTAGGTATCATGTATGAGAGCACCCCATTTTGGATTTTCTTCTCTATCCTCAATTTATCATTGCCGAACCGAATTACTTCAATATCTAGGTAGTTATCAATAAATTCCAACTCTTCTTTTAACGGGATGAAGTTATCATGACCCCGCAAAAGTTTTCGTAGAATGTGGGATAATTTTATAACTATAGCCCGTGCTTTTCTCGGATCTGTTCTAATTAAAGAAGAAATTGAATTTAAGGTATTGAAAAGAAAATGGGGGTTGATCTGGTTTGCTAGTGCATCCAAACGAGCTTTTACAACCATTAGGCCCTGCTCTGCAACTTTAAGTTCTAAGCGAGTATTATTCCAGATTTTAAGAGTCACACCAATAGAACACACTGATGCCACAAGAATAAGCATTAGAATAATCAAATTATTTGCAGGAAAATAGAAAAGGGTATGCAGATTAAGAACCTGACCTAGTGCTTGTCTTAGTAATTCAAAACTAATAATACTAAAGAAAAAAATCAACTGCCAAGTACTCTTCCTTAGAAGATTCTTAGATCGCAGGAAACCAATCAAGTTTAAGAAAACAAAGGGAGAAAAATTCCATATCTCTTCTTTTCTGGAGCATAAATTTCTCAACATTCCACTAAATAGTCCCAAGCCTACATACAAAGGCAAGGCTCCCCATTCCCAGTACAATAGAGCAACTACTCCAAACAGAGCCCCCACAATAGCTCCAATAAGATTACCTCCAAGAATTCCTGCAACAAAAGTTCCTTCAAAACTTAAATCAAAAGCAGCAAATGGATTGATTTGACCTTGAGAAGTACCAGAAATTCGTATAATTACTCCAACACATAGAGGAAAACTCCAAAAACTGATGAATAGAAGCTTTTCTCTAATGCTCCTACTTTCTAAAAATAAAATCTTGCGAAAACCCTGTGAACGAGTCAGTAGCGAGGCTAGAGAGGCAACAATGCCAATTTTAACTAAAATTGCAATTAATATTTCCCTGTTTTCAGAAAAAAAATCAAGCAAAGCAATCTCCAAAAAATTTTCCTAGTAAAATTTTGGTCCGCAGTGTGCTCTTATAAATACTTAGCAACTTTCATTAAGTTTATTTTTTGTAATGCCCTTCCTTCTAAATAAATATAAACTAAATTTAACTTACTAAAATAACTTACTAACTGTGATAATAATCACCATAGCATTAAATACATAGAAGTTTTAAAATCATTCATTATTAATCGATTGGTCACCGTATTGTTTGAAAATTGTCAACTAACTGTAGCCAGCGGTATAATACGATGATGGTCAAGGGTGTACATTAATTAGAATAAGAAGTCTACACCTACTATAAAAAGGAGAACTATAATGAAAAAACATCTCTTCAAAATTGTAATTCTATTACTTTGCTTATCAGTTAATTTTGCCCAAGTTAACCCTAGAGGAGAAGCTACCGTAGAACTTTCTGGTGGTACTGTCACAATTAACTACGGAAGACCTTCGCTAAAAGGGCGTGACATCAGCACTATGATTTCACCGGGAGAACAATGGCGATTAGGTGCAGATGGATCCACTACTTTAACAACCAAAGTTGCCTTAACATTTGGAGACCAGCAAATTGAAAAAGGAACCTACACCTTAAGAGGAAAATTTGTGAGTGAAGGTAAATGGTACTTGCTTATCCATAGCCAAGACTATACCAAAGTTGCAGAAATCCCATTAATTCTAGAAAAGAGTGCTGAAAATATTGATCGCCTCACGATGATACTGAGTGGTCAAGGGAAGAACGGATCATTTCAGCTAAAGTGGGGAAAACTTAGTTTATCTGTAGGTTTTTCTGGATCTTAATTAATATTATTGTCTAAATTTCGGTTCTTCTTAACAAATCAATAAATGGTTGTAATTAATTCGTTAGTTACAACCAAAGTTATTCATTTAATATTAATAAGTATTTTTTAAGCTACTTCAGTCAACTCTCAACTAGAATAAAGCAGATCAATGAATCGGTTTCTTGCTTGCCTTTCTCTTTTTTTATTTACGTTACCTTTGGCTGCTGCTACTCCAGACATTAACCCAACTCAACTATTACAACAAACAACCAATAGATTGGGTTGTACCTCTGTTACTGAAAAAATTTATTCAGACTATCAAAAACTATCTTTGACACGACCACAAGAGGCACTTGTCTTGAATGAATACGGATTTCAATATGTCCATGAGTTTTCACTCCAATGCCAGCAGAAAAAGTTAAGAATTAAAATTTACCGGATGTTAGACAATATAGCTGCCTATGGAATTTTTACTTTCTATCGAACATCACAATCCCAAGTTTTACAAAACTTTCCAGGCATGGCCCACCACAACCTAGACTGGCTTGCCTTTGCCCAAAGTGATTTCTATGTCCAAGTTCACCAACCAGTGAATTCTGGTTCTTCCAAAACATTAGGCCTTAAAATAGCCCTTTACCTTTCTGAGGTTTTGCCACGTAACTGGGAGCTTCCATCCATAGCCCATCATCTCCCCCAGAACAACAAAATATCTAATAGCGAACTTTATGTGATGGGTTCCCATGCCTTAAGCCAACGATATGATCTATTCCTTGATGACCTCTTTGGCCTAAAACATGGTGCAGAAGCTATTTTGGCTGACTACAAATCATTAAATAAATTAGCAAAAGTCTTAATAATTATTTATCCAACTCAGCACCTAGCAAAAAAGTATCTAAAAATTGGACATCAAAAATTTCTTGATATAAATCCTCACAAAAAAATCTTCTTTAAAAGAGAAGGCCCTCTCGTAATAATTGTATTAGATTCTAATGATCCTCAATTTGCCATTTCATTCTTAGAACAGGTTTCTTATGTTTCATCGGTAACGTGGGACCCTGAATTGGAACCAGTTTCGGTTGGCAATATGATGGTAAATGTTTTTGTCTATGTAGGTACGGTAGTTGGTTTAGCTATTCTGGTAGGATTATTGTTCGGAGGTCTAAGAGCATTATTAATTCGAATACTCCCAGAAAAATATCTCAATCACAGCAGTAAGCATAAAATAATCCAGCTTAATATTAATAAGTCACCTTAAAAATATTGAATTATGTTAAAAACAGGATTCTACTCAGTATTAAATTTCAATCATTTGACCAAGATCTTCAAACAACAATTTCAATCCATCTAGACATTTATTTCGTGCCTATACTTTAATTATTTCTACTAGTTCTTTTACTGCTGCCGCTGATTTCTCGAGTGCTTTCTCTTCATCAGGCTGGAGGGGAATCTGAATGATTTCTTCGATTCCATTTTTTCCAAGTTTTACCGGAACCCCAACAAAAAGACCGTTTATTCCATATTCACCCTCTAAAAATGCAGCACAGGGGAGAATTTTCTTTTTATCTTTAAATATTGCTTCTACCATCTCTGTTACTGCCGCTGAGGGTGCATAAAATGCACTGCCTGTTTTTAATAGGCCAACAATTTCTGCTCCGCCATTAGCAGTTCTTTTGACAAGAGCATCAATTTTTTCTGAAGATAGAAGATCTGTGATTGGGATACCTGATACTGTTGAATAACGAGGGAGTGGTACCATGGTATCTCCATGTCCACCCAAGACAAATGCATGAATATTTTCCACAGACACATCAAGTTCTTGTGAAATAAAGGTTCTAAATCGGGCTGAATCTAAAATACCAGCCATTCCTATCACTCTATTCTTGGGAAAGCCAGAAATTCGATAAGCGGTTTGAACCATAGCGTCTAGCGGATTGCTTACAATAATTAAGATACTCTGGGGCGAATACTGCACAATTTGTTCTGTTACACTCTTTACAATTTCATAATTTTTTGTGAGTAAATCATCTCGACTCATCCCTGGCTTTCTAGGAAGACCTGCTGTAATGATGACAATGTCTGAATCCGACGTATCC
Source organism: Terriglobia bacterium (assembly GCA_022452285.1). Taxonomy (GTDB): domain Bacteria; phylum Acidobacteriota; class Terriglobia; order Versatilivoradales; family Versatilivoraceae; genus JAKUNG01. The sequence goes on along the minus strand of JAKUNG010000012.1, from coordinate 81,312 downwards.
TCATATTTATTAGTTCCCACTACCCCACAGTCAAAACCTTCAATTGGACCTGATTGCAGAAGATCCAATGCCTTTCCTTGGGGTACTCCGTCAACAATATCTATGAGTACTACATCTGCTAATTCTTTATCAACAATCCAGTGAGCAGTCGTAGCACCAACGTTACCTGAACCCACGATCGTGACTTTTCTTTTCATATATTCTCTCCTCGTTTGTAATTACAAATTTCAAATGGGAGTTTATGTTAGCTACTAGAAGGTTAAAGGCCAATAATTGAAACCCTATTAAAATCTTCAAATAGGTTTATAAAACCCTTTTAAAACTGTTTGCCTACCAACTTTTACTTCTTTCAATAATACTGAGAATTATGACATATTACAGATAATTGCATCTGCAAACTGACTTGTTTTACACTTAGTTGAGCCCGTCATTAATCTCTCTAGATCATAGGTTACCTTTCTCTGCTGAATAGTCTTAGCAAAGGCACTCTCAATTAGTCTCGCAACCTCTACCCATCCGAGATGCTCAAACATCATAGCTCCGGAAAGAATCACCGAACCTGGATTTATAACATCTTTGTCTGCATATTTTGGAGCAGTTCCATGGGTAGCCTCAAAAACACCATATTCATCACCAATATTAGCACCTGGGGCTATTCCAAGTCCTCCTACTTGGGCAGCACAAGCATCAGAAAGATAATCACCGTTTAAGTTAGGTGTTGCTAAAACTTCATATTCAGAGGCTCTCGTCAAAATTTGTTGGAACATCGAATCAGCAATGCGATCATTAATGAGAATTTTACCTTCAGGTAATTTTCCATCAAACTTGCTCCACAGATCCATCTCGGGAATAGTTTGTTCGGGGAATTCTTCCCTAGCTAATTGATAACCCCAATCTCGAAAACTACCTTCAGTAAATTTCATAATGTTACCCTTGTGAACTAGGGTGACAACCCGACGGTTATACTTAATAGCATGGAGAATTGCCCTGCGGACTAAATTCTTGGTAGCACCTATCGAAATAGGTTTAATTCCAATTCCAGAATCCAAAGAAATATTTTTGCCCATTTCCTTGCCAAGAAATTCTATTACTTTTGCAACTTCACTACTACCCTCTTGCCACTCGATACCTGCATAAACATCTTCAGTATTTTCTCTAAAAATTACCACATTCATCTTTTCAGGATTTTTCACAGGTGAAGGAACTCCTGCAAAATATTTGACTGGTCTAACGCAAGCATATAGATTAAGTACTTGCCTCAATGTGACATTGAGACTGCGAATTCCCCCACCAACAGGAGTAGTTAAGGGACCTTTTATAGCAACGCGAAAAGTTCTAATCGCATCAAGAGTATCTTCAGGGAGCCATTCACCAAATTTTTTGTATGCCTTTTCTCCAGCATAGACCTCATACCAACGAACAATCCGTTCTCCCCGATATACATTCTGAACTGCACTGTCGAAAACCCTAACGGCAGCTTTCCAAATATCACGTCCTATCCCGTCACCTTCAACAAAAGGAATGATTGGATTATTTGGCACATTTAACTGCCCCTTCTCTAAGGTTATTTTCACCCCATCTTTTGGAACTTCTATTCCGTTGTACACCATTGTGAATTCCTCTCTTTTTGAACGTTGGAATTCAAGCATTTAAAAGAAAATTCTGTGTAATCAAATGCTTTATTCACTACCAATAAACTCCCAAACAAAAACAGCGCTGCTTTTTAACATGTTTCGTTAAAAACTGTCAAGCAGTCCTATAATCAAAATAATAGTGTCTTCTGTTAAATTGATATTCCTGTTATAAAATTAATAGCAGCTATTTTAACGTCTTTTTATCTATTATGTTTGACAACTACTGATCGGCTAGGCTAGTTTTGTAAAAGCTAATATCCAGTTTTTTACAAACAGTTCCCCGCACATTTAGCCACACAAAACATATCATGGATCAGAAACAAATCAGAAATTTTTCTATTATTGCCCACATTGATCACGGCAAATCTACTCTGGCAGACCGTTTAATTGAATTAACAGGCACGCTCTCACAAAGAGAGATGTCTGAGCAAGTTTTAGATGATATGGAGTTAGAAAGGGAACGTGGAATCACAATAAAGGCCCATGCTGTTCGTTTAAATTATAAAAGTCTTAATGGACAAGAATATATTTTAAATCTGATAGATACACCAGGACATGTTGACTTCAGTTATGAAGTTTCACGAAGTCTTGCAGCATGTGAAGGTGTTCTCTTAATAATAGATGCTTCTCAAGGAGTAGAAGCCCAAACACTAGCTAATACATACTTAGCTTTAGATAATGACCTAACTATCATCCCAATTATCAATAAAATTGATCTTCCTAGCGCTCAGATAGAGCATGTAAAGCAGCAAATCCAAACAGTTATTGGACTTGACATCCAGGACACCCAGCTAGTTAGTGCTAAACATGGAACTGGAATCCAAGAAGTACTAGAAGCGGTCATTCAAAAAATTCCTCCGCCTGATGGAAGTTATAACAACCCTCTTAAAGCATTAATTTTTGACTCCTGGTTTGATCTATATCGTGGAGTCATTGTATTAGTTAGGGTTATTGATGGAGTTCTCAAGTCTGGAATGAAGATTAAATTAGTATCAAACGGTCAAACCTATGAGGTAGAAGGAATTGGGATACAGTCTCCTAAAATGCAAGAGGTTCAACAATTGTCAGTCGGTGAAGTAGGCTTTGTAATAGCAAATATAAAAAAGGTCTCCGACACTCAAATAGGAGATACTATTACTACTGAATCAAATCCTACCAAACTCCCCTTCCCCGGTTTTAAAAAAGTAAAACCAATGGTTTTTTCAGGACTCTATCCTGTTGAAAATAAACAATATGAGTCCCTCAGGGATGCCCTTGAAAAGCTAAGTTTAAATGATTCTTCATTCTTTTATGTACCAGAGAGTTCCCTAGCTCTCGGTTTTGGTTTTCGCTGTGGTTTCCTTGGGTTACTGCATATGGAAATTGTTCAAGAACGATTGGAAAGAGAATTTAATCTTTTATTGATTGTAACTGCACCCGGTGTGCGCTATAGAATTTGTCAAACGGATGGCAAAGTTTTAGAAATTGACAACCCTAATAAAATGCCCCACTCTACTGAAATTCAATCAATTGAAGAACCCATTATAACTTCGACAATTATTACAAACCACGAATATGTAGGTTCTGTTCTTAAACTGCTTGAAGAAAAAAGAGGCGTACAAAAAGAATTTAAATACCTGACTCCAACTAGAGTTTCAATTACCTATGACTTGCCCCTCAATGAAATTGTGCTTGATTTTCATGATCGACTTAAATCATCCTCAAAAGGCTATGCTTCGTGGGACTATCATTTCTCAGATTATTGGACTTCTCCATTAGTTAAACTTGACCTATTAGTGGGAGGAGAAATAGTTGATGCTCTTTCAGTCATTGTTCATCGTGATAAAGCCATATTACGTGGTCGATCTCTAGCAGAAAAAATGAAGTCTCTTATTCCTCAACAGATGTTTGAAGTTCCAATTCAAGCAGCTATTGGGAATAAGGTTATAGCTAGAGAAACTGTTAGGGCATTAAAAAAGAATGTCATTGCTAAATGTTATGGTGGGGATATTACACGTAAACGAAAATTATTAGAGCGACAAAAAGAAGGAAAGAAACGAATGAAGCGGATTGGTAAAGTAGACATTCCTCAAGAAGCATTTTTGGCTATTTTAAAGGCAGACTAAAACTAATTTCAGAAGAAATTAATTCAGATTCGTCACGAATAAAGAATCAGGAGAAGACTTGCAGGAAGATAGCATTAGGAATAAAATTCTCAAATTAATGAAACAACTAATCCGTAATATAGAATAAAGTACCAATTTCTTGGAGGCTTTTATGAAAAGGCTTAATTCTTTTTATAGTTTTTTAATTATTACTTTTATTTTTTCATCCGGAAATCTATTCTTGTCAGCTGAAAACCACGTCAATTCAATTTTTCTTGATGAAGCATTAGAAGCTGCTGTAAAAAAACAGGCTTTTACCTCCAAGGATTTAACCCAAAAAGATCTTGAAAGAATCTCAACCCTAAAACTCCGTAATGTCGGACTTCAAGATTTAAAAGGCTTAGAAAAATGTGTTAATTTAGCTGCACTTGATTTAGGAAATAACAAAATCAGTGATCTCAGTCCCCTAAAAGACTTAAAACTTCTCCAAACCGTTGACCTATCTAATAACCAAATCAGTAATCTAGAGCCTCTAGCAGGTCTTAGTAAACTTCAATACTTAAAACTTGACAATAACCAAATCAGCGATTTGGGACCACTTCAAAAATTAACTTCTTTAAACTCTCTTTATCTCGCTAACAATAAAATTACTGCAATTGATCCTCTATCAAACCTTTTAAAATTGTGGTCTTTATATCTGCAGAAGAATACAGTTTCTAATATCATTCCTTTAAAACATTTAAAATGGCTTTCAGCCTTGGACCTTAGTGACAACAATATTTCAGAACTAGGTCCATTTTCATCTTTGACTGAAATTAGATACCTGATACTCAATAACAATCAAATTAGTAACCTTGAACCACTTATAGCCATTTGCAAGAAAGACTTTACAGGAGAAAAAGCTTTTTCTCCTTATTTAAGACTCTATCTCAGTGGAAACCCACTGAGACCTCAAGCAGCCAATGAACAAATAACTCAACTAAAAAGCTTTGGGGTAAGGATAGAGTTTAAATGAGTAATTTAAACTCTATCCTGTTAAACCTTTTAGGTTACTGACGAGCTGAATGAATCGCTTGCAGAAATTTTCTCGCAGTAGAAGAGATATGTTCAAAGTTTTGAGAAGCCACTGCTTCTTTATTAACGAGTTCTGAACCCACTCCTAAAGCAGACGCTCCCGCAGAGATAAAATTGCCAACCAACTCTAATTTCACTCCACCAGTAGGGATTAAAAGCACCTGTGGCAAAGGACCCTTAAGTGCCTTGAGGTACTTTGCTCCACCAAGACTATCGCAGGGGAAGATTTTAACTAAATCTGCACCTGCTTCCCAAGCAGTCAAAACCTCGGTAGGGGTCATGGCACCTGGTATGACCGTCTTGCTATATCGCTTACATATTTCAATCACTGATCTTTTCAAAACAGGACTCACAATAAATTCAGCTCCTGAAAGCATAGCAGATCTAGTAGTTTCACTATCTAAAACCGTTCCAGCTCCAACCAAGACTTTATCACCAAAATAATCAGTGATTTTTTCAATCACATGAAGTGCTCGTGGAACTGTCATGGTTACTTCCACAATTGATACTCCTCCTGCTTCAATTGCTTTAGCTATTGCAATAGCTTCTGCACTTGAACTCGCCCTAATCACAGGGATCAAACCTACATCTAGGATTTCTTTGGTAACTATATTTCTAGCCATCAAGTCTCCTTAATTGTTGTCTCCAGAATTCAATGCAAAGTCATTGAATAATAACCTCTATTTAAATAAGATTATCCACATTTCAAGTAACTAAATGTTCCAAAATAGCATCGGTGAACTCCAACGTGGTTGCCTTGCCACCGACGTCTTTAGTTAACACCTTCTGACTCTTATATACTTTTTCGACTGCTTCAGCAATTTTAGAGGCCGTTTCATGCTCATTTAATGAATGAAGCATTAGCACAGACGAAAGAATAATCGCTGTCGGATTAGCTTCATTTTTCCCAGCAATCAAAGGAGCACTGCCGTGTATTGATTCGAATACTGAACAGGAGTCACCTAGATTTACTCCTGGTACTAATCCCAAACCCCCAACTAATCCAGCTCCTATATCGCTAACAATGTCTCCATAGAGGTTTTCCAGCAATAAAACATCAATCCAGATATCTTAAGACATTTTCTGATTAACACCTTTTATTCAACCTCAAGTCTCTGCTGTAGCCTAATTATTCTGACCTTACAAAGGGCACAAAACGGACAGGCAAGATGCTTCTCTGACTAAGAATCCCATCCCTGTTTTTCTTGATAACTACTAGTTCCTGAAAATCATTGGACCTCTCAAGTGGAATCACTAATGTCCCATTTGATTTTAATTGTTTCACTATAGCTTGAGGAGGATGATCAATCGCTGCTGAAACTAAAATGGAATCGAAGGGTTGATACTCTTTCCACCCTAAATAACCCTGTCCAATACCAACTTCTATGTTATCAAATTTAAGATCTTTCAAACGCTTTCGAGCAGTATTAGCCAGGATTTCATTATATTCCATTGTAAACACTTTTTTTGCTATCAAAGACAAAACAGCCGCCAGATAACCTGATCCTGTGCCTATTTCTAAAACCTTCGATGTTGCTTTAAGTTGGGCTAATTCTGCCATCAGAGCTACAATGTATGGTTGTGAAATCGTTTGATTGAATCCTATTGGTAAAGGTCTGTCTTCATAAGCCTCCTCATAAGATACGACTGGCACAAAAAGATGACGAGGTACATGTTCCATAGCTCTAATAACCTGTGCATTAAGAATGCCCCGTCCGATCAGTTGTTTTTGAATCATTTGTTGAGACCTGGATTTTTGATCCCAATGATCAAGTTCTTTTTTTTGTCCATTCAGAAAAGTCATAATCCAGTTAAAAATCATCTTTATGTTGCTAAAATTGACCATTTGATTTGAAGGCTGTATTTTATCAACTCAATATTACTATTCTGTGAATTAGTAGTAAAAATAAAAGCTCTAGTCATTTAACTAATTTAAAAATGACAGGATATTTAGTGAAGCAAGTAGATACTATTTTTAATATAATTCAACTCTTTGATACAAAGATCAGTTAAGAAGTTTTTATCAAATATAATTTGTTTGTCATTGATTAAGATCAGTTTGTTTTTATTATAATTGTCAGTTCATTTCAATTTGCATTCTCGATTAAGTTTTGTTCCTGCAACAAAAATAACTTATGAAAACTATTCTCGTAAAACTAAAAGAAACTGAATATCAGATTCACATTCAAACTGGTCTAATTGAGAGAATTGGTAGTTTGATTAACAAGTTTCAACACTCTTCTAAAATAATAGTAATATCGAGTCATAAAATTCTTAGACTTCATGGAGAAAAGCTAACTTCTTCATTGCACCAAGTTGGGATCAGTCATGAAACCATAGCGATAAGGGACAAAGAACATCACAAAAATCTATCAACTCTACAACTTCTCTACCAAAAACTTGCCCGTCTAAGAACATCTAGAAATTCCCTCTTGGTAGCGTTAGGGGGTGGCGTAATAGGCGATATAACAGGATTTGTTGCTGCCTCTTATTTACGTGGAATACCCTATATTCAGATACCAACAACTCTTTTAGCTCAAATTGACAGTTCCATTGGTGGCAAAACAGGTGTTAATCTTAGTACAGGCAAGAATCTAGTTGGGGCTTTTTACCAACCACAAGCTGTTTTCATTGATCCTAACTTGTTAAATACGTTGCCTAAGAAAGAACTTGAGTCAGGCTTTTATGAGGCTCTTAAGTACGGAATCATTTCAGATCCAAAACTCTATGAACTTGTGATTAAACAGGCGATTAAGTTTTCATCCCATCAAAACATTTCTCTTTACAAGATTATTTGTAGATCTGCTGAAATTAAAGCTTTTATTGTCACTAAAGATGAACGGGAAAGTCATGCTCGTATGGCACTTAATTTTGGACATACACTTGGCCATGCAATTGAGTCAGCTAGCGCTTATCGCAAATTCACTCATGGCCAGGCAATTGGCCATGGCATGATTTTAGCCACCCAAATTGCAAAACAGTTGGAGAAAATCTCGGCTGGTGAAGCAGAAAAAATCCAAAACGATATCAGTCACATGGCGCCCCTACCTCGGCTAAGCAATCTTCGTTGGCAATCAATATGTAGACATATGCTCTCGGATAAAAAATTTATTGATAACCGCTTAAAATTCATCCTGCCTCGTAAGATTGGCAAAGTTGAAATTGTTGAAGATATCCCCCTGGGAGTTATTAAAACTATTGTTCGCAATTACTTAAGGGGAATTTTCTAAAGCTTATGTTAAGTCCAAAAGCTAATCAAATTAGACAAATGTTCTCTTCAATTGCCCCCTGGTACGATTTTCTTAACCATTTACTCTCTCTAAATTTTGACCGCAGCTGGCGTCGCCAAGCTGTCTCAGTACTTTCCGACAAAATTGATAACAAGAAAGCTCAGTGCTTAGATCTGTGCTGCGGAACAGGTGACCTGACCGTTGAGATTATCAAACAGGGCACAGCAAATGTCATTAGCACAGATTTTAGCCATTCAATGTTAGTGCTAAATTCTCAAAAAACAAAAAAATATCAGCTAAAAAAGCGCGTCCAAATAATTGAAACAGACGCACTTAAATTGCCTTTTCAAACAGAATCCTTCGATGCCTTGGGAATAGCTTTTGGACTAAGAAATTTGGAGAATTATTCTGAAGGCCTATTGGAGATGTTTCGGGTTCTAAAACCCAAAGGACGGATTGTAATCCTGGAATTTTCAAAACCAAACAACTTTATTTTTAATAAAATCTTTCAGTTTTATTTTTTGAATGTTCTGCCTGCAATAGGAAAGCAAATATCTGGACACCAGAATGCTTATAATTATTTACCTAACTCAGTAACTCAGTTTCCTGATCAAATTAAGTTATGCAAATTATTGTCAGATTCTGGATTCTCCCAAGTGAACTATATGAATCTTAGTGGAGGGATAGCCGCAATTCATTCTGGTATCAAATCTTAAACAGAGCTATTTCTCAATAGCCACTATTTCTTTTAAGATCCTACAGGCACTTTTTGGTAATTCTCACCTAGAAGGCCTTATATAAGTACACTACACAATCAAAATCCGAACTATATTCCAGTCAAAATCCTTGAATTCTGATTGAGTTAACTACATTGGAATACCACGATATAATTTGTTGTCCCCAAAGTGCACTAACAATAGCAGCGCCTCCAAGAAAGGATCCAAAGGGAAGTTCATATTTTATGTCTTTATTCATTATCTTGATGAAAGACAGGCCAATTAACGTACCTAAAATAGATCCTATCATAATTGTTAGGAACCCTAATTTTACACCCAAAAAACCACCTATCATCCCAATCAATTTAATGTCACCCCCCCCCATCCCCTCACTTTTCTTTAAATAAAGATAGATACCAGCAACAATCCAAAAAAAGCCCCCACACAAAAAAATGCCTAGAAGCGAGTTAGTGAAAGAAACTCTCCATTCAAGTTGCTCTGAAATCCCAAGATTTTTGAGAACAAACAATCCAGTGGGATCATCTATTGAAATCCAAAAGCTACATGCAGTGCCTAGTAAAATACCCGGAAGAGTAATTATGTTTGGTAGAATACGTTCATTCAAATCAATAAAGATCAACACTATTAGAGAAGAAAAAAACATAAGGAGGATGAATGACCTTACTTGAGCACCATAGGTAAGGTAAGTTATCCAGAATATTGTACCTGTTAAAATTTCTACGACTGGATATTGCCAGGATATCCTTGCTTTACACAAACGACATCTTCCACCCAAAAATACAAAACTTATAACAGGGATATTGTCGTAAAATTTAATCTGTTGGCTACAACTAGGACAAACAGATCTAGGGAAAATAACGGATTTACAAAGAGGAATTCTTGAAATGCATACATTCAAAAAGCTTCCTAACAGGAGACCAATAATGACAAACAATAACTGAATTAAATCCATATTAACTTCATTAAATTCTATTTTTAAGAACACTAGAATAAACTTTGAGGGTTTTGAGTACCATGACTTCGACCGAGAAAGTTTCCAAAAGTCTTGAATAAGCTTGTTCTGCTTGATGTCGAGCGATTCGAGGTGACTTTGATATATTTATTATAGCTTCAGTTAAATTCTGCGGCAGCTCTGGTGAAAAAAGAACCCCTGTTTCCCCATCAATTACGATTTCAGGAATACCTCCAGTCTGACTTGCACAAATTGGAATTTGATACGCCATACCACTCAATAAAACTGAACCGAGCCCTTCAGATAAAGAAGGTTGAACTAATAAGTCAAATGCAGGAAAGATTTCATCCAAATCAACTAGAAAGCCAGTCAAAGTAACACTGTCCTCTATGTTAAGTTTCTTAATAAGCTTCTTACAATGCTTCAGTAAAGGACCATCACCTACCAAAACTAGTCTAAACTGAGAGCCATTTTTATGAGTAAGATCACCAAAAGCGCGTATTAATAATTCCTGTCCTTTCTCTGCAGTAAACGCACCAACACAACCAATAACGAAATCACTTCCCTTTATTCCTATATTGTCTCGAATTATTGAGCGATTACACAGATACTTTTTGGAAAGGATGTTAACACCATCGTAAACAACCTCAATCTGTTTAGGACTCACACCGTCACTAATAAGCCCATTGCGGACATAATTAGAAACAGCGACAATTAGGTCAGCTGCAATTGAATACTTAAACTTCCATAATGGATTATGTCTAATACTATAAGCTACTCTCCGAGAAGCGACTATTCTGAACCTAAAACCAACCAACTTAAGGAGTGCAGCAAGACCCAATGTTCTTGAATCATGAGTGTGAACAACATCAGGTTGAAATCTACGAATCACAATTCCCAACTTACACATAGACTTCAGGTCAAATTCAGATGACAAACTTAATTCAGTAACAGGCAAATCCAAATGTTCTACACGAGAAGCCAACGTACTTTCTTTTTTAATGACTAAATGTTGCTTGATGCCTTTATTTTTTAACCCCTCACTCAAAAAGTAGAGTTGTTGTTGACCTCCACGCCAAGTCATTCCAGAATCTAAATGAAGAATTTTCATGGTTATATTTACCTAATCTAAGGATCAGGCAAGACCTGGTCAAAATTAATGTGTAATAAAAAGACTGCTGTCAGTTTATTCTATTTTTTACTAAAAATAGAATAAAGCTACTGAAAGGAAGAATTATTCTTATGCTATTTTCTACAAATGTCCCATAGCTTGGAGTACTTGAGAAAAGTGTAATAGGCAGAAAAAACTGCAATAAGGAAACCATGAAAACCATCTAAAAACCCACATTTAATAATATACGTGCTCCAAAAACTAATGATGGGTCCTAAAACAATTTGCATGATGCTACTCTTACTTCCCCGCTGCTTTAAATCCTGAGCAGCAAGTGTAGTATATACATCTACTCCATGAGCATGTTCTGAAATAGAGCTGCACGTATAGTGCAGAAGGTTACCATTCAATCGTTTTACCACCCCATCATATGAGAGACTTTCATGAACAAAGTCACCGACCCAACACCCCTGATTACGCTTATACAAGCGCACCTTATAATCGGGATACCAACCGCCATGACTAATCCAACGCCCAAGATAACAAGCTCTTCTTGGAAACTCATAAGCCACCACTGAAGAAGAAGGCACCTCCTTTATGGCAAGTAATTCCTGCCGCAAATCAGGACTAAGACATTCGTCTGCATCAAGACTGAGTATCCAGTCATTGTTAGCACTATAAGCAGCAAAATTTTTTTGATCAGAATAATTAGTCCAATCGCGCTTCACAACTTGTGCACCCAAAGCACTAGCTATTTCACAAGTCTGATCCTTACTGCCTGAGTCAACAACAATAATTTCATCTGCTAGTCCTTCAACTGACTGTAAACAACGGGAAAGATTTTCTTTTTCATTCAAAGTGATGATAGTAACTGAAATCTTCATTGCGTAAAAAAGTACACCTATCAACGGTTAACGTTTCTATCCCTTGCAGGGGTCTGAGGAATCTTTCCAGTAATAGCATCCTGTATATTTATATTATACATCGCCAAAGTTTTACCAATTGCTTTGTCGAGTTCCCTTTTTGATTTGGTAAAATTGACTAAAGCTGAAATTTCATTAGTCTTAGCCTCAGCTAAACGTACCTGTTCCTCAAGTACAAATCGAATTTGGGAAGTTCCCAATTTGAATTTCTTCTCCTCAGCGTCTAGATTTCTTTCTGCTAATTCTCGTACTTTTTGGGTAGCATCAATCCTGGCACGGTTCATTTCTAACTTGTTCTGTGCATTACGAACTTCCAATGCAACTTGTTGCTCAATTGCTTTAAGACGCTTTTCAGATTGCCGCCTTGAAACACTTGCTCGTGCATATTCTGCTTGCCTTCCACGATTTGTAAGTGGTATTTCCACAGTAAAAGAAGCACCATAATTAGGGAAATCAGACCTAAAAATTCTGTTAAATACATCTCCTACACCTGTTCTATTAGTAATCACTGGAGAACTCCCACCAACAGGAAAGCCTGTAATTGGATCAACTGGTAAAGATCGAGCGACACCCTCTAATGCAGCGGCTCCATAAAATACATTCAATCTAACATCAGGGAGTAATTGATTACGAGAGTACTCAACTTCAATTTCAGCGTTGTCAATTCTCTTTCTTTGTTGCTTAATTTCAGGGCGTTGCTCAATAGCGTAACTAACTGCCTGAGCCAAATCAAAATCTTTAAAATCTTCCCTTGAAGCTAACAAATCAAGTGGTTCTATCCGCATCAATAGTGTACCTGGATCTCTTACACTAGAAATTAATTTCTTCATCTGGTCTTCCATTTGAGTCAATGAATACTTAGCAGTAATCAATAACTCTCTTCGTCTTGCTATCTCAGCTTCTGATTTAAACACTTCAATTGGAGCTAGAGTTCCAATTTCGGCCATCTTTTTGTTATCTTCATTTGTCTTAATAGCTAAGTCTAAGGATTGTTGTTTCACCTTGACATCTTCATTGGCGAAAACTAGATCCCAATACAAGCTTTGCACTTGATTTACCATGCTTATTACTTGCTGTTCAAAAACAGATTCACTTATATCCTTATTATTATGAGCAATTCTTACTGAATGTGTATTTGTAAGGGTGCCAAAATTTCTTAAAAGAGGCTGACTGATTGAAGTTCTTACAGAAGCTTGCCAATAGGGATTTAAAAAATTTCTTCGGTTATTATCTGAAACACGACCACTTAGATAATCAACACGGAATTGAGTACCTGTCTCAAATAGTTTACTAAGACCGGCATCAGCTGTATGTCCCAACCTAGTTTGTGTATCAGTCCCAGTCAAAAAGGTCGAACTTAGGGGTCTATCATTGCGATCAACACCTAAATTTAAGGAAACAGTAGGCTCAAATATTCGTGATGCAACTTCTATCTGATAAAAAGATAAATTGGGCTCATAACGATCTACAACTACATCTAAATTGCTTTCAAGCACTAAATGGATGACTGTAGATTCTGTTAATCTAAGCGTTCCTTCCTGTGATTTATTAGTCAGATAATCGGTTGTTTGATTTATTTCTTCACTTATATAGGGACGGTAAAAGTTGTCTTTAAACCACATAGGAAAAGGGAAGACTGATTGAGCCTTTAAAGTTACGAGTGAAGAAAAAAAACTCAACAATACACCTAAAAGCATCACTACTTTCATAGAATAATTTTTATTATCTTTCTTGCTTCGACACATTGAAAGCTCCTTGTTTATATTTCACTCATTGTTATTTATTAGTTAAATATAACTCAATAAAGATAAAAGAATAATCTTGTGCTTGATATAAACAGAATTAATTAAATATCAGATCCAAAACTAATGTTGTAAAGAGTGAGTAAATTTTATGTAAAGTTTTGTTAAAAATGCACTAAGTTAATTCTTATCTGAATCATTAATACCTACTCTTTATTTACTTAAACTTCCAACTATAAGAGTAAAGAACCTTAAAAACTATTTTTAGTGAAAATAGTTTAAAGGAAAACTTGAGCCGTTTTTCCTAAGCTAATTGCTTTGTAAAACTTCAGATGTTAACATCAAGTTGTGATTCTTTAGACTCCAGTTTATGACACAAAAACACCAAATAGAAAAAATTTTTAAGGACACAGGGGCCTTAATCAACGGACACTTCATACTAACCTCTGGTCTTCATAGCCCACTATACCTTCAGTGTGCTAAGGTGCTGCAATGGCCAAAATATGCTGATATTTGTGCAAATATGTTAGCTACTAAAATTGGAAAAGACAAACCCGACTTAGTTGTTTCACCGGCAATGGGAGGAGTCGTCATTGGGCATGCGCTCAGTAAATTTCTTGACTGTCGAGCTATCTTTGTAGAACGAAAAAACAGTTCATTTAAACTTCGCCGTGGTTTTAGCATTAACAAGGATGAAATAGCCCTTGTAGTCGAGGATGTTATAACAACGGGAGGGTCAACTTTAGAAACTGTCTCACTGATACAAGAACATGGCGCTTCAGTCCAAGGGGTAGCATCAATTATTGACAGAAGTAATGGCAAGGCTTTTCAAAACATTATTCATCACTCATTATGGCAGCTTGACCTTCCTAGCTATCGACCCGAGGAATGTCCCCTCTGCAAATTACAAATAAATACATACAAACCTGGAAGTCGTTAACTTGCAATTTTAATGACTAATTAAGTTTCAGAAACTTTTCTTTGCTTCTGCCACATGTTATAGAGTCCTGATCAGAAAATCTCTCTTCCTCTATAAAAGAATATTTTAAATGTTATTGAAGCCAACCAGCAAAACTCCTCTACAATCTACTAATTTAGTCAAAAGAAATATTCGTTTAGAATTGGAATATGATGGAACTCACTACCATGGTTGGCAAATTCAATCTAATCTTAAGACTATTCAAGGGGAGTTAACCAAAATATTAAGTAATATTACGCAAGATTCTATTAAACTCTTTGGGTCTGGCCGAACTGATGCAGGAGCGCATGCCTTAGGCCAAATTTGTCATTTCCATACAGATTCACCAATCAAAACACACAATTTGCAAAAAGCATTAAATTCAAATCTATCCCCTTCTATTAGGGTTAATAAGGTGGAACAAGTTGATTCTCTATTTCATTCTCGACAAGATGCAAAAACCAAACATTATTGTTATCGAATTCTTAATGCCCAGTGGTGTTCACCGTTTCAGTTTCCTTATGTCTACCATTTTTATCGCAAACTTGATTATGACAAATTAAGTAGAGCTGCTGAACTTGTAGTAGGTAAAAAGGATTTTTCAGCATTCTGCGATGCAGATAGCCAAGTTAAATGTAAGGTCAGACATGTAACCTCTTCCTTTTTTGTATTTGACACTCAGACAAATCTCTTGGAATATAACGTCTGTGCTAATGGGTTTCTACATCACATGGTTCGGAACTTTGTTGGCACTTTTATTGAAGTAGGTGTAGGGAGACTTAGGGTAGATCAAATTCCAGCAATTTTGAAATCGAAAAACCGTTCAAAAGCAGGGCCAACTGCCCCAGCAAAAGGACTGTTTTTAGTTTCAGTTGATTATTAAACTGTGATTCTAATCTTTTAAAAAATAGTTGGGCACTGAGCGATGGACTCCTTAATTATTTTTTTTAGTCCTAGATCACATAGATATTAGTTTTAGTTCAAACCCTAAACTTTACAATGATTCTTTTTAATATTTTTCTATCTGCTTTTATTGAGGAAAAGGAAATTTAATCACCCCTTTTGCTGCCCTACTACTGGTAAGTTGCATGTCATTGGTCACTCGAGAAATTCAAACAAACTTTGCCCCGCACCTCAAGGATAGTATAGAAGACCAAAAGCTCTTGGAACGGTTAGATTTAGAAGCTATTCCTAAACACATAGCTATCATTATGGATGGTAATGGTCGTTGGGCACAAAACAGAAGACTGCCTAGAGTAGCCGGACATCGTGCAGGTATTGAATCAGTAAGAGAGGTTGTAGAAACGGCAGCACGACTCAAATTAAATATACTAACTCTCTATGCATTTTCCGTTGAAAATTGGAAAAGACCTAAAACTGAAGTAACAATGCTAATGAGATTGCTAAAGGAATTCCTTAACAGAGAGCTTGCTACTTTAATGGACAATGACATTAAATTTGACACTCTGGGTCGTACTGAAGAATTATCTCCCTCAATTCAGCGAGAACTTGACCTTGCTAAGAATAAAACATCTAGAAATCATGGCCTTCTTTTCAATGTTGCATTGAATTATGGGGGACGTGCAGAGTTAGTTGATGCATTCAAACATTTATGGAAAAAAAAACAAAATGATGCTCAAGACAAACTTAATTTGGATGAACAAGCTATAGCAGATTGTCTTTATACAGCTGGATTACCGGATCCAGACTTACTTATACGAACTAGCGGAGAACTCCGTATCAGCAACTTTTTGCTCTGGCAGATCGCCTATTCTGAAATTTGGGTAACCAAAACTTTGTGGCCCGATTTTCGAAAAAAGGATCTTTTTGAAGCCATCCTTTCTTATCAATCGAGAGAACGACGCTATGGAGGGTTGTCTACTGAATGAAACGCTGGCTAACCGCTCTAATTCTACTACCTCCTCTGATTTTCACTATAGGTTACCTACCTAAATGGTGTTTTCTTTTACTTGTTGTTGTTGTTGGAATTATTGCATTAGAAGAATTTTTCAGTTTAGCTAAACATTCTCAACTAGAAGTACACAGGCTGGCAGGACATACTTATTCTATTCTCTTAATTATCAGCTTCTATGCTCAGTTTGATAAACAATCATATGTTTTAGGCGTCCTGTCTCTAGCTACTATCTCATTTCTTTTTCTGTCCTTACAAAGAAACCACCAGTTAAACAAGCTCTTAATCTGTGGTGGAATAACTTTACTGGGAATCTTTTATGTTTCGGTAATGTTGGGGTTCTTAGTGGCAATCCACTCTGGAGCCAGTGGTACAGGCCCACAGTGGATTCTTTTTCTTCTTGTTGTAAATTGGATGGGTGACACCGGAGCCTACTATGTTGGTCGACTTTTAGGCAAGCGAAAGCTGGCACCTAGAATCAGTCCAAACAAAACTTGGGCTGGTTCAGTTGGAGGTTTAATAGGTAATACCCTAGCGGTCATAGTTGGACAGTATTTTTTTCTTCAAACAGCGTTTATTGAACTGCTTTTTCTTGGATGGACATTAGGTGTTTTAGGTCAGTTAGGGGATCTCACAGAATCAGCAATGAAACGAAGTGCACATCTTAAAGATTCTTCGAACTTATTACCTGGACATGGAGGCATGCTGGATCGGATAGATAGCATTTTACTAGGAGCTCCTGTCTTATTCTTTTATCTATCATTTTTTGAATAACTACGTGAAGTTTTTCCACCTAAGTTCTTATTTTTTAGCATTGCCCCAAGAGGTCAAAAAACTATGAAAAACTTATCAATCTTGGGATCAACAGGTTCGATCGGCCAAAATTGTCTAAGGGTAGTTGGAGAAAACACTAGCCTCTTTAAAGTGATTGGTTTAGCAGCTGGCAATAATATTGATGAGCTTTTTAAACAAATTAAAGTGTTTCGTCCACAAACAGTTTCTGTTTCCAACTCTACGTCTAAAGACTTGCTAAAGAAAAAGTTAATGGATCTGCCATTGTCAGACAGACCAAGGTTACTGAGTGGAATTGAAGGACTATTAGAAGTTGCAACCCTTCCAGAAACTAACTTAGTAGTTAGCTCTATAGTAGGTATAGCTGGTTTGGAACCAACTATTCAAGCTATTGAGCACGGAAAAACAATCGCTTTAGCTAATAAGGAAATTTTAGTTGTTGCTGGAGAGTTAGTCACAAACATAGCTCGAAATACTGGAACACAGATTATCCCAGTTGACAGCGAACACAGTGCTATTCACCAATGTCTGCGATGTGGAGAACCCGATGAAATATCCCGTATTATTTTGACTGCATCTGGAGGGCCTTTTTTGAACTTCTCTCGTGCTAAACTTTCTACAGTGACACCTCAAATGGCTCTAAATCATCCAACTTGGAAAATGGGCAACCGAATTACAGTGGACTCTGCCACACTAATGAATAAGGGCCTTGAAGTTATAGAGGCCCAATGGTTATTTAATCTCAAGGTGCACCAAATTTCTGTCCTTATACATCCTCAATCAATTATTCATTCTATGGTTGAATTTGTAGATGGCTCTTTGATTGCACAGTTAGGTTTAACTGATATGTGTCAGCCTATTCACTACGCATTTAATTATCCCCAACGAACATCTCGTTCCAAAGGAAAGCTTGATGTTAATCAATTAAGAAAGTTAGAATTTCAAACACCTGATTTAGGTAAATCTCCTTGTCTAGAATTAGCATTTCAAGCTGCCCAATCATTAGGAACTGCACCTTGTGTTTTAAATGCAGCAGATGAAATTGCAGTAGACGCTTTTCTCAAAAAGAAAATTAGCTTTCTGGAAATTCCAAAAGTAATAGGTAAAATGATGGGCACTTTTAATCAGAAAATTAATTTTTCTTCAGTTACGGAAATTGTAGAGTATGATAAAAAGGTCAGGTTTGAAACAGACCGACTGATCGAAACTGATTTTATTTAATAGAAAAGCCCAGGACTTAATCGATATATTGTAGGTCCTTGAAATAAATTTTATCCACCTTAACTAAACTAAATTAAGAGTTGTTCTCAATGCTAGATTTTTTTTCAAGTGTTTTTAGTGTGGTTTTAGTGTTTGGCACAATAGTAGTTGTGCATGAATTAGGCCATTTTTGGGCTGCTAAGATTTTTAGCATTAAAGTTAATGCCTTTGCTGTAGGTTTTGGTCCAAAAATACTAGGTTTTCGCAAAGGAGAAACAGAATACAAAATATGTGCTATTCCTCTTGGCGGATATGTCAGCATGGCCGGCGAAAACCCTGAAGACGCTACAGGAGGCGTCGAAGAGTTTCTTTCACATCCCAAGTGGCAACGATTTATTGTAGCCATTATGGGCCCCGTTATGAATGGTCTACTTGCTGTAGCCTTACTTACTGGTCTCTATTATTACCACTACGAAGTTCCTCTTTGGCCAAGGGAACCTGTTGTTATAGGTTTAGTTAAAGCAGGTTCTGTAGCTGAAAACAACCTCAGACCAAACGATCAAATATTACAAATCAACGAATTACAAGATCCGACCTGGGAACAATTTTTGTTTGAAGTAAGATCCAGCCCAGAAAAATCTTTAAAACTTCAAGTTAAAAGAGGAGAGAAAATTTTCTCGACGACTGTTGTTCCAGAGACACGCGGAAAAGAACATGTTGGATTCCTAGGCGCACTACCTTTTGAATTAGCTTCTGTTTGGATAGGGGATGTCTTACCAGAAAAACCTGCTTACCAAGCTGGTATTCTTCCTGGTGACCAAGTAATTAAGGTAGCAGGCGTTGAGTTAAGAAAAATAGGGTTAGATCTGATTGATTCTTTAAACGGAAATAAGGATAAGACTATTGCAATGACAGTTTTACGTAATGACGAGGAGATTGATTTAAATGTTACACCCTATTTGGATGAAACCCAACAGCGTCGAATGATCGGTGTAAGTTTATATTCACGACCCAGAACCACCACAAAAGACCTCAGTTTTACTGAATCCATAAAAACATCGTTCGAACAAAATTATAAATTTGCCGGTTTAATATTTAATTTTCTTAATCGATTGGTCCAAGGACAAATTTCAATGCGGATGGTTGGAGGTCCCATTGAAATTGCTAAACAATCTAGTATGGCTGCAAAATCTAGCCTTAATGATTTAATATTCCTGATTGCAGCGATTAGTTTAAATTTAGGAATTGTTAACCTTTTACCAATTCCAATTCTAGATGGTGGCGTGATCACCATAATTCTTATTGAATCAATCTTTCGCCACGACCTCAGTTTAAAAGTCCGTGAAAGAGTAGCTCAAGTTGGATTTGCTATGGTAATTCTTCTTGTCATTGTAGTTACCTACAATGACATTATTAAACTGCTTCCTATCTCTATTCTAGAAAAGTACTTTCCATAGAGGTAATATCTTCTAACAAAACTGATCTTCAAAGATAACAAGCAAACAACAGTTAAACACTGAAATACCACATCTAGACACTTGTTTCTTTACAAGTTACTCTGATGGACAGTATGATTACTACCTCTCTCTAAATAAGGAACTATTACAAGCTAGCTTTGACATATATGTTACTATCTTAGGGAAAAGAAGGTATTTTCTAAATTTTGAAGTAAGGAGTTACAATGCTACGAACAATTACATTGGCCTTTTTGTCGTTGAGTTTAGTTGTCCCCTTAACATTGACACCTCAGGAGGCCTTCGGAGAAAAAGTTGCTGTTATTCATTTATTTACTGTGATCCGTGAGTGTTCTGAAGGAAAAACGCTTCTTGCAGATTTTCAAAAAAAAATGGCAACAAGACAAGAAGAATTGGCAAAAAAAAATAACGAAATTCAAACCCTGCAGAGACAGTTAGTTGAACAAGGGGCAAAACTCAATCCTCTTGCTCAAAGAATGCTTAATAATAATATCGAAACTAAGAATACTCAGCTAAAACGGGAACAGGAAGACGCCCAAAAAGAATTTAATAATATGCAACAGGGAATATTTAATGGCATTGTGAATAAGTTGATCCCGGTGCTACAGAAATTTGCTGCCGAACAAAAAATTTCAATGATTTTGGATTCTTCAAAACAAAATGCTCAATTCTTTTACGTTGCTCCGGAAGTTGATATTACTCGTAAAGTTATTGAGAGCTTCAATGCTTCTTTGACCTCTACTGGTGCATCTGCACCCTAATAAATGTTACATCGATGGTATTCATTCCCCCTCCCCATGACCAAAATGGTACTGCTGCATCTTCCTCTAAGGATATAAGCCACTGGGTTGATTACCAGATCCGTATCAGATATGCAGAGACAGATCAAATGGGCGTAGTTTACTACTCCAATTATTTGATATGGTTTGAAATAGGAAGGTCAGAATATTGTCGAAAACAGGGCTTTTCTTATGCAGAAATGGAGGCTCAGACTGAATCGTTCCTTGCAGTGGCAGAAGTTTCCTGTCGATATCATGCTCCTGCTCACTATGATGAACTCGTAAAAATTCGGACGTCCATTGCCTCTCTAAAAAAAAGAGCTCTTCGTTTTCAATATCAAATCCTTAATAAGCAAAATGGCATACTAATTGCAACAGGAAGTACAACCCATGTAATTCTAAACAAAAATGGGAGTCCAAAAACTCTTCCTGAAAAATATGCCCTTCTTCTAAGAAACCCCCTATCTAAAAACACAGGCCCAAGAAGACATCCATGGGAAAGACGGCCTGATGATCCAATTATTTGATATGGTTTGTTGAGATAGCAAGGTCAGTATATAGTTCAAAACAGGTCTTTTCTTATGGCTCAGACTGAATTATTTTATGAAGTTGCAGAAGTTCCCTGTCAACATCATATCCTGCTCACTATGATGAAATTGTAAAATTTGGACTTCCGTTATTTGAAAATGACCTTTAGACAGTCTTTCCATCAAAGTTACAGCATGCACCTCCCCAAGTTAAAACAATGAAAACTATTGTTGCCTGTATAGCCAATTTTAGTGACGGTAAAAACCAAAAAGTTATTGACCAAATTGTTTCAGCAATTCAAGCTGTATCTCGAGTTGAAGTATTGCAATTTTCAATGGACAAGGATCATCATAGAACAGTAATCACATTTGCCGGAGAAAAAGACACAATTGGGGAAGCTGCAGTGAAAGCTACCGAAAAAGCCGCTGAACTAATTAACTTGACTGAACACTATGGAGTACACCCTAGAATTGGTGCTACAGATGTTATTCCCTTTGTTCCAATCCAAAACGCTACAATAGATGACTGTGTAGAAATTGCTCACGAAGTAGGAAAACAAATCTATCAACGCCTTTCTATCCCCGTTTATTTTTATGAAGCAGCAGCTAAACGGCCGAATCGGCAGAGGTTGGAAAATATTAGAAGGGGGCAATTTGAAGAATTAGAGGTAAGAGTGAAAACTGACAGTAACTATCTACCAGACTTTGGCAGAAATTATCTGCATCCCACAGCTGGAGCCACTGTAGTTGGTGCTCGAACCTTTCTGATTGCCTATAATATAGTCTTAAACTCTTCAGATATTCTCATTGCAAAACAGATTGCAACTTCTATCCGCTCCTCTAGTGGAGGTCTACCCTGTGTGAAAGCAATTGGAGTGAATTTAAAAACAAAAGCAAAAGTTCAAGTATCGATGAATCTAACAAATTTTAAAGTAACTTCCATGCAACAGGTGTTTGATCAGGTTTTGAATAAAGCAACTACTTTGAAAGTTACCATTGCCTATTCTGAGATCATTGGTTTAGTTCCTAGAAAAGCCTTGCCCAGCAATCCTGCTTCTTCTCTAAAATTAAAGGATTTTGCCCAAAATCTGATTTTCGAAAACTACTTAGGGGAAATCTTGTAGCCAAGCAATGACCTTTAGTCCAAATCAAGTTAAGACTTGGATTGCTGCAAGATAAATTGCATTAAAAAGTTATATTCCATTTGAGCCATCAATTGTACATCGACTGAGATTTTACTTTCTGAATTTCCCTGACGGACCTTTTTGCATAGTGTCACAAAAAACTCAGGACTCCACTCATGATTTATTTCTGAGTGGGCATTCTCCAGTGCCCATTTACTGCGAATAACTTCAAAAATTGGATGTTCCCCAACTTGATTAAACCAGTAAAGAGAGTTGCTAAAATCACCCTCACTACGGTGAATCAATGCGTGCCAATATTTTCCCTCCCGACTACAATCCTGCTGAACCAACCGATGTGACTCTTCAAGAAAACCAAATAACCAAAGCGCTCCAGCTTTAACCAACAGATCCGTTTTGACCTCGAGTAACTCTACCCAATCCGTCTCCATCAAAAGCTTACAGATATCATTGTTCTCCCTTGGGGGATTAATAGGAATAGGCAAGGCTGGAGGTGCAGGGAAAAAGGAGTTTAGTTGCATAAATAAGTTATGATCTTTTTCGACAATATTTCAACGAGTACTTATCTTTTCCGTACTATGTTAACACTATAGCTTAATACTTTAATCTCTATGACTCTATTCTGATTAAATGTAGGCCAACCTTTTCATATCAAATCATGTTATTTAAAAATAGAGATCACTAAAAATAAAATAAAGCTTAAAAGAATAAGCGATCCAGTCACTTCAAGGCTAGGTCTCATTGACTTAAGAGCGTATGAAGGATTCCGTGAATAGTGTGTCAACCACCTGGATATTTCAAACAGTTTGAGTTCAGCATTATCAAAAAGTCTTCGAATTCTTAATAACAAACTATGACTTAAGCCTCTAAAACCTTTCCTGTAAATCCAGTCGACATCAAGAACGATTTTAGCTTCACTGCTAAATTTTGATCGGAACCACCAGAAACCCAAAAAGCCTGCTGAAATCAGTTGAATACTTTCGACTAAATGAGAGCCTGTGTATGGCTTGTAGTCTACGGAATAAGGTAGTAGATCATAGAGAATAGACGGTGCTACTCCAAATAAAATACAAAAGCCAGCTAACATACCCATAGCAATGTACATATTAGGAGGTGTAGAAACTAGCTCAATACTCCTATTAGGTCCAAACCAAGTATAATATGGTAATTTTAAACCTGTATGAAGGAACGTTCCCACTGAAGAAAGAATTAGGAAAACGAAAATCACCTGAAACCCTTCCTCTCTTGCTGCACTAATAACCATTGATTTACTAATGAAACCATTAAAAAGTGGAAATCCAGAAATTGAAAAAGCACCTACCATATAAAGGAAGAAGGTTAATGGCGTACTCTTAAACAATCCACCAAGTTCCATTAAATTGCTCTTCCCTGTTTGTTTTAAAACCGCACCAGCCCCCATGAACAATAAAGCTTTATAAAGAATATGGCAGACGGCATGGGCCACCACACCATTGATAGCAAATTGAGTACCAATACCGATGCCTACTACCATATAGCCAACCTGACTAATGATATGGTATGAAAGAATTTCTCTTATATCATTGACAAGCACAGCATATACCACTCCATAGACTGCCATTACAACCCCAAGTATTATTAAAATTTCCCAACCTGACGCCACTCTTACTAATAGGTAGACGGCTGATTTAGTAGTCAATGCACTTAAGAATATTGCTCCTGTAATAGTTGCTTTTGGATAGGCATCAGCAAGCCAACCATGTAGCGGAGGAATAGCAGCATTTAAGCCAATTCCAATTACAAGCAACCAAGAAGGAAACTGATCACTTTTCAAAGAATCGATAATAATGTTCCCACCATCATGTATATGCCAGAGAATTCCCCCTAGAAGAATACTTCCCCCTAACAAATGAACCACTAAGTAACGTAGACCGACATTGAAACTTTGATTGTTTCTAGTCCAAATAAGGAGACTTGAAGAAATAGCCATTACCTCCCAGAAAACAAAAAGAGTGATCCAATCTCCAGCAAAAACAACTCCTAAAGCACTACCAGCATAGATTAAAGCTGATATATGTTGTCTAGTATCTCTAAGATGACTAGCAAAGATTCCAGCAGCAACAGTTATGAGTGAAAAAATAACTCCAAAAATTCGGCTTAAACGATCTACTTCAAAAATAGATAGCTGATACTGCATAAATTCAATCTGAACACCTTGATTCAAAGGAACATTCCAGCATATCCACAGAGCGGCTAAAGGGAATAATGGGAAAAATAATCCTTGAGTTTTCTTAGAAATCAGGGGGAGGACCAAACATCCTAAAAAGAGTATGAGCGCAGGGTGGATAAAACCTTCAGTCCACATCATAGTAGTTCTCTCTTTTCTGCAGAATTCTTCTCCCAAGAAATTTTGAGCCAAGAAAGACAAAACAGCCCAAAAATCCTATAATAAAATGAAATCCAGGAATATATTGCCACATGTCAGAGACATGAGTTTCATCATGAACAAACATCTTTTCAGCTAATAACGAACCAATAATGAGACTACAAAGAATACTCCAATACCACAGTTTCATTTCTGTTTAGACCCCTAAAATTTCTTGACTGATTTGCACTGCCAAAGGAAAAAACTTAAAGAATAGGTCAGGCTTAACTCCAATTAATATGGATAACACTGCAGTGAATACTAGTGGTACCACCATCCATTTTGAAGCTTCTTTAGAAGATTTAAACTCTTCTGACTCTTTAAAAAAAGCTCTGTACACAATAGGGAAAAAATACCCTGCATTTAATAAACCACTTATCAAAAGAATTATTAGTACAATTATTTGTCCTGACTCTAGTGCACCTAGTCCTAGATACCATTTACTCATGAATCCATTAACTGGGGGAATTCCCACAAGGCCTATAGAAGCAAGGGTAAAAGCCCCCATAGTCCAAGGCATCGCTCTTCCAATGCCATTTAACTCCGTGATTTTTTCCTTGTGAAAATTGACATAGATTGCACCAGCACAAAAAAACAATGTAATCTTCAATATAGCGTGGTTGACAATATGCAACAGCCCTCCAATTAAACCACTTGGAGACATTAAAGCAGCACCCATGACAATGTAAGACAAATGGCTAATTGTCGAATAAGCTAACCGACCTTTCAAGTTATTCTCAGAAAATGCTAACAATGAGGAAACTAAGATTGTAAATCCAGCAAGAATTACTAGTACCCCATTAAGTCCAAACTGACTAAGAATCTCCGGTCCAAAGACAAAGCCAACTAATCTGACAATCCCAAAAACACCAGATTTAACGACGGCGACTGCATGCAGTAAAGCGCTTACTGGAGTTGGTGCTATCATTGCTGTTGGTAACCAGCTGTGTAATGGGATAATAGCTGCCTTAACCCCTAGCCCACCAACAAATAAAACAAATAAGACTTTAATAGTTAAGGGTGATAAATCTTTAAATTCAGAAATTCCTCCAGCTTGAAATTCAACTTGACCTATCATTTGACTAGTCACTGCTATTGCAGCTACCAACAACACACCTGCCGTAAGGGTATATACCAAATATTTACGTCCAGCCTTTATAGCAACCGTTGTGCCCTTATGAATAACTAAAGGATAAGTTGCAACCGTAAGAAGTTCATAAAAAATAATAAATGTCAGAAGGTTCCCTGCAAAGGCAATACCAAGGGTAGAAGAAATACACAAAGCAAAACTAGCAAAATATCTTGCTTGATGTTTTTCTTTTAAAATACGTACGTATCCAATTGAATATATAGAGGTTATAATCCACAAAAAAGAAGAAATAAGACCAAAAAAAACACCTAACGCATCAGCTTTTAAACTCAAGCTTATATTTGGAAAAAGTTGAACAATCTCCGTAGCCGCAACCTTGCCATCAAGAACTCCTGGCAACAAAGAAAATACCAAACTAAATTTAACAATAGAAGCTGCTAATGTCCAAAACTCCCTAAGCTTTGGCTGGGAAGAGCTAATAAGAATAAGAGGGATAGCCACCATTGAAACTACAACAGCTAACAGCGGAACAATTGATTCATAGATGGTAATGGAATTCATGGGTTGTAGGGCTTATGTCAACTGAGTGGTTAGTAGTTATTCAACTAAAAATTAGATGGAATCATTACATCAATTAGATTATTCACAATAAAGTAATTTAAGATACCTATTACCAGTAGACATGCTGACAGTATGAGAGTAGGAGTTAGCATTGAAAAGCTTACCTCATTTTGAGCATATTTGTTTTCTTCCTCTTCCTCAGGAAGATCCGTCAGAGACTCCTTTGATGGCGACAAATAAACCTTTTCAATTACTCTAAAAAAATACACTGCATTAAGCAAACTACTAAGTAAAATCACAAATACAAAAAACCATTGTGATTCTCCAACTGCTGACACTATAAGGTACCATTTACTGAAAAATCCTGCAGTAGGTGGAATTCCAATCATGGACAAGGCACCTAGTGAAAAGGCAGCCATTGACCAAGGCATAGTGTGTCTTAATTTCTGATTAAATTTTTGAATATTTGAGTGACCGATTCGAATCTGTAAGTTACCAGCAACTAGAAACAGAGCAGCCTTCATTAAAGAGTGGTTCATTATGTGAAGCAGCGCACCAGTAAGAGCCAGAGGAGTAGCTAAGCCAACACCTAGACCGATATAACCAACTTGAGCAACACTGCTATAGGCTAACATTCTTTTTAGGTCATCCTGTGCAATTGCCATTATAGAACCATAGATAATCCCAGCTACGGACAACCAACTGATTATGCTTGTAATTGGCACTGTAGTAGTGACATATTCGGGTTCAAAAATAAAATAAAGGAATCTAATAAGAATGTAGGCCCCAATCTTTGTGCCCAAAGGAGCTAATAATGCCACACTAACTGATGAGGCTGAACTATAGGCATCTGGCAACCAAAAATGTAGAGGGAATAACGCCATCTTGAGAGCAATGCCAGTTACAACGAAAATCAAACCAGCAATAACAGCAGGCTCGCCACTTATGAAAGGAAGAATTTGAGAGACATCTTTCATGTTAAGAGATCCCCCCATAAAATAAATAAATCCTATGCCTAACAAATAAAAGGCTGATCCTAGGCTCCCCAACATAAGATAACGGAAAGAAGCCACCAGCGATCTTTTGTCGCCAAGAGCTACTATTGCATAACTGGCCAAAGACGCAATTTCCAGGAACACATAAAGATTGAATAAATCACCCGTTAATACGATTCCACTAAAACCAGTCAACATCAGCATTACTATACTAAAGTAGGATACTTGCGTTTGGGGATGTTCTTCAGGTACTACGCGGTAACCGTAAATTATTACTAAGAAGGAAATCCCCGTAACAATCAGCATCATAAAAGATGACAGAGGATCTAAAATGAACTCAATTCCAATCGGGGGCGCCCATCCTCCCATGTTATAAGAAATTGCACCATCTGTGGCAACCCGGACCAAACCATATAAAGATATGAGAAATGCCAGAAAACTCCCCGACAAAGCTAAAAAATAAGCGCTACGAGGAACTTTAGTACCAAACAAAGGAATGAGTAATGCAAAAAAAAGCAATGTGAGAGGAATCAGCAGCGGCAAATGGGCTTGGATCATTGCATCTGTTTAAGGAGAAGTTCTTCGTCTAAAGTCTTGTACTTTTGATAAATTTTTATCAGCAGCGCAAGTGCAACACCTGTTACGGAAACACTGACAACAATAGCAGTTAGCATTAGTGTATGTGGAAGAGGGTTTATGTACTGCGATGAGTCAATTATCTTAGTAGTAGCTTCAACAATGGGAACAGTGGCATTACGCTTAGAAGCGCTTGCAACAAAAAATAAAATAATACCGGATTGAAAAATATTCAATCCGAGAACTTTCTTTAGAAGATTTTTTTTTACAAGCATTCCATAAAGGCCTACTACTATAAGAAGGGAAACAACCCAATATAGCTGATGACCAAGAAAAAATTCAATCACCGTCTAATTCTCCCGAAAGATTATCAAAAATTGATACTATCGTAGACATAACTGCTATACCAACACCAATTTCAATTAGTAAAATTCCATAAAAATGAGACCCTACTTTATTAAATCCAAGGAGACCTAGTTCATCAAATTCTAAAAAGTTCCCACCAAAAAGCATTGTAAGCAACCCTATACTAAAAAAAACTAGAGCACCAAAAAATCCTAGTGGAATACCCCATGTTCTTCTAAAAACCTTTTCGGATTTTTCTGTTCCAAGTGAGAGGCGCAATAAAATAATACTTGCAGCTAGAATACCACCACCTTGAAATCCACCACCAGGACCATAGTGGCCATGGACGATTACATATAGGGCAAATAGTTGAATAAATGGAGTAAGGAACCTACTGGCAATAATTAAAATTGGATTGTTAGAACTAGTTATCATAAGTTTTTTCTCAGAATCACGAAGCAAACTATACCGGCAGTAAGAATCACTATTATCTCTCCCAAAGTGTCAAAGGCACGATAATCTGCCAAAATAACAGTGACAATGTTAGGGGAGGCTGCATCCTGACCAGCAAATTTAATGTAGTAATCTGCTGCTACTTGAGAACCTATAGGACTATGTTCCCTGTGATGCAAAGACTGGGGGTCTCCCAAATTAGGTAACCAAGAAGTGGAATATATAAGTGCCACAGCAAAGAAAGTCAATATAATTAGAGGTGTTTTTTTCAATCAGTACTCCTATCGGAGGTGCGGAGTATTGCTATAATAAATAACACACCAGTAATTCCTGCACCCACCACAGCCTCTGTAAGAGCAACATCAATAGCACCTAATAAAAGATAAATTAGGGCGAGAATGGAACTAAAAGCAGTCAATGTTACCACTGCAGCAATTAAATTCCTTACTTGAAGGGAAATTAGAGCTGTTATAATCAATATCAAACCTAAGACCGTCCCCAACAGTGAGAACATTACAAGACATCCTTCTTTTGAGATTTTTGAGAAGTTATCAATTCACTTCCAAATCTGTGGCGAGCTGCTACATTCATTAAAACATGCGAACCAACAGGATAAGAAAGTCCTATAAAAACTATGGCGGTAAGGAGTTTCAGGCTAGTAAGAGTAATTCCTTCATGAATGGAAAATCCTCCCAAACAAAACAAAATTCCTACAGTATCAATCTTTGTAGTAGCGTGGATTCGACAAAAAAAATCAGGCAACCGAACTATCCCAATGCTACCAATCAGCATCATAAAAATACCGAAGCAAATCATTATAATACTCAATACATTGATTAAGTTACTCATTCATACTCTCACGATTTTGAAAATATCTAGCAATGACAACCAAAGCGATAAAATTAAGAACGGCATAAGTGAGAATGATATCCACAAACAATTCAATTCGCCCAAAAATTACACCAACTACACAGATGAGTACTATCGTCTTAGTTCCAATGGCGCCTACACTTAACAACCGGTCAAAAATGGTAGGCCCCACTAACACTCGGTAAAACGGAACTAAAATAATGATAATTAGAGTAATTGCAATAAAAAGATAGAAGTTTTCCATTTAAGAGACCTCATTAATTTGGAATATTGTAACGTCTCTAATAACTTCACTAACTGAGCGATCAAAAATCCTTGCTACCTTGATAGCCATTTTCCCATTAATTAAGTTTTTGGCTGATTGTGGGGTAAGCACATGGACTAGAAATTCATCCTCACTAAGTTCAACTGTTACTGTACCCGGAGTTAGTGTAATCGAATTACCCAAGATGATTTTTGCAGCCAAATTAGGCATCTTTACCTGGAATTTGATCAGGTGAGGATTTATTGGCATTTTTGGATGTAAAACTAAATAGGCTACCTGGAAACCACTCGTAATAATTTCTCCAAGCAACCAAGTAAAATAACTGATCAAGCCTTTAATTTTTAGACTGCTCCACGGAGAATAGTCATCGTGAAAAAATTTAAAATTCTTTAATGGAGCATTAATAAACATTACTAGTCCCACAGATACTATACCTATAGTAATATGAAACAAATCATAGTGCCCACTTAAATGAAGCCATAATCCAAGTAGTAACAGTCCTTGAATAATAACTCCTCGTAACGAATGGTGTCGTTGGTGGTTTTTGTCCTGATTATTTTTTAGTTTCATAGATTTAATTTTTAAATAATTAAGCTCCAACAAAAAGCCTTACAATGGACTTATTATATTTAATTAAACCAATAATAAACAGAACAGAGTCATCAAAAACAGGGATACAGTTCTAACAAAACTAGAAAAAACTAAAATCTGTTGACCTTGAATTAAAGAAATATAACGTGTTAATGTAATCGCTTCTGTCATTAAAAATTCAGGACTGTATTTTCCTCAACTGCTAAATTTATCTAACAGATATTTAAATTCTAAGAGCAGCTAATTTGGTTGAATCATTTAGGAGTGAACAGTGAAAGGGATAGTACTCAAAGAATTAGGAGGTCCCGAAAAGCTCTGCTATGACGATCTTCCGGATCCAGTTCCTCAAGAAAATGAGGTACTGGTCCGTCTAAAATCAGCGGCTTTAAACCATCGTGATTTATGGATTCGGAAAGGACTCTATGCCGACATTCAATTACCTACAATACTAGGATCAGATGGCTCTGGCGAAATCATTGCACTCGGATCCAGTGTTAAATCCCTAGACGTTGGTCAACCAGTTATTCTTAATCCCTGTTTTGATTGGGGTCACCATACTAAAGTACAGGGATCTAAAATGAAAATTTTGGGAATGCCAGATAATGGCACTTATGCTGAGCTAGTCACAATCCCTGCCTCTAATGCCCTACCTAAGCCAGAAACACTGACCTACGAAGAATCCGCCGCACTCTCTCTTGCCGGAATGACAGCTTACAGGGCTGTTGTAACTAAAGCACAGATTAAAGCCAACGAAACTATGCTTGTCACGGGCATTGGTGGAGGTGTCGCGGTCTTTGCTTTACAAATCGCCAAAGTGCTTGGAGCAGATCTATTCGTAACATCGAGTAGTGAAAAGAAGATCAAAACTGCCTGCAATTTTGGTGCTTTAGGAGGAGTTAACTACCTAGAAAGTGATTGGGATCAAAAGCTCCGACATCTTTTGAATGGTAAATCACTGGATGTAATAATTGACGGAACTGGTGGCCATATTCTTCAAAAGGCTTTAGCACTAATTGCTCCAGGAGGGAAAATAGTTTCCTATGGAGCAACCTTAGGACCAACAAAAGAACTTGAAATAAGGAGATTATTTTGGAAACAAGTCTCAATTTTAGGCTCAACTATGGCTAGCCCAACTGAGTTAACAGCTTTTCTAAAACTCTACACTGAAAACAATTTAAAGCCACCTATTGACAAAAGTTTTACATTGGAAAAGGCTTCAGATGCCCATCTTAGAATGGAACAGGCACACCAGTTTGGAAAGATTATTTTAAAAATACCATGAAACCCCTCTAATCATGATTAAGCTACATTTCTTTGGTCCTTTACTAGCAAACAAACCAAGTTGTTATCTAAAATACAAATTCTTTTTCTTTGGCGTTTACCTTATTCTATTCCTAAGACAAAAAAGCTACTGTCTGGAGACCTGATATTTCAAACCGTTTGCGGCAACGAATATTCTTACAAGAGACTTTATCATCGATGCGAATGAGATAGGATTGAGCTTTTGCAAATTTCTGTAGATCTTCTCGGGAAGCACTTGAGGGCAACCTCTCTTTTTTTGTCCGTTGACGCCACCGTATGTTATAACTATCTCTCTGGCCGCAAAATAAACAATTGAGAGTCGCTTGTTTTTCAACATCTTTTTCGTTAAAAAAATCAGTCTCTTTCATTGTGGGATTAACCTTATCTTAACTCTAAACATCGTGACAACTTAAAAAAGAAATTAAGGCTAATTATCTAAAATAAAAGTATACTAACCTTCGAATTCACTCAACGTCTTGTTCTATAATTTTCTCCACTGCACTCTAATTTATTTTAGCTTATTTTTTTAAGCCCTGGAGTTAAAATGAAAGTAAAGCTAGCCTATGGAAAGAATGGCCTAATAGTTGATCTTCCTTCCAAAGATATCGATATTATTGAACCAAGTTTTGTTGAAGGCATAAAGGATGAGGGCTCTGCCATTCTTCAAGCTCTTCAAAATCCGGTTGCAAGTCCACCTCTTAGACAACTTGCTGATTCAGATGCCTCTGTTGCAGTCATTTTTCCTGACCGTACTCGAGCAATGCCAAGCAGAACGGTCCTCCCAATTCTTTTATCTCAACTTGACCACATTCCGAAAAAACAGATTACCCTAATAAATGCGGTAGGAACTCACCGCCCAAATACTGAAGTCGAACTAAACGAGATGCTTGGGGAAAATATTGTCCAGAACTATAGAATAGTCCAGCATCAACCCAAAAATCGATCAAGTATGGTTCGATTAGGGCTTAGTAAATTTGGGAATGAGGTCTGGGTAAATAAAGATTTTGTTCAAGCAAAACTCAAAATTTTAACAGGATTTATTGAACCTCATCTTTTTGCTGGTTTCTCAGGGGGACCTAAGGCAGTCCTTTTAGGAGTTGGAGCTTTTGAGAGCATCTTAAATAACCATTCTGCTAAAATGATAGATCATCCCCATTCAACCTGGGGGGAGACTGCGAAAAACCCCATCCACCAAGAAATGTCAGAAATCGCTGATTTAGTTAGACCTGATTTTATTCTTAATGTCACACTCAACAAATTAAAAGAGATAACTGGTATCTTTGCAGGTAATTGTAAAGAAGCTCATCATAAAGGATGCCAATTTGTCAGAAAATCAGTAATGCAGACCGTAGCAGAGCCTTATGATGTAGTCATTACCACTAATTCTGGATTTCCGTTGGACTTAAATCTTTATCAAGCTGTTAAAGGAATGTCTGCTGCCTCTCAAATCGTTAAGCCTGGAGGAACTATAATCATGGCGTCCGAATGTTCAGATGGAATTCCTGATGAAGGTAATTTTAAAGCCTTACTTTCTTCAGAACAATCTCCATCCGCACTTCTCAGCAAAATAGCTGGCCAAAGAAAACCAATTCAAGACCAATGGCAGGTCCAAATCCTCGCAAAAATTTTAATCCAATCCGAAATCTATCTTTATTCCACCTTACCTGAAGATTCTGTATATAAAGCCCATTTAAAACCCGTTCGTAATATTCCAATATTAATCACACAACTACAAAAAAAATATGGCGAGAGCTGTCGAATTGCTGTACTTCCAGAAGGACCACAAACAGTCCCCAGTCTTAGGTGAAGTGTCTTTAGATTTTTGTCCAAGAACAGAGAATAATACTCTTTTGCTTTGATCTACATAAAATGTATCTGTAGTAATGTTTTTAAATTATCCAAACACCCGTTGAATAAATGAATAACCCATCATAAAAGCCATTATAATTGAGGAAATCCAGAGACCTGCAGTAATCCAATGCTTCGGTAAGATTTGCTTAGGCATATGCCAATAACGCAAATATAGAGTTGCAAAACCAATTATCGGCAACATAATTGCTTGAGCAGCCCCACCAATGAGGACCATCAGAACAGGAGCCTGCAAAAACATAAAATATAGTGATGGTACAAACATTAATATCACTACAAAGATTCGGGTAACAAATAGTCGTTTTGTATAGTCATTCTTATTGTAAAGCTTTAACATCCCTGTAAAATCTGCAAAAACCCGACAGTTGGCTGCTGTTCCTGCAAAAATAGTAGAGTACAGAACAGCAAAGGCTCCCCCAAGAAATAAGGGCAACGACCAGGCACCTAGAGTTTGTGTAAACATGTTAGATAGAACTCTTATCATATCAGAGCCTTTAGGAATTAGACCTTGTTCATGGAGAATACCTGCTCCCAAAAAATAAAAGGCAATTGTAGCAAATGTATAAATAACCATAGAATTAACCACATCTACGCCCATTACTCGGATCCAACCCGAGGCTCTTAGCTTCCAAGCTAGAGTTTCATCTCTAGGTCCACTAAAGCGTGCATAGCCTTTCTCAATACACCAGTATGGGTACACTATTAGTTCACTAGCACCTACACCAGTAATCCCAAAAGCTGCAACAGCTGTTATTAGACCGCCCACCGGAGGATGAAAAGATAATCCACTTAAAACTTCTGACCACGAAAAAAATTGTGGTTGTTTAAGCATCACAAATGCAGAGCTAACTGTTAGAACCGTAAAACTAATAACTAAACCCATTGATACACGCTCAACCACCCAGTAACGACCGGTGATTAAGAGAACAACAGTGAGCAAGTTGATGATCCAGACCCAGCTGACAATTGAAACTGAAGGCATTAATCCATTGAGTATTTCAGAGATTCCTCCAAGCATTGCACCAATCTGCATCAAAGTAAACATGATCATTAAAAACCAAGCCCATACAAGCCAAGAAACCCCTAAACGAGGACCAGGTACTCGATTAAAAGCTTCAAGAGTTGTTTCACCAGTTGCAATGGCATATCGTCCAAGCTCATTCTGAACAACAATTTTAATGAAACAACTGAGGATGATTAACCAAAGGAGCGTATATCCATTTTCTGCTCCTAGTACTGTTGTAGCAATTAGTTCACCTGAACCTACAATAGAGCTAGCAAGAATCAAACCTGGCCCAATACGTCGAAAAATTCCCCAATAAGTTGAAGGTGAATCTTCTATGTTTTCCGGTCGAAGCTGATAGGGATCAAAGATATTTTTTTTTGACATCATTCTATTTTAACTCTCTTGGAATAACTTCAATTGTAATAGCTATAAAATTAGTATACACCACCAGAAGCTATCTGATCATAAGACATTAATGAAATTATTAAACTAGAAGTTTAAAGGAGAAGCGAGGCTAGCTTTACATTTAGGAAGGTGATGTTTCAACTGGAGTAATGTTATTCACTTTAGCCATCAAGCGGGATTTCTTACGCGAAGCAGTATTCCTATGGAGGGTATTACCGTGACACGACTGATCAATCAGAGACAATGTAGCGGGTAACAATCGTTTAATTTCAACAGTATTCTTCTCTTCAATAGCACTATTCATTTTTTTCAAGTGAGTTCGCAATCTATTCAATTTACTTTTATTGGCAATTCGTTTTCGTTCACTCTGCCGTGCTCTTTTTTCTGCTGATTTATGATTAGCCATCAACTTTCCCTTTTTCGTTCTTAAAGCTACTATCACTTAAACAGATGGGTCACTTTATAACGGCTTCCACTAACCTCTGTCAAGTCAAATAGCATAACGACTTAAAAACTGAACTTAATTAATCATCATTAAGGTTCTATTTATTTTTACTTAATCTGCCTTTGAACAACTAAATTGATTAGTAGTCTAAAACAAAATATATTGATTATTTTATAGCTTTATTAACTTAGTCTTTTGAAACTAAAGTTTTTAGAGTAGCTTTACTTTCACTATTGAGTCATTGAATATTTTCAGTCATATAATTAATCAACTGTATTTATCTGCAGCTCCCCCTGTATGTTAAGATGAATTATCCTTATGTACCAATTGTAACAATACATTACATTAATGAGAATCAAGAGGTAATAATGTCATTAGACGAATTAACACGGAGCTTCCAATCATTGAAAAATAGAGTCAAAGATATACGGAGTTATCTTTGACTCTGAAGACAAGAAAAGTGAACTTAACCAACTAGAACAAAAAATTGCTTCTCCTCATTTTTGGGAGAATCAAAATGAATCACAACAAGTTCTCCAAAAAAGAAAACAGCTTGAACATGCTATATATATAGATGACTGCCTAACCAAATCTATTGATGATATAGAAGCATATTTTGATTTAGGATCTGAGGGTGAAGAAGTCTCTAAGGATCTCGAGATTGAACTGAGCAATCTTGAAAATTACTTACAAGATATTGAAACCCAAACACTTCTCAGTGGAGAAAACGCTCAAGCAAATGCATTTTTGACAATTCATCCTGGAGCAGGTGGGACAGAATCACAAGATTGGGCTCAGATGTTACTTCGCATGTACCTACGTTGGGCTGAAAAACAGGGATTCAACCACACTTTAGTTGATTTCCAAGCTGGGGATGAAGCTGGAATTAAATCAGTAACTGCTATAATTAAAGGTCTTAATGTCTACGGCCTCCTATTGTCAGAAATTGGAGTTCATCGCCTAGTACGAATTTCTCCATTTGATGCGAACAAGCGCCGACATACTTCTTTTTCTTCAGTTTTTGTTTATCCTGAAATCGATGACACATTTAAAATTACTATTGAAGAAAAAGACCTTCGAATCGATACCTATCGGTCTACTGGAGCTGGTGGTCAGCACGTTAATACCACAGACTCGGCAGTTAGAATCACACATATCCCCACGGGAATTGTTGTCCAATGTCAAAATGAACGCTCACAACATAAAAACAGATCTATGGCTATGAAAATCCTTCGTTCTCGATTATATGAAGCAGAAATGGAAAAGAAGAGAGCGGAAAATAAAGCAATCGAAGCTAACAAATTAGATATTGCTTGGGGAAGCCAAATTAGATCTTATGTATTGCATCCCTATCGAATTGTTAAAGATCACCGGACCAAATTTGAAATGGGCGACGCAGACTCCGTTTTGGATGGAAACATCGGTTCTTTCATCAAAAGTTTCCTGGTCTGGATTCGAAAGACTTAATTGTTATAAGACAAAAATATTATTGAGCTTTAAATTAATAACAACAAAATTGGCAAACCAATTTTGTTTGCTAAATACCATTAGCCTATCGCAAAAACACTTATTGCCTCCATAACTATATGTTGGATCTCCAAACACCAGTTCAATTTGTTAAGGGTATAGGTCCCCGCAGAGCTCAAGAACTAGCCCTCAAAAACATCTTAACAGTTGAAGATCTTCTATACCACCTACCTTATCGTTATGAGGATCGCACAAATTTCTGCAATGTAATAGATCTTCAGCCAGGAGAAAAAACTTCGATTTTAGTCGAAGTTATGACAACGGGATTAAACATAACAGCAAGAAACCGCTTAAGAATCTTTGAATTAGCAGGTCGTGATGAAACTGCTGTGATACGCTGCAAGTGGTTTCATTCAGAATATTTGGCACAACGAAAAATTTTTCGAAAAGGGCAAATTGTAATATTCCATGGCAAATTTGAAGTTGACCGTTATGGAAGTGGTACTCTTCAAGTAATTAATCCAGAGTTTGAAATCCTAGATCAAAAAATAAATCCAAGTGATTCATTAGAAATGGGTAGAATTGTTCCAGTATATGAAGCTATAAAGAGCTGTAGTAGCAGAGTCCTCCGTCGAGCAATATACAGGTGTTTACTAGATTTACAACAATTACCAGAAATCCTGCCTGCTGAAGTTTTAATTCGCCATAATTTAACTAATAGAAAGCTGGCTCTGAACGAGTCTCATTTCCCTTCTGAAACAACTTCTTTAGGGGACCTTGCTAAAAAAGAAACCCCGGCATTACAAAGGCTAATTTTTGAAGAGCTTTTTCTATTAGAAGTAGGTGTGAGGTGGAAACGCCAACAACATAGAACTGTTCCTGGAATTCCTTTTGCTATCGGTTTAAATATCCGAGAAACTATAAAGAAAATTCTCCCTTTTCATCCCACTAATTCTCAAAAAAAGGCTTTTGGTGAATTAGTCAGTGATATGCGGCAGAATATTCCTATGAACCGGTTGCTTCAAGGAGATGTTGGGTGTGGGAAAACTATAGTTGCAATGGAAGCTATTGCCATCGCCGTTGAGAATGGTTTTCAAGTAGGACTAATGGCACCAACAGAAATTTTAGCAGAACAACATTTTTTTTATGCCAAACAACTTTACACCAAACTTGATTATCAAATTGATTTACTTAAAAGTGGCTTACGCAAAAAAGAACGAGCCTATTTGCTGGAACAACTAAGGAAAGGAAATAGTCAAATCCTTATTGGAACACATGCCCTACTTCAATCAGATGTTGAATTTAAAAACCTTGGACTAGTTATAATTGACGAACAACATCGATTTGGAGTTCTCCAACGTTTCAATTTAATGAGAAAGGGGACTTACCCCGATACGCTTGTGATGACAGCTACGCCAATTCCCAGAACTCTCTCTATGACACTTTATGGTGATTTAGACGTTTCTGTGATTGATGAAATGCCACCCAATCGTACGCCTATAGAAACCCGTCTCTTAGAAGAAAAAGAGCGTATATTTGCTTATAGGTTAATAGAAGAACAGGTCCAAAAAGGTCACCAAGTTTATTTTCTTTGTCCGTTAATTGAAGAGTCAGAAAAGCTTGATTTAAAAGCAGCCACGAAAACTTTTGAGCATTTAAATAATGAAATCTTTCCAATGTTTAAAGTGGAACTTCTTCATGGTCGTCTGAAAAGTCATGAAAAAGATGCAATCATGTGCCGGTTTTCCTCAGGAGCTACAAATATTTTAGTTTCTACAACTGTGGTAGAAGTAGGAGTAGATGTTGCCAATGCTACTGTTATGTTTATTGAACATGCTGAACGTTTTGGACTGGCACAACTCCATCAACTTCGAGGAAGAGTAGGACGAGGTCAAAATAAATCTTATTGCTTCTTGATGCAGGGTTCGAAAACAGTTACTCCTGAAGCCCATCAACGCCTTTCTTGTTTAGAATCAACTACCAACGGATTTGAAATTGCAGAGAAAGACTTAGAAATTCGAGGCCCTGGTGAATTTTTTGGCACCCGCCAAGCTGGCTTGCCTACTCTTAGAGTGTCGAATCTTTTGCGTGATCAAAAACTTCTTTTAAAAGCTCGAAAAGAAGCAATTTATTTTGTAGATAATAGTTCTAATCGGTCTAATCTTCGAAACATGGTGCAGTCTCTTAATAATAAATGGAAAAAAAGGTACGGATTAATTGGTGTCGGATAAAATCAGAGCTTATTAGATCTTGATTCCACATGCTTTCTATACCAATTGAAAGTTCTAACTTCTTGATTTTCTATTTATTCCCTAGTACTGGCAAATGATTAATGTGATTGGTGGAAATTTCAAACGTCTAGTTCTTAAAACCCTTAAGGGGCTTGATACTCGCCCAACCTCAAACAAACTAAAAGAAACTATTTTTAACTTGATACAATCAAAAATAATAGGATGCTACTTTCTCGACTGTTTTGCTGGAAGTGGCAACATTGGAATTGAAGCATTAAGTCGAGGTGCTTCAAAAGTCATTTTCATCGAATCTAGCCAATCCGCCGCTAACATCATTCAAAATAACTTGTACAAATTATCCCCTAACTATAGACAGAAAACCCTTTTGTTGAAAAAACCCGTCGAACTTGCTCTTCAAATCTTGAAGCATCGAAAGATGAAGTTTGATATAGTCTTTGTAGATCCACCTTACGCAGCTACTAAAGAATATTACAAAGTTTTCAGTCTTCTTGATCATTTTGAAATTTTATCCGATTCAGCCTGCGTCATAGTTGAACATTCAAAAGGTTTGATCTTACCAGAACAATTAAGTGGCCTAAGTAGATTGCGTTCATTAAAATCTGGAAATAGCAAACTGAGTCTATATAGTCCACTGTGAACATCTTACTTGTATTAGTTCGACTCAGAATACAGTTACAATTTCTAAAATCA
Source organism: Terriglobia bacterium (assembly GCA_022452285.1). GTDB lineage: Bacteria > Acidobacteriota > Terriglobia > Versatilivoradales > Versatilivoraceae > JAKUNG01. Next base: position 41,454 of record JAKUNG010000012.1, on the reverse strand, counting down.
ATAACTAAAGTGCATACCTAAAAATGATTACCTTGTTCATCTCTTATTCGATAGAGATAACTGTTATTTAAACTTTTTGAATAAATTAGCAGAATCCTATGAAAAAAATTGCTATTTATCCTGGTTCGTTTGACCCTTTAACTAACGGACACCTTGACATAATCAAACGAGCTTCTCGACTTTTTGACAAGGTCATCGTTGCTATTTTGGTAAATGCTGACAAATCCCCATTATTCAACTCACAACAACGGCTGGAAATGCTTAAAAATTCAGTGGACCAAGATCTTCCTAATGTCCAGGTTGACACATTTGGCGGATTACTTGTTGATTATGCACTAAGGCATAATGCTCAGGTAATTATTAGAGGGATTCGAGCAGTTTCAGATTACGAGTACGAATTACAAATGGCTCTTATGAATCGCCGAATGGAACCTCAAATTGAAACTGTTTTTATGATGCCCGCCGAAGCTTATAGCTACCTAAGTTCACGATTAGTTAGAGAAATCTTTCAACTTGGCGGTTCAGTTTCAGGGTTAGTTCCACCTCATGTAGAGGAGGAACTAGGGAAAAGACTTGTTAAAAAGCTCTAAAAAAGAAAACCTCTGTAGAACAACTTATACAGACTTGCTGAACGATCATGCCTAAGACTTTTTATTTTTATAAAAAAACCATACAATTTTTCTTAAACCCAGCTTTTGGAAGCCGCTAAACAAAACATATGGGTCTCTGGTTTTTTAATGGTTCTATATGTCTTGAATAGATATATTTTCTAATGAGACTATCACAGCGTGTTGCTCGAATATCTATAAGCTCTACAGCAAAAGTCTTTGCTGAAGCTTCCAAGTTAAAGTCCCAGGGAATTGATCTAGTAGACCTTGGCGCAGGTGAGCCTGACTTCCCTACTCCTCAAAACATCAAGCAAGCTGCTATCCAAGCTATTCACAAGAACTTTACTCGATATACTCCTACTGATGGTATTAATGAGTTGAAGGAGGCTATTGTTTATCGCCACACAGAGGACTTCCAATCTAACTATACCCCTGAAGAAGTTCTAGTGACTTCTGGTGGTAAACATGCAATTTTTAACCTTATTAGTGCCCTCATTGACCCTGGAGACGAGGTAGTAATCCCCAGTCCCTATTGGGTAACCTTCAGAGAAGCTGTTTCCTATGCGGGGGGTAACTGTAAGTTTGTTAAAACTACTGAATCGGAAAACTTTCGATTAACAGCCCTTCAAATTGAAAATGCATTATCTGAAAAAACTCGTCTTATTCTGTTGAATTCACCTAACAACCCTAGCGGAGCAGTGATAAGTCAAAAAGAACTCCATAAAATTGCCAAACTTGCCTACAAAAGAAACATTATGCTGCTTTCTGATGAATGTTATTGTCACTTTGTCTATGGTGGTCTACCACAATTTTCTATGGCTTCTCTTAGTAAAACTTATCAAGAAAACTTAATTATTATTGGATCAGTTTCAAAAACATATTCAATGACGGGGTGGAGGGTGGGTTATTGTCTAGCATCCCCAATTCTTGTCAAGGCAATGCTCAAAATTCAAAGCCATTGTACATCCAACGCTAATTCCATTGCCCAAAAAGCTGCAGTAGAAGCCCTTTTAGGCTCACAAAACTCTGTGCAAACGATGCACATAGAATATAGCAAAAGAAGAGCTTTTATTGTTCAAGCTTTAAATGAAATACCTGGAATATCCTGTAATTGGCCAGATGGAGCATTCTATGTTTATCCCAATGTCAAACAATTTTTAGGTGGAGTAAATAAAATGACTGCCTCTCATTTGGCACTTCAACTCCTTCATAAGGCGCATGTAGCTGTCGTCCCCGGTGAGGCCTTCGGCACTCATGAACACCTTAGACTTTCTTATGCTAACTCGATACACCAACTAAAGGAGGGTGTCAATCGTCTAAAGACCTTTTTTGAAACGCTTTAGCAAGATGTTTATTTTTCTCAATCTATTTTTAAACAAAAAACAATTAAGTCCACTAGAGATTTAGGGGTAATCCCTCACAAATTTAGATATTACTTTCTTCTGAAAACTATTTAGGACTTTCTCTCTACTATATAGTTGGCAATTTCCCTTAGGGGCCAAGCACGATGTCCCATGTCATTAAGTGAAACTTTAGCATCTTCTATACATCTCAAAGCCTCTTTTTTAGACTTTTCAACTCCCATTAACTCGGGGAAAGTAATCTTCTCATGTTCACGGTCACTGTGAACAGATTTGCCCATTACCTCTTTATCACCAGTAACATTAAGGATGTCATCAGTGATCTGGAAAGCTAAACCTATACCCTTTCCATAATGTTTCAATGCAGATAATAGTCGAGGATCTGCTCCTGCCAAAAGGGCTCCACATTCTAAAGAAGCTTCAATAAGGGCTCCTGTTTTATATTGACAAGTCTTTTCCAAGCTTTCTTTTTTTCTATCCTTGGAAAGCTGGATAATATCCATAACTTGTCCACCTACAAGTCCTTTTGTACCAATTGCTCTGGTTAGTCTCCTAACGAACCTAAGAATAGCCCTTTCTGAAAAATCATGTGCCTCGCTACTACCTAAAAAACATTCAAACGCTAATGCTGTGAGGGCATCACCAGTTAAAACAGCAATAGCTTCACCATAAATTTTATGATTGGTGGGTCTACCACGACGATAATCATCATCATCCATACAAGGTAGATCATCATGAATTAAAGAGTAGGTATGAATTAACTCTAAACCACAAGCCGGCATCAAAATGGCATCACCTTTTCCCCCAGAAATTTCATACGCTATGATAGCTAAAATGGGTCTAATACGTTTGCCTCCAGCAAACACACTGTAACGCATTGCTTGATGGACAATTTTTGGCTCTTCTTCAATAGGGAGAATTTGTTCCAACTTTTGATTAATTTTAAGACGCTTTTCTTTTAAATATGCTTCTAGCTGATTATTGTCCATCTTTATCCACTAAGCTAAAAAGGAGAATTCCTCAAAGAAATCCTTAAAAATTACATTAAAGCCTTCACATAACTCATTTGTGGCATCGAACTAATCCATTTTTTTCTAAGTACCGTTGATGATACTCTTCCGCTCGATAAAACTCTGATGCGCATACAATTTCAGTGACTATTGGTTGAACAAATTGACCTGACACCTCAAGCCTCTTTTTTGACTCTTTAGCTATTGATTCCTGATTGAAATCATGAAAAAAGATCACAGACCGATACTGTTCACCAATATCAGGGCCCTGACGGTTTAATGTAGTTGGATCATGACTCCTCCAGAAAACATCTAGAAGTTTTTCATAGTTAACTTGAGAAGGGTCATATTGGATTTCAACTACTTCAGCATGACCAGTCATACCCTGACAAACTTCTTGATACGTTGGAAATTTTGCTGAACCTCCTTCATAACCCACCGCTGTATTTATAACCCCTACTAGTTGTCTAAAAGTAGCTTCAATTCCCCAAAAACAACCTGCACCAAAAGTAGCCTTTTTCACATGGTCTCCTTCTATATGTACTAAAAAATAAATAACTTAAATGTCCTATATATACTCATTTAAGGTTTCAGCTACTCTACCTAAGTCACAATAATCTGACAAGTTAACTATTTTAAAAATTTTCTAATTTTAGAGCTTTCTAACCTAATTAATTTTAGAATTTTTTTATGTTAACAAAATTAAAGAGCTAAAATAAAAATTAAAGTTTTTGTCGAACCTATTCTGAACTCATCAATTTAGTGTATCATCAAGAAAAAACTGGATATCGGTGGAGGTTCTATGGATGCAATTTGGGCAGCAGGAAGTTGTTTGATCTGTTATTTCATTTTTTACAGATTTTACGCTAGATACCTAGGCTCAAAAATTTTTCGACTAGACCCCCAATCTAGCACGCCAGCCCATCAACTTAGAGACAATGTCGATTACATACCTTGCCGACGAAATGTTCTCTTTGGCCATCATTTTGCATCTATAGCAGGTCTGTCTCCAATGCTTGGACCGGCCATTGCTGTAATTTGGGGATGGCTACCAGCAATGTTATGGGTGGTTTTCGGAACTCTTCTCATTGGTGCGGTTCATGACTTTGGAGCCTTAGTTCTGTCAATGCGAAACCGAGGACTTAGTATAGGAAAAATTGCAGAAGCAATCATCGGAACTCGAGCAAAATCACTCTTCCACATCCTTATATTTTTTTTAGTCTGTTTAGCTATGGGTGTTTTTGTCCATGTAGTTGCTAACTTGTTCACAGTTGTTTTTTATCCTGAGGCAGTATTTCCAACTTTCTTTCTGATCGGCATTGCGATGATTGTTGGTTGGGCTGTCTTTAAAAAGTCCATCTCAATTTGGAAAGTTACTTCATTAGCTTTCCTACTAATGTTGATTGCAATTTGGGTTGGATTACAACTGCCAAAACCTGATTTAACAGCTGGTCAATGGGGATTATTCCTCCTCATCTACGCTTTTTTTGCTTCTACTCTACCTGTCTGGGCCCTCCTTCAGCCACGAGATTATTTAAATTCCTTCCTGCTTTATTTGGGTTTAGGAATTGCCTACTTAGGATTTTTTGTTTTGAACCCCAAGTTTGTTTCTCCAACTATTGACATTAATCCATCGGGAGCTCCACCAATTTTCCCTTTTGTTTTCATTGTTATAGCTTGTGGAGCAGTATCGGGTTTTCACGGTCTCGTATCGTCTGGAACAACTTCTAAGCAGATTTCCCGAGAGCCTGATTCTGTCATGATTGGATATGGTGGAATGATTGGGGAATCGTTACTTGGTTTATTAGCAGTCCTGGCTTGTACTGCAGGGTTTAAAACAGTTGAAGCATGGAACAGTCACTATCAAAACTGGGCTTCTGCTGGCACATTGTCTGAAAAAATGAGGGCTTTCATTGATGGCTCGGCCCTCTTTATTAGCCAGTTAGGTATCCCTTTTACCTGGGCACAAGCTTTTGTGGCATTAGTTGCAGTTTCCTTTGCTCTAACTTCATTAGATACCGGTACGAGGCTCCTCCGATACAACATCAATGAAATGGCAGGTGGCATTAATCTGCCTCTTCTAACTAACCGCATTTCATCTTCGGCATTAGCTGCCAGTGCAATTGGATTTTTTGCTTTCTATGAAGTTGATGGCAGACCTGCAGGGCTATTATTATGGAAATTATTTGGGAGTACAAATCAAGTTTTAGGAGCCTTGACTTTGCTAACCATTGCTATCTATCTTAGACAGCGCAAAAGAAATCACTGGGTTGTTACTATTCCAATGAGTTTCATGATCATAGTCACACTAATTGCTATGGTCACTGAAATTAATGATTATTGGAATTCTCATCAATATCTTCTACTCTCTGTCGGGGGCACCATTTTTCTGCTTAGTCTGTGGGTATTCTTTGAAGCTTCTATCCGTTTTAGAAAAGACAATCGTTCTGATTGACATCTCCTACCAAAATAATGAACAAACCAACACTCAGCTGAACCTCCATCATAAAAAGTTAGAACTTATTCAGCCGAACTTAGTTCAGAATCTTTGACTTGGGTAGCAATCTCCATAAGATCATCAATACTGCGAAGAATTGGCATTATCATTTGGTTTCCACTTAAGCTAGAACTGCCAGAGCCAAACCCCAAAGCATTCTGCTTGGTCAACAAAATCCCAACCGGATCTCCTAGAGCATCATAAACTATGCAGCCAACATTGACCGAAATCACGGTATCACATATATAGTAGGGACGAGGTCCTTTCACTGAAGACTGTATTCTTCCTAAATTTAAGGTTATTGCTCGATTACCTAGCTTTCCCAACCTGCCAACTACAAAAACTGGATCCAGAAGTTGAGGTTTTTTATGGTCAAGTTTCAGTTTAACTGGTTTAAAGGAAAACTCCCCTTGACGAGGCTTAATGAATACCATATCTAAGTCTCTATCTTTCAATACAATGTCAGATTCGACCTCAGTTCCATCATCTAGAATGAGAGTAGTCTCTTTAAATTCTGATTCAATAGAGTTTCCAGAATTTCTAGAGCGTCTCATCATTGTTCTAATCACGGTTGTAGGATCCACAGCAGATAAAGATGCCACGGTTAAACCTGAATTATTAATAATAGTCCCAAGAGCTTCAGTTTTTCGCTCCTCATCACGAGTTTGCCCGCGAATTGATCGTTTTACATTAAGAACAACGCGTACAGTCACAACAGCTGTTTTTGATTGCTCAGCTACATCTAGAGCTGTCTTTTGAATATCAGCTAAACTAGTTGTTGAGGTGAAAAAAAAACACAATGTTATTAGACAACTTTGTTTCATAGATAACGAGCCATTCATTATTTCTCCCCTGGTCTTATACTTTCACTATTAGATTCTTTCCAGTTTGGTTCTAACTCGACAAAAAGCGTGTGAATTCCACGTTTAACAAAAAATACAATGTTACGATTTTTTTTACTTTCTGCCATCTCTATCTTCAACTGAAGGTCTCTAACATTATCAACTACTTTATGGTTAACTGCTTTAATTAAATCTCCAGCTCTAAGACCTGCAACTGCAGCCCATCCACCCGAATCAACTTGAGTTATCATTGCGCCTGATTCTAATTCTTTCCATTGGTTAGTAATTTGATCCATATAGGAAACATCACGGGCTTCAAATTCTAATCTCAGATCCTGATATACTTGCAGTTGCTCCTTCGATGTTGGCATCTTAACTAGCTTTGCAGACACAAACACTTTTTGTCCATTACGCACAACATTAAAATTTACCAAATCATCAACCCTATATGCACGAATCATTGTTTCAAAAACTTCTGAATCCTGTGACTCCGATGCATCAATAATTAACCCATCTACATGTGTCAATATGTCCCCTACTTGAAAACCTGCTTGCTGGGCTGAACTATTTGGATAAACTTGGGTAATTCTAACTCCTTTTTTTCCTTGTAAATTCATTGCTTTTGCCAATTTCCGTGACAACACTTGAGTTGCAATAGGTAACCAAGCCTTAGTCGCTTCAACGGGTGGGTTTAGAGATTTTCTCAATCCTATTTCAGCTACAGTCAAAAATCGTTCTGATTTGCGATCAAAAGTTACAACCACAGCAACAGGTGTCTTTTTTATTTTGCAGACCTCATCAGTCAATTTGCGAAATGACCTAATCCCATCTATTGGTCTTTTATTAACATTTACAATGACATCTCCGGGAAGAAGATTTGGAACAGACTTATCACCAGGACCACCAGGTCTAACACTCCCAACTAAAACACCTTTTTGATCTTTGCGGTGCATTTCTTTTGAGTCCATTAGTGTTAAACGTCTTACTGTGATTCCCCATTCACGAATTTCAGTTTCTCTTCCTCGCGCATCATCTCGTATCTGAGGAGTAACTTTTAGGGTTTTTTCGAACATCCCGCGCTTTATTTTTAGACGGATGGGGACACCTACTGGTTTAGATAGTAAGCTTCCAATCAAAGCGGGCATTTCTTCTTCAAACCTTACTTGCACAGAAATCTCGTCAATCGCTAATACAACATCTCCGGGCTTCAAACCTCCTTGCTCTGAAGGAGAACCAGGCACCACACCTGAGACCACTACTCCTTGTTTAAAGTTTTCTGGATCATTAGACTTAAGCATGGGTTGAAAACTTGCTCCAATCCAGGCCCTTTTTACTAGTCCATTTTGGATCAACTCTTGCGATACTGAATCAGCAAGTTCACTTGGGATAGCGCCTGACAAACCTAAACCTATTTCATTAATACCCACAATTTCACCACGAAGATTAACGAGGGGGCCTCCCGAATTTCCAGGAAAAATACTCGCATCATGCCCAATCCATTTAACAACTGAACCAACATTCTCACCATCTAACCTCAGTGGCGCACTCATTCTTTTTGGAATAATCATGTCCTTGTTCGAAACAATTCCCCGGGTCACTGACTGGGAAATAGCTAGAGGACATCCCATCGCTAGAATTGGTTCTCCTACCGAAAGACTTTTTGAACTACCAAAATAAGCAAGAGGTAGTGGGCTACTCCCAACAGGTCTAGAATTCATATCCAGTTTGAGAACAGCTATATCAGAAAGAGGGTCCGTACCCACCAGTTCGGCTCTGAGTTCTTCTCGGGTAGAAAGCACACAACGAATTGATGTTGCCTTTCCTGCAACATGATGGTTAGTTATCACATATCCTTCGGGAGCAATAATGACTCCACTACCAGCGGATTCAAATTTACGACCTCTACCTCTATTGTGTCGCAGAGAAAGAACATAAATCTGAACTAAAGCTGGATAAACAGCATCAATTGCATCTTGGATTTTTTCTTCAATTTTCTGATTTTGAGGGTTAACCTCCGACTTTAAGGAAGGAATCATTAAGCTAAACATTAAAATAATAATAACTACTGAATTTTTATTTTGCTTGGACATACATCTCCTCATATCTATTAGAGGACTGAATTCTCTTTTAAATTTTAAACATCTTAAGGCATGATGTTATGGAGTAGACTCAGTAGCGAGGTAACGACGGGTCTACTTCCTCAGCCCAGCGGTTGATACCACCTGTTAAATTCTTAACCTGATTAAAACCAGCTTGTTTCATCAGCTCCACTGCCTTCGCACTCCTCCCTCCCATCTTACAATGGACAACGATATTATCTTGACGATTTAATTCATTCATTCGAGATGGGAGTTGTCCTAAAGGTATTAAAATGGAGTTTGACAGCGAACTAATTTCATATTCATGAGGCTCACGTACATCTAAAATTGTCAACTTCTCTCCCGAATCTAATACGCTTTTTAACTCTGCAGGTGTAATCTCTCCAGAATCTTCAGACAAGTCTACGTTAGGCCCTAATTCAGGAGTCACACCACAAAATTGCTCGTAGTCAATCAGTTGAGTAACGGTAGGATTTTCCCCACACACTACACACTTTGGATTTTTCCGTAGTTTAAGTTCGCGAAACTTCATTGCTAAAGCATCATAAAGTACTAATCTACCCACTAATGACTGCCCCTTTCCTAGGGCTAATTTAATTCCTTCAGTTGCCTGAATAAGTCCAATTATTCCAGGTAGAATTCCCAGCACACCTCCTTCAGCACAGCTAGGAACTAATCCAGGAGGTGGTGGTTCTGGATATAAACATCGATAACATGGTCCCTCTTTAGCATAAAAAACCGATGCCTGACCTTCGAATCGAAAGATGCTGCCATAAACATTAGGCTTATCAAGCAAAACGCAAGCATCATTTACCAAATATCTTGTAGGGAAGTTATCCGTTCCATCAATTACAACATCATAATCTTTAATTATGTCCAAAGCATTATCCGACCTTAAAGCAGCATTGTATGTTTCTACTTTCACATTTGGATTAATTGCTAGTATTTTTTCTTGAGCAGATTCAAGCTTTGGGCGACCAACATCTGCCGTACTATGAATTATTTGACGCTGAAGATTACTAAAATCTACCACGTCAAAATCAACCAATCCAAGTGTGCCTACACCAGCCGCTGCTAAATAAAGACCCAAAGGGGCACCTAAGCCACCAGTCCCAATTAACAATATTTTTGTGGCCTTCAGTCTTTTTTGACCTTCCATTCCAACTTCAGGCATTATCAGATGTCGGCTATAACGCTCAATCTCATTCTTACTTAGCTCCATGTTGGAATAGGTATCATTGATTGACTCAAGGGATCCTCCAGCAATTGAAGGTACTATGCTAATAATATCTCCTTCTTTCACACTTGTTTGATCATTATCTAAATAACGAACATCTTCATCATTACGGTATATATTGACGAAGTTTCGAATTTGACCATTTTCGTTAAAGAGATGAGTCTTTAATTCAGGAAAACGATTGACTAATTCATTCATAACTTCGCCAACATCTTTACCATTAAGGTCCACTTCATCTTGATTGCCTGTTAGATGTCTTAGGGCCACTGGCAGAAGCACTTTTAAAGCCATTTTGCCTCCTTGGTAGGTATTTATAGCATCATGTCTAATACAGTTTTACTTATTCTATTTCTTCTTTATATTGTTTTAGTGATCTTTCACATCCTACTTTTAACTTCTTACAATTTCTTCAGATTCAAAAATAGACCGGTCTTTGGATAATTTCCAACATGTCATCGTTTTTGTCTTTCCCTTTTTTACAGAAAGTATGACATAAGCATAAAAAGGCCACGCGTGATCCAAATCAAACTTAGATGGACAAGCTTCTGCATCAGGATGGGAATGGTAAAAACCTAAAATATCCATCTTATTAGCCCTAGCGATTTTTTGAGAATCAAACATTGTTCTAGGTGAAATAAGGAAGCGGTTATGCTGCTGCTGCTGCTCTCGTTCATTTTTTGCCTTAAGGATTTGAATAACAATTTTTTCATCATTGGAGATTTTGCCCAATAATAATCCACAACATTCCATCGGATAGGTTTCTTTGCCATGATTTTCAATCTCCAACAGATGCTCTGATCTCAGTTTAATGACCATTCGATCCAGTTTCCCAAAACCGTTCGTTCAAGTATTTCATTCCACCATCACAAAGTATAGTTACTACTATTCCTGTTTCTATATTCTCAGCTAACTTCATAGCAGCCACGACATTAGCTCCAGCTGAGATCCCAACAAGCAGACCTTCTTCCTGGGCTAAACGCAGAACCATCTCTTGAGCTGCTTCAGTAGATACATTTAATTCTCCATCTGCTACCCTGGAATCATAAATACCAGGCACAATAGAAGAAGGCATGTGTTTCATTCCCTCTAACCCATGTAAAGGTGAATCTGGTTGCATAGAAAAACACTGGATAACTGAATTTAATTCCTTCAGCTTCCGACTTGTTCCTATAAAGGTGCCCGTAGTACCTAGTCCTGTCACAAAATGTGTAATAAGACCATTTGTCTGTTCATAAATCTCCGAAGCAGTAGTTTGGTAATGAGCTTGCCAGTTAGCTGGATTTCCATACTGATCAGGATAGAAATAACAATCGGGTTTTTCTGCATAGAGCTCTTTAGCCATTAAGATAGCCCCGTCTGAACCTTTTCTTCCACTTGTCAAAACTAATTCAGCACCATATGCTTTCAAGATCTTAAGACGCTCTGGTGTTACATTTTCCGGCATCGCTAATTTTACAGGAATTCCTTTGACTGCACCAATCATGGCATAAGCAATTCCTGTATTTCCAGAGGTTGCATCAAGTAGAATTTTTCCTGATCCTAATGTCCCATTTCGTTCACCTTTTTGGATCATATTTAATGCAGGACGATCTTTCACTGACCCCCCTGGATTAAACCATTCAGCCTTCCCATAAATTTGAACCCTAGGACAATGCTTCGATATTCTCTTAAGGTTGATTAAAGGCGTATTTCCAATGGTGCTTAAAATATCTGTTTTATGATCTGTTTCAGGTTTTCGAAGTTTCATGAAATCAAATTACCACTCAAAGAGACATCCTCGTCAATCGCGGTAAAATACATTAGCATGATCTTTTCTAGTTAACAACGTGACAGCATCAAACAATAAGTTTGGTGTTTTTAATCACCAGTCGCGACCTTTATTTATTTATATAAAACTAAACCATCAGTGAAAAGAACTCTAGTAACTTTTATAACTTGAAAGAACGCATTTTATCTAAACTAATTATCCTAACTTTGCCATTACTCAACATTTGTGTTTTCATGCCAACTAATCTGTCTTTAAACATAAAAATTTTAGACCTCATTTTTCCCTGAACACCCTTATCTGACAGGGCACTTTATCTCTTTTTCACACCCGTACCCAATTAAAATTCTACTTAAGTTACATCTAATGATATTTTGAGTCTGAGTTTATGAAAAGAATATTATATGAATTGAAATAGACCGATTCATCTGCAGACTCAGTTGACATAATCCAAACTTTTGTGCTACCAGTCTCAGTAAAAGAAAAGAAAAGTAGGTTTATTTATCTCGAAAATAAATTAAAAATATGAATATGCTACGCATTTGCTAACAGCAATATTCTTTTGTAATAAAAATAGTAAGACCTAGAAAAACCTATGACAAAATCTTTAGTTATTGTTGAATCACCTGCTAAAGCAAAAACTATTAAACGTTATCTTGGCAAAGATTTTAACGTTAAAGCCTCTGTAGGACACTTTAGAGATCTTCCCAAAAAAGGACTTGGTGTTGATGTTGCTGATCAATTCAAACCAACCTATGAGATTTCCCCAGGTAAAGACAAAATTGTCAAAGAACTTAAGGCCGCAGCCCGAGGTGTGAATCTCATTTATATTGCTACTGATCCTGATCGAGAAGGAGAAGCTATTGGTTGGCATTTGTCTGAGATTCTCTCAGGAAAGAAAAAAATATTTTATAGAGTCCTTTTTAATGAAATCACCAAAAAAGCCATACAACAGGCTTTTAAAACTCCCGGAGAAATTAATTCTAAGTTAGTTGAATCTCAACAAGCACGAAGAATTGTAGATCGAATTGTTGGATATAAGGTAAGCCCTCTACTTTGGGATAAGGTTCGACGTGGAATTTCTGCTGGTCGTGTGCAAACCGTTGCTTTGCGTTTAATAGCAGAGCGAGAAAGAGAAATTAAGGCTTTTCAACCAGAAGAGTCCTGGACCCTCACGGCAAAACTTCATGGTCCCTATCCACCTTCGTTTGATGCCCTTCTTCAAAAAATAGATGGCAAAACTATTAAACTCAAAACTAAGGAACAAACTGAAAATATTATAAAAGACTTAACAAAATCTGATTTCTATGTAGACCAAGTAACCACTAAAGAAAAAAAACGAAATCCCCTTCCGCCTTTTATTACTAGCAAACTACAACAGGATGCTGCCCGCAAACTAAGGTTTACAGTCAAAAAAACTATGCTTGTAGCCCAACAACTACATGCAGGTATAGAATTAGGGAAAGAAGGCAGTGTAGGTTTAATTACATACATGAGGACAGACTCCCTTAGGGTTTCCGATGATGCCTTAAAGGAAGTTCGAGCTTTTATAGACAAAACATACGGAGCGCAATATTTACCTGAAAAAGCAAATTTTTACCGCAGTCGTAAAGCTGCCCAGGATGCTCATGAAGCAATAAGGCCAACATCAACACGACATCCAGATGAAATTAAATCATTCCTCAATGATGATCAGTTTAGATTGTACAAACTTATCTGGCAACGCTTTGTTGCTTCCCAAATGAAACCTGCATTGTTTGACCAAACATCAATCGAGATTAGTGCAGGAAGATATCTCTTTAAAGCATCCGGTTCAGTTCTCAAATTTGACGGTTCTCAAAAGATCTATCAAGAAGGCAAGGATGAAAAAGACATTAATGAAGAAGAGCGATCCAATAATCTTCCCAAATTAAAAAAAGGCGACAACATAAAATTGGAACAATTTTTACCTGAACAACATTTTACCCAACCACCTCCTAGATTTACCGAAGCAACTTTGGTAAAGATATTAGAAGAAAAAGGCATCGGCCGTCCCTCCACCTATTCTTCTATTCTTACAACCCTACAAGAACGAGAGTATGCTCTGCGAGAATCAGGAAAATTTAACCCAACTGAATTAGGTCTTATTGTGAATGATCTACTAGTCGAAAATTTTACAGACATTTTTGACATTCAGTATACAGCTCGTATGGAAGAACAATTAGATGAAATCGGGGAAGGCAAACTCCTTTGGAACAAGGCTCTCGAATCTTTTTATGAAAAATTTCAGTTGGATCTGGAAAGAGCTCATAAAAATATGCGCGACATTAAGAAGATGGAAGAACCCACTGGGGACAATTGTGAAAAGTGTGGCCAGCCAATGGTAGTTAAGTGGGGGCGTCATGGAAAATTTGTAGCTTGTTCAGGATATCCAGACTGTAAAAATACACGTGAACTTGAATTAACAAGTGAAGGGACAAGTAAACCTACTACAGAAAATCAAGCATCTGTTGAAGTTTGTGAAAAATGTGGGAAACCAATGGCACTAAAAAGAGGACGCTTTGGTCAATTCCTCGCCTGTACTGGATATCCCAAATGCAAAACAACAAAAAGAATAATCACTTCAGGCTCAGACAAGATGCCCGCCTTAGACATTCAATTAAAGGAAAATTGCCCTAACTGTGGAAAGTCCCTAGTCATTAAGCAGGGTCGCTATGGAGAATTTACAGCCTGCAGTAATTACCCTGAATGCAAATATGTTAAAAAGAAGACCGTAGGGGTTCCTTGTCCTGAAGTAGAATGTAACGGAGAAATCGTAGAAAAAAAATCCCGACGTGGAAAGATTTTTTATGCCTGTGATCAATATCCTAATTGCAATTTCAGCATTTGGAACAAACCTATCAATGAATCCTGTCCTGAATGTGGAAACAAATTCGTTGTTGAAAAATTTTCAAAAAAACAGGGCAACTTTTATTCCTGCATTTCTGAAAACTGTGATTATCAAAAAATATTGGAAGTTCCACTGAAATAATTTTTCTTTCTCGTTTCTTATCAATCTATTAATTAACCCTAGTCTCGAAAAAGATTGAGACATAATTAATCTTACTGACTATTAAAACTAGGTTTTCAATAGATCTTAGGTCTTAATTCTCAGAGAACAGAAATGGAACCATTGACAATTATCGGTGGGGGCCTAGCAGGTTCAGAAGCTGCATGGCAAGTTGCTCAACGAGGAATTCCTGTCCGACTTTATGAAATGCGTCCAACCTGTTCAACTCTTGCTCATAAAACAGAATATTTAGCTGAGATTGTTTGCAGTAACTCTTTTAAATCAAATCAAATTGGCTCAGCCCCTTGGCTTTTAAAACAAGAATTAAAACAACTAGATTCTCTCCTGCTCCAGTTTGCCAATGAGCATCAAGTCCCAAGTGGTGCAGCACTTTCTGTCGACCGAAACAATTTTTCCCTTGCTGTTACGCAGCGATTAGAATCCGTGCCTAATATCCAAATAATTCGACAAGAAGTTAGCACTCTTCCTTCAAAAGGACCTATAATCATTGCAACTGGACCACTTACTTCTACTAGACTCTCTGATTCCCTTAAAGGATTTATGGGTGAAGACCACCTATATTTTTATGATGCAATTAGTCCAATTGTTGATGCCGATAGCATTAACTATAGTAAAGTTTATCAAGGATCTCGGTACGAAAATGGTGGAGCAGATTATCTAAATTGTTCATTGAATAAACAGGAGTATCTTAATTTTTACTCAGCGTTAGTAAATGCAGAATCAGTACCGTTACACGAATGTGAAAAGCACTTATATTTTGAAGCCTGCCTCCCCATTGAGGAAATGGCTCGTAGAGGAATTGACACGCTGCGTTTTGGACCAATGAAGCCAGTTGGACTAATCGATCCTCGCACTCAGCAACGTCCTTATGCCGCCGTACAGTTAAGGCAAGAAAATTTAAAGGCCGATAGTTATAACATCGTAGGTTTTCAGAACCACCTCCGTTTTGGTGAACAAGAAAAGCTTTTTAGATTAATCCCTGGCCTTGAAGAGGCTCACTTCCTCCGCCTAGGTCAAGTGCACCGAAATACTTTCATTAATGCTCCAAGACAGATTAGTTCCACACTGCAATCATTAAAGAGGCATGACGTCTTTTTTGCAGGTCAACTTTCTGGAGTTGAAGGGTATGTTGAATGCATTGCCACAGGCTTGGTTGCTGGAATCAATGCCTCCTATTTAGCACTAGGGAAACCTTTGTTAACCTTTCCTCGAGCTTCAGCAATTGGATCCTTGATTCATTATCTTGTTAATGCACCCCCTGAAAATTTTCAACCAGAAAATATTAACTTCGGCATCTTACCAAGCATCGAAAGATCAACTGGCAAGGTAAAGTTAGGTAAAAAGGAACGACGCAAGTTACAGATAAAAATGGCTCTTCAAGAAATGTCTTGCTTTGCCCGCGAACTTTCATAAAGTTCATGAAATAAAAAACATCCCATTTTCTTTATTTAAAAGATTTGTGTGCTCAACTACATGGAAATAGAAATCAAGAAGTTTATTCAATTTTTGGCAGGTCGTAATTTGTCAGAACACACTATAAGAAATTATGTTAGTGATCTAAAACAATTCAGAGCTTTTGTCATTTCAACCAATTCAGCAACTAAATCAGCAGGGTTTTCAACAAATAAAATCAGCACTTCAATGATTAGGAAATTTCTAGAAAACCTCCACACCCAGAAAACTCAAAATTCATCAATTGCTCGAAAAGTTTCAACCCTGCGAGCTTTCTGTAAATTTCTCTGTGAAACAAATATTCTAAAGGAAAACCCTGTAAAGTTAATAAGATCTCCAAAAATCCGTCAGAAGATTCCTCAACACCTAACAGTTGAGGAATGCGTCATTCTTATAGAATCACCTGACCTTTCCCAGCCCAGAGGATACAGAGATCGGGCTATCCTTGAATTACTTTATGCCTGTGGCCTTCGAGTTGGTGAGTTATCAGAATTGAACATCAGCGACATTAATTTCAAAGAGAGCATTGTTTTAGTTAGGGGAAAAGGTAAAAAAGAAAGATTGGTTCCATTTGGACAGCATTGTCATGAAGCTCTAACGGATTACATAGATAAACGTAACGTTTTAAACCTAGCCGATTCAATTGACGCTACTTCACCAGTTTTCTTAAACTATCGTGGCACCCGAATAACACCCCGCTCTGTTGGACGTATTATTGAAAAATATTTACAGAAATCTGGCTTACTGCAAAGAATTAGTCCTCATGGACTGCGACACTCCTTTGCCACGCATCTTTTGAATTCAGGAGCTGACCTACGATCAATTCAGGAGTTATTAGGGCATAAAAATCTTTCCACAACCCAACGATATACTCATCTTAGTGTTGGTCACCTAATGGAGGAGTATGACAGAACACATCCCAAAGCCTGAAACCTCACCCCCGATAGATTTACTTACAAAAACAATTAGATTAGAAGCTCTAAAGTTAGGTTTTACAAAGGTAGGATTTAGTCAAATTGATCAAATAAAAAAAAATAGTGGTCTTGATTCTTGGCTCCAGCAAGGGCATCAGGGAGAAATGCACTGGATGGCAAGGACAGCTGAAAAACGACAGAATCCTAACCTTGTTCTAGAACAAGCCTGTTCAATTATTTCACTTGGCATGAACTATTATGTATCTGAAAAACACTCAGAAGATCCTATGATTGGTAAAATATCCCGTTATGCTTGGGGAGAGGATTACCATCAAGTTTTAAAAAAACGTCTTAGGAAATTAGCCAACTGGATTAAGGAAACCATACCTTCATGTCAAGGTCTCTTTTATTCTGATACTGGTCCCGTGATGGATAAAGTATGGGCCCACAAAGCAGGCGTAGGGTGGATTGGGAAGCATTCTAATCTGATAAGCCGTGAGCAAGGATCTTGGTTGTTTTTGGGAGAAATTTTAATCGATGTTCCTCTTACTTATGATGAACAAAGCAACAATTACTGTGGTACATGTTGCAAGTGTATTAGGGCTTGTCCCACTGGCGCAATAGTAGCTCCTTACGTGGTTGACTCTCGATTATGTATTTCCTACCTAACCATAGAACTCCGGGGAGTCATTCCTTTAGATCTTAGGCCCTTGATAGGAACCCGAATTTTTGGTTGTGATGACTGCCAAGATGTATGTCCTTGGAACCGTTTTGCCCAACCCACAATGGAATCATCATTCTATCCTTCTGAAGGAAATCACGTTCCCCAACTAACGAAACTAATACAACTGACAAAAAAGGAATTTAATCAGCACTTTCGTTTTAGTCCAGTTAAACGTTGTGGATATAGTGGATTTCTCCGTAACGTTGCCGTAGCTTTGGGTAATAGTAAAGACACGTTAGCCATACCCTACCTAGAACAAGCCTTGGTGCATCAGGAATCCTTAGTGAGAATCCACACTGCCTGGGCACTTGGCAATATTGGAGGTAATAAAGCTAAGTCAATTTTAACTCATACATCTTATTTAGAAACTGACCCACTAGTGCGTAGAGAAATTCGGTTGGCTCTAGATGCCATTGCATCAAGGTTTGTTGGTGCCGTAGGGGAAATTCATAAACAACTTCCGCTCTATTAAAACTTTAGAAGTATAGATATAGTTTCGACAGAATTAATGATTGCAGACAACTCTTGGAGGAATTGAACATGTCTTCTTCAAAAAAACGAATACGGATTTTGGTGGCTCCCAATGCTTTCAAAGAAAGCTTGACTGCTACTGATGCAGCCAATGCAATTTCAAAGGGAATCCAAAAGATATTACCTAACGCTATCATTACCAAGCTTCCAATAGCAGATGGCGGTGATGGAACTCTGGAGGCTGTAGTTTCTGGGACAAATGGGAAAAAATTACGCAGTCCTGTTCTTGACCCGATTGGGAGAAAAATCACTGCAGAATATGGCTTAACTGGAAATGGAAAAACTGCAGTGATTGAAATGTCGAGGGCATCTGGATTAGCTCTCGTGACACCGAAACATCGTAATCCTATGCTATTAACTAGCTATGGAACAGGTCAGTTGATTAATGCCGCCCTAAAGCGAGGTGTTAAGGACATTATTCTAGGTATTGGAGGCAGTGCAACTGTTGATGGAGGTATTGGAGCCCTAGAAGCACTTGGTTTTGAGTTTTTTAATTCTAGGAACAAACCAGTTGCAAGAGGTGGAAAAGGACTTAAATCAATTGTACGAGTTGAAACAAATCATGTTAACCCACTTTTAAAAAAAGTAAGGATTTTGGTTGCGTGTGATGTTGACAATCCTCTTGTTGGTCCTAAAGGAGCTGCCCATGTTTTTGGTCCTCAAAAAGGAGCTACTCCTGCAATGGTGAAGGAATTAGACCTAGCACTAATCAGTTTTGGGAACATTATCCTTAAAAAAACTGGATTAGACATCTCCAGAGTACCTGGCACAGGTGCTGCAGGAGGCATTGCAGGAAGCTTCATGGGGTTAGTAAATGCTCAACTTCGTCCAGGCAGTGATCTAGTTTTTGATCTCCTCAAAGTCCAAAAAAAAGTTAAACGGGCTGATTATGTTATCACCGGAGAGGGACAGATAGATTTTCAGACTCCCTTTGGAAAAGGTCCGGGAATGTTGGCTAAACTTGCTAAAGAACTAGAAGTTCCAGTGATAGGGATTGCAGGAAGTATTGGTAAAAATGTTGACAGTTTGTTTAATGAAGGATTTACCGCCCTCTTTAGTATTATTAACTCACCAATGAGCATTAAGGATGCCATTTCACAAGCTGCCCAACTAATCGAAGAACAATCAGAACAGATTGCTCGCTTGCTTTCTTATTCGTTCGGCCAAAAAAAAATGATTGAGGAGAAATTTAACTGATTAAAGGATAATTCTCATCAACCATCCAAAACCGATAGCTACCAAACAAAAAGCTAAAAATGTATACAAACCATAGCTCAGTTGTTCACGGACATTTTCTTTAGTAGTCAATGCAAAAACGATAGATACAGAAAAAGCAAAAATTAGGACAGCCATGAAGTGAGGGATAACCATATTAATGTTTTCGACCTACAGCTATATCATAAGCATTTATGGCAACTAAAAGGTTCAATAAGCCCGCCACTGCAAGATAGGTAGTTCCATACTCAAAAGATTGATTTTCCAAATTTCCCTCGCCAAAACCCCAATACTTAGCAAGAATGTATGGAATTCCATTACAAAAATCAGCAATAAATAAAACGATTTCAATCAGTTGATCAGAGCCTAATATGTAAAGTTTTCCCTCCATTTTAAGTCCAAACAAAAACAGCAAAAGAATTGCAAATGCCAGAACAGCAGACCTAAGCCATTTCTTTAGAAGTAGGTGGCCTAATCCTGGAAAAATTAAAGCGCTAAAACCTATTAGTACTGGTTTAAGAAAAATCAACTTCAATGGCTTAGACCCTTTCATTAAATTTATTATTAATAATTATTAACTGAACAATAAAATTCTAATAGCTCTATTTTTCAACTAATTCAAACCAAGACATTTGATTAAATGATCTGCCCTATAATGCAAAACCTTCCGAACTCTTACTTGGGAGCTAGCCTCTATTTTGATTTGAATCTTAGCTTTCAGGATATCTGATAATTTTTTAAGAATAAGAAGTTGGTTTACTTTCTCCTTTTTTACTTATTTAACCATTCGAAGTTTTAAATAATTTCCATTTCCTCCGACAACCTTTTTTTCACCATTGCACATTATTTTGACCTATCAACTGACATCAGGAAGATTAGCATAAATATTAAAACTTCTTCGATTCATTTCATTCAGTGGAGCTACATTAAAAAAGCCCATAATTATCAGATGTCAAATAATAGAACGTTTACCAAAAATGGCACTCCCAACCCGAACCATTGTCGCCCCTTCTTCAATTGCAATTTCAAAATCGTTACTCATTCCCATAGAAAGAGTATCCATTTTTAGTCGACCTCGTATACGGTCATTAAGAGTACTAAACAAACTCTTCATCCGACGAAAATATGGCCTGACAGATTCAACATCATCAAAATATGGAGGAATTGCCATTAACCCCTCTACTGAAATATGTTCCAATTGCATAAGTTCTTGAACAAACTCTTCCAGCTGATCCTCCATTACTCCTGTTTTCTGGAGTTCCCTACCTATATTAACTTGTATTAGAATCTTGACAACTTTGTCCTCAAGTTCGGCTAAACGATCAATACGATTTGCTAATTTAAGACTGTCTACTGTCTGAATACAATCAAAAGTATTAATAGCTAGCTTAACTTTGTTAGTTTGTAAGGGACCAATTAAATGATATTCATAATCTAATCCAGTTAAAGCTGCTTTTTTAAATTGTGCTTCTTGAACTCTATTCTCCCCTAGACATTGGATTCCTGAGGCTAACGCCTCAAGAATGGATTCCACTTTTACCATTTTAGAAACTACTATTAATTGGACAGATTCAGCCTGACGTCCCGAACGGGCTGCAGCCATTTCAATTAAATATTGAATCCGTTGAATATTTTCAGCAATCATAACCAGTACCGATTTTTCACCTCAGACAAATGAACTTTTACCTTAATATAACTACTACTTTTTTTCTTAACTACAGCAATATTAGAGTGAATTTGAGAAAAGACACACATCTTATCTTACTTAGAGTTACACTTACAAATGTTGTATCTAAATTTTGATACCTTTAGTAGCTGTCGTTATGAATATTTTTCATAGCACTGGCAACTCAGAAAATAATCTAGTCTTTTTCTTCTATGGCTCCTTTTATTACATTCGAAGGCATTGACGGATGTGGAAAATCTACACAAGTCCAATTGTTGTATAGTTATTTAACTAATCAAGGCCTTAAAGTTTCTTTGCTACGAGAACCAGGTGGCACCTCCGTCGGTGAATTAATCCGGTCAATCCTACTAAGTAATGAAACATCTAACTTGCTGCCAATTAGTGAACTTTTACTGTACTCTGCAGCTAGAAATCAAAACATTCATGAAAATATTGTTCCAGCTCTAAATGATGGTGTCTGGGTCTTATGCGATCGCTTTAAAGATGCTACCGTAGCCTATCAGGGGTATGGTCTAAATCTAGATCTTAATCTCATCAAATTCCTTAATGACTTAGTCAGTCAAAACAGAAAACCTGATATGACCATATTGATTGATATTGATCCTAACATTGCATTAGCTAGGGCTCGAAAGAGGAATCTTAAAAACCACAATGAGGAAGGACGTTATGAACAAGAGTCCTTAACTTTTTTCCATCAAGTTCGAAAAGGATATCTCGAAGTTGCAAAAAAAGAACCAGGACGAATTCACATCATTAATGGAAGCCAATCAATTAACAAAATTCAAAATGAAATAATTCAATTGATTATGCCCTTATTGTGTACAGGAGAAATAAATGGGATTCCATAATTTTATGGGCAATACTCCCATTTTAAAATCAATTCAGCAACAGTTATCAGAAGGGAAAAACCTCTCGTCTTTTTTGTTTTCTGGAATTTCTGGAATAGGTAAATGGACGCTGGCTCACTATATTTCTAAGGCACTAAACTGCAAAAAACTTTCTAATGATTTTTGTGATTCCTGTACAAGTTGCCTAAAAATCAACAAAAACATCCATTTAGATGTTAAAACATATTCTCCTGATGGTACTTTTATCAAAATTAATCAAATGAGGGAGTTAAATAAGGAGGTATTTTTCAAACCTTTCGAAGGCAAACATCGAGTATTTATAATTGACCAAGCCCACCATCTACGTATAGAAGCTGCTACCTCAATTCTTAAAACCTTGGAGGAACCTCCTGACACTTCATCAATAATTCTTATAACTGATTCATCAAGAGACCTTTTAGCAACTATCCGCTCTCGATGTCAAACCTTTCATTTTTCTCCCTTAGAATCACATATCCTTCAAAAAATCCTAAAACAACAGTCAACCTTTTCGCCTGAAGATATTCCACTAGTTGAAAACCTTTCAGAGGGTAGCCTTGGTAAAGCACTTACATTGGATCTGAACCAGTACCGCAAAGCTCGAGGGGAATTAATAATTGCCTTGGACGCCTGCATTGATAATTTATCCTACCACCAAGCCAGAAAAGTTATGGATTACCTTACGTCCTTTAAGCAGAAGGACCGTTTCAATTCCAACTTAAATATTTTGCAGAAGTTAGTCCGTGATATCTTTATTCTTAAAATTGATCCATCAGGCGGAATGATCACCAACATCGACCTCCACCAAAAACTTAACATTTTAAGCAGAAAAGTAACATTTCAACAAATCCGTGCGGCTGCTCAATCTCTTGACTGGCTCACAAAGGGTTTAGAACGAAATTTAAACAAAAATTTAGCTTTAGATCAGTTTTTATTCACCTTAAGTGGACTGACTCGTCCTTCATCGACGTTTTAGTTGTATTGACTGAAACCAAGAACAAAAACATTTTGTGTTGGTTATTGTCTGATCATTCTAGAAAAATAGTAAAATCATTTTCACACCTATTACCCCCCCAATAATATTCTTATTACTAGGCAAAAGGGATTGTTTCTCGTTAATCTTGTTGAAAGCTTTTCTACCCAAAAGTTAAACATTGATTATATTGCCTGAATCTTGGATGTTCATCAATTCTGCTCCTTGTCCCTCTTTTAAAATTGTGGTAACGTTCGGACACTTTTTAAGATTCGAGGGCTAAAATCACAAAATGGTAATTCCCAAGCTGTTTAGGTTAGCACTGTTTTACCCCCCCGATTCCAGTTACAAATACCATTAACTTTTTGTGCCTACCAAGTGTTAATGTATGGATTCCTTAAACTATATGAGCTTCACTAAATGTAAATCCAACATACTGATTGCAGGAAAACCATTTTAGACAAACTGCAGGCCTAACTGTCATAATTTTTATAGGGCTGACCCTACTAAGGAGAAAAATGAATGAATCGCCGACTTATTCGGTCGTCACTTTCTAAGATTAAGGGAAATCCATCTGGACGATCCCAAAATAAAAACCAAGATCATCCAGAACAAACTAATGCTGAAAGTTTCTATTACCTGAAACAAATGCAAAATAAAACGTCAATGGTTTTAGTTACAACTGATGGCGAAAAGATATGTGGAAATATCGAATGGTATGATCGAAATTCTATTAAAATCAATCGTCATCTTGAATCTAATCTCCTAATTTTTAAACACAGTATTCGTTATATGTATAAAGAGGATGAGAACACATAAACTGATAAATAATGTAAAATTTGTTAAATTTCTATATTCTTTAACAACGGACTTCCTACTTACCTAACTGTTTCCAAGTACAATTTTTTAAATTTGTAGAAGTTGAAGTTCTTTTAAATAAATCAAAAACCTTTTCTGAAAAATTAGGAATAAAATAGGCACTACGCTTTTTTTTTGTATAGAATTTCATTTATAAAACATACTAATCATTTTGAGAACTAAAAGGAGACCCAAATGAAGAAGCTGACGTTAGTATTAGTCTTTATTTTTGGTTTAACTAGCTTGATCACTTCCCACCCACACATTAGAAAAAATGTTTCAGTTTCGGCTGAAGGAATAGATTTCAAATTGAGCTATTTTACGGTTCCATTTAACTCAGAACATTTATCTACAATTAAGGAGGGGTTTGTCTTTCATTGTGGTCGAGCTACCCTTGACTTAAGTCAAAAGGTTAAGATCAACAAAAAAAGCATAAAACCTGGTCAATATATGGTCCGAGCAAAAGCTATATCAAATAACAAATGGACTCTCATGCTCGTACCTAAAAAACAATCTGACAGTGATACTAAGTCTGACAAAGCAGTTGCAATGGAAACCCATACATTTCAAGAACAACCTAAATCACATCATCTAAACCTAGATATAACCAGTGGACATGGAAAGACTGATGGGCATCTAATATTGTCGGTAACCTATGGATCACAACGAGTCGAAGGCATTCTTGGTCTTTCTTCCCCTGAAGCTTAATTTCAGGATGTACAATCTATTTATGAATCAACCTGGAATCAAATTTGTTCTTAGTAGAACTTAAATGCTTGTAATTTTATTACAGTCAATTCAGAGCAAAAACTTTCCATGATATTAAAGCAGCGTCTTAAAAATAAAAAGCCACTAGTTGTTCCAGCTTGTTTTGACATGGTTTCAGCAAGAGTCATTGAAAATTGTGGTTTTGAAGCAGTTTATCATTCTGGATTTGGCCATTCTGCTTCCCATCTTGGTTTCCCTGACACTGGCCTAATTTCATTTTCCGAAATGCTTGAACGATTGCATAATTTGGTTCGGACAGTAAAGATTCCAGTCTTGGCAGATGCTGACACTGGATTTGGTGGATTCGTCAATATTCGGCGTACTGTCCAAGAGTATGAATGGGCAGGAGCACAGGCAATTCAACTTGAAGACCAGCAAATTCCTAAGAAATGTGGTCATACAGTTGGAAAACAACTAATTGATGCTTCAGAAATGGCTCGAAAATTGGAAGCAGCTATTGCAGCTCGAAAAAGTGACAACTTTCTCATTATAGCGCGAACAGATGCCATTGCTGTGACAGGGATTGATGATGCTATTGATCGGGGTTTACTTTACCAAAAAGCTGGTGCAGACATAATTTTTGTTGAAGCTCCAACCTCCGTGGACCAGATAAAGAGAATTGGCAGTTCATTTAACAAACCTCTCATGCTAAATCAAATTGAAAGAGGAAAAACACCAATTTTACCAATAAAAGACCTTCAAACTTTAGGCTTTAACATTGTTGCATATGCACTCACAGCACTAATGGCATCTGTTCGCGCTATGGAAACTACTTTAAACAAACTCAAAAATCAGGCTGAACCATCGGAATATCTTCAAAATATTGCTACTTTTGAAGACATTGACCAGCTATTAAATTTTCCAGAATGGCGACTTTGGGAAAGTAGATTTCAGAATAATATTAAACTTTAAGAGAATCCAACACTCTGCGAAAAGCTTTGATGTGTGCTGGAGTAGTACCACAACAACCACCAATAAAATAAGCTCCTTCATCTAAGAGCTCTGGAAGATGGTTTGCCATTTCTCTTGGAGTTTGAGTGTAGTATGTTTTCATATTTTCATCCAAGCGAGGCATTCCTGCATTAGGATATGCCATGATTCTTTTTCCTTGGGCTTTTATTTCTTCAAGCGCCTTCTTCAGCTCTTTTGTTCCATTAACCGCATAGGGCATACCGGTATGTTCCTGTCTTCTTGACTCAGCACCACAGTTAAGCCCTAGTAAGCTGACATGGTTTAAAAGATTATCTCCACCAGAAAATTCACCGTTTGAAAGAATTCTGAGTAGATCAGCAGCGGAATACCCCCAATCTGTCTTGTAAATCCTTTTACCAGTGCTCTGGTCCTGAGTAAACTTATAAGTGAGATTGACAGCAATTGGCAGTCCAAATTTTCTGGCAACATCTACAGCAATAGCTGCTTCTTTGGCAGAAAACATAGTTTCTATGCAAAAAAAATCAATTTCACTTTCAGCTAAAGCACTCGCCATTTTCTCGTGTGTATCTCGAACCTTTTTATTCGGAATGCCAAAAGTTGTATCACCACTGTCAGCTTCAATAGCTCCAGGCGAAGGACCTATTGACCCACCAATATAAATCTCTTTTTCACTTCTCTCAACAGCTGTCTTGGCATGTTTAACCGCTAACCGCGCCAGATAGCAACTATCATCTTCATTTTTACCAGCCATTTTTAAATGCAGTGACGATCCAACAAAAGTATTTGTTCCAATTGCATCCGCTCCTGAGTTGATATAGTCAGAATGTACATCAACAACCGCCTCAGGGTGAAGTTCATTAGCTACACAACTGTTAGGAAGTTCAATACCTCTTGCAAATAGTTGGGACCCAAAACCTCCATCATAGATAAGTGGTCTTGGGTCTTTAATTCTTTCTGATATTGATATCATATGTGTCTATACGCTCTATTCATAAAGAATCACATGTTCTGATATTAAAAGGTCTCGAAATGAAATATATCTTTTCAAGGGAACCATTGCAAACAAAGGACCAAAACATTATAGCTCTAAACTGAAATCTATTCTTCAAAATAGATCAGGGTTTAGATTTCTTATTTCTGTTTTCACTGATGTTGATTTAGATTGACACTTCAAGTTTTTAATTTTAATTTCAAAATCAGAGTCTTTTAAAAACTTGATCTTAAGCTATAGACAACAAGAAGGAGGATTGATGGCAAGCAAAGCAATTAAAATCTTTGGTATCATTCTTGCCGTTTTAATAATTATGCTTGGTACTGGTATCTATGCTATTTATCAGTTGACACGCCCACCAGAAATAAAAATTTCCCAAAATTCTATTTTAGAACTCAGTGTCGGAGGTCAATTGCCCAGTTTCCCACCCTCATCTCCTTTTGCAATGGTATTCGGGCAAAACAAACTTTCCTTACTTGAGATGGGTCAAGTTTTTCGTGAAGCAGCAAGAGATGAACGCATCCTAGCTATCTACCTTAAAATCTTTCCTCTCCTTACTGGCTTTGCAGAAATTGAAGAACTCCGCGATTTTATGAACGAGTTTCGCAAATCGAATAAAAAAATCTACACCTATCTAAATTTAGACCTAGTTAATGAAAGCGAGCTCTATTTAGCATCTGCATCTGATCAAATTTATTTGAATCCAGAATCAGCACTTCTAATCAATGGTTTGGCAGCCGAATTCACCTTTTTTCAAAAAATGATGTATCGACTCAAGATTCAACCAGATGTTTTACAGTTTAAGGAATTTAAAAGTGCAGAAAACTTTACGCGTTCAAGTTTAACTTCTGAAGTTCGCCTGATGTTTAAAAGCATACTCTTAGATATGCAGCAACGTTTTATTGAAACTATAGCCCAAGAGCGAGAGATCAATACTAACGACTTAGAGAAACTTTTAGATTTTGGAATCATCAGTTCCACTGTGGCACTTAATACTAAACTTGTTACCCACCTAGGATATGAAGATCAAATAAAGCACCAACTCAACCTACCTGTTGACAATGAAAATATTGTATTTACGCAATATCTGAGACACTTAAAAAATAAAAAACTGTTACCCTCTAAAATTAAAATTGCTCTTCTAGCTGGAACTGGACCAATCTTGAGTGGTGTAGGTAGTGACAATTTTTCATCCTACATGGATCCAGATTCTATGGTTTCTACACTAAGGGAGATAAGGAAAAATAAGGATATTAAGGCTCTTCTGTTTCGAATCAACAGTCCTGGAGGATCAGCTGTCGGTTCAGACAAAATTTGGAGAGAAATTTATTTAATGGAAAAAGAGGGGAAGCCTGTTGTTGTCAGCATGGGAGGAACTGCAGCATCCGGAGGTTACTATATAGCTGTACCAGCTCGAAAAATTGTTGCTCAACCATCTACTATAACAGGTTCAATTGGAGTAATTTTTCAGAAATTTAATGTAAGTGGTCTTTTTGATCATTGGCTGGGAATTACTGTTGACCGGATTAAATTGAATGCTAATGCTGATATTTTTTCCCCTACTACTACTTTGACTGTTAAACAGAAAAATCAAGTAAAAGAGTGGATGACCCAAATCTACAATACTTTTGTACGAAAAGCAGCCGAAGGTCGTAATATGAGTTTTGAGGATCTAGAACGTCAAGCAGGAGGTCGAATCTATACAGGTAACCAAGCTAAAGACCGAAGGCTCATTGATGAATTAGGAGGAATCACAACTGCTTTAAATTTAATTAAAAAAGAACTAGAAATTCCTGAGGCAGAAAATTTAGATATGATTTTATTTCCTAAAACTAAAAGTCTCTTAGAAATTATACTGGAAGGCGACTTAGTACCAAGATCTCTAATCCAATCTCAATCATTCCAAGCCTTTATTCAAGAACATTTTTCCTCTTTTTTAACCCCAGCACCTTGGTTGCTTGCACCTGACTTAATTATTAACTAAACAAATAAATGGTGTTAAGCCCACAACATCTAGGGATTAGGTTGATTAATATACATTAGCACTTGACTAATTCTCCTTTTTTCCACCCTAAGAATAGAAAACTTTAGATTATCATGAGTAAATTCGACACCTTGTTTAGGCATATCTCTTAGTTTTTCTATCAGATATCCTCCCAAAGTTGTAGCATCATATTCCCCGACAAATCTACTACCCACAAGTTCCTCTAAATCATGTAATGGAGTAGACCCATCAATTAAATATTTTTTCTCACTTATTTTTTTTACTAGTGGCACCTCCTCATCAAACTCATCTTGGATCTCTCCTACCAATTCCTCTAAAATATCCTCTAAGGTCAATAGACCTAAACTTCCTCCAAACTCATCTACAATTATTGCAATATGACATCTTCTTTCAAGAAATGTTTTCAGTATAGTCTCTAAAGTCGCAGATTCAGGGAAAAACAAGATTTCACGGGCAATTGACTTTATGCTCACTGGAGTTTTCTGAGTCTGAATCTGCCAAAGGAGATCTTTCATATGAACCATACCAATGACTTGATCTAACGTCTCACGACAAAGAGGGAAACGAGTGTGTTGATGTGTTTTGGCTATCTCAAGATTTGCTTCCAAAGAGTATTCTAGAAAAAGCGCATCAATTCTATTTCTTGGCAACATAATGTTTCGAGCCTGTAAATTTTTCAAACTAAAAGCCTTTAATAGAACACGTCGACTCAAGGAATCTCTTGGAATTTCTAAATTTGATTCAGAAAATAATAACTTGAGTTCTTCTTCAGAATGCCCTTTCTCTGCCTCTCTAGCTATATCAAAACCAATAGCTTGAATTCCTCTATTTGCTACCTCATTAAGCACCCAAATAGCTGGACGAAAACATTTATAAAACAGGGTCAAAGGCATAGCTATCCAAAGTGTAGTGACTTTAGAGCGTTGTATTGCTATTGATTTAGGGGCTAATTCCCCAACTACAATATGAAGAAAAGTTACAACACTAAAGGCTAACACAAAAGAAACACCATGAATGAGCGTTAAGGATGTAAAGCCAACATGGATAAAAAGAGGTCTAATCAACTCAGCTACAAAGGGCTCTCCTAACCAACCCAAACCCAAACTAGTTAGCGTGATTCCTAACTGAGTAGCTGACAAATAAGAATCAAGATTCTTAATTATATTCTCAGCAATCTTAGCTCTACGGTTATTTCTTCTTGCTAGTGGTACAATTTGTGTAGATCGAACTTTAACAATGGAAAATTCAGCAGCAACAAAGAACCCATTTAGGAGCACCAAGGAACAAACTGCCATAACTTTTAGGAGAATTTCAAAAAAACCTACTTGTGGAGGATCCATCTTATCTAGACGTTAGGGGTAATGTTCTACTTAATGAAAATCAGTGATCAAAATATAACAAATCTTTTAACAAAAAGAATAACTTTTTTGAATAAAAACTAAGAGTTTTTCAACCTATTGAGCTACCAATGCCAAAATCGTCTAGTTTTAAGTGTACAAATTATTTATACCTTCAACAAAAATTTACACGCTATTAATTAGACCTTTCGCAAAACAGCCCCAAAAAATCCATCTGGACTAGACTTATTGGGTAGTAACCTAATAAACCCATCCTGATCACAGTAAGAATTTATTTCTGAATTAAATAGGCGCTCCAAATAAAAATGAGGATTCTCAGATAAGAAACGATGAACAACCTGTTCATTTTCTTCTGGCTCCAGTGAACAAGTAGCATATACAAGTAGTCCTCCTCTTTTTAAAACCGAAGATGCATTAGCAAGCAACTTTGACTGCAGAACTGATAAACGATCTAAATCACTGGGCTTTAATCTCCAACGAATTTCTGGGTGACGTCTCAATGTTCCAGAACCAGAACAAACTACATCTACTAAAATTTTATTAAATTGTCTCGAAATGGGAAGTGAATAGGTACCATCAGCAACAATCCAATGTATATTCCTCCACTGATTTTCGTTTCGACATTTTGACAGTTGCAACTTAGACAAATTTGAATCCAAGCTGATGATTTTTACATTGTTTCTTCCTAACTGGGCAATCCTAGAAGCTTTACCACCTATTCCACCGCAAAAATCTAGACAACAATCATTTGCATGCAAGTCCAACAGACTAGGAATCACCTGGGAACCTGCATCTTGAATAACTACTTTCCCAGATTTAAATAACTCCGATTCAGTTAAATTCCCGCTAATGACTTGCCAGACACCTTTCCCTAAGCCGTGCAAACCTACATTAATCCCCTCTCTTTCAAGTAGCTGGCCTATTCTAATTGAAGCAAGCTCCGGTGAATTAGAACGGAAATGGACTGGGGGAACAAGATTATTATGTTTTAAAAGATCCCTAGTTGGAAGGAGTCCCCATCGATTAATCCAACGATTCACTAACCACTCAGGATGAGAATAAAGAATACTCAGAGAATTACTTAGATGCTGCGATAACTTCTTACATGCTCTATCAAAATTAACCTTATTTACTTTTCGAAGTACTGCATTAACCATTCCACCTGCTGCTATATGTTGACCTACTTTTCTCAAAAGCTCTACAGACTGGTGGACAGCAGCTCGATCTGGAATCCGAGAAAGAAATAAGATTTGGTATGCTCCAAGCCTTAAGGCAGTCATTACCTCATTATCAACTTTATTTAATGGACGAATAATCAAACTACTCAAATACCAATCTAATAACTTCCGTTGTCGTAAAACTCCGTATATTAGTTCTGTAGTTAGTCCCCTATCTAAAACCTTCAACTTGTTAACAGATTTTGAAAATAAATATTCACTAACGGGAGTACTTGCACTTTCAATGCGAGTTAAGATTTTAAAGGCGGCTTTTCTAGCTGGTGAAAGAGGCATATTCTAGTCCCCTAACCCAACAAACCTATTTAAGGGAAGATGAATGCCATTAAGAAAGTCTTTTCCGGTAACTGCTTTACGATTTTCTAGTTGTACCCTTTCCAATTGCAAACAACCTTCACCACAAGAAACTAATGCGCCGGCTGTTCCATAATTCCACAATGAACCCGCAGCACTCTCCTTCCATGGTGGATCAACGGGACACCCTTCTATAATTCTCAACAGAGTACCTCTATAATGGGTGTACGTTCCTGGCCAAGGATTGAATCCCCTAATACGATTATAGATTTGTCTGGAAGACTGGTTCCAATCGAGTTTACCATCTGACTTCTTTAGGATTGGAGCATAACTGGCTAAAATTGAATTTTGGGGCTTGGCTTTTACCAAACTAGCTTTTAGCAAGTCAAGTGTCTTAAGTAATAGATCTGCGCCCAAATTTGCTAAACGGCCTTGAAGTTCAGTAGCAGTTTCAGCAAATTCAATACTTACTTTTTCCTGTAAAAATATAGGACCTGTATCCATATTTTCGTCAATTTTCATTGTACTGACACCAGTTTGTG
The DNA here is from genome assembly GCA_022452285.1 of Terriglobia bacterium. Lineage (GTDB taxonomy): Bacteria > Acidobacteriota > Terriglobia > Versatilivoradales > Versatilivoraceae > JAKUNG01. The sequence goes on along the minus strand of JAKUNG010000012.1, from coordinate 9,640 downwards.
TTTCACCATTTACAATTACCCAGGGTATTGGAGCTGCACCACGATACCGAGGTAAGAGTGAAGCATGTACATTAATAGAACCGAGAGGAGGGAGATTAAATATAAATGGAGGTAATATTTTTCCATATGCTATTACTACAAGAACTTCAGGATGAACAGCTTGTATGACCTTAATCCATTTCTTCAACCTTAAACTTTGGGGCTGATGAATGGGCAATTCGAGATCAAGAGCAACTGATTTTACAGGTGATATAGACAGCCTATGGCCTCGACCAGAAGGCCTGTCGGGTTGAGTGAAAATTTGACATACATTGTGATGACTTTCATATAGCTTTTTAAGTGCCGGAACGGCAAATTGAGAAGTGCCCATAAATACAATTCGCATTACCACTCTCCATTACGAACTTTTTTTCGAATCTTTCTTTTAATAATATCCCGTTTAATGACGCTCAGGTGATCTATAAACAACACCCCATTTAAATGATCAATTTCATGGATAAGGATACGGGAAAGCAGATCCTCTCCTTCTATGACTAGCTCTTCATTGTCAATTCCTCTGGCAGAAACTACAACCTTTTTAGGTCGGTGAACTCGCTCAGAAAAACTCGGTATGCTTAGACAGCCCTCTTCCTCAAATTGGTCACCCTCTATAGTTATAATTTTCGGATTAACTAGAACAATCAAAGAATCATTTTTTTCACCGCCAGTGGAATCTACAACCATTAAACGGGTTAATACTCCCACTTGTGGGGCAGCTAACCCAACACCTGAAGCATCATACATTGTCTCAACCATGCTCTTGCTCAACTCTGCGAGTTCTTCATCAAAAGAAACAACTGGGTTTGCTACCCGATTTAGAATGGGATTACCATATTTGACAATGGGAAGAATCATAAATTAACCCTCATCAATCCAAATTATTGGAACTAATTTTGATTTTATCTCTTGGAGTTATCGATGGTCAACAGCTGAAAAACAATCTGTTCTTCTACTCAATAAACAATAAAATCATGATAAAAAGGTTTATTGCCATCTTAAATAACATTATACAAATATTTGCATGGCAATGATTATTACTTCACACTGATTTCCATCCAATCTTGACTAAATTTTTGTTAATCGATTAACATTTGTTAATGGAAAAATTTTCTGGGCAACATATTTCAACTCTCCAGAGCTGGGTTCTTACAGTCCAAAGCTTCACAATGCTCTGCTTTAGAGCTATCTATCATAGCTTTCGTCGACCCTTCTATCTAAGAGAAACCTTTGAACAGATGGATATCATTGGAGTAGGCTCCCTTTCGATTGCAGCTCTAACCGCTTTTTTTACAGGTGCAGTGTTAGCTCTACAAACCTCCAACACTCTAGCCTCTTTTGGAGCGGTGGGATATACGGGACAGTTGGTTTCAGTTTCTCTTGTAAGAGAATTAGGACCAGTCTTAACAGCAGTAGTAGTTGCTGGAAGAATAGGCTCCGGTATTACTTCAGAGTTGGGGTCTATGCTGATTAGCGATCAGATTAATGCCATGCGTGCATTAGGTACCGATCCTATAAAAAAACTGGTGGCACCACGTATTATTGCTAGCACCACAATGGTTCCAGTTCTAACCGTGGTCTCTGACTTGATAGGAATAATGGGTGGATTTTTTGTGGCATCCTTCTTCCTAGGTATTAGTCCTTCGCTCTATTTAACCTCGGCTTATGATCGATTGGAATACAACGATCTTGTCCAAGGATTAGCTAAGCCTCCTATCTTTGGTTTTTTAATAGCAGCTGTTGGATGCTACTTTGGTCTAAACACGAGTGGAGGAACAGAAGGAGTAGGCAGGGCAACAACACAATCGGTAGTTACCGCTATGATTCTCATTTTTATTTCCAATTTCTTTATTACTAGAATCTTACTGACTATTCTCTAATAACTATGGACATTAGCAACCAAACAGCTTCTCCAATAATTGAGTTAAAAAATGTATACAAGTACTATGATGATACTGCGGTTTTAAAAAATGTTTCATTCACGGTAAATCGGGGAGAAACAAAAATAATTCTAGGGGGTAGCGGCTCAGGCAAATCAACTATTCTAAAAATCATTGTCGGACTTGAAAAAGTGGACGAGGGAGAAGTATGGGTAGGCGGTGAGAATATCACTTCATATACTGAACCCCCTTTGATGAAAATTCGAAAACAAATTGGAATGGTGTTTCAGGAAGGAGCTTTGTTTGACTCTCTTTCAGTTGGTGACAATGTTGGATACCGTTTATATGAACAAGGGACTCTTAATGATGACGAACTACTAAAGATTATTAAACAGACCCTCGGATTTGTTGACATGGAAGACGCACTTGAAAAAATGCCTTCGGAACTTTCTGGTGGAATGCGTCGGCGAACTGCTATTGCTCGAGCTTTAGTTGGAACTCCTGGAATAATGTTGTACGATGAACCAACTGCTGGATTGGACCCAATCACTGCAGGGACAATCATTGAACTTATCATTAAGCTTCGTGATGTCGAACAGGTTAGCTCTATTTTCGTTACTCACCGTCTAAATGATGCCTACCGTTTAGCTCGTGAACGTTTAATTCAAAAAGATGGTCGCTTAACTTATCAGAGTGAATCTCCGGATACCAACCAGATCAATACTCGATTTATTATGTTAAAATCTGGTGAAATTATTTTTGAAGGAACTGACGATTCTTTGAAACAAAGTCAGGACAGCTATATTCAAAAGTTTTTTTCCTAAGAGGGAGGACTTATGGCGCGAAAGACAATGGCTTGGAAAGAATTACGCGTTGGAATTCTAGCTATCTTGGGCTTTGTAATCCTGGCTGCTGCATTAGTTCTTATTAGTGGAGGACAAGGATTTTTTACCGAAAAATATACTTTAAAAACTTATCTTCAGAGTGCTTCTGGTTTAAGAAAGGGTTCTCTTATATGGTTAGCAGGAATTGAAGTTGGAAATGTTAGTCAGGTTAATATTTCACCATCAAAAGACGCTAACCGAGCTGTTGAAGTCATTATGAGAATAGAAAAAAAATACCAGAACGCTATTCGAGGAGACTCCGAAGCAACATTGGGATCCATTGGTCTCTTAGGAGACAAGTATATTGATATTTCTCGTGGTTCAGAAACACACGCCATCTTATCTGAAAATGGAGAAGTTCCAAGTTCAGTAGATGCTGATATAAAAAGAATTATTCAAAATTCAAATGATCTAGTGGCTAACCTAGGAGATTTAGTTGATAAGATTAATGAAATCACTGGAAAAGTTAATGTAGGACAAGGCACCTTAGGTAGATTGATTAATGATCCTACTATGTTTAAAAATCTCAATGAGGCTTCTGGTGAACTTCAAGAATTAGTTACGGCTATAAAATCTGGAGAAGGTGTAGTTGGAAGACTCATTTCGGAAAGGGTCTTATATGATAATCTCCAGACGATCATAGGACGTGTTAACAACATTGTAACCACGGTAGAAAGTGGGGAAGGTCTGTTAGGAAAACTTTTAAGGGACCCCACTTTATATGACAGGGCAAATAGTTTAGTTGCAAAATTTGAGACGGTTGCTGATCGCTTAGAAAAAGGCGAAGGTTTTCTTGGCCGACTTTCTAAAGACGATTCTCTTTACATTCAGTTTAAAGATAGTTTAGACAAATTCGCCGCAGTTGCTGAAAAGATGAGTAAGGGTGAAGGAACCATCGCAAAACTGTTGAATGATCCAGCCCTATATTCTAATTTAAATGACGCCTCTGCTGAAGTTGTAAAGTTCATTTACGACTTCCGACAAAACCCTAAACGATTTCTTCAAATAAAATTTGGTTTGTTTTGAAAACTTTTAAAGTTATTTACATTTATACAGTTATATCTTTAAACCTTAAGTAGACCCTGAACTTCTCTCCTAGTATTTAACCCCATTAGTAGAGGTATATAGTTGTGACAACAGACATAAAGAAAAAACTTGAAGAAGAAATTGCACTAATTGAGTATGAATTAAAGAACGAATTACCTAAAGAGTTAAAAAAGGCTGTGGCATTAGGAGATCTTAGTGAAAATGCAGAATATCAGTCAGCTAAGCAACGACAAGAAATACTTAATGCTAAACTTGGTCAGTTACGTAAGAGACTTGCTGGTGTTGCTATGATCAATTTTGACAAAATTCCAAAAGATCGAGTTTCTTATGGATCAACTGTCATAGTGTATGATGTTCAAAAAAACACAGAAGTAACTTACAGACTTGTTTCTACTGAGGAATCTAACATCAAGAAGGGTTTGATATCCACAACCTCTCCAATTGGTCGTGGACTATTAAATAAGAAAGAAGGAGACATGGCAAAGGCAAATACACCAGCTGGTATTAAAGAATTTGAAATTCTTAAACTTACTACCCTTCACAATCAAAAAAAAAAATAACCTAAAAAAATACTATGCTTAGCAAAATCATAGGAAAGATATGTACTGCTATTTTAGATACATTAGTTAAAGGAATATCCAAACTAGGCGTTGGCCCTAACCTTTTAACTTTTTTTGGATTTCTCATCACTATATTAAGCGCATTCTACTTGGCTCAAGGTAACTTTTTTTATGCTGGAATTGTAATCATTTTTTCTGGAATTTTTGACATGTTAGATGGAAGACTTGCCCGTATCACAAACAATGTCACTAGATTCGGTGCTTTCTTTGATTCCGTTCTAGATAGATATTCCGACATGATTCTTTTTTTAGCCCTAATGATTTACTACATCAAGAACCAACAAATGATATATGTCTTGTTATCTGGAATCGTTATGATAGGGGCAATCATGACAAGTTATACGAGAGCTCGTGCTGAATCGTTAGTTCCAACATGCAAAGTAGGGTTTCTTGAGCGACCTGAACGGTTAGTCCTACTAATTATAGGCACCATTTTTGGAAGAATGGCAGCAGTTCTATGGGTTATGGCTGTATTAAGTAACCTGACAGTTGTTCATCGGATTCTTCATACCTGGAAAGAATCCTCGAAAAATAATAATCCTTAGATATCTGATTGTCCGTTTGTTTTATAAAGCTACCGTGCCCCCCAATCTATCACTTAGAAAAAACAGTTGACCTTAAAAATTAACTGCGATCTAAGTAACCAATTATTTTCTATCTTAGTGTTAGAGTGTTAGATATATTAATTAGCTTCCTAAATATAGTTAAGAAATTGATTAATAAGAGCTTCTCTATAAGTTATCTCTTTTACACTAGTTTCTTGCCTTTATTTCCTAAGGCATTACTAAACATCTGACATCGATTTCCTACTTTTTCCTTGAAGTTCCCTGCTATTTGATTTAAATTAAACATTTTAAACGGTTTGGGGAGAATATTGGGCAGTATGAAACAGAAAATAATGGACCAAAGTCAATTTCATGAACAAATTAGTAATTCCTATGATCAGATGATCTCCTGGCCATCACGCCTCCGGGTTGAATCCAAATTTTTTGAAAAAATTATAAAGCAGAATAAAGTAAAAAGTTCATTAGATATTGGATGCAGCACGGGTTTTCATGTCGTAATGCTTCGGCGTATGGGAATTGATTCATCTGGAATTGATTCTAGTCCAAAAATGATTGAAAAAGCTAAAGCTAATGCCATAGCTTGTGGAGTGAATGTTGAATACATACTCGGTGATATGACCCAGCTCTCTAGGCGATTTTCTGAGGGCTTTGACCTGATTACTTGTTTGGGAGATACCCTAGCACATGTTGGCAATAAAAAAGACGTGAGTCGTACGCTTAAAGAGATCCAAAATTGTTTAAATCCTAATGGTTTATTTGTAATTCAGAGCTTAAACTATGCCAACATAATTAAAAAGAAAATCCGCTTTCTACCTCCCAGTTTACCCCCTAATCTAATGAGTGAAACACAATATTTTAGAACCCTAGACTACACTAAAGGTTCTTTCATTCTGAACTTAACTGAACATGCTTGGTATAAGAACAAATGGGCTGTTTCTAATTTTTCAACTAAGATTACTCCCTATACTAAAAAAGAACTAGAAACGCTTCTAAAACTAGCTGGACTAAAACAAATTCAGTCCTATCAAAATTTTAATTTTGAAGACTACGATGTTAATGAGACCAATCTAATTTTAGTTGCGAGAAAAGAAATTGGAAAAGAGGGAAAATTGTCTTCTGGAAACATCTCAGTTTTAAAGGAAAAGGCAATTCCTTCCACAGGGCAGCAGAAAAAGTCAATTAGTGCAAAAATACCAGCTAAAAAGTCTAATGCCAAAAAAATAGTGTCTGTTCCATCAAAGGACAGAAAAACAACAAACAAGAAACCTAAAAAACTGCCTCAAAGCAATGACAAAAAGGGCAGATACTCAAAATCAAAACGACTTATTAGCGCAAAAAAATCTAAGAACACTAAAGTGTCTAGAGGTAAAAGGTAGCATTTAAAAGCTTTTTCAAAATTAATTTCATGATGTATTAATCTATTTCTGTTAAAGAACCCTAGAAAATCGCATTTAAATATTTTCCTTAACCGGTACAACCAAATCATCCCAATTAAAATCTAATTTTCTAGAGTAGAATTTTAAATGTTGATGACCCTACTCTAGTAGAGAATCTGTTGTCATATAGTTTTTATAGACCTACTGCATTAGTTGGCAGAATCAACTCTATAAAAACTAATGACTGAGTAACATCAACTTAACAAGTACACCGTGACTTTATGATAAAGTTAAGTTTTCTGGAAAATATTTTGGGTTGATGTTACGATGATGGTTGTTACTAAAGCTTTTATTTTGTTATCGATTGAATAACAAAGAAGAAAGGAGTTTGTCCAGTGAAACAGCTACTCAAGCAAATAACAATATTTGCATTAACTGTCTTCCTTGGTCTTGGCTTTAATACTTCTCTTTTAGCTAAAAAGAAAAAGCCAAAAAACTCTGACATTGAGAATGTTGGAAATCGTAAAATCAATAAGGGAAACTGGAATATCTATTCCATTGAGAAGGAAATTGCCATGGGCAAGCAATTTTCTATGCAAATTGAACGAGGGGTTAAACTGGTAAATGACCCTATAATCAATGAATACGTTAACCGCGTGGGACAAAACTTAGTAAGAAACTCAGACGCTAAGGTGCCATTCACGATTAAGATAATTGATTCAGAAGAAGTTAATGCTATGGCTCTACCAGGGGGATTTTTTTATGTTAATACTGGACTGATTACCTCAGCCGATTCTGAATCTGAGCTGGCAGCTGTTATGGCACATGAAATTGCTCATGTAACAGCACGTCATGGAACAGAACAAGCCACCAAAGGGCAAATTGCTAACTATGCTATGCTGCCTCTAATTTTTTTAGGTGGAGGGTTAGGATATGGTATTTATCAAGCTGCTGGTGTTTTAATCCCCTTAAAATTTCTACATTTTAGTCGCAAAGCAGAAACAGAAGCAGATTTTCTTGGAATGCAGTACCTTTATAAAACTGGTTATGATCCTTCTGCCGCAATCTCTTTCTTTGAAAAAATCAAGGCTCAAGAGAAAAAGAAACCAGGAAAATTAGCCAAAGCTTTTCGTACCCATCCACTTACTGGAGATAGAATCAGAAAAACTGAGTACAATATTTCCTCAGTGCTTCCCGAACGAGATCAGTATGTAATTAATACTTCAGAATTTGAAAAAATTAAATTCAAATTATTGGCAATGGAAAATGCTCGCAAACCCACTAATGATGACAACCCAGACCGACCGACCTTGAGACGTCGAACAAGCGGAGATATAGATGATATTGACGATGATTCCGACCGACCCACGCTTAAACGTCGAACTAGTGGTGATATAAATGCCGATTCAGATGATGGTGAAGATGATTCTAGTCGGCCTACCTTAAGGCGAAAAACCGATAAACCTAGAGATGCTATAGGGGAACAAGTTTCAGATGATTCAACAGATGCTGATGAGCGGCCAAAACTAAAGCGCAAAAAAGGTTCAAGATTTAGGAAAAATTAGAAACCTGTCAATCACTTATTTTTTCTATAGCTTCTTTAACTCTTCGGCGTAGTATTTTCGATAAAGAACATCCCACTCTAAACTACCTTCGGGAACAGTTTTCTTCTGAGATTCTATTTTTCTTCTTGCTTCTTTTTCTAAGGCTTCTTCTTTGGTTAACTCCTCAGTAAGAATCTTGACAATCTCAAGACGAATCGAGTTTCGATCCTCAATAAAATCAATTTCATTGTGAAGAACTAGCTCATCAATAATGACATGGGATAGTTTACTAATTTTTTCACGACTTAAACGCATTGAAGTTTAAAGAATCACTTTCTTTTCTTTAACTAGCTTTTTTTTAACCATTTTAAACATTTCCTGGTAAGAAACTCCTGTTTGTCTCATATACTCAGAATATTCCTTGAGCAGTTGACGAGATTCCTCATTTATCTTGTATTCCACACTTAGTTCCTCTTCCATTACTAGGAGAATCTTTTCTTGCAACGGATAGTTGATAGGAAATTTAACCACTTGACGTTTTGCTAGTTCGTCAACTACTTGTCTTGAAAGATAGTTTATAAAATCTTTTTGTAATGGCATAAAATTTAAAAGTGGCGGGGCCGACGGGATTCGAACCCGCGACCTCTGACGTGACAGGCCAGCGTTCTAACCAACTGAACTACGACCCCGCAAAACAAGTAAATATTGGTGGGCGGTACTGGGCTCGAACCAGTGACCCCATCCTTGTAAGGGATGTGCTCTCCCAGCTGAGCTAACCGCCCTAAAATACGTAATCAGAACTCTTGTCAAAACGGACTGGAATATACAATGGAAAAGCAAACAAGTCAAGGATCAGAATCCAAGAAAAACAAAACAAGGATTTAGACCAATGGTTGATTTATTTCCTTTTAAGGAGCTTTTAATTAAAGGAAAAAAAAAGACCAAATTTATTGGTGCCGACACTCAACCACTGTCTTTCATCTATAGACAACTTTATAGCTAACTTTGTAAGAGTTTAAAAAAACTACTGATTAACCTATAATCTTTTAACGTATGTAGACTACTTAGTACTAACATTACTCTTTCACTTTTTGCAGACTTGACACTTTCGAGAGATCTCTCTAAGATAGCTCAGTTTTTGGGGGCCGTTAGCTCAGCTGGCAGAGCATCTCCCTTTTAAGGAGAGGGTCGCTGGTTCGAATCCAGCACGGCTCACTTGATCTGCACAAAATTCTATTATTTAGATAAATTATTGTTTGTTGACCTTTAATGTTAATTCTGCACAATACGTCCCGTTCGTCTAGTCTGGCCCAGGACACCGCCCTTTCACGGCGGCAACAGGGGTTCAAATCCCCTACGGGACGCCAACTAGTCTACTCTTGCTAACTGTGTCACTTTTGAGGTTGATCCTCTAAAAACCTCTGTTCTAAATCCAAGACCCTAAATTTGAAGCGATTTATGAAGTTAGAACAAAAGAATAGAGCTTAGCTTTATTTAAGGTGAACTTCAAACGAACTGGTTGGCCAATTAGTGCTTCCAGTTGTTTTAGTTTGCTTAGATTAATTTCCTGATCCGTCACCTCTCCCTTGACTAATTGACTCATAGATAGAACTTCATCTTTACTATTCATCACTGCTACTTGTATCGAACCTCCCATTGAATCTGCAGTAATCTTTAGTTTCCCTTG
>JAKUNG010000011.1 GCA_022452285.1 Terriglobia bacterium | reverse complement strand
TCAGAGGTTTTTTTGGCAGCCATGACGGCTTTCCAGGGCTGGACCATGGCCAGGCTGCTTGTCAGTCCAATTGCTCCGGTTGTTAAAAATTGGCGGCGGTTTGGTTCTAGGTTTTTCATGGTTATTTCTCCATTGGTATATTAATGGGATTACTGAGATTCTATATTCTAACTCTAAGGGGTTTAGATGACATGAATCCTACTTACTGCCCTGCTGCCGCCGTTTTAAACGACGCACTGATCTGGGTGGGGATGTGATTAAGGAAGTTCTAGCATAGATTGTTTTCCAACCACCATACTATGCTTTAACATTAACCCAGACATGAACATGTGGACTTCCTCTAAAAAACCAAATCATGTTGTTACTTTCTAATTTCCACATATCCCAGATTCCATCATTACCAAGATCATCGTTTTTGTAAAATGACATCCTGAGTCCCCTGAATCCTCCATTTTTCTTTATGTACTTCAAAGCTTCAAGAGCATCTTTCCTGCGAAAAGGAAGTAGGAGATCAGACAAGACTTTTTCGACCAGATCTTTTTGATCTGAGCTCATTTCCGCTACTGGCAGTCCATCCAATTCAGAAACACCTCTTCTTAGTTTAACTGTTTGGGTTCCCTGCTCAGCTGGAGCATCTTTTAATAATGCGATGTTACGTTGTTTGGGATCCAGTGCTTGAAAAACTTGATTGGCAGATTTAGCTTGATACCAGTAAACATTTCCAGGATGATCAGGCGCTTCAGTGAAACTCTGAGATGCATGACCGTAGAAAATGGGTCCACCAAAAGCTGATCCTTCCACTGAGTCACCATCACAACGCATTGTACAATGTCGTCCAGTCAGGACGAATTCGAATTTCCCTGTGCCCGGAAGACCAAATATAGCTACTGTGTAATTCTCTATACCATTCCCATCCTCTTGCATGTGTTTCATGACCTTGTCTAAGTACTCAGGGTTGTGCAGTCCTCCAAAAATTTCTTTGATCATCATCTGCTGATCTGAGGTAAACAGGTCCTTAATTTTAACTGGAGTAATCTGCCAATTATTGTCGACCTTGGAACGTAGTGGGTGGTCAAACGGAAAGTGAACAATGGTTTTTTGTTTGTCAGATAAACTTTGATAGAGGGTCGTAACCAAAGTTTCAGAGGAAAACTTGGGTCCCAGAATTTTCTTAGATTCCTGTTTGGGGGAATTCCCTAAGACTCTTGAAGGTGATGCTGCATTTGCTATCAGACCAACACTGGTTATCGCCATTTTTTGTAAGAAGGTTCTTCGTGGTTTAATAACTGAATTTGTAGGTTTATTTTTCATAGTGTTTTCTTTTATGTAATTTTACTTTTGAGAAGGTACGTTCACCCCGTTACGGCAGACTTTTCTGATTTAGTTAAGAGATTGTTTTGGTCAGTAGCTGGGATTAGCTCATTCCTCCTAAAAATATTTTTTTGAATTTTAACTAGGGCAATGGAGACATTTAATCTATTTTCCCCTGCCTCTATTGTATACCAGCTGCTGGGTTCGCTGTATCCGTTTGCGACGTCCGTAATCTGAGAAGTCATCGCTTATCCGATGAATGACCATTACCTTCTGGTTATCAGAAAGACTGCGAATTTCACAGACCTGCAGGGGGCCTCTGGCTGATTTAACCACCCTTACGGTTACCAGATCATCAAAGATCGTAAACTTGGATTCTCCTTTTATACCGGTCATAAGATGAGCACTCTTAGCACAACCTGCCATGCCATTCGCACCAGTCCCACTCATGATGCCGGCCGGCCTGCCTTGTTTGCCTACTGATTGCCAACAGGCTGCTTCGGTTGCATTTGAGGTAACATCGTGGGCAGTACATTTAGCCGAGACCACAATGTCCTTCCATGAGTTATTGGCTGGCCTGCTACCTCGTCGACCGCTTATGCCATGAGGAGCACCAGTACCACCTCTTGTGCCAGTAGTATCAGAAATGCTATCCACGCTGTGCACTAGCTTTGATCCTTGGTGCTGAATAACTATTTTATTCATTAAACCCCACATACCCCTGGCGCCCCTTCTGCCGGTCCATCGTCCTCTCCGTCCTTGGCCACGACCAGCCTGGCTTTCTCTACCTTGGGGGCCTCTCCGTCCCTGGCCACGACCAGCTTGGCCTTCTCTGCCACGCTGTCCTCTCCAGCCTCGACCACGACCAGCCTGACCCATATCACTCTTCTCAGGATCTAATACCCACGTTCCGGAAAAATTGGGTCTTTTCCCAGCCGTCAGTAACAGTGTCGAGCCCAGAAGAAACGTTACCGATAGTAATGCTGCCTGTTTGGTTTTCATGACCTTACCCGCTTTGGAATTTAGTTTGGTATTTGTAGCTATTATGAATCAAGTTTTGAAGGTTTGACTATAAAAATGTTTGAAGCTCGGTCATCATCTTGTTTTTTCTAACAAGGCTTCTCTTTTGATCAGTATTGTTGGATTATCTTCTTGGTTGTTGTTATTTGATTGATGTTAACCCATCAAAAGAATGAAAATATTTTAAGCTTCTAATCGGTGACTTTTAGGATTTGGGATTGTTAATGGGTTGGAGCTAAACCGATGGTTACCTTGGTTCCTACCAGTGATTGGAGGTATTATTATTAAAAAAATAAAGGAGCCACGATATGAGTAAAATACTGATTTATCATAATCCTCAGTGAGGTAAAAGTCGGGAATCCGTGAAGATTCTGGAAAATTCAGGCCAGGAATTTGAAATAATCAATTATATAAACTCACCTCCCTCTCCTACTGAACTGCAGTCTCTAGCCGACAAATTGGGTTTGCGAGCCAGAGATTTTGTTCGCAGTAAAGAGTCTATTTTTAAGGAATTGGATTTAAAAGCTCACTTGGATGATGACAGGCTGTTGTTTCAGTACATGTCTAAGAACCCCAAACTGATTGAGCGTCCTATTGTTGTTAAGGGAAAAAAGGCAGTCTTGGGTCGCCCACCTGAGAATATAGAAAAGCTTTTGTGACACTAAAGCCCCTAATAAATGTCCTTAATCCTCTATAGGGTTAATTTTTCTTAGGTTTAAAATTCCTGGCTAACCTGTGGGCTTCTTGGATTTGAGACGGCGTCATTTTCTTAGCCATTTCCCACTCTCTGGTCATAACAGCAGAGCTATACCCTTCCTTAGCAACTAAATCCCACGACTTATGGGCCTCAACGTAGCTCATAGAAGGAGCTAAAGTTATAATTGCCATATTGTGGCCCTGAGTAGCAGCAAGACTCAACCACTTGTGTGCTTTGACATAATCTTTTAGTACCCCATGCCCTAGGTCATAATTTAATGCCAAGTTAAATTGGGCAGGAGCAAACCCTTGATTGGCAGCAAGACGGAACCATTTAGTAGCTTTTTTATAATCTTTAGAAACTTCTGTACCGGTTTCATACATCACCCCCAAGTACCATTGTGATTTGGCATCTCCATCTTCTGCACGTGTCAGGGTTTTCTGAAACATAGACTTAGCTGAGTTCAAGCAACCTCCAAGTCCAAGGATCAGTGTTGCTACCAGTAGAACAGATTGAATGGATTTCAAGACTTTTCCTTATTAGATTCTTTAGCCTTAACCATCCGCTGTAATTCTTCTAGTTCTTTACGCAAATTCTCAAGCCCTTTATTCCTTTCAGACAGAGTTAGGAAAAAAAGTACTGCCCCCGTCAAGGCAATGACTGAAAACCATTGAAGGCCTAATCGGAAAAAGTTAATTTTAGCAGTGTAGGAAAATGTGGGTGGCAACTTGGGGGGACTAAACATGAAATTATAAACCAAGAACTCTCGGGTCAAAGTTGTATTTCCCCTATTTACCTCCACCGCAAGATTCCACGGCAAATACACCGTCATTCCTACAAGTAAAATAACCCCAATACAAATCACGATTAATTTAGTTTGCATGATCTAGGTTGATTGGCTCTGAGGAAGTTTTATAGATCTTACAACGATTGTTTAGACAGAAGCAATGTAGGAGATTCAGTGTTAAACATATTTTTTAGATTCTCATTTTGATTAGCAATTCACCTGGAAGAGTAACACTTACACATGGTTTTTATGTTGACTTGGCAGGACCCCCTTACTGATTAACCTTATGAAAAGAGGAGAGAATTTCTAATGGTTGTTCCAAGCGAATAACCATTCGTGTACCTGCTGGAATTTCAATGGGCTCTCCTTTCCGAGTCATTGAACCTAAAAGCCCCACAAGCCCACCCGTCAAAGCTCCTATAGCAGCTCCTTTTCTACCACGGGTAATTCCTCCTAGGGCAGCCCCAGAAGCAGACCTACCGCCAATCCCAATTGCATCTCTTTTGCGAGATGATTCTGCCCTAATAGTTCCCTCTTTATGTCCAACTTGTTCCTTACCATCCAGATCGGATTGGACAGCCACTATAGATTTAGTAACTCCATTGGGCAACAATAAGGATTCGTATTCTAGATTCATTTCCGCTCTGCGCTTGATGCGACCTGCTTTTTTAACCCGTACAACTTTTCCCATTAAGCTTGTGCCGATAGGAATTACTTCTATTCCTTCGACAAAAATAGATTCAGTTACTGTGGCCGAAAATCGGTCATGCTGACGGCTCGTTCTACTGTTTAGAGTGGTCTCTAGTTCAGCTAGGATTTTGGTTCCTTGAGGAACCGTTAATGTTTTGATCGTTTGGGAAAAAATCAAAGAACCTAGACCAAGAATAGAAATGAGACAATAAGCAAGAATATTTATCTGTGCTTTCATAAGAACCTTCTTCCAAGTATCAAGTCAGGATGCAACTCCCAATAACTTAAAATCTGTAATTTTCTTTGATCAATTATTCCAGAATTTTCTACAAAAACTTTCTTGCCCTTTTTCAACGAATGTTTTCTATTCATTTTCTTAAGATGCTTATCGGGGTACCAAAGATGCCTAATTTAGAAAAAAGCTACAATTCTATATTGGTAGTCTTGCAAAATACCTTAAGGTAGGATTATATGTTCTACAGTTATTAAGAGAGAAAATTTCAGGTTAATTGATTTGGAGAACTACGATGAATAAAATGATAATGGTTAAAATTGAAAAGGTTACTTTTGAGGAGTGGAAAAAGGCGTATGATGGGGATTATGACCTTCGTAAAGAATTTATGGATGCTGATGTTGTCGCTAAGATTGATGATCATAATGCAATCATAGTTGCAAATATTACCAATGAAGAAACAATGCAGAAGGTTATGGAAGAACGGATTCCTGAAATTGCAGAAGAAATGGGACTTGAACATACAATTTATAAAATAGTGAGACAGTGATCGTCTAAAATTTTCTAGTTATGAATTTAATCAATAACGGAACGATCCCAAAAAAAGATAAACAGAAATCATTCGCAAACCCATTTAAATATTTAGTCCTAATATTTTTCATTACTGGTAGTTGTTTGCCCGTGGTTGCCAATGATTCCCTTGATCTTCTGAAGCGGTGGAAGGAATTGGCTGCGGAAGGAAATGCTGCAGCCCAAAATGCCTTGGGAGTAAGGTATTATCTTGGTGTAGGGGTTCCAAAAAGCCATAAGGAAGCTGCAAAGTGGTATCAGCTCTCAGCAGAACAAGGAGATGTGGATGCCCAAAAAAACTTGGGGAGACTATACGATCAGGGTGAAGGCGTTGCCCAAGATTATCAACAAGCCATTAAGTGGTATCAATTTGCCGTAGATCAGAAAAATGATGAAGCCCAATTCTACTTGGGAACGATATATCAAACAGGTCAAGGAATTTCCCAAAATTTTGAAAAAGCAAGTACGTTGTATCGACTTGCTGCAGAACAAGGATATGTGCCTGCCCAAATCAAGTTAGGCAAGATGTATTGGGATGGTAAAGGAGTTCAACAAAACTTTGTAGAGGCCTATAAATGGCTTAGTCTAGCTAAGAAGCACGTACAACCTTTTGATGCTGATAAAAGAGTTTATGAAGCTATCGAAGATCTGGATGTATTAACCAAACAATTAACCTCCTCTCAAAAAGAAGAAGGTCAGCGTCTAGCGCTGGAGTGGGAACAAAAAAACAAAAAGGAGTAACATTTGTAAGAAAAATTCTTGTTAGAATTGTTAGATTCTCGCCGAAACATATTGACCTGTATTCCTCTTCCTATCAAAAATTAATTGGAGTTCATTAAGGCTGTTGATAAGAACTTTTTTAAAGGAACTTAAATGATCATCGACATCCATGGCCACATTTTAGATGTTGCTTATCGCAGCAAAAAACCACTTAATTTTTCTCTGGGAGGATTGACCGATGTTCCACTCATGCGTGTGGGAGGTGTTACTGGTCAGCTGTGTGCAATCTGGACACCGAACATCATGCTTAGTGGACCGCACTCTCATAGTGTCGAAACCCCTCTAAAAACAACGTTGGAGGTTCTGGATTATGTTCACAGGGAACTTTCTGGGCCTGCTGGAGAAGATGTATTATTGGTTCGAAGCCTAGTTGACCTTCAGACAGCAGAATCCAAGGGTTGTGTGGCACTAATTATTGGTATGGAGGGTACGGATGCACTTGGTGGAGATCCTAGGGTGCTTCAAAACCTGCATTCCCTTGGATTGAGGCACGTTGGCCTTGTTCACGAACATGCTAATGAGTTTGGTTCTGCTTCTCAGGTTTGGGAAAAAGGCAAAATGCGGGTTTATAAAGAGGGAAAAGATTCCAAGGGATACTTGTCAGATAGAGGTCGAAAGCTGTTGGAAGAGATGTACCGGTTAGGCATCCTCATCGATCTAACACACTTGGTTGAGCCGGGTTTCTGGGAGGTGCTCGAATTTGTTAAAGGGCCAGTCTTGGTAAGTCACGGAGGGGCTCGCAGTTTGACGAACTCTGTCCGTTACCTTTCTGACAAACAAATCGTGGCTATTGCCCATAATGGGGGCTTGATCGGTGCATCACCGACACCACTGGTTCCCTCCAACGAGCAACCAGGACTACCCTTGTTACTTGATACGATTGATTACTTGGTCAAGCTGGTTGGTGCTGATCACGTTGGAATCGGGACCGATTTTAAAGATCAGCTTGATTATTATCCACCTCCTTTTACTAAAAGCAGCGAAACTCCTGCTGTTGTCCAGGGACTTCGGAACCGAGGCTATAATACTGCATCTATTGACCAAATAATTGGAGGAAATTTTCTACGTCTTTTTGAACAGGTAGTAGGATAAATACTGCTTTAGTCATCATAATGGAAAAGACAATTATCTCCCCAGTTAATCTAACCTGATGACTTTCGTGGTTGAAAAAGATTGCCAAGCCTGCGCTTTGATGTAAAAGGTAAGGCGACAAAAAAACCAGTGACAGCTATAGAAAAACCTAATAGGGCAGCCCCTACATCCCATGGAGAACCCAGCCATAGCCAAATGGTAGTGGAGGCGGAACCAGCACACATGGAAATTACCACCGCATAGATACGTTTAGGATGATACCAGAATAGACCTACTAGAAATGGGAGAACCATGCCAGGAGCCCAGTAATCATAGACAAACTCAAGCACCTGAATGATATCTCGGAAGTAGTAGGCAAAAATAGCAGCAGCAATGCCTGTTATTAAAGTGGTCCACTGTGCGACACGCAATAGTAAGCGGTCTTTGCCTTGGGGATTAAAATATTTCCTATAGATGTCCTCCATAATTACAGTTGCATGACATGAAAGTACGCTGTCAGCTGAAGACATAGCTGCAGCCATCATTGCAGCAATCATAATTCCAGCAAAGACAGGGTGAAAAGTTGCTCTGACTAGGGCGGGAAAAACTTGTTGAACTCCCCCCTGCGCAGCGAGTTGGACCGCTGGATCCACAATAGCTGAGAGCCCAATGATAAAGGTAGTGATCGGTAGAAATAGCAGGAGAAAAATTCCACTTCCGCTGATTCCTAGTTTAGCTTGTCGGGGATCTCGTGCAATTAAAAAACGGACCGTATAGGGTGGAATAAACATTTCTCCTAAGAAGAAAGCTACGAATAAGCTAATGAAATGAGTTGCTGACCAATGGCCTGTGATGTTGAAGTGTTCTAGTCCAATTTGTTGAGACATTTCAAAAAAACCATCGTTTTTAATCAGTAGCAGAGCTGAGGCTATCCCAATTCCAATAACTAGAATCAGGAATTGTAGGACATCAGTTGCAACAACCGCCCGGATTCCGCCTACCGTTGAATAGAAAATAGTTACTGTTGCTCCGATTAGGAGAGCACTTCCATAGGGGATATCCATAATCGAGGAAGCAATGGTAGCCATTGCAACCATCTGGGCCACTAGGGCGCCCACTAAAAAGAAGAGACAATTAACCACTGCTAAACCATGGGCTAAGGGTCCAAAACGCAGCTCGAAGTAGTCTGCTACTGTAATTAAGTTAAGACTGCGTAGACGAGGTGCAACCCATATCCCGGAAAAAATTAGTTGTAGGTGCCAGGCACAAGTAACAACAACAGCACCAATTCCAATTTCATAAACACGCGAAATAGTGCCGACGGAGGCTCCCCCTCCAATCATCGTGGCTGAGGTTGTTGCTAGGATAATCATCCAGGAAATATCCCGACCAGCCAGAGTATAGTCTGTTGAACTATGAATTTTTCGAGAACTCCGAAGTCCAATCCATAATAGAATTATTAAGTAGATGCTTAGGGTTGTTAGTTCAATCAAAGGGAATTCATCCTAGCTAGGTCAGGATTTCTGAAATTACTTGGGCAGGAAATTGATCGGTAAGGCGCTCCTGTAAACCATGCCGCTGGTAGGTCAAGTTGCGAAAGTTCATACCCAGCAAATGAAGGATTTTAGCATGGAAGTCAGATACACTTACTGGATTTTCCACTGCCTTATAACCGACATCGTCTGTAGCACCGTAAACAGTGCCCCCTTAACACCTGCACCGACTAACCAAGTGTTGAAACCTCCAGGACCATGGTCGCTACCCCGATTTTTCCTTCTAGGATCAACTTGGGACAGGGCAATCTACCAAATTCCCCACCCCAAATAATCAAGGTGCTTTCAAGTAGACCTCGTTGTTTGAGATCCTTTAAAAGAGCAGCTACTGGCTGGTCCATTTTTGTACAACAATATCATAGATCCTTCTCTAAATAGGCTGTGTCAAGCTTTCTTAAATAAAGTTAAGCAGTCTTTCTAACGAATATTTCAATTTGGCAACTGAGACTATCGTTGAGATATATAAAGAATCGGTGTGCAGAGTTTTTAGGGAAAATTACAAACGAACTCAAGAAATTATTTTTTGTTTGCAACCAAATCTTCATAACTCGACTCTTACTTAGAAATAACAAAATAAATTCCAAAGTGAGGGAGACCATGAAAACCAAACAAGTGGGACTAATATCGGTGACGATTCTTTTCAGTTCAACACTTTTACTGGTGGCAGTGGAAAAAATCATCGTAGGGCCTTCTGCCAAAGAAGCTATTGATATCGAAGCATCAGTTGAAGACAACCTTCTTAAAATTACCAAGAGACTTAACCGTGAAATTGAAAACTTACTGGTGGCTGTTGAAAAATCGGATTTTACTGAGAAATTCTTTTTGGGTTTTGAGAAGAGTCATGGGGTTCCACATAGTATGAGCACGATCAATAAACGTTTTAGGCAGGGAAGCCAGGAAGGTGAATTTGGTCGGATTAAAACACCTAAAATAGGTAATAGGAAAATAGGGAAAAATCATTTTGGTTATTGATTTTACATTTTCAGATGGAGCTATTTATGGCAATCCTAGACATCAAACTAGATTTATGGAAAATTATAGATACCTATGTTTGTATGTTTGTGAAAAACCATTTGGGATTAATTTTGGTGTTAATACTATGGCTGATGTTAAAAGTAGTATTCCAACTTCATCTCCTTACGTTATTTGGGAATCCATAAGGTCATAATCAAGTCAGAAAGANAAACTATGAGAGTCATCAACCACATCCTAATATCACTCCTAATGTTTGTTGGGTGTGGCAGTATGTTTGGGAAGGAACCTAAGGGTAATCCAGGTCAGAATGAATACCACTTACTAGCCACCTCAAGAACCAGTACCATGGAAAAAGAAATGAATCAGGCTGTTAAGGAAGGCTTTAGTTTCAAAGCAGTCATGGGTGGGGACACTTTCTTTGGTGCCAAGGAAATGGTTGTACTCATGTCGAGGCAAAACAAACGTGTTCAATTTGAATACTTGGTNCTAGCCACCAATAAGACTTCTACGATGGAAAAGGAAATGCGAGTGGCAGGGNAAAAAAAATTCAAGTACAAAGGGCAAACAGTTTTTGAAACAATGTTTGGCGGACAAGAGATTGTAGTTATTATGGAGCGGGACTCCAGCATGCCTGGCTCTGGCTATGATTACAAGCTTCTAGCAACAAAAAAAACCTCCACCATGCTTAAGGAAATGAATCTGGAAGCAGCAAAAGGGTTTAAGTTGGTTGGACTTACCGTTGGCGATACTACTTTTGGCGACCAGGAAGTAGTTACAATTATGGAAAGATCTTTAGCTGGGAAGTTCAAAAAAGCTGGAATAGGTAACTAACTTTTTAGAAGTATGAAATGATTGCATATATCCTTAGACCAACCATTCACCAATCCTTTCTAACAAGAACCTAACCATCTGTAGGATAGCCTTAAAAAAATTCTAAAAGATTTATTAAGTGCGGGATCCCCTTATTACAATTCCTTGTCAACGATTCATTGAGAGTTGTAAAATTACTTGGTTGTTTTCCTACTCACATTTTAATTTCTTAGGTTTAGTCATGATTTGTTGGGGGAGAAATTTTATTTATAAAGTGTTTCCAATTGATCTAATGTTGTCCTAAGCGATCAGACAATGAAAAAATTATTACTATCAGTGGCAACAATTCTTTTTGGCGTTGTGTCAAGTGTCAGCCTCAGGGGTTTTATTTATGGGGGCGAGCAGGGCGATCCTGAGGGTTATATATTTCTGTTCAGTTTAATATGCGCTGTGTTAGCTATCTATAGTCTCTGGAGACTTACTGATCGATAGCAGGCAATGATTATTTTACAATGATAACGCCAGTTCAAATTTATTTAAACACGCAGTTGGTTCCTACAAACATTAATCAAGGGTTTACTCTTTAGCACAAATTAGATACCAGCCAACACTAGGATTAACAAACCAATGTTTTTAAACCAAGGAGAATTCAATGATTGATCGACGCGCATTTCTTAGTGCACTTGGAAGTGGAGTAGCTGCAAGCTCTTTAGGGTGTAGCTTTTTGAAAAAGGGTAGGTCAGAGAAAAGAAAAAAAATTGCTGTCGTTGCTACAGAATGGCGTAACTGGTCCCATGTCTGGCATACCAGTGAACGGTTCCTGGTTGGCTATCCTGTGGAAGGACAGTGGTATCACTCTCCAATTGAGCTTGCCTCAGTCTATATGGATCAGTTTCCCGAGAATGATTTGAGCCGTAGTCGATCAAAAGAGTTCGGTTTTCCAATTTACCCAACCATTGCTGAAGCCTTGCGTTGTGGTGGCGATAAGTTGGCGGTAGATGGAGTTCTTCTGATAGGTGAGCACGGCAATTACCCTAAAAATGAAATAGGCCAGAAGCTTTATCCACGCTATGAGTTTTTTAAAGAAACAGTAGAGGTTTTTAAACAGGATGGCCGCAGTGTTCCTGTTTTTAATGATAAGCACTTATCGTGGAAATGGGAATGGTCAAAAGAGATGTTGGATACTGCTCGGTCTATGGGATTTCCTTTTCTGGCGGGTTCTTCTTTACCTCTCACTTGGAGATTGCCTTCTGTTGAGATGCCTTATGGAGCTGAGGTTGAAGAAGTAATGTGTATTGCAGAAGGTGGCATTGACAGTTATGACATCCATGCTTTGGAAACGATTCAATGTATGTCTGAACGCAGAAAAGGTGGTGAAACAGGGGTGTCGTGGCTGCAGGCTATGGAGGGTGAATCAGTATGGAAAGCAATGGAAAAAGGATCATTTGAAAAAGGGGGTTGGGATCCCCAGCTTTTCCATTCCTGTTTGACCCGAAGTCATACACTGACCCAGTTTGAAATGGTGAACCATCGTTATCCAAAAAAGAAACACATGCGTCAGTGGGTTAAAAACCCTATTATTTATCGTTTTCAGCATAACGATGGTTTGAAAGTTACAATGCTATTAATGAATGGTTTGGTTAAGGATTTTACGTTTGCTGCTAGACTCAAGGGCGAGTCTAAACCATTGTCTACCTTATTCTATTTATCACCAGTCCCTAACGTGGTTCATTTTGCAGCTTTAATGTCTAAATTTGAAGAAATGGTTATGACTGGGAAAGCCCCGTATCCTCCGGAGAGAACGCTATTAACCTCTGGACTTGTAATCGCAGGTGTTCAGTCTTTAGCCCAGGGGCAGAAGAAAATGGAAACTCCCCACCTTGCCATTAACTATCAGGCACCAAAAAAGTCCCATTTTTTACGGTCTTAGTTGGACAATGTGAACCCCTAGATGGATTTTCAAGTAGCGATGGAGTGAATTCCAAACAAGCTAATTCGATTAATTACCTTGTTTCCTGATTGGTCTGACCCAAACTCTTTTGTAGTGCAATACGTTTTATAGTTTTAAGCAACTGTTGTACATGATCAATTGATACCGAACGGCCTAGCTTTCCAGAACTATATGTCATTACTCCGACTGCTTTTCCATTGAAATTAACAAGAGGTCCTCCACTACTCCCATGGGGAATTGACTCATCAGTCCAAGTAGTAATTAATTTTATTGTAGACCAGAACTTTCCGTCTATTCGATATACATCTGTCTCCTCAATAAAATTAATAATCCCAGTTGTAACAAAACTTGGAAATCCTTGTGGAGTTCCTATCACCACAATAGATTCCCCTTGAAAAATATCTTTTGAATTCTGCATTTCGATAACTGACAGACCAGAAGCAGAGATTTTTATGACTGCCAAATCATTTTTCTTGTCAACAGCTAGAACACTATAAGAATCATGGCGTTGACCACTTGCCAGTTGCACTCCTCCGCTCTTCATGTGCTCAATCACGTGAAAATTGGTAACGATCATGCCATCTTGGGATACAATGAATCCAGTTCCCCTTGGTCCAAGCCAAGGCTTTCGTTTGTCTGTCAAATCATTCCTGTGAGAGGAAGGAGTTACCCCACCTTCGATAAGAACAATAGCTTGAGAAACTTTCTCGGTAAGCTTTTTAAAATTGAGGATTTGCTGATCTGAGCCTAGTTTGTTTTTACTTTTTTGTCTAAATACCCTTTGTTCTGCTGTATCTCTTTTTGCTGTCTGGTCCGATGAAGGGTTCCACTCCCATTCAAATGCAAGTCTTTGGGCTTCTTGAATTTGTGAAGAAGTCATTCGCTTTTCCACTCTATCTCGATTATTACTAGCACTTTTGAATCCATTTGCTGTAGCTAGATTGAACCATTTATGTGCTTCCACATAGTCCTGAGTCACTCCTCTATTACTCAAATACATTACACCCAGGTTGTTTTGGGCATTAGGATATCCTTGCTGAGCGGCTAATCGATACCATTTAACTGATTTTTGGTAGTCTTGTGGAACACCTGTTCCTTTTGAATAAGCTACACCCAGGTTGTACTGAGCGATAGCATTTTTTTGTGCTGCAGCCAGTTGGCAGAACTTAATGTACTCTATGTCTGTTTTGGGAGAGGTGAGCCCATTTGGTGTTACAAAAACTAATCTTTTCGCTTTCCATTTAAAGTTGGTTTGGTCCTCATTTGCAAACGCTACTGAAGAGGTCTGAATAACTAGTGTTGCCAGTAGGATTAATTTAATGGCTTTCATGATTTTTTCTGTTTGTCTGTTAAAGAGATTTCAGAAATCTTACAACAGATAATTAGAATCACTAACAATATTTGAAAAGAGAATCGTCGCAATGACAATAGTAACAAGAACTATTGTTGTAAATGGGTCTACTTCTTTCTTCAGGTATTAATGTTAGGAGTTTTGGAAATTCTACAGGTTATTTTCTATCGTTTACAACTTCTTGCAGGCAGAGGCAAGATAAACTATTCTTCTTCGTAGACCTCCATTAGATTTGATTAATTTTTTTGCTAAATTTCGAGAAGATTTTAAGCAGAGGATCTTCAATAGGAAACTAACAGTTATGAATAGATTTTCAATCAACTGGTTGGCTTCAGTAACGTTGATGACCGTCCTAGGTTCTTTGTCATTTGGTTTTATGTACGGTTGTCAAACACAGAAAGAAGACTCTTTTTCTTTGGAGTTGGATCGAGAGAATGCCATCAAGCGTTCTCGGAGGATCATTTTTAACAACGATGGAGATGATTTGATATATGCGCCCACTCCAACTACCAAAGAAGGATTTCTCTCCGTTCGAACAGACCATGTTTCTGAAACAATGGTGGATAGCATCTTTTATTTCTCTAGAAAGCCTATTAGCCCTATTTATTCTGGAGCTGTGCATACAGAACCAATGGCAACTCGTTTAAGAGCTTTAGAGAAAGAAGGTACCGATGATTTAAAGCTGGTCATTGAAGCTAGTCGAAAGCAAGGTATTGAAATTTTTTGGTCAATGCGGATGAATGATATTCATGACAACGCCAAGGATGAGTCTGAGATTGCTCAGTGGAAACGAGAGAAACCGCACTTGTTGATGGGCAAGCATGAGGACAAAAAAAAATATTCAGAGACTAGTCCATATTATTTCTGGACTTTCGTTGACTATGCCCATCCAGAAGTTCGGGATGTAATTGTTGAGACTTTTAAAAATGTACTAAGAAATTATGATGTGGATGGTGTTGATTTGGATTTCCTCCGTCATCCGGCATTTTTCCAAGAAACCCGTGATTTTAAGCCAGTAACAAAACAACACCTTGAGTTGATGACGGATTTGGTTAGGCAGATTCGTGAAGAGGTATTGGAGGCCAGCAGTCGGAGAGGTAAAGCAATTCTCTTAAGTGTTCGGATTTTACCGACCTTGAATCAGAATAGGTACTTTGGTTTTGATATCCAAAACTGGGTGAAGCAGGGATATGTTGATCTTATTGTTGTTGGAGGAGGATATGACCCTTTTACTATGCCAGCTAAAGACATGATTGACCATGGACACCAGTGGGGTGTACCGGTATATGTTTGTCTAAGTTCATCGGGATTTACCCATACAATTGCAGACGGTCGGTTTTTTTCAACCGATACCTCTCAATGGAATCAATCGAGTGCACAGGCTAGTGATCTGGTTGCCCTTCAGTCTTGGAGAGCCGCTGCTGCTAATGCTTGGTTCTCAGGTGCAGATGGCATCATGACTTTCAACTTGTTCCCCAAGTATCCAGGTTCTAGAGCCACTACGATGGCTCGCCAGGTTTGGAAAGAGATTGGAGATCCTAAGAAGTTGAGGTATCAAGATAAGCTTTATGCGATTGACAATCTCAAAGATATGAATGTTGGTTTTATGATGGGTTCAGTTCCTGTAAATGACAGACTACCAATTGAGATTAAAAAAGGAGTTTTAGCACAATGTATATTACCGATTGCCGATGATTTAGCAGCTAATGAAGAGGATTTAAAGTCCTTGGACATTAGGCTTAAGCTAACTGGTTTTACAGGAAATGAGGCAATAACCGTTAAAATCAATAAAGAGCAGTTGAATTTAAAAAAAGGAGAATCTGACTGGCTGATTGGAGAAATACCAGCCGGAGTTATTCATCAAGGCCAAAATCTTTTGAAAGTTAAGTTAGAAAAGTCAAAATCATCACTAATTCTGAGTGCAGTTGAAGTAGAAGTTAAGTATAAGCACTCTCAGTGACATTGTTCCCGGTATTGGAGTTTTTCGTTATGAATAATTTATTAAATCAAGGAGTTGATTTCATCAGTAAAAGATATGATCGGAGGACTTGGTTTTCACGAAGGGGATTTTTAAAGTCAGCGGCCTTAGCCCCAATTCTTTTTAATCCTGTAAAAAGAGCAAAATTTCCCAAGTCAAACCAAATGGTCAGTAGTTTCTGGAATTCTCCTCAAAGTCCTGGAATTTTGCTGACAGACCTTTCCCTTGCGGAGCCTCAAGCAGCTATTAGTTTGGAGATGACAAAGGGCCGCTGGTATCAGATTCCCTATGAAACTAAGGACAATATCAAAGGAATTATGGTAGCTAGGGGACAGCTAAGTCATCCTCCTGATTTGAAGCTGAAGTTGCCAGCAAGAGGTTGGCATGCCATTTACGTGGGATTGTTTGGTGGATCGAAAGTTGATGAGTTTTGGCTCCGGTTGAAACTAAGTGACGAGAAACTTTTTGATTCGCTAGCACCGAGCAGGTTAGGTTACCAACGAAAAGCTGATGGGAGTTGGTTACGCCCACGCGCGGCCATCAGCACAACAGATATTGAGGAGATTTTCTGGAAGGCGGCAGATCTCAATGGTCAGGACTTGGTGATTTCCCATTTAAAAACAAGTTTTCCATCTGTGGTCCAACTAGCTTTTATACGGCTGGTCTCTTTAAAAAAAGAGGAAGTGAAAGAGTATAGGAGTGCGAGTGGCTCTCCCGAGACAAAGCTTTTAGCAGTAGAAATGGATGGGCAAGCTAGAGCATATTTAGGTTTTGAGACGGTAGAAGACCTTCAGGAGGAAATAGAGCCACTGCGTAATACCGATGTAGGAAAACTTTTTTTAGGAACTGGGGGTATTGGAGCTGGCCAAACTCTTTTTCCCAGCCGAGTTGGGGAAATGATGGGATCTGATCAGAAAGATTTTCCTGTGGTTGAGGGAAAGAGAGCTGCAGAGAGTCTCCTTAGTTATCAATCACGAGGAATTGATCCTCTCAAGGTGTCCGTAGATTATGCGCACTCCATGGATATTGATGTATATTTAGGTTTTCGGATGGGAACCATGTCTACCGTCCCTCCAACTTGGGTGGAACCGGTGGCTTTTTGGAAGGATCACCCGGAATGGCGCTGTCAGGATCGTGATGGCAATACCATTGTTCGATTAAGTATGGCCTACAAAGAGGTAAGACGTTTTTATGTTAATCTGTTAAGTGAGCTTGCTGGCTATGGAGTAAAGGGAGTGCAGCTCATCTATACAAGGCGACCGCCTTTTGTTCTCTTCGAACCTCCTGTGATTGAAGATTTTAAAAACAAGCATGGGATTGACCCTCGCGATTTACCAAAGGGTATAAAAAAAAGGAAGTCAGATCCTCCAGTTGCCCACGAGCGACTGGAGAGACACTGGGCTACTTATGTTACAACCTTTATGCGAGAGTTACGTCAAGCGCTGGATCAGCTCCGTCCCAAAGGTCCTCGGATAGAAGTCCTAGCAAATGTGGGTAATGACTTTCTCTGGAATCGCCATGCTGCCTTGGATCTAGAGACTTGGACACGGGAAGGTCTCGTTGATATTCTCAATCCCTACACGGGTGGGGATGGCTCTCATCTTGTTGATTATGATTACTTCAAAAGAATAACCTGTGGAACTTCTTGTATCTTTTTTGAAGATATCACTCCCCGAAATATGTTTGGAAGCCAATATGCTTATCACGCCCAAAGGGCGTATGCAGGGGGTGCCAGTGGTCTTGCTTTCTGGGATAGTGAAGGTAGGATCAAACGTAAAACACAGTGGCATACTCTTCGACGACTGGGACATCGTAAAGATTTGGATTCGATGTTGCTTCAGCCAAAGAAGTATACCCTACATCCTCTCAAGCTAATTAATGGTTGGAGTGTAGAGTTGCAGTATAGGTAGTTGATCTAAAAGGCTCAAAAAAGGATTTGTGTCAGTTAATGACTAGATCGAAGTTATTAAGGATAGGTCGTAATACTCAGTGAAACCAAAAAAAAATAAACCCATTTCCCAAGGAACATTTTCCGAAAAATGGACATTCCTGTCTGTTAAGAACCGCAGTTTTACCCTTACCTTTATTTTAATCTGCTTCTTATATTTGTGCACCATTAGTGACAGTTATTGGGGTTGGATCAATGATGGAAGGGTAATGTTTGATACAGCTGTCAGTTTACATGAGTTTGGAGAACTTAAAATTCCAAATGAATTGAGCAGCAAGGACCAATCCTCAACATATGGAAAGTATGGATTAGGATTTTCAATCGTTCAGCAACTACCACTGATGCTGGTATTTCTATTGGAGAAAATTCTGGGGGATGGGCGCAGTAACATTATTTTTCCGTTTTTAAATTTATTACTTACTGCCAGTACAGCGTTGATGTTGGGTCTAACCCTACAGCAGTTAGGCTTCAGAATCAAAACTGCCCTATTAGCAACTCTTACCTATGCCTTTGGCACCTTTGCATGGCCCTACATTTCTTACGATTTTAGCGAGCCATTACAGACGTTTTGCGTAATGAGTGCCTTTTGGTTCCTTGTTAGTTCATTGAAAAGCAGTCCACCGACCCGCTTCTATTTGGCCATGAGTGGTTTTCTACTAGGTTATTCTGTACTTACAAAAGGTTTCCTTTTGGTTCTAATTCCATGTTACGTAATTTATGTATGGATTAAATTAGAGCGGAATCAAAGGGTAGCAGCATTCATCTACTTTTTCTCAGCAATGATCATCATGGGAGTGTTGATAGCTGGTATTAATTATCATCGCTTTGAGTCAGTGTTTGAATTTGGTTATGGAAAAGAGAGTTATCAATTTACAACACCAATCCTAAGTGGACTATACGGACTGATTTTTAGTTTTAATAAAGGATTAATCTTCTATGCTCCCGTCACAGTATTAGCTCCTTGGGCACTTTGGAAGTCCCGTAAGAATCATCAGCCTGAGGTCGTATTTATTGTCCTTGTCCTAATCTCCTACATTGTTCCAACGGCAATGTGGTGGTCCTGGGAAGGAGGATCATCATGGGGTCCGAGATTACTTTTACCGATCCTTCCCTTCGTTGTAATGAGTGCAGCGATGATTTTAGAATCAAGCCCTAGGTTGGAGTTACCTTTTGGAGTTAGCTGTTTGGTAGGCGTTGGAATTAACCTGCTAGGTGTTTTGATCTTTTTTGTTGGTTGGAATTGGATACTAGGATTACATGATGGACGTATCAGTTTAGATTTGAAAGGTCGCCCGGATAATGAATTTGTTGTGCAAGAAGGCAAACAGTGGTTTTTGCCTTATGTTGCTGCAAACTATGTACCTGGTCTTAGTCCGATTTTAGGCCACGCTTGGTTACTTAATTTACGATACTTGGACGAACCCTTTTCAATTAACGATTCTAGTTCTAATGATACTCAATTGCCAACAGTTGAGTTTTCTCCCCTTAAAGTTAATTTCAATTTATTAAAGGGAGACAGTTCAACATTATTTTTGCTCCGATCAGCTAACTTTTGGATGTGGAATACTATCGCACAAAAACCACGAAACAATAATTTTTCGTTCCCCTTATATGGTTTAGCACTAGGTAGGCATGGAGACAAGGCTGTTTCAGAAGGAAATCTTTGGCGAGCACTATATTGCTACAAAAGAGCTGCAGAATTAATGCCAGACATTTCAGCTGCAGTTGTAAAACTATCGCAGGTCCAACTGGGGTTGAAGAAGGTCCAAAGCTCTGAAGAAACACTCGTTAAGTTTCTTCAAAGGCATCCTCGAGAACCCATAGTCAGACTGCAGTTAGCTTTTTTACTAGAAAAAACTGGGCGTCCAAAAGAAGCATTAAACGAGTATAAACAGCTTAGGAACTTTAACTTAGATGATAGTAATCTTCCACTTGTTGAAAAACGTATAGATTATTTAAA
This sequence comes from Terriglobia bacterium, assembly GCA_022452285.1. Taxonomy (GTDB): domain Bacteria; phylum Acidobacteriota; class Terriglobia; order Versatilivoradales; family Versatilivoraceae; genus JAKUNG01. The sequence continues at coordinate 125,775 of JAKUNG010000011.1, read as the reverse complement.
ACATCAATTAGGTCAGAAATGAAATTAACGGCTAGGCTGACAGATATTTTTCTATTTACCTTGGCTTTTTTTCCATTCTTTTATTAATTGTTTTGATTTGTTGATCTGTTCTGGTGTCATATGTTTTGCTAGTAAATCTCGATTGCGAGTAGCTAATCTGAGACCCTGTTCACCAGCAAGGCTATACCATTTGTGGGCTCCTACAATATTATGGGGTAGTCCTTGTTCTTGATCATACATAACGCCCAAATTAAACTGGGCTTTGGGATGGCCTTGGTTTGCAGCTAATTTATACCATTCCAAAGCTTGTTTGTAATCTCGAGGAACTCCTCGACCTTTTCGGTGGATTTGTCCCAACTTAAATTGAGCCTCAGCATATTTTTGTTCTGCTGCAAGTTCTAACCATTTGAGAGCTTTTTGGTAATTTTGTTCAACGCCTTCACCCTCATGGTACATTATGCCAACTTTGAACTGAGCATTAGCATCCCCTTTTTTTGCTTTTTTTAGTAATGGCTTAATTGCCTCCGCAGGTTTACCTGAGGAACTATTTACTGATAGGGTAGGTAAGTTAATCACGAGGATGAGTGCCAGTAGAATATATTTAACTGGGTTCATTATTATTGGTCCTCATATTAAGAGTCAGATTTAGAATCTAATAAACTCATGAAAATTTTACAATGAGGATTTGTGGATGACAAGGATAGGTTTTCTTAAATATTTTTATTAATCATTATTTTTTGCTGAAATAATTCAAAGAGTTGATTCTAGAAGCTTAACTGAGGACAACTGCTTTGTTTTGGAGGTGGTTTATAACAAGAAATTCTTCGCTAGTGTATGTAACCTCAGCCCTATTAGTTTTCTTTATAGGAATGTCTGTTTTAAGAAGTTGTTTGTAATGGAGACCACAATTTTTTGGAAGTTAGAATGTCCACATTAACGGGGAATAACCCCTTACATTGTCGCAATTTAAATCAATATTTCAGATACCGGGTTTATTTAGTCTTAGGGATACTATTCTTTTTAATAGCCTTGTTTACAAGGACCAATTTTTTTCAAAAAGATCTCCAATTTATTGTTTCCGATGGCCTAGCCTACTATGTTTACCTTCCTTCGTTGTTAATTGATGGTGATCTTGATTTTTCAAATCAGATTATGGAGCATTTTCCCATCCAACAGGTTGTTCTTGACCCGTACAAAAAAACATTCTTGGGTTATGTTAGTAACAAATATCCAACTGGCTTGGCAATAACACTTACACCATCATTTTTAATCGCCCATGTAACTTCTCTTATGGTCTCCTATCTGTACCCCAGCACTTTGTGGATGCCAAATGGGTTTACTGTCATCTATCAACTTTTCAATGTTATTTTTATTATGTTGTTAGGTGTCATTTCCATGATGTTTTGTGACAGGTTATTAGTTAACCATTTCAAAATAAAACCCCGAGCGGCTTTAACAGCAATTAGTGTTTATTGGATAGGATCACACTATGCTTACTATTATTTTAGAGAACCCTTCATGGTTCACATTGTTTCAACCTTTTGGGTTACTCTGATCATTTTTCAGATTAAAGTAATTCTTCAGAAATTAAAGGAAAGATCCTTAAATTCTAGGTTACTACTTCCGCTCTCTTTTTCCTTTTTTATTGCGCTGGTCTGTCGTCCCACGAATATATTTTTGATTCCCTTTATTGGATTGCTTGCGCTGAAAATCCTTCAAAAGGGTCTTCTAATTAGATTTTTAAGGTTACTACCAGTGTTACTTCTTGGTGTAATTCCACTGTTAATTCAACTATTTATTTGGTACTCCATGACTGGTTCATTATTGCACTATAGCTATATAGGAGAAGGGTTTAATTGGTTCTCGCCTGCTTTGTGGGAGACTTTATTTTCTTCATTACACGGTCTTTTTTTCTGGTCTCCTTTACTGTTTGTTTCCGTTTATGGTATTTGTTTCCGTTTTGGATCACTTCCCTGCCGGGAGTTTTTAGTCAGCTTTTTGTTTTCATTTGGAATTCTTTGGTATCTAAATAGTGCTTGGCATCAGTGGTGGTTTGGAGATTCTTTTGGAGGTAGGGCGTTTCTTGAGTTATCTAGTCTTTTTATTCTGGGTCTCGCATTTACCTTCGACTCTATGATAAATGCAACGCTCAGGAAACGCCTTATTACGTTTACTCTTGTGATTATTGCAGTAATTTTTAATTACACATTAATGAGTCTTTATATTTTTACTAAGATTCCAAGAGGTACCTACTTGTTCTAACCTTAAGAATGTTTAAAGTTAAATTTCCTAAAGATCTAAGGGTTAATTTTGGAGCCAGCTTTAATTTAATGAATTGATTACTATCGATTTGGGGCTACTAAGAATGGGTAGTCAAGATTATCTCCATTGGGTTTAAAGCCTTGTCCATCAATATCTACAAAAATGGGATTAGTATAGGCAATTGGATGCATTGCTGCGGCCTTAGCTCGTCCCCACCCCTTACTAAGGTCAGATTTTTCACCTGTAGCTACTACAATGAGGTTTGCATCTTCTTGAAGTCTAATCTGAACTGTCTCTTCAAAAACAACGGGATGTTGTTTAAATTTTGATGGATCTTTTTCCAAAGTGTAGTTGTATCTTGGATCCTGTCGTCCATTGACAAGAATTTGGACTCTGTCGATTTGAATCCAATTAGGATTTTGCACTTGTATTTCTAAATCGATTGTATTACCTGATCTGACTTGGGAACCGATCGGCATGCCATCTTTTGTTTTAACCCTCAGGAATGGTCCATTAGTAATCATCATACGACCAGCTTTTGAGTTCCGAATAATTTCCTGGGAATTTATTTCACTTGGTTGGTCAGTGGAACTACTAACATATGTCCGCCAGGAACCCTGAGAACTTGAAAAAACCTCGTGAGCATCACTGACTGCAACACACCAGATGAACCGGCCTTGATTTAGAAGTTGTAGCCAACTAAAGGTTCGATTCCTAACTTCTCGAGTTTGATTTTTTCTTTGTATTTTTATTATGGGTTTTGGATTTAAAATCTGGTCGCTCCAAAACTCTCCAGCATCGATTAGATTTTCAAACCCTGAAAAACCGCCGTCTGCAATCTGGTCTCGGTTACGATCATTGAAGACAATTCCCATTTGAGGATGGTTAATTTGAACCCAACGATCGGTGTTTCCTCCAAAAGCATTGCGAAGAACAATAGCATTCAATCTGGGATCATGCTGCCAACGTGGGGCACCTCCATCTTGTTTGTAAGGAAAATATTTTAGAGGAAATGAATTTAGATGTTGCCCGCTGCCGGTATGTTCTAGTCCAATGATTGTTTTCAAATGATTTCCAACACCAAGTTGGTCTATGTGCGGTTGCCAGTCATAGAGGCGATTATGTTCCGTGGTAGGAGCAAATTCAATGTTTTCGGCCACTAAATTCATGATGCGATCATTGACGTTGCAGTAATTATCTCCACTTGGAGTAGCATGTGAGTGGTAATCTGTGCTAATCCAACCTTGCGTATCCACAGTACGTCGAAGTATTCCTGTCACCTTCACCGATTGGCCTATGTCCACTTCTACAAGTTTTTCTAATAGGTCAAACTCTGGTCCTCGGGTAATTCGTAACAGATAATTACCCGGGGGTACTTGTTGAGTAAATTGGCCATTGTGGGAGTGATACTGATGATCACCACCCCGAGCTCGTATGGGAGGACCAAAGTTAGGAGTAGGAGTCCCTTGCTGACCAATAAATTGTACTTTGCACGGTGAAGGATTGTTATCTTCGTCTCGTATGTCAAACTGTATGGAGGAAGCTTTTGGTAGTTTGAAGTTAAGCTGAGTCGTACGCTTGTTATTGAGATTGATAGTTTGGGCGGTAGCAGTCGTGTTTTCTCGACCGATATCCACGACTTGAGTCTGATATTCTCCAATAGGGAGTTGAAATTCAAAATTCCCCTGGTCATCAGGATATACAGGTATTTTTTGATTTTTCACATTAACTTCAATGCGAGCATGGATTGCGGGTTTTCCAGTGGGATCAACAGCAGAACCAATCACTTTGCCAGATTTTTTCCCAAGACTTGCTAAAATTCCATAAGCAGCCAGGGGAGATCTATCAACAGTCAAGGCTACAACAAAATGTTTTTTCTTACCCGATGGGAGTTCATAGGTTTCTGGAAGTGGGGGAGCCAGTAAATGAGTTCTTTTGTTATTAGCATCCAATGCTGCCCAAGCATAGGAACGTTTGTCATAGGGATCAATACTATCTCCAACTTGGATAGTCTCAAAATCCCAAGTTTGAGAAAAATGCCTCCAAGCTGCCCTAGGTCTTATGGTTTTTCCTTCACCAAATTGGTTGTGATAGGTTGAAGTAATCTTTACGTATGGTTGATTAACTTGTACTTCATATTCGTGTTTAATATAGAGTCCATTTCCTTTAGCAGCTGTCCTAATAGCTGTGAGTGTAGCAATTCCCTTTCTCCCGGGATTGGTAATCTGGATAGAAGATAGAGGACCACCAAGTTCCCCTGGCCGAAAGATGGTGAGCTGGTCATTACTTTCACCTGTTAAATCGAGGTCATAAATAGAACCAGGAGTCTCAAAGGCCTTCTCCACTGTCATGTTAGGTCTTCTCAGAGGTAGATTGCCCCCAACAAGCAGCTGTATCTTATCGTTGCGCAACACAAAATCACCGATAATGCCATCAGACTCTTTGCCGCCTAGTAGAAGATCAACATTATGTTTGCCAATTTCGATGGCTTTAACCTTTTCAGGTTGGACAGAAAATCCATAGACAACTAAAAAAAGAAAGCTGGCTAGTAGAATTAGTCGCTCTATATGCTGTTTGCTTTGAAGCAAGTGAGCTTTAAACCAAAATTGTTTCATTATGAGATTCTCCTCTGAAAAAATATAAGGGGTTCAAATCTTAGACTCCATGCAAGTAGAGGTTATTTCCTAAAATCTATTTGTTAGGTTTCCACCGGATGACTATCAATCTAGAATTGCCTGTCCAATTGGGAGGACTGTTTCTGTCATTATCTGTATAGTCACTAAATCCTCCTACAGTCACGATCGTATCATCTGATAGAGTGACGCTTTGACTATATCCGGTGGTACCCTTTCCATAGAAAAGGTAATAGGCTTCATCTTCCCAGTGTTTTCCAGCATCATAGCTGATCATGGCTCGGGCCGCATTTGGGAGAGGACCGCTACGAGTGTCATGAACTACAACAACGGTTCCATCACTCTGCACCGCAGGATAACCATAACATTGGCCAAATACAGTAGTAAGTTGACGATGATTTTTCCAGGTTAACCCATCATCTTGAGATTCAATACTAAAAAGATGTTGATAAGGGGGCGGTATTTTTTCCCCATCAGGGCTATCTAAAATGTTAGGAGGATCTGAAGGAAGTCGTCCTCTTTGGTACCGAATGGTTGCGAATAACTTACCCGAAGGGAGTCGGGCAATACCTCCCTCTGAACACCATTGGCACACTGGGATTGGACCTGTCCATTTTTTTCCACCATCATTAGAACGGTATAATTCTAGTCGAGTCGTTCTCGATTTAATGGCTGATTTCTGGGGTTCACCTTCAAACTGAATATCCCGAACTTCCATTCCGTAAAAAAGCGTGTCATCAGAAAGTTTCTTTAAGCCAAAATAGACTGAGAAGCGTTCTGAATAGTTTTTTGGAACTTGGATGGGAATGGTACTTAACAACTTCCAAGATCTTCCGTGATCTGAGGATTGGAAAACTCTTGCGGGTCCCTTGTCATCTTTTAAAAGAACGTCAACACGAATAAATGTTCCATTATTTAACACCTGCCAATGGCCTTCTAGTGCTGGAACGCTATGACTTTTCCAAGATAGTCCTCCATTGCTGGAAATAGATACAGTTGTAGGTTGAATGACATAGAGTATATCCTCAGCAGTTTTAATGATATTAGCAGCCTGAGGACGACCCTTAGGATCTTGAGGGAGAAGAGTTTTTTCTACGGAGATCTTATTTAAGTAGCCATCTCGAGCATGCAGGATATAAGAGCCCAATTGCATCTTTGCTAGCGCTGTTTTCGAAATATTCTTTACCCCACCCAATATTCCAGTTGATCTATGCTGAGGGAGTCCTTTTGAGACAAAAATCAAGGTTAGAAACATTGGTAGGAAGATTTGTAGCTTATATCTGAGGTTAATTTTCATTTTGGTCTCTATTTAAAAATTAGGGTAGTTTAGTTCAAAAAGTAGAAGTCCTTTTACACTGAGCTAATATACTGGGTTTTTTAACGGAACCAGTCATAAGTAAGCCCAAGGCTGCGATCTTTAAGCGGCAGCTCGACCCGTTCGCCTCCTCTGGCTGAAGATTGCTTAAACCCTAACTCTGCTTCAAGGGCCATCAGGACTCTTCGTCCTGAATTCTTTGGTTCATCCATCCTGCCCTCCATGCTGGCAATCAGGTCATCCAAACACCAGGGTGTCCGCATAGATCCAAACTGAGGATTGGGCCAGGGGACTTCAGCGCGGCCTTTAATGCCAGAAGGAGTTTCAATGTCTTGCCACAGCCTCCACTGTTTGTTGTCAAAAACGATTTCACCTTTGCTGCCTGAAAGTTTAACCGCAGGGGCTCCATCACGGATGTGAACAACAGTGCCATCTTTTGCCACAATGATCCCTTGTCCCATAAACTCAGTACTGCCTCTTGCACGGCGGGGTTTGTCACCAGTGCCGCTGACCCAGGCAAGTTCACTGTCAACAAAATAACTCCAGTCCTGGTGTTGAGCCATGACGGGGACTCGAGCTTCTATTGAGGTAATTTTTCCAATGGCGCCACTGGTGATGAGTTCTTTGGCTTTACCAAATGAAGGGTGGGAAGCAGTAGTGGCTCCTCCAACCAGAGGGACTCCGGCAGCTGCACAGGCGTTGACCATATCATCAGCTTCTTTTAGGGTAAAAACCATGGGTTTGTCAGTAAAGATGCCCTTGATACCCGCTTCTACAGCTTTCACCGTCAGGAATGACCGACCCTTTGTATTCGTAGCGATAGCCAGAATGTCCAGCTTTTCTTTACGATACATTTCCAAAGCATCGGTATACAGGGCCTTAATGCCATAACGTTTGCCGAACATGGCCAGGCGTTTCTCATCACGGTCAGCTCCGGCTACCAGGTCAACATCGGAGCGATCCCATAAGGCTTCTGCATAGGTTGAAATTAGTCCTTCTCTTCCGGGATGGTCATGATAGTGATACTGGTTATGGGGATCTAGCCAGTCGGGGGTAGGACGACTTCTACTCTCAAGATCATATTTAGGAGCTTTGTAGGAACCTCCTATGTTGTCATAATCTCGTTTTTTTCCAATAGGCAACATGTCATACAATACGCCCATCCAGCCCAGCCCCAGGACACCGGCCCGGTATTTTGCTTTTCCTTTCTTTTTAGGCAAACTGGCGGTAGCAGCACCCAGAGAAACCCCTCCACCCGAAACGGCACCTAAAGTTATGGCAGATTTCATGAAATCTCGTCTGATCACAATAGTTCTCCTTTTTCTCAAAAAATAAGTTATACCAATGCGCTAACCCTATAAAAAGTGAAAAAATGTTAGCTTCGAACTTAGAAAATGAAGCAAATAATTATTCACTGTCCATGTCCGGTCCAATAGGGCTTTCTATTAGGCTTTTACGAAATGTTTCAAATGATACACCATTGGAAACAATGAAAATGTTTCGATCAGTGGGCAACTGTCTCAGACCAACTGCGATCGGAACTCGCATAGGACCCTTAAAGCCTAAGCGTATTGGAGAGTCATTGGCTAGTCCCATCCACCACCAATGAACACCACCGAGTTTTTCCTTTTCTCGAACGGGTTTTGGCCAGAGCTGGGTTCCGAATTCATCAAAGAGTTTGAACTCTTTCAATCCAAAAGGAAGACTTATAAAGAGCTGGGGGTCAGAAAGTCGGCCTCCGGTTCGTGCTAACCAGGCCATTGTCCGTTGATCTTGAAGTTTCCAAAGAAATAAGCGAACATTTTTTAATGAGATCTTTTCCCTTAAAATAGCTCCACGAAGGAGGGGCATACCACTCACTGATAAATTATAGTCATTTTCGATTGGTTTCGCCCAACCAAGGTACTCCCCAACCATTGCTTTCCAAGTAGTAGCACATTGTTCAAATCCTTCTCCAAAGGCCACAGCAGTAACTGTTTTTGGGTCTACTTTTAATTGACGTTTCTTAAACTCCTGTTTAATTTCTAAGGCAATCATGCGGTTATAAAATATGACCTCTAGAGCCTGAGCATTCCAAGTATCACTATTGTAGCGAACAGCTTCTAAGAGATCGTCCAGAAGTTGGATCTTTACCGGATTGGGAAACATTGCACGATAATCAACCTTTTCATTAGCAGAAGGACTTTCCGATCGAATGATAATGCAACGCCGATCTAAAATCCGTTGTCCTAATTCTTCAAGTTCCTTCATTGCAGGTCGCTGACCAATTGGATAAATAATCAAGGCTTCATCTGATTTCATTCCACGTATATATTCCTTTTGCCGCTGATTAACCTGTCGCTCCCACTCCAAGATCTCGTAAAACTCTTTTTCGTCATACCAAGCTCCCCCCCGATAAGTGAAGGATTGGTAACGAAAATTTGGGCCTATTCGATTCCCTTTTGCCAAGGCAAGATCCCAACACACTGGATGAATAAGAAAACTAACCTTTGAAACCTTGATAGGTGAGGAAGTTTCTGGAGCAGAATGCTGGGGATCGGCAGTTGTAAGACGTAATGTTAGGAGAAGCAGGATAAACACGATTTTAAGGGTAAAGGTTTGCATCCAAATAAACTCTAAAGAGTCAACAACTGACTTATTGAACTTGAATGAAAATAGGATTGGAATAGAACCATAGATCTGTCCAAGGATCTTCTCCAGGAGGGTCTGGTTCAGGTTCCAACTCTGTCGTATTGGTTCCTCGTACACGCAGATAGAGGCTGCCAGTTACATTTTTCAGGTTGTAAGTCATTGTTTTATATTCACTATTAACAGACCAATTATCCTGATTGAAGCGATGCACCACACGGGTGCTGGGATTGCGGTCATGAGTAGGGTCAGAGCCTGGCCCAGTAACTTTTCCTATAATGAGATCAACTCGTGTTACTACAGGATTATCTTGATGGTGGTTATTTTTTTCAGGATCCTTCAGCTTGATGGTAATCCCTACATCAGTACCAGATGAAACTTCAAGACTGCCTCCAATTTGAGCAGTTTTATTCCCGAACTGAGCCGATATATCAAGTTCCGAGATCAGGTCGCCAGTTGTAACAAAGACGCGGCCAGACCTAATTCCCTCTAGGATGGCATCATAGGATTTTTCTGCGTAGACATAAGTCTTGGAGTATTCGCCAGGCCAGAAATCAGATCCGCCTTCGGTGTAGTGCACATGAGAATCAGAATTGGCCGTGATCCACCAATGACGACCTTCACCCAACATTGAATCCCAGAAACCGCCAAGTCGAGCGGTCATAGGATCAAATCCACCTCTGGTTGGTAATCGGCCGTAACCACCACGAAAACCCTTCAGTTTTGGGGTGTTATCAGGATTGAGAGTGGCGGCTTGGTGGCCTGGAGCCCCAGCCATGCCAACTGAGACTTCGGGTGCGGTGTCATTCCACTTCCGGAGCTCAGCTGGATCATCTAATCCATACTGTTTCCCTTTTTGGGCTGAACGAGAGGGATGATTAGCGATCAGAATAGGCTTGGGTTTCAGCTTGTCCATAAATTCAAGAGCTTGAATCATTCTAGGCTCAGTGTTTCTTTCTGGGTCAATAGGGAATACTTCAGCTCTGTCAAATTTTGACTCGAGTACAAATAGCTGTTGTGCCTCATTGTCATCATTGGGAATAATAAGACTACTGTGATCAGCTCCTGGAGGGTTTAGTTCGAGTCCAAAAAACTGAATTACTTCAGGCACAAGTTCTCGAGAAAGTACCAATTCTGGGTAAGCTTTTTCCAGGTTTACTTTACTGTGATTAGGTCCACCATGATCTGTTGCTACCATCCAGGAAAGTCCTGACCGTCTGGCCATGAGTGCATTCATTGGAATCGAATAATTAGCTCCACCACCAATAATAGGTGAGGTCCGTTGAGGGTCGGTTTCAGAATTGAAACCGACGCTAAACTTACTATGAATGTGGTGGTCACCTGCTATCCAACTAGCCTTCTGATCTACTGTAATGTCTTTTTCAGTGATGCAACTATGGAATAACAGGAGAAACATAGTTCCTAGAAGACATAGTCGAAAACCCATTTTTGGAGAAAAATTAACCTTCGTTTTTATGATATTCATTGATATTATCCTCTTTTACCGAAATTTAACCTGGTGCCAGCCCTGGGTTTCCACTTTACTTGGTTCTGAAGGAGGTGGAGCAAAGGCATAGAAGTAACATAGATCCTCATCACCGTCATTAAAAGACTGGTGCACAACCCCAGCTGGAATATAGACTGTCATTCCTTTTTTCACTCTATATTCTTCACCGTCCATGACAAGTTTTGCCTCTCCGCTAACGACGTAATATAGTTCAGGGGAATTTGGGTGAATGTCTGGGTCTGTTTCATGACCTGGGTGCAACCAGAAAAACCCTGCTGCCATAGTTTTAGCGGCACAGGTGTCTTCGCTTACTAATACGTTCAGTCTACGAGAGTTGTTAGGAGCTTGCCATACTGGGAAGTCTTTGGGATCCATGACCCATTCTGGGTGTTTTGTCATCAGGAAGAGCCTCTCTTTAAAGTATTTCTAGATAAATGCTTCGAAATTACCTTTGGTTGCCTAAAAAAAGGTTTTATACAGCTACAATTTTTAAAATGGTTATCCTATATAGTCATGTTATCACAATCAAGACAAATGCATGTAGACTCGAATAGAATGAACAAGTTTATTGGTAGTAAGTTACAAAAGAAGTTAGAAAGGGAAAATAAGACTAATTAAAAACTTGTTTGTAAGGTTTATCATTAGTTATTTACTGCATCTGGCAATTACTTGGCATATTTTCCATGATTATAAACTGATTGCTATAATATTTGTTGGGGAGACCGCGCTATGAATCTACATGATTATCAGCATTGCTATGTTTTTACTACTTCAGCTCGTGATGGTATTGAAAGGAATACCTGTCGAGCTCAAGTTCTGAGCAGGTGTGAGCTGATTAATAAGGAGACAGAAGACTCTCAACAATTTTATTTAGCAAAGGAATGCATAGGAGAGTACATGTATCAGGAGGGAGGCATAACGCAGACACCAACTTCACATGTTTGGAGTATTTGTGCTAAGAACAAGATGCGACAAGATAAGAGGTTTGCTTCTCATGATAGGGATATCAGTCAGGTAGTCGGGATAGGAGAAAAGATTAAAACCTTCAGTGGCCAATCATCTTACCTGACAGAGTATCGATTTAATATGAAACTTACTAGTGCAGATTCCCTTAAGGACCCCCAGCAAATAACTGATGCGACTTTGAATTCAAAATCTCTTGTTGGATTGACCAAAGTCGAAGACTCTAACCATGTTTGGCAAGCAATATTGGAATATCCAATCCCTTATATGAATGTCCATCCGCCCGAAAGTCAATTCCAGGTTGACGTAGGTCCAATTCTTTTTCCTGATTTCCGCATAACGAATGCTCCTTTAATTTCTCAGTTGCGCCTCTGTTATGTTTTATTCAATACATTTGATCAAGCTGAGTTTGTTCTTCTGGCGCCTTCATCAACACGGGATGACGGTCGACTTGATACCCTTCATTTTTCAGAGGTCCTAATTAAGGAATCCAAAAACGAAATCTTCAGTTTAAAAACCTAGTTTCAATTAATAAAAGAGAAAATTAGATTACCCCTGAAATACCCTCAAACTTAAAGTTTTAAGGTATCCCTAAGTAAACGTTAATTGGAAGATGATCTTTAGGGTATTAGAATTATTGGGATTTGGAACTTGAGTTAAGAACTGGTAGTCTCGGGAGCTCTTATGGAATCAATGAGGTTCTGGGTTTTCATACTAGGCTCAGGGAAGAACTGTTTGAGAGAGACTGTAACTATGAGATTCAATAACATTCCAACAGTGCCAATGCCTTGCGGATCTACGCCGTGTTTTGCCACACCAAAGGTCCACAGATCCATCTGAAAGAAAACCGTGGCTATGATGTAGAAAGCTGTGAAGCCTATTCCAACAATCATTCCACACACGGCAGGAATAGTTCCGAGCCGTTTGCTAAAAATTCCAAGGACGATTGCTGGGAAAAAACTAGCAGCTGCAAGTCCAAAAGCAAAAGCTACAACCTGGCTTACGAAGCCTGGAGGATATATCCCAAAGAGTCCGGCAATCACCACTGCTATACCAATGACGATACGCCCTACCCGTAAGCGCTGTTTTTCAGTGGCAGCTGGATTAATAATTCGATAATAAACGTCGTGGGCCACACTGGAGGAAACAACTAGAAGAAGGCCACTGGCGGTTGATAGTGCTGCTGCAAGACCACCGGCAGCAACTAATGCAATGATCCAGTTTGCTAACTCTGCCATTTCAGGAGTAGCTAATACAATGATGTCTCGATCGGGCCCTGAAAGTCCAGCTTGTCGAAGGATCGTGCGTCCTTCAGTACCAGACGAACCGTTACTGGTTAGCCATTGGTTATGGGCCTGAGTGATATTTGTTAATTCACGAGTGGGGATATTTCCACTACGAAAGATTTCATTATCTTGACCTGCTGAATAATTTACCTTGCCATCTCCATTATCTAACCACAAGATCAATCCAGTTTTTTCCCAGTTTTTGAACCAGACAGGTAGTTCTTGAGCAGTTTTCCCATTAAGGCTTTCAATCATGAAATATCGAGAAAATGCTGCAGTTGCAGGGGCAGTTAAATAAAGTAATGAGATGAAGAACAAAGCCCAAAAAGCACTCCAACGAGCGGCTTTAACTGTTTTTACGGTATAAAAACGCACAATGACATGAGGTAGACCAGCTGTACCCACCATCAGAGCTAGTGCCACGAGAGTTACATTAACTTTATCCCACTTGCCAACAAAAGTAGCCGTATACGGGTCGAAACCTATATCTACTAAGATGTGGTTTAATTTCTCAAGTAGATAAATTTCCTGCATTCCCGCATCATTTGTTATCAATGTACTTCCTAAACCTATTTGTGGAAGAAAATGGCCCGTTAGGCGAATACTGATGGCGATAGCGGGAATAAGAAAGGCAGTAATAAGTACCCAGTATTGAGCTACTTGGGTCCAGGTAATTCCTTTCATTCCACCTAAGGTGGCATAAATGAAAACTATAGCCATGCCAACAATTACCCCAACATTGATATCTACCTCTAAAAAACGGCTAAATACTACACCGACACCTCGCATCTGACCTGCAACATAGGTAAAACTAACAAAGATGGCACAAACTACGGCAACTAAGCGTGCGATATTAGATTCAAAGCGGTCGCCAATAAAATCAGGGACAGTATAGTGACCGAATTTTCGCAGATAAGGGGCTATCAATAAGGCCAGCAAGACGTAACCTCCAGTCCACCCCATCAAATAGACACCTCCTGCATAACCCATGGTGGATATAAGTCCAGCCATAGAGATAAAGGACGCTGCACTCATCCAATCAGCCGCAGTGGCCATACCATTTGCAAGTGCGGGAACTCCCTGGCCAGCTACGTAAAATCCTTTGGTATCGCGGACTCGACTTAACCAGGCTATAGACACATAAAGGGCAAAGGTAAAGCCAATAAAAAGGTAGGTCCAAGCAAGTACACTCATTGTTTATTTATTGTTTTGAAACCGGTTTAAATCAGAATGATATTTAGAATCAAGGTAATTCATTAGTAAGCAATAAATCAAAATCAGCAGAACAAAAGCAATAATGCTCCCTTGGTGAGCAAACCAGAAACCAAGTGGGAAACCGGTTGTAGGTAGTTTAAAGAGGTTAAGCCAATCAACAAAAAGGATTCCAGCTCCTAGACCTGCTAATGCCCAAAGGGAAAGCAATATAACCATAATAAGAACATTCTGATTCCAGTATTTCTTTAACAATCCTTGGATATTATTGTTTTCCATTCGACTTAGAAATATAGTTTGGTTCTAGGTAGAATCATGACATTCTAAAGGGGTCTAATTATGACATAGAAGAAGAGCACAACCAAGTAAGACTAGTTTGAGGTACTAGATTAATCAATTATCATAACAGGTGGTTTAATCTAATTTTCAACTCTTTATGGTTCATCGATGGATAAAGTTGACATGTTGCGTTAGTAACTTCTAATATGAGGTGATTATTTTACAGAATCTTTTGAAAAATACTGATTAAGGAGAATCCTTTGAAACTTGGATCTGGGCAATTTATTTTTGAAGAAGTGGAAGGATGGGCTAAGCCACCTTTGGAATGTAAACTTGGAGAAGTTCCTGGTATTGCAGTTGACTCTCAAGATCGAGTTTATGCTTTTTGTCGGGCAGAAAATCCAGTTGTTATTTTTGACCGTGATGGCAACTATTTAAATTCTTGGGGTCAGGGCTTATTTACAAGACCCCATATGATATTTATTGCACCTGACGATTCTGTTTATTGTGTTGATGATCAGGGACATAGGATAAAGAAATTTACACCCAATGGTGAATTACTAATGACCTTACAACCTCAAGATGGGGTTCCTGATACAGGTTATGTCCCTCCTGATCATTTGGATGTGCTACGCTCTGGCCCTCCATTTAATACGCCGACTGACGTTGCTCTTTCTCCACAAGGAGAAATTTATGTTTCTGACGGTTATGGAAATTCACGAGTTCATAAATATACAAGTGATGGTGACCTTCTTCTTTCTTGGGGAGAGCCTGGGAGCCAAGCGTCTGAATTTAATTTACCCCACGGTGTTTATGTAGATTCGGAAGGGCGGGTTTACATTGCTGATCGCACAAACTGTCGAATTCAGATTTTTTCTGATCAGGGTACGTTTATCGGTCAATGGGATGAAGTGTGGTGGCCCAATAGCTTATGCCAGGATAATGAGCGGAATTTCTATGTGGCTGAATTAGGTGGAATTTTTATAGCTGGTGAAAAAGCACGGTTGGATGAACCAGCTGCTCGAATGACCATCCGAAGCCCAGAAGGTGAAATCCTATCTGAGTGGAGTGAGGAAGACCCTTACGGTGAGGGAAGATTCTTTTCGCCTCATTCAGTTGCTCTTGACTCCCGAGGTGACATTTATGTTGGTCAAGTCACTTTTTCCTATACTAAAGGCCAGGCACCGCCTAGCTCAAAGGTGCTTACTAAGTATGTTAGACGATGAGCAATGGATTTAAAACTTTCCAAATTGTGGGTTAATGAATGTAGAAGAACAAGCCATAAAATTCATTTATAAATCAGCAGTATAGATCTATTAATGTTCTCCTATTTCCACTAGAAAAAGGTAGGAGAAATTCTTTGTTTACCCTTTTAAACTGCCTTTTTTACTCACCGCAAGACTAAGTATGGAGCATTACCATACTGCGTATCTCAATATAAAAGCAGTAAGTGACATGACCAGAACTTCTATTAATATCTTCGCTAAGTTTCCAATTATTGGAACTGTGAAGACGAGAATGAATCCACCCCTTTCTTGGAAACATTGTCTGGAATTACATCAGGCCCTTATTCAAAACACGCTGCATCAAATTCAGCCCCTTATTGGACCTTCAATTGACATATCAGTTTGTATGACCGGGAAGTTGCAGCAGGCAGTAGATTATGCAATTGATCTAAAGTTTCCAGAAACTATTTCCATAGATGTTCAGACTGGCATGAATCTTGGTGAGCGATTAGAGAATACCTTGAGAATCAGAGTGGAGAATAATTATTCAAAAGTGATTTTTATTGGCACAGATTGTCCCAGTTTAGAATCTAAGAATATTGAAGAGGCTATTTCAATTCTTCAACATCAGGATGTAGTTATTGGACCAGCTTTGGATGGTGGTTACTATCTTCTAGGTTTTTCTTCCTATCTCCCATGTATTTTCGAAGGAATTGATTGGGGAACTCCAAAAGTTTACCGGCAGACGATAGTGCTCTTGGAAGAACACCTAATACAGTGGGCTCAGTTAGTTCCGAAATCAGATCTTGATACTTTTGAAAATCTAAAGGAACTATGGAAAGATTTAAAATCTCCCTCGTACCTAAGGAAAAACTTGGACAGGGAATTAACAAAGGTTTTAGGGCAAATAATGAGTAAATCGAGTTCTGATTCTTATTGAAGGCGGGAATAATAGATGGCTAATACCTTAGCAGGATAAGAGCTTGGTAAACTAAGGGATCCTTCATAAGCTGACAAAGCGGTCTCGAGAAGTTTGTAGCGCTTTAGATAATCAGCCAAGATAGTGGTACCCATATCAATGTTAACTTCAGGATCAAAAGGATTGCGCTCAGAAAAATTGACAACTCTTCCCCAGGTTGGGACATGAATCTGCATGATGCCAACGGCTTTCTTTGCAGAAATTGCCAAGGAGTTTCCACTTGATTCAACAACAATGATTGATGCAATCAGCTTAGGATCCAAATTTTTGTTTTGGGAATTCTTAAGAATAATTTGAGTAATCTTCCTAATTTGGTCTCTTTCCATACTAGAAAAACGCAGTAGAATCTGTGACACCACTTTTTCTTGTTGTCTATACTCGTCGGTAACATACTTTTTTGGGGCGTTTTTCTTCGCTGACATTACCGAGATAGAAGAAGGATAAAATGAAATGAGGAAAACTACGGCCAAAAGAACAAAAATGCTATTGATTGCAGTGTGTTTTAGAGTATGACTAATATAACGACAATTCAAGCCAACAAACATGCTGCGAGAGCATTTGGGGCAAAAAATAGTTTTTTGTTGAAGGAGATTTTTGAATGTAGTCATCAAAATCCTCTTTTCTTTAAATAATACAACCCTTTGATTCTCAATCTTAAAGTCACTTATACTATTTTTACTTAAATCAATCAAGTCATAGCCGTTGATTCTAGATGATTATATCCTTGAAATGTCAAGGTTTAGATTACTTATGTTAAGATGCAGGTTATTCTCAATTAAGATGTATAGAAATTTAAAATTAATTATTTTTAGTGCCGAAAAAACAAAGTTTTAGGAACTAGAGTCCTTAATGACAAATAAGTATTAATCCCAATTTCTATGTGCACTGAGTCTCTTTATTTTAAAACTAATCCTTGATAAGCCAATTTTCCTTGACAGTAGTGGATAAATCTCCTAAGATCTGCGGCTCGGTAATTAAATAAAAAATCATGTGTTTTCTTGTAGTTGGGGCGTATTAAAGTAAGGGTGAGGTGAAAAACAGTGGCTGAAGTTAGAGTACAGGAAGATGAAAGCCTAGAGAACGCTTTACGTCGTTTTAAACGTAAGGTTCAGACTCACGATATTATTAAGGAGATTAAGAAACACTCGTTTTACCTCAAGCCAGGAGAAAAAAAAAGAGTTAAACAAGCTTTAGCTAGAAAACGCAACCGAAAGAAGCTTCGAAGAAACATAGGTCCCCGTTAATAGTGTCTGCTTCCAGCAAGATCTTCTCTAATACCACACATACTACCTATTTTCATCGTTCTCAGATTGCATTGCTGTAATTACAGCAGTATCCACTATATCTTGAATACTACAACCTCGAGATAGATCATTAGCTGGTTTTTTCAATCCCTGCAAAATCGGGCCAACTGCCCGAGCACCAGCCAGCCTTTCTGTCAATTTGTAAGCAATATTACCGGATTGTAAATCTGGAAAAATTAAGGTGTTGGCATTACCTTCGATTACACTATTTGGCGATTTGGTTTTTGAAATTTCAGGAATTAATGCCGCATCAACTTGTAATTCTCCATCTATCAACAAGCTTGGGCAACGTTCACGAACCGTTAGGGTTGCTTCAACTACCTTTTCAACTAAGGGGTTAGAGGAGCTTCCCTTGGTTGAAAATGAAAGCAGTGCTACTTTAGGTTCAACATTTAATAATCTTTGCGTGTTGGACGCAGTAGCAATTGCAATGTCGGCCAGTTGGGAAGCATTTGGATTGGGAATAACAGCACAGTCTGCAAACAGTAGACAATCTAGTGCTCTTTGAGAATTAGGTGGGAATAGCATCAAAAAGAAGCTAGAGACCAGGGAACAATTTTCCTTCAGACCGATAGACCGTAAAGCCGCTCTAACTGTTTCTCCAGTTGTATTTACTGCCCCTGCAACCGATCCATCTGCATCACCTGACATCACCATGCTATTTGCAAAATATAATGGGTTCAGTACCTTCTTTCTAGCTTCATCTTTAGTAATGCCTTTAGCTTGCATAGATTCGTATAACAATTGTGCATAAGTTTCTACTCGGTTGGAGGATTTGGGCTCAATTATGTTACAGGATTCAAGGTCGATGTTTAATGCTCGACTTCTTTGTTCAAGGGAATCAGCATTCCCTAGTATAGTTAGCTGCATTAAGCCCTCCTGAATAATTTTGGAGGCTGCAACTAGTATTCGATCATCTTTACCCTCAGGGAATACGATATGCTTTTTGGATTTTAGAATCTGAGATTTTAAACGTTTGAGGACAGGTGACATCTCAAGACTCCCATTCTGTAATAAATCTTCTGTCAAAATCGAAGTGTATATTAAAACTAGGATTTTTCAGTTTATACAACATAATAACTACAATCAATTTGAGGTATGTCTTATTATTGAAATAGAAATGATTAAAAATCTATGAACGGGCATTTTTTCGTTTGACATAAATTCCTAAGCGTTTGATCTTAGAGTTTAGTGTGGATAATTTTACATTAAACTTTTCAGCAGCCTCAGTTTGACTCCAGTTCACTTCCTCTAACATTTTTAAAATCAATTTTTTTTCAAAACTATCGACTCTCTCAGACAGAGACAGCCCATCTAATTCTAAAGGACCGTCAGTATTTTGTTTTAAAGAAATTGTAGAAGCATCTAAGGAAATTAATTCCTCTGTCAATTTTCCGGAAGAGCTTAGGACAACTGCCCTTTCAATGACATTTTCCAGTTCTCGAACATTGCCAGGCCAGTCGTGTTTCATTAAGAGAGTTAGTACACTGGGAGAAATTGGATGTAAATTCTTGTCGTTTTCATCACAAAACTTTTGCAGAAAATGACCAGCTAGCAAAGGAATGTCTTCCTTACGATCACGAAGAGGTGGTAACTGGATTGAAATAACATTTAATCGATAGAACAGATCTTCGCGGAAAGTACCTCGTTCCACTTGACTTTTTAAGTCGACGTTTGTGGCGGTAATAATTCGGGTGTCAACTTTTATAGTATCCAACCCACCCAGTCTCATAAACTCCTTTTCTTGGAGCACTCGCAGAAGTTTGGATTGAGTATCGAGTCCAACGGTACCAATTTCATCAAAAAAAATAGATCCTTGATCTGCTACTTCAAAAAGTCCTTTTTTCGATGCTACTGCGCTAGTAAATGCCCCCTTTAGATGTCCAAAAAGTGTACTTTCCAGCAAGTCTGAAGGTAAGCTACCACTATTAACAGTAACAAAAGGCTTATTGACTCGATTACTGTTAGTATGAATGGCTTTGGCAATCAACTCTTTACCTGTGCCACTTTCTCCTTGAATAAGAACTGTACTTCTACTTTGGGCCACCTGAGCCACCAAATCAAAAATTTTTAACATCTGTTCACTTTTACCAACTATATTAGAAAACTCATGTTGGCGTTTCAAAGCCCGCTTTAATTCTCGATTTTCATGTTGGAGCTTTTGATGTTCAATTCCATTATGAATGTCTATTAAAAGTTTTTCATTGTCCCATGGTTTTGTAACATAATCTAATGCCCCAGATTTAATAGCCCTTACTGCATTTTCAATGGTACCGAAGGCAGTAATCATGATTACTGCAGTCTCTGGTGAAGAATGGTGAATTTCTTCTAGTACTTCCAAACCATTTTTGTCTGGCATCATGACATCTAATAAGATTAAATCGAAGATATCCCTTTCAATTTTTTTTAAGCCTTCGGAACCATTTTTAGCTAATGTAACCCTATAATTAGCCTCAGAAAGTAGGGTTTCTAGACTGTCACGAATAGCAGGTTCATCATCTACAACTAAAATAGATTCTTGACGTTTAGGCATTTGCTACCTTTCTTGCCGTGGGAAGCTCTAAGATGAAACGAGTACCTTGACCAGACTTTGATTCAACTGCAATTTTTCCTGAGTGTTCCTGAATAATTCCATAGCTTACGGACAATCCTAACCCGGTTCCTCTTCCCGTAGATTTAGTAGTGAAGAAAGGATCGTAGATTTTTTGCAGGTGTTCTTCAGGAATACCATCACCAGTGTCAAGAATCTCAATGCAAAAAACTGTACCCTTAGAAAAGGTTTTTACGAACAGCGTTCCACCTTGAGGCATGGCATCCTTAGCATTAATAAACAGATTTAAGAATACCTGCTGAAGCTTGCCCGGGTTACCATAGATCTGGGTAGTAGAGGGAGTAAGATCTTTTTCAAGTTGAATCTTAGCACTCTTGAGCTGGTGTTCTAAAAGAGAAAGAGTTTCAGAAATAATGTCGTTAACCTCAACTATGCGAAATTCTGTTTCATTTGTTCTAGAAAAATTAAGTAATCCATTGACAATTTCTGAAGCTCGAAATGACTGTTTGATAATCTTTTCAAGAATTTCCCCGTTAGGGCTATCTGAACCAATCTTTTTACCTAACATCTGGCTGTAACTGGAAATAACAGCCAAGGGAGTATTGACCTCGTGAGCTACGCCAGCTGCTAGTAATCCAATAGAAGTTAACTTTTCTGATTGGGCAAGTTGATCTTCCCAACTTACCCGATCTGTTTTATCATCGAGTATAATGATTTGACCAGTTACCTGTTTGTCTTTACCCATTAGTGGGGTCACTGTAACATCAGCTACTTTAGGTTTGTCACCAATATTAAGCCGACATTTATATAGTTTCAGTACTTCTCGACCAGATAAATCTTGGCCTCGTTGGGAACGAATTTCACCGATTAAAGAAAGTGGTAGAACATCACTAACTGATTTACCAAGAACTCCCTCTTTGGTCCTTCCCAAAAGATCTTTCATAGCTGGATTCCAGCTTTCAATCTTTTCATCTAAATCAACTACAATTACACCAACGCTTATAGACGCTACTATGCTCTCACTGTGCTCCTTAAGCCGCTGGAGTTGTTCAGCTTTTTCATGAACGGAGTAATAAAGGCGAGCATTCTCCATGGCAATGGCCACATAACCAGCTATAGTCTGTAAAAGTTCAACATCTTCACTAGTTAATAATTCTCCTCGTGAGGTTCTGCCTAGTCCTATATAAGCTATAGTTTTACCTTTCGTAATGCAGGGTAGATAATAGTGTAACTCTAGCTGCTTAAGAATCTCACGGTGCTCAAGTTGGTCTATCGTGAGGCTTTTAAAATCTTCATAAAATAAAAACCCCTTATTCAGATCTGGATTCTGGGGATGTAAAAATCCTAAATTTAATTTAGGATTTGTTAGCTGAATTCCTAGTGATTTGGCTAACCAGAATTGATTTGGTTTTTCTTCTATGGTTAAAAACACAGCAATATTATTGACAGCTAAAGTAGTACTAATTTTTTCTACTACAGTTTCAAGAAGTCGGGAGACATTAACTTCGGAACTAAGCTTTTTCCCAAATTCAAGTAGGGTTTGTTTATAGTCATAACGATCCTTGTAAAAATACTGATCAACTTTGGTCTGGATCCAATTTCGTAAGGGCGAAAAAATAAAGCCTGCTACGACTAGTGAAACAACAGCATAAACAGGGTGTGCTCCAGCAGCATGAAAAACCTCACTTACAATTGCAATTAAGGCGAAATAAAAACCAACTACAGCAAGGGAAGCTAGTGTAGAAGCCATCCCTCTCTTAAAAATAATATCTACATCCATTAAACGAAACTTGATAATTGCATAACCAAAAGTCAATGGGATGAAAACTAGAGGCAAAACCGTAATCTCCATCCAAATGTTAGGGACGACTCCCATCCAATATGGAAGAGCATAGAAAAAGAAGAAAGGAAAGGTCCCGAAAATGGTACCGAGTACAATCCACTTAATTTGTTGTCTTAATGTGCGATTAATACTAGACCAGTAGGTGTGGGTAAGTGAGAAGGTCCCTAAGATGAACAGACCTGAAAAATGGAGTATATGAAGCTGATCAAGAAATATTCGTGTTCGTAAGGGAGCTTGAATAATTAATAAGTTCAGAATAAATAAAACTTGAATTAGCAGTAGCAGCGAAGCTGGCAAGTAAATTAGAGTCTTTAAAAGTGGAAAACGATCTAAAAAAACTTTTGGATATGGGAATGTCAGACAAAAATGAAGAAACAGTGCAGGTAAAAATAATAGACAAATAGCATCCAACCAATAAATTGACCAATCAAATGTGTTTAATTTATTTGTGTAGGAAAAAGCAAAGACGCCGAATGATGCTAGACAGATACTATAAAAATGTAGGGCTCCTTTGGCTCTCCATCTCCTCAAAAAAATGAAGACTCCAATAAACAAATAAAGAAAACCAACCAATTCAAGAAACTGCTTTAGACGTATATTAGTTGGTTGGGGAGTGATGACTAGGGTAGTGGAATAGTTGATTCCAGCTCTTACTAAGGAATATTTTGCTTTTGACCAAACACCAAGCAAATAAAGTTTTTCTGAAACATCAGTTGCTCGTGTAACTTGTTCATCATTAATTGTGAGTAGAATATCTCCTTTCAATATTCCTGCTCGGGCTGCTGGACCATTTTTTTCAAGAATCACTGCCTCTACTCCTCGAGAAGTTTTAATCCATCCACCACCGTCATCAGGAGTAATATAGTCAGACTTTTGGGAGCTATTGATAACGCCCATCACCGCCATGGCAATAGTAATTAAAACAATTAGAGTAGTTTTGAATCCAAAATTAACTAGCATTTGATTTATTACTACGATTTTTTATCAGACTTTTGTCGCTAAAAGGTTTCAACATTTAAGTTTAATTACCAAAATCAAACTTGAAGTTTAGTCATCCGCATAGAAAAAGGGGTTTGTACAAAAAATTGTAAACTAACATGAAAAATTCCCTGAACCAGCTGAAAAAGCTCTAATTCTTGATATTACATACAAGAATATTTTATTCTCCACTGGCTCTAAAATTATTTAAGGGATGATCATCTACATTCATGGAAAAGAGCCAGATGTATTTTAGGCCTACAGAACTAGAACTTAAGTTTAATACCACCCTGCAATGACCTGGAAGGCTGGAGGAATTCGTAGTGCATCATTTCTCTAAGGTGTTCAAGCGAATCTGATAGCTTATTTTGGAAAAGATTGCGTAAATCGATCTGAGCCTCCAGTTCTCCTGGAAATATTCGTTCCCAATAAGGAATAACTTGACCTAACATAATATTCAATCCGGGGGCAGAATTTCTATGAAGCTCCTGATAGGGGTCGACAATCGTTACAGAAACACCAGATATCCAGCGATAGGTAGTTGCCACCGTAGTTTGGCTAGCTCTTATCTGGGCCTCTACTCTGGCAACCATTAAGTGATAGTTTTGTGGAACTAGTTTTTTAGATCTAATAGAATATTTTGATCCTCCTCCAAAGGTATATACTAGGTCAGTCTGCACACCATTGTCCGAAGTTCTTCTGTATGTGAGATTCAACCCCTTAGATGAAACAGGTGTTATAATTGTCGAATCTGTCCTAAACCTTTTATTGTGGCCAGCGAATTCATCCGAATATGCCCTTACAATGAACTGAGCATTTTGGTGGATTTTCTGATCTACCTTAACTTCCGTGTGAGTTATTCCTACCTGACCTAATCGTATATCGTTATAAAATTCTTCTTGCACAGGAAAAACTGAACTCAATTTTTCCTGTGCAAGAGGGGTCAAGATCCTAGAAACCTGTGGTGTAGAATTAGTGCGAAAAAAGGAAATTTCACTTTCTGTTAGCGGTCTAATTTGAAAGCCCCAGCGAGGACGAACTTTTTGATAACTTACTAAAGGGGTACCTGATTGAAACTCTACACCATAAACGATGGACATAAATCGAGAAAAATTTAATCTATCTTGAAAATCGAGATTAACGAGATTTAATTTTTGTTGGTTTTTGTTGAAAGACTTTTCTTTATTTGAATAAGGTATCGTCCCTAAACTTACCCTCATCGAAGGACTATGACTGTTTAAATTTTTCAAATGTAAGAGTGAGTTAAATGTTGCAAACCCTGAGTTAGAGAATGTTCCATTTGTCGAAAAATCTAAGTTGCTGTTAATATTTGTTTTAACCACAAATTTAGTAAAAAGTTGACCTATATCCAAGTTAATTAAATTAGGTGAATATGCCTTGGAATAGAGATAAAAAGCATTTTCCCAATCGTATTTTTTTGGAGAAACATCCTTCATTGATTCCAAATCTAGATTACTACTTGATTCTATGATTCTCAAAATCGGACGATTAGCGGAACTAGAACGCAAGACCGATCGAATATCTTCCTTGTTGTTAGTAGAATTTTTGGTAGTGGAATTCGGAGAAAAGGACTTATGGTAAAGGCTTTGCAAGCTAAAGTTCATTTGGGCTAGCTGCCCTGATAATATTTGAATTCCTGGTTTAAAAATGGGCAGGTAGCTGGACAGATTGGCATTTAAGGAATAAGAACCTGGTATCAAGTTCTTGATTTCATATTTTCCAGAATCATTTGTAGTTACTTCTTTGATAACTTTTGGATTAAATGTTCCTTTAATCAAAGTTATAAGTACACCGCGCAGGGGTACTCCCATAGAATCTTTAATCAATCCAGAAATATGACCTTCCTCAACCAGTTCTTTTCCAAAAATTGAGGAATTTGAAGCGAAAATAAGAATCACTAAAATGAGAATAGTTTTTTTACCGATATACATCGAAATCATCCTTGTTTCATTTATTCAAAATTAGTTTCAAAACCGTTAAATAGACTTTACTGTTTTACCTCAAATTTTGCTATTTGTCTGATAGATTGTTGTGAAATATTGTCAGTTACTTTGACTTCTAACCGATAAAAACCTGTTTGCATAGATTTAAGTGGTAAAATTCTCTCTAGGCTAATCGGTTCAGCAGACTGTATAGAGTCTTCTTGGTCTTGTTGAAGACGAAAAAGTTCTTTTTGATCTTTCCTAAAAATATATTCAATAGATACAGAGGTCTGGTTAGTCTTTTCGTCTACAGCAAGGTTATACACTTGAAAGTAGACTCTCAAATCCCTTTCTTTAGTAAATTCTTCTTTTACATTAGGATATACCTTGGTCCCACCAACATCAAACATTTGGTTTCCGACTTCCTGAGATGATAGTTTCTTGATTTGATCGGCAAGAATAAGACTACTGGTAGATAATTTCCTTGCCCGATATTTTGGCACTATGAATCCAAAATACTGTGTTCCAACATTTCCACTATAGAGATCCTTTAAAACAAGTTCTAACTTATATCGACCAGAGGGTAGGGTCATAGACTGCTGGTACAAGGATGTTTTATCAAGAATGACTCTTAAAGAAGGATCGGGGATATCCTTATTGATTACATCTTCAAAAACTTGAACAACTCGACCTGTGATCGTAGAGACTCGTCCGAAAATATTGATACGAGCCTGTTGAATTCCCTGATTTTCTTTAAAAGTTATTTGGTTGTTTAGGATTTGGATTGTTGTAGAAACTAGTACTAAATTTTCAGAAATTTTAAAAAAGTCAGTACGCGAATTAAACGGTAATAAATTGTATGAAAGTTTAGTATCAACAATTGTTTCAAGATCTTTAAATTTTATCTTAGGTGGGCGTTGAAGTGCTGAATGCCGATAGAGTCTTTCGAATGCAGTATTACGTCGATTTAGTTGCCCTTGCGGTTCTCCAAACAGCATTCCAGAAGGATTGTTGAACCGGTCTTTCTTTCTAGCTAGTCCAAGACTTTCCAAGGTCGTAAGTCCTGCATTTGGTATATTTATGAGAGCATCTTTTTCGGAAGGATCCATTGTCATTCTGTATTCCCCAGTCATAGTAGGATCAACGAATTCAATGATTACTTCATTACCAAGATCAGTACCTTCTAGATGACGGTACCGCCAGATTTCGAATGGGAATGTATTGGTAGACCCACCACCATCTTTAAAAGGCCGTTGATAATGGCCACCTGTTGGGTGAGATTCAATTTGATCTGGTGGCCCAAAAGTAATGTAAATACGCCCTCGATCTGTCATCCATCCTGGCCGGCCTGAAAAGAAACGTTCATTAGAATAGGCAATGCGACGATAATGTTCATTTCGATTCTCATTTAAGATTGAATCTGGTGAAGGATCCCGTCTTATCCAGAATTGTTCAATAAACTGGTAACGTTCCTCATCGGTAGACAAACGATTGAATGCAGTTTTCTCTTCTTCCGTGATTATGTACAAAACATCTTGTTGAATCCAATTTTTCAGATAAAGATCAGAGGTTTCAAGTTGCAGTGACTGTGACTTCTCTAGGTCTTTTTTCTGAGCTTTGAGGGAGGAAGATTTTAGGACCAACAAAACCATTAGTGAGCAAAAAAAGGTTAAGTTAACTTTTCTCCAAGTACTCACTGGATAATTCCAATGTTTTATGGTATGTGTTAGAAAAATATAAGTTTACCAGCTTAAATCTAGAATGCAAGCTAGTTAAATTAATTGGTATCAGTTCATAACATAGGTTACCTTTTACCTTTGTCAAATTTATTTCTGTTGGTAATGTCTAATATATAATTAGAGAATACAGGGTATTAGAGGGACTAAAGTCCGTTTTTTGGAAAAGATTATGATTAGGATAAATCAGACGTAGGATTTTTATATGGCTAACAGTAGTGATCAGTGCCCATTATGCGAAGCACGTCGAGGCAAACGGTTTTGTCCGGCCAAGCTCTCACAAATTTGTCCAGTCTGTTGCGGAACTAAGAGGGAAGTAGAGATTGACTGCCCATCGGACTGTGTCTATCTCCAGTCAGGAAGGCAATATGAGAGTGCTAAAAAAGCTAAAAACAAACCAAATGAATCTTTTACAGAAAGACTTTGGAGTCAGAGTTTTCAGTCTAGAAATTTTGAGACCTTAGTAGGCCTCTGGTCGTTAATAATAGATGCTCGTGCTCAGGTCCCTGAATTGGTGGATATTGATGTTAGGGAGGTACTAAATAGGCTTATTCAAACCTATCAAACTCAGGAAGGTGGTATTTACTACGACCATCTCCCAGAAAGTCTTACTCAGAAAACTTTATATAATTCCCTAAAGTCTTTTCTTGATGGCAAACAAAATCAAGGAGATCTGACGGCATCTAGTCTTAAAACTGAAAATTTGTTGGATTGTCTGCAACTCACTTTAGAAATGGCTGTACTGAAGCTCCAGTCACGGCCTAAAAGTCGCGCTTTTCTTGATCAGCTTAGTGAAATTGTGGCTAAAGCTACTCCCATTACTTCAGGAGAAAATAAACAGTCTGGAATCATTCTCCCCTGAAAAATAAGGTAATAGAATACTAATTAGAAGCTAAACCAATTAAAATTTTAGTTTATCCATTAGTGTTTTTGATTGTTGTCAAAAGCTCTTCTAAAGCAAATACAGGATTTGAACTCGCTGTAATTGGACGGCCAATTACTAAATGATCAGACCCTGCTTCGATTGAAGCACCTGCCGTTGCAACACGATTCTGATCATTTAATGGACTACCGGAAGGCCGAATTCCCGGAGTTACCAGTAATAGAGAAGATCCAAAATGACGGCGTATTAGTGATACCTCTGTTGGAGCTGCAACCAATCCATCAAGACCCGCCTCAATTGCAAGACTTCCTAATCGGGCAACCTGGTTTGAAAGAGTATCTTGGATTCCTAATTTTTGTAAATCTGGTGTTCCCAAACTTGTTAACACCGTTACTCCTAAGACTAATGGACGATTTATACTTGGCTTTGAGGATGATAAAGCGGACATTACTGCTGACATCATACTGAACCCTCCACTTGTATGAATTGTCAACATAGAGACTCCCATTTTTTGAGCAACTTGAGCACTTTTTGCAGCTGTGTTTGGGATGTCATGGAATTTAAGATCGAGAAAAACTTTCTCTCCCATTTCAATAATTTTTTTGATTATAGGCGGTCCTTCAGCTGAGAATAATTGACTTCCAACTTTAAAAAAACCTACTTTTCCTTTTAAGAGTTTTACTAAATTAAGGCTTTCAGCAGCTGAGTCATAATCTAGCGCCACAATGATCCGATCTTCAACTTTCATCCTTATGATCCTAGTTTAATTAATCTTTATTTTAATTAGTCAGTTTTAAAATTTCCAATTAGTGAACTAATTTTAGAGAACCCTTTTTTATTACAATAATTTTTGATGCCTTGGATAATTTTAAGTGAAGTACGAGGATCTAAAAAGTTAGCAGTACCAATTTGAACTGCTTTTGCACCCAGTAACAGGAATTCTATAGCATCATTTGCCGTTTGAATACCTCCAATGGCAATCACTGGAAGATCAACGGTCTGTACCACTTGATGAGTCATTCTAAGAGCAATTGGCTTAATTGCTGGTCCAGACAGACCTCCTGTTATGTTTCCCAATCGTGGTTTAAATGTTTCAACGTCTACTGATAAACCAACAACCGTATTAATTAAAGATAGAGCATCAGCTCCTCCATCCTGTGCTGCTTTAGCCAAGACGGTTATATCTGTTACATTTGGTGAGAGTTTGACAATTACTGGGCATTTTGATTTCTGTTTGATGACTTTGATTAAGTCATATGTAGCCGAAGGATCTTCCCCATAAAGCTGACCATTTTTCTTTACATTAGGACATGAAATATTAACCTCATATCCAGCAATTCCTTCCTCTTCATTTAATATATTTACAACTTGTAAATAGTCCTCAGAAGTATAACCAAAAATATTTGCAAAAATTTTTGTTTGATACCCTCTTAGGTAGGGTAGTTTATGGGATATAAAGTTACGAACTCCAATATTTTGTAAACCAATCGCATTTAGCATGCCTGAAGAGGTTTCGTGAAGTCGGGGAACTTGTGTCCCTAGCATTGGTTCAATCGACAGGCCCTTTACAACAATTCCTCCAAGAAGGTTTAGGTCGATTAGCTGACCAAATTCTTCTCCATAACCAAATGTACCACTAGCTGTGATTACTGGATTCTTAAGAATGATGCCCGCAAATTCAGTGGTAAGATCAACCATAGATTTTCAGGCTATTAAACCATTTTAGGAGGAGTTATTGTAACTGTTTGACAATCTACAGCAGTTTAACAGAACTTCGGAATTCTGTCGAACGAGGCGAGCCTAGACTGCATCATCAATTTTTGGTTCAGATCCCAAATTATTTATTCTTGATGATGCTTATTTACCTAGATTTAGTACTCTTTGAATAAATAACACAGCAACATTTAACAAATGAAACTGAACAGAATAGGAAAATAAATATATTGCTTAGATTCGTTTGAACGCTTTTAAGATCTCGGTCTTATTATATCGGAGGATAATTGGTCGTCCGTGTGGGCAAGTTGTTGGATATTTTGTTTTAAGTAATTCATCAATCAGCCAAGTCATCTTGGAGTATTCTAAATGGGTATTAATCTTAATTGCTGCGTGGCAAGCAATCGAGGCAGCTATTTTTTCTTTTATACGCTCTAAACTAACTTTTTGGGTTTCTTTGTCTAATCCATCTAATAGCTCCCCTAAAAGCTTTTTCAGATCTGCTGTAGTGAGATCAGCTGGAACGGATTTAATGGCTAAAGTTCGATGGCCAAAAGGTTCTACTTCAAATCCACAAGAATTTAATTCTTTTGAGATATTATCTAAAATAATTTGTTGTTGCGGAGTAAGTTCTACAATCAGTGGTAATAAAAGACCTTGGGTCTCAATTTTACCATTTTGACGTTCACTTAGAATCTTTTCATATAAAATTCTCTCGTGAGCTACATGTTGATCAATAATGAGTAGAGACCCTTTTTCACTGGCTACAATGAAGCTTTCTTCTATCTGTCCAAGTGGTTGAATATCTCTACTATTAGACATTTTAATGTCGTTTACATCCCATGTTTGTTGTTCTTCTCTTGGAATAAGTCCAGATGTTGCACAGAGGGGTGAGGAAATGGGTGTATCAGGAGATTGAGAAGTAAGACGATTTTCCAATGGAGTTGCCTTAACTGAATCTGAGGATAAAGGTAACTCTGGCAATCCTTTTTGAAAATTATTAGAGACTTTATGAGGGGGTTGAGATTGAGGAATCCTCGGATTAACTTTCAATTTTTCAGGTTGAACAGAAAAAGGGGTTTGAAAACGAGCATTCATAAGTGCTTTGCGTATTGATTCCTGTAAAAAATCATGAATCAAGGACTGTTTTCGAAAACGAACTTCAGTTTTTGAAGGATGAACATTTACATCGACTTCGCTGTAGGGTATTTCTATAAAAAGTAAAGCAACGGGAAAAGCTCCTGAAGGGAGAATACGTCGATATGCTTCAAGAAGAGCATGAATAAGCATCTTATCTCGAACCATTCTTTGATTTACAAAAAAATAAAGAGAATTGCGATTTAATTTGTGAACATCAGGAGAAGAAACGAACGCATGAAGATGAATGTGTTCTTGAACAAATCCTTCTTTATTTTGAGTTTGATTGGGGAATAGAGGCAGTTCTGCTTTCAATTCAACTAATTGTTTTAATAAGTCAGAACCAAAAACTTGAAAAAGTCGTTCTTTCAATTGGACAACCGATTGAAAATTAAAAAGTTCTCTACCGGAACTAGTTAGGGCAATATTATTTTCTGGGTATGCTAAAGCATACTGTGTGAGAATGTTAACAATATGACTAAGTTCAGTACTATCTGCTCTTAGAAATTTTTTACGAGCAGGTACATTGAAGAAGAGATCTCGAACTAAAACACTGGTGCCTTGTGGTCGAGCAATTTCTTTTACTCCGAGAATACGAGTACCAGCGATTTCTAAAGAGGTTCCAAGTGGCTGGTCTTGGGTTCGTGTCTCCATAGTTAGTCGAGAAACACCGGCTATACTGGGTAAAGCCTCCCCTCGAAAACCTAGGGTTGTAATCTCAGTTAAATCTTCTGCCTTAATAATTTTGCTGGTGGCATGCCGCTCAAAAGCTAATAGGGCATCATCAGGACTTAGGCCTTCTCCATCATCTAAGACTTGGATAAGTTGCTTACCACCTGCTCTAACAATTACTCTTAGGTTTTGAGCTTTAGCATCTAGTGAGTTTTCAATTAATTCTTTTACCACTGAAGCAGGACGTTCAACAACCTCACCGGCAGCAATTTTATTAGCTAATGATTCTGGTAATAAGCGAACTTTAGACATTTTCTCTTTGGAGAGGGTTTAATGAATCAACAAGCAAACCCTCAAGGCCTAGATAGATAAAACTTTTTTAATAGCTATTCTTGGTTTAACAGGGAGATATCTCTTTTGCTTAGCTAGTTATTCTATTTGTTTTGTACTTGAATTTCTAAATCATCCAGTTGTCTTTGTTCGACTGGGGTAGGACAATCGGCCATCATATCAAATGCTCTAGCAGTTTTTGGAAAAGCAATTACATCACGAATAGAATCTTCTCCTGTTAATAACATTACAATTCGGTCCAAACCTAAGGCTATTCCTCCATGGGGAGGGACGCCGTACTGCAATGCTTTTAAAAAAAATCCAAATCGGCTTAAAGCTTCTTCCTTATTTATAGATAGTGCTTTGAACACCCTAGATTGTATATCCTGACGATGAATACGAATAGATCCTCCTCCAATTTCGACACCATTTAAAACTAAATCATAAGCCTTAGCTCGAACAACAGTTGGATTCGAATTGATCTTATCTATATCTTCTTCAACGGGTGAAGTAAAAGGATGATGACAAGCTACGAATCGTTTTTCATGAGAGTCAAACTGAAACATAGGGAATTTCGTTATCCACAAGAAATTTGTTGCCTTGGGGTCTTGGAGTTTTTCTTTTTTTCCTAAATGTAATCGGACAGCACTAAGAGAATCAGAAACTATTTCTTTACTGCCAGATACCAATAAGATTAAATCACCATGTTTTGCCTCGGCTTTGACAACAATATTACGACAATAGTTTTCACCTAGCTTTTTTAATAGAGGTGATTGAATTTCAGAATCTACCACTTTTATATAAGCTAATGTCTCTGCACCAAAAACCTTAGCTGTTGCAGTCAACTCGTCAATCTGTTTTCGCGAATAAATAGCGCAACCTGGGACACGTAGACCTTTAATTAGACCACCCTCTTTGAGAGTGTTTTGAAAAGGTGGAAAATCCGTTCCAGAAAGAGTAGAGCTAAAATCAATTAATTCTAAACCAAATCGAGTATCTGGTTTATCGGTTCCATAACGGTCTAAAGCTTCCTCATAGGAAAGACAGGGGAATGGAGTTTTGATTTTTACTCCAGTCACCGCAAAAATCTCAGTCATTAATGGCTCAACAATTTTAAAAATCTTTTCAGGTTGAACGAATGACATTTCAATATCAATTTGAGTGAATTCGGGTTGTCTGTCGGCACGTAAATCCTCATCTCTGAAGCAACGAACTATCTGAAAATAACGGTCCATTCCTGCTACCATTAGTAGTTGTTTGAAGAGTTGTGGAGATTGGGGGAGTGCATAGAAACTCCCTGAATGAAGGCGTGAAGGAACTAAAAAATCCCGTGCACCTTCAGGAGTTGATTTTGTTAAAAAAGGAGTTTCGATTTCATAAAATTTTTGTTTATCAAGGAAATTTCTAATTGCCATGGTGATTTTATGTCTTAGCTTAAAATTTCGATGAAGTTTTGAACGGCGAAGATCGAGATAACGGAACTTGAGGCGTAAGTCATCAGAAATTGCAGTATCATCTTCAATGGGAAAGGGAGGAGTTTCAGAATCATTTAATATTAGTAGTGATGATGCCAATATTTCAATTTCCCCAGTAGAAATCGATGGATTTACTGTTTCAGCTTGACGTTTTAAAACCCTACCTCGAACAGCAATAACGTACTCTGAGCGCAACTGCTTAGCTTTTTGGTGTACTTCCAAGGATTGTTCTGGATTAAAAAGAACTTGGGTAATTCCTCCACGATCACGTAGATCTATAAAAATAAGATGTCCCAGATCTCGTCTTCTAGCTACCCATCCCATTATGACAATTTCCTTACCAGTATCTGTCAACTGGAGTTGTCCACAATCATGTGTTCGTTCAAAATTTTCTAAAGAATCCAATTCCAAAGTTAATCTCCTATCTATACTAAATTAGTTTTCCAATCCATTTTCTATTTTGTAAAAAATTTCTTTTTCCTCCACTAATATTTGTGTTCCATCGTGCATTCGTTTTAAAGGGTATTTCCCAGATTCCAACTCTTCACTACCTACGATTAATAAATATTGGGTCTTTAGCTTATTTGCTAGACGCATGGCACTTTTCAAACTACGTGGCGTGAAATCTAGTAAACATCGTAGTCCTTGATTCCTAAGGTTTTGTGCTACAAGAGTTGCTTTTTTAAATCCTTTTTCACCAAGAGGCGCTAAAAAGATAGTCGGAGTTTTTGGAGTCAAAGAAGCAAATTTTTCCTGAAGCAGTAGAATTATTCTTTCTATTCCAAGAGCAAATCCAAAACCCTGAGTAGACTGTCCCCCAAGAAGCTCAGCTAATCCATCATATCGTCCCCCTCCAACTAGAGTATTCTGAGCGCCCAGTGATGTACTCGTGATCTCAAAAGTAGTTTGGGTATAGTAGTCGAGGCCCCGGACAAGTAGGGGAGCAACCTTGTACTTAATATGTCTATCTTTAAGATATTGTAAAAATTGTTCGAAGTGTTTTTGACAAGGTTGGTCTAAAAAATCTAGGATGGAGGGCAATGATTTAATGATCAACTGGCAAGATTCTATCTTACAGTCAAGAACCCGTAACGGATTAGTTAGTGCTCGCCTTTGACAATCAACACACAAGTTAGCTTGTGTGTTGATGAGTTTAATTTTCAATATCTTAAGATAGTTGGGTCTACAATGGGAACAACCAATTGAGTTTAAAAGTAACTCAGTATTAGTGATACCAACACGGTTTAGAAAAAGCTGTAACATCTCAATGACCTCAGCTTCGATTGCTGGATGGTCTGAGCCGAGGACTTCAACACCTAACTGATGAAATTGTCGAGAACGGCCTTTTTGTGGGCGTTCTCTGCGAAACATAGGTCCAAGATAGTATAGTTTTAGGATTTGGGGATCGTTATACAGTTGATGTTCAAGATAAGATCGAACTACTGAGGCTGTACCTTCAGGACGAAGGGTGATTGAGCGATTATTTCGGTCTAAAAAGCTATACATTTCTTTCGAAACAATATCGGTATCTTTGCCAACACCTCTAGAAAACAATTCTGTATTCTCAAAAATTGGTGTTCGAATTTCCGAAAATCCATAGAGTAGTAAAATCTCCCTAGCGAGATTCTCAACTTGATTCCATATTTCTGATTCTGGTGGCAGAATATCACGAGTTCCTTTGATAGCACGAATCACTATTTTTCATTCCTTTATATTATTTTAAAGTAGAAATCATAACAGTAGTGTTTTTAATAAAGACAGCCTTTTCATTTCTTCAATAATGAATCTGAATTTTAAAAGACCATTAAGCTTCAAAATCTCTAATGGATTCTACATATATTTTTCAGTTGGTGTTGTTAATAGATGTTTCCAAAAACCACTTAACGTAACATCAGAATTCATTAGGAGGCAAGCAGCCCTTTGGTTGCTAAATCCCCTTAAAATAGGAACCAGTTGAAAAGTTTCAGCCCCTGAAAAAAATAAGTATAATTTATTTTAACACTTAGGGTTTTCACAAGAGATTATCCGTTCATAACTATGGTATTATTCCACAAATGTGGGTTTTAATACGGTCGAATTTTTGCTAATAGGCATTTCTACCTATATAAAGTCTACTTCTCGATCAATTGGATAAGCGCGGTAGGTTAAATGTTCATTTTTGTTAAGTATTTAAAAAATTGTTTAAACGAATTTAGTTAAATGAAAAAAGACTGGGACCAAAACGATTTATTTAAGGAACTGATTCAAGAGCCAAGAAAAATCCGTTGGATCTGGTTAGTGTATTTCTTTCTTTATGTTGTTGCGATTCCTTGGTACTGGCCAACTGGGTATAGTGGTCCACTTATTTTAGGGTTACCACTTTGGGTAGTTGTCTCGATTTCTTGTGTCATATTACTTGCGTGCTGGACCTGCTTGGTGATTTTTCGCTACTGGCAAATGAAAGCAGGAGATAATTCTCGTGGAAACCACTAACAATCCAGTTTTGTTTGGTTGGGATGCCCTAGTAACGATTGTGCTTTATCTGTTTTCGATGATTTTTATAGGGTGGTTAGCCCGTCGAAAACGTCGTAACAATAACTTAACCGATTTTTATCTGGCTGGTCGATCATTAGGGGTAGTTGCACTTTTTCTTAGCCTTTATGCAACTCAGTATAGTGGTAATACCCTATTTGGTTATACCGGGACTGCCTACCGAATAGGTTTTGGTTGGACCGTTTCCTTGTTATTCATGTTTTCGGTGATTGTGGGGTATTTACTGTTTGCCCCAAGGCTAATTATCTTGGCCCGGAGTTATAATTTTATTACCCCTGGAGATTATATTGCTTATCGATTTAGGTCTCCCTCACTTACCCTAGTAACTACACTATTAATGATTTATGTGCTAGCGAACTACACCCTAGCTCAACTTAAGGCTATGGGAGCAGCAGTTCAGGGCATTACTCAGGGGAGTGTTCCTGCAGCTTATGGAATTGTAATGTTAGCAATTATTATGGTGATTTACGAAACTTTAGGGGGAATGCGCAGCGTAGCTTGGACCGATGTTATTCAGGGGATTATGTTGCTGATAGGATTTTTGGTACTTCTTTTTATGATTCCTAGTCTGGCTGGGGGATTACCAACAGTGGTGGAGAGACTTAGTCAAATTGATCCTTCAAAAATTCAAGTTCCTTCTCTTGAGGGTTGCAACACTTGGATAAGTTATATTTTTCTTTTTGGATTTGGGGCAGCTATCTATCCCCAGGCAATTCAACGCCTTTATGCTAGTCGTTCACTTAGTGTTTTAAAAAGATCTTTAGCTTTAATGACTTTTATGCCTCTGACGACTGCTTTAATTGCGACAATTTGTGGAGTAGTTGGGATTGTAGTACTTCCAGAGGTTACTTTAGGAGAAACAGATCAGGTTCTTTCTCTTATGCTCAGTTTGATCCTAAACAAATCACTGTTTGGCTATTGGTTAATTGTGTTTATTTTTGCTGCGGCTTTAGCAGCTTTAATGTCTACAGCTGATTCAGCTTTGCTTTCAATGTCTTCGATGATCACTAAAGATATCTTTAAGGTTTATTTTTTACCTAAAAGTAGTGAGGCCCATTTGACTTCAGTAGGCAAATGGGCCTCATGGGTAATTGTAACCTTATTAGTCTTAGTTGCTATTAGTACCCAAACAACATTGATTCGCCTCCTTGAGCTTAAGTTTGAGGTGCTTATTCAAATTGCTCCTTGTTTTTTTTTAGGCTTGTATTGGAAACAACTCAACAGCAAGACAGTGTTGGTAGGTTTGTTAGCAGGTTTATTAGTTGGACTTGGTTTAACTGGTCTGGGATATTCTCGCATTTTGGGTTTTCACGCTGGTGTTATAGGTTTGTTAGTTAATTTTGCTTGTTGTTTGGTAGGCACTGCATTGTCGGCAACGAACTTCAACAAAAACAAAAAATCTGGAGATTCTCAGATGCTTAGGCCTTTTGATACAGGCTAAATCAATTCCATTTCTATGACAGTAGAAGAATATTTTAATTAGGTTCGGAGAACTGGGACATATTTTTCTGATTAAGCAGCGTGTAAAATGAAGTCAATTGTCTTTGACCAAATTCTGAAAGTAAAGGATGTTCCTAAGCCAGTTTTTGATGGTGGTGAAAGTGTAGTACGAGTAATCCAAGCTGGTATTTGCAATACGGATCTTGAAATTATCAAAGGATACTACGGATTTAAAGGAGTACTCGGTCACGAATTTGTTGGAGTGGTAGAATCATCACAAACCTCTTCCTTAGTGGGGACAAGGGTGGTCGGTGAGATTAATGTATCTTGTGGTAGTTGCAACTTTTGTCTAGTGGGATTAAGAAGACATTGTTCTCGTCGAACGGTACTAGGAATTTTTGGTCGTGATGGTGCTTTTAGAGAATTTTTGACTCTCCCTGAAAAAAATTTACATCAACTACCTGAATCAATTTCTGACGATACTGCAGTTTTTGTTGAACCAATCGCTGCTGCTTGTGAAATTATGGATCAAGTCTCTCTCAAAACTGCTGACAAAGTGGCTATTTTAGGTGATGGAAAACTTGGACTTCTAGTGACGATGGTTCTAGCTCAGGCAGGAAAAGTAAATGGACTTTCTGAAAGAATAACACTAGTAGGAAAACATCCTAAAAAAATGAATTTGGTTCAACACCTTGGTGTTAATCTTGTTGAAAGTGATTCAGCAGCTGCCTTAGGAAAAACATTTGATCTCATTATAGAGGCTACAGGATCACCCAAAGGTTGGGCTTTAGCTTTAAGCTTACTCAAGCCTAGAGGTACCTTGGTTTTAAAATCAACCTTCAATAATCAGACAAGCTTTAATACTGCTCCCTTGGTAGTTGATGAGATTACGGTAATTGGTTCTAGATGCGGTCGTTTTGAGACGGCCATTGAGCTACTAGAAGAAAAGAGTTTAGATCCTACTCCGTTATTACAACATACCTTTGGTTTGGATGAAGCCGTGGAAGCTTTTGGGTTAGCTGAACAGCCTGAAGTTTTAAAAGTTATCTTACAAATAGATGCTCGTGGAGAAATGTAGAAAAAATGGTTTGTTAGACGGTTTAATATAGAAATAGATGAAAAAAAGGCCTTTAAAAATTTTTAGGGCTAGTAGAATTCTTAAAGTAGATGCATTTCTTTATTTTTTAATTCCTTAATTTGATCGCGGAACTTAGCTGCTTTTTCAAATTCAAATGTTTTAGCCGCTTCTTGCATTTGGGATTGTAGCTTGAGTATGTGTTCTTTAATTTGCTTTGGAGAGTGAAACTCTAAATCTTTAAAATCAGAAAGTAGATCGATGTAATCTCCTTGTGCAACATCCACAAAGCTCATATCCACAGGCTTTAAAATAGATTTAGGAGTGATATTATGTTGCTGGTTATACAAAATTTGTTTTTCCCGACGACGGTTGGTTTCGTCAATCGCTTGTTGTATTGACTTCGTCATTCGATCAGCATATAGAATAGCTCTTCCTTTGATATGGCGTGCAGATCTACCAATGGTTTGAACTAAAGAATCACGGGAGCGCAGAAACCCCTCTTTGTCTGCATCTAGAATAGCTACTAAGGATACCTCAGGAAGGTCGAGTCCTTCACGCAATAGATTGATACCAATCAAAACATCAAATTCTCCAAGTCGCAATCCCCTAAGTATTTTGATTCTTTCTAAGGTTTCTATTTCTGAATGCATATATCGACAACGAATACCTACTTCCTGATAGTATTCAGAAAGATCCTCTGCCATACGCTTCGTTAGAGTAGTTACCAAAACTCTTTCTTTTTGTTGTTCTCGTAGACGAATTTCATGGAGTAAATCGTCTATCTGACCTTTGACAGGTTTAACTTCTACTTCTGGGTCTACCAATCCTGTTGGACGAATAATCTGTTCAATGACAACTCCACGAGTTTTTGTCAATTCATAAGAGCCGGGTGTAGCTGAAACATAAATTACCTGATTAAGCCGCTTCTCAAATTCTTCAAACTTAAGTGGTCGGTTATCTAAAGCAGAGGGCAAACGAAAGCCAAAATTTACCAGATTTTCCTTGCGGGATCGATCCCCAGCATACATCCCTCTTACCTGTGGAATAGTTTGATGACTTTCATCCACAAAAATCAAGTGATCCTGTGGTAAGTAATCAAGAAGAGTCGGTGGAGGCTCTCCAGGTTGGCGACCAGAAAGATGTCTTGAGTAGTTTTCGATCCCATGACAAAATCCTATTTCTTTCATCATTTCTATGTCGAACATTGTCCGTTGTTGAAGTCGTTCAGACTCCAACAACTTTCCGTCCTTCTCAAGTTTTGGTTTCCAAACCTCTAGTTCCTCTTTAATAGTACTAATGGCTTTGAGCAAAGTTGGTCTTGGCATTACGTAATGTGATTTAGGATAGATAGGAAGTTGTTCATAGGAGGCGTAGACGTCACCAAGGATAGGATCAATCTGTGAAATTGAATCAATCTCATCGCCAAAAAGCTCAATTCGGTAGGCACAGTCATCATAGGCTGGAAAAACTTCAATACAATCACCACGTACTCGAAATGTACCCCTATTAAAGTCACTCTCACTTCGCTCATACTGAATTTCTACAAGCTTTTTTAGAATTATTTCCCGAGAAATTCTTTGACCTCTTTTCAATAAAATAAGCATTCCATAGTAAGCTTCGGGGGAGCCAATTCCATAAATGCAACTGACACTGGCTACAATTATACAATCACGCCGTTCAAAAAGAGACCGAGTGGCTGACATTCTCATCTTGTCAATTTCATCATTTATTGTAGATTCCTTTTCAATATAAGTATCTGTTGCAGCAATGTAGGCTTCAGGCTGATAGTAATCATAGTAGCTCACAAAATACTCAACAGCGTTATCAGGGAAGAATCCTCTAAACTCCTGACAAAGTTGAGCAACAAGCGTTTTGTTATGTGCTAGGACTAGAGCTGGTCGATTCATTTTTTCAATGACTTTAGCCATTGTGTAAGTCTTTCCTGAACCGGTAACTCCAAGCAATACTTGATGAGTTTCTCGATTTTTGAGACCGTCAATCAATTTGTTTATGGCCTGCGATTGATCACCTTTTGGGTGATATTGAGCAACCTTAAATTTCCTATTAATTTGCATAAGAATTAATCTCTATTGCGAAATTAGTAATGGATGACTACATTCATTAACTATTTTATATAGTCTTTAGTTTCAGTCTTTTTTGGAAGTATAGTAAAAACCTTTTGATTATTAGTGAAAGGTGATTATTTCTTTAACCTTTTTTTGATCAATTGGTTTAGAACAAATTGTACCATCTGAGCTAGGAGTGAGTATTATATTACAAAAAATGTTAGGGAATTTAGGTGGGATTAATTACATTTTGTTAATTCTTTAAAATAAAGAGATCATTCTTCATAGCGGCGAAACAAAAGCGTAGCATTGGTTCCACCAAAACCGAAAGAGTTAGAAAGAACATAGTTAATATTTTGTTTCCGAGCTTGATTTGGTACGTAATCCAGATCACAGTCAGGATCAGGATATCTGTAATTAATAGTAGGGGGAATAGTTTGGTGGTGCAGTGCTAAAACAGAAATTCCCCCCTCCAATCCTCCAGCTGCTCCCAACAAATGTCCGGTCATAGACTTCGTCGAACTAACCAGTAGATGGTAGGCATGTTTACCAAAAGTGCGTTTTATTGCTTTAGTTTCATTTCGGTCATTAAAGGGGGTAGAAGTTCCATGGGCATTAATGTAATCAACTTGTTCTGCTTGAATATTGGCATCTTTAAGAGCATTGGTCATTACCTGACAAGCTCCTTCTCCATCTTCTGAAGGTTGAGTAATGTGGAAGGCATCTCCAGACATTCCATAACCTACGATTTCTGCAAAAATTGTAGTACCACGCTTTTTTGCCATTTCCATTTCCTCAAGAATCAAGATCCCTGCTCCTTCTCCAATAACAAATCCATCTCGATTTTTGTCAAAAGGTCTAGAAGCTTCTTCTGGTTTTTCATTTTGTGCTGACAGTGCCCGCATGGAGGAAAACCCTCCTACACTCATTGGGGTGATGGCAGCTTCTGAGCCCCCACAAAGCATAATATCGGCTTCTCCCCGGGCAATAATTCTAAAAGAGTCACCGATGGCATGAGAACCAGAAGAACAAGCAGTACAAGTAGCTGTATTAGGCCCCTTAGCACCAAAACGAATAGAAATTTGTCCAGCTGCCAGATTTACAATTGAGGAGGGAATGAAAAAAGGAGAGATTTTTCTTGGACCACCAGTCAGTAGAGCAGTATGTTCTCTTTCAATTGTTGAAAAACCACCAATACCTGAGCCGATATGGACTCCAAAGCGTGGAGCCAGTTCGGAGGTTATTTTTAACGATGCTGATTCCACTGCGAACTGAGATGCTGCAACTGCATATTGAATGAACGGATCCATTTTTTTAACATCTTTTTTAGGTATCCAGTTAAGGGGATCGAATCCTTTAACCTCCCCAGCTATTCGTACGCTAAATTGATCAGTATCAAACCGCGTGATCAGTCCAATGCCACATTCCCCTTCCAACAAGGCTTCCCAGTTTTGTTGAGTTCCAATGCCTAGTGCTGATACTAAGCCAATTCCTGTCACTGCCACTCTTCGTTTCAACTTGTTCCCCTTGTCCTAATATTTTTATGTGAAGGATTATGGAAGCTTTAAGTTAGATATTCATTTATCAATCATCATTTAGCATTAGCTTCAACATAGGTAATTGCATCTTGTACAGTTTGAATTTTTTCAGCATCTTCATCAGGAATTTCAATTTCAAAACCTTCTTCGAACGCCATAACCAATTCAACTGTGTCCAGAGAGTCTGCCCCTAAGTCATCTACAAAGGAGGCAGTTGGTGTAACCTCTGACTCGTCGACTCCCAATTGTTCTGCTATGATCTGTTTAACCTTTTCCTTTACTCCAGAAGTGCTCATGCTTGTATCCTCCTCGATGGATATTGAGTTAACTTTATTGCTTTTATATATTCATAGGAATAAAGCTGAAAGTAGTCTAAATTTTTCAAGCTTTGACTAAGTATTCTATTTTACAGTCAAATCTAAAACCCCCTAATTAAATAAAATTCAAAACCTTTCGTAAAAAACGTTTTAATGTTGCCATCAGGTTTCTAAAAAGGCAAGTTGCTAACGATACTTCATCATAATTAGGACTACATATATAGTCCTCCATTAATGTTTAAAACTTCACCAGTAATGTAACTGGCTTCT
Source organism: Terriglobia bacterium (assembly GCA_022452285.1). GTDB lineage: Bacteria > Acidobacteriota > Terriglobia > Versatilivoradales > Versatilivoraceae > JAKUNG01. Next base: position 83,679 of record JAKUNG010000011.1, on the reverse strand, counting down.
TTAGAAGCGAGAAATTTTACTCCATAGGCAATCTCACGGTCTACTCCAATTCGACCCATTGGAATTTGATCAAGCAATTTGGATGTTGTTGCCTCTGTAAGTTTTTGGGTCATTACCGTGTCAACAAATCCTGGTGCTACTGCGTTGACGGTAATATTCCGGGAAGCTACTTCTTGGGCTATTGTTTTTGTAAAGCCAAGAATACCTGCCTTTGAAGCAGCGTAATTAGCTTGTCCTGAATTGCCAGTTACTCCTACAACGGAGGATATGTTTATGATTCGACCATATCGCTGTTTCAGCATGATCTTGATTGCCATTCTTGTAACAAGAAATGTTGCAGTAAGATTGGTCTCTATTACAGTCAGCCAATCTTCTTCTTTCATTCTTAATAATAAATTATCCTTTGTGACTCCAGCATTATTGACAAGAATATCAATTCTACCAAAAGACTCCATGACTTTAGCAAATGCCATTTTGATTTCATCTGGGTTTGTGACATCCATTTTGACAGGTAATACCTGACCTCCTTGGGATTCTATTTCAGAGGCAACTTTATTTAATGTAGTTAAATCACGTCCTGTTATGATTACCTTAGCTCCAGCTTCAGAAAAAACACAGGCACATGCCTTTCCTATTCCACGAGATCCTCCGGTAATAAAGGCAATTTTATCTTGGAACAACGGAACCTCCCTATATGTAGATTAACCCATTGCTGTTACAATCTTTTCAAGACTCTCAGTGTCTTCGACATTGAAGAGTTTGACAGATCGGTCATTTTGCCTGACTAGCCCAGAAAGCACTCTTCCCGGACCAACTTCCACAAACCTTCCCACACCTTTTTTAACCAGAAACTGAATTGTTTCGCTCCAACGAACGGGGGTACATACTTGTCTCAATAAAGAATTAGCAATCTCAGATTTGTATCGAATTTCGATAGCATCTACATTGTTAACTAGAGGAACTTGGAGATCTGAAAAGTCAATTTTGTTTAAATCTTTTTCTAGTTTTTCTTGAGCAGGTTGCATTAAAGGAGAGTGAAATGGCGCACTAACCGGCAAAAGAATAGCTCGTTTTGCTCCCCACTGAGATGCAAGAGCAGTAGCCCGTTGCACTGCCTGAGAGGATCCAGAAATAACAATTTGACCTGGAGAATTTAGATTAGCTGGCGTTAAAACCTCCCCCTGAGCTGAATCATGACACAGGGCATTAACTTCATGGATTTTTAAACCTAAGATAGCTGCCATTGCTCCGTCTCCAACAGGAACTGCTTCCTGCATGTATTTACCTCTTTTTCTTACAGTTTGAACAGCATCAGATAATGAAAGAGCGCCAGCAACCACCAAAGCTGAATATTCGCCTAAGCTGTGTCCTGCAACAAAGTGGGGTTTTATTCCCCTAAGAGTTAAAACGGTAGCTGCAGCAATTGATACTGTAAGAATTGCTGGTTGGGTAATTTCAGTAAGTTGTAAATCTTCTGCTTTTCCATGGAAACAAAACTTTTCGATAGAAAATCCAAGTATTTTACTTACTTTAGTAAAAACTTCTTGTGCTTCAGGAAAATTGGTAGCTAGGTCACGACCCATTCCTGGGTACTGAGATGCTTGACCGGGAAAAATAAATGCGATTTGATTATCCATAAAAATAAACTACCACGAATTATTTTCTAATAATGAGGTATTTTTAAGAACTATGTATGTTAATTTCTTTCTCAATTCTTTCATTGACCCGATTAATACAAAAATCTACAGCTACACGAATTGCATTCTTAATCGCTTTTGGAGTTGAATGTCCGTGACAAATAATAACTGCTCCTTTAACTCCTAACAGAGGTGCTCCTCCATACTCTGCATAATCAACTCGGGTCATAAAGTCCTGAAAAGCTCTACGTGAGAGTAGGGCACCAATTTGGGAACTGAGGTACGTAGAAAGATCTTTTTTCAATAAATTGGTCACCATTTCTGATAATCCTTCACTAACTTTAAGAGCAACATTACCAATAAAACCGTCACAGACAATTACGTCCATTTCGCCTTTGAAGACATCACGGCCCTCGATGTTACCTATAAAATTTAAAGGAGCATTTTGTAAAAGGCGAAATACTTCTTTGGTTAGTTCATTACCTTTAATCTCTTCTTCACCGATTGACAATAAACCTACTCGAGGGTGAGAAATTCCTAAAATTAATCGAGCAAAACTTTCCCCCATTACAGCAAATTGAAACAATTGATTAGCTTTACAATCTACATTAGCACCGACATCTAATAAGAGCGCCGGGCGTTCCTTAGCTGTAGGTAAAAGTGCAGCTAAAGCTGGGCGGTCTACTGTATCCAAAACTCCAAGCATTAACTTAGCTGTAGCTAATGAAGCTCCTGTGTTACCAGCACTAACAATACCGCTTACTTGCCCTTCACGTACTAAGTGAGTAGCTACTCGGATAGAGGAATCTTTTTTTTTTCGGAGAGCTACTGCTACTGATTCTCGCATTGAAATCACTTGACTAGCGTGAATTATGTCTATAGATAAACCTTCAGTTGGGTGCTTTTTTAGTTCTTGTTTAATTTGTTTGCTGTCACCAACAAGAGTAATACCGATCTGCAATTCTTGAGCCGCAAGGACTGCTCCATGTACTTCAGATTGAGGGGCATTGTCTCCCCCCATGGCATCAAGAGCTATTTGGATCATAGGTAAAATTGATCCTCAAAATCCCCTATACTAGCAGGACAGAACGCTACAAGTATCAGGTTAGGAAATTAAATAGAGAACGGTAAGTATCCGTAAAATTAGCCAACAATCACGAAATCAAAAAGGTTGTCTAATAAACCTTCAATTCAGATAGAAAGCCACCATTTGTTATTTTTCACCAACTTCAATAACCTCTCGTCCCTGATAATAACCGCAATGTGGGCAGACTCGATGTGGTAGTTTAGATTCATGACAATTTGGGCATTCGGAGGCTGACCTGACGGATAAAAAATCGTGAGATCGTCTTTTGTTACGGCGGGATTTTGAATGACGGCGTTTTGGGTTTGGCATTAAAGTTTCCTTAGAAGAGAACGACCCTTTGATGAACTAATTTTTCAATTTCAATAATGGAGTTAAACGTGGATCCATTATTATAATCTCACAGGTACAGTTACTATGGTTTTTATTTTGCCCGCATTGTGAGCAAAGTCCTTGGCAGTGCTCTTGGCATAAGGGCTTCATAGGAACACTTAAGAGAATTTGTTCACAAATAATATCATTTACTTCGATAAAATCTCCTGAGAAAAATGCTATGGATGTATCTTCAGTCTTAAGAGTCGTGGCTCCAACTGAAGGTTGATGGGCACTAGATCGATAGTCCTGATTAATTTTTACTGTCAAAGGGTAGGAAAATAATTCCAAACAACGAGCACAGATCAGTTGAACTTTAGCATCAAAGGAACCAATTACTTGAATTACTTCAGGTTTTTTTTCAACAGTTAGGGAGATAGAAAGTTTTCCGATAACTTTAACCTCACTCTGGTTTAAATCAGAATCGGAAAATGATGAAAAGCCCTTCAGAAACAGTGGTTTTTTCTCTAATTCCCGCACGTCAATCTTCAAAGAACTCATGACCCATTTACCTCAAAAAACAAAATTTATTATAGCGGAGAGCCTAAGGTTGTCAACTTGAAAAGACTCTATGAATGCTTTCAAATAAAATTTTTGTTTTTTTAAGAATATTTGGTGTTCAAAGATTAGATGTTAGGGACCTGATGGGCAAACTAAATAAAAAACTTTGAGTAATCTAATTAAGAATGCAGGATCTTTTTCAAGCAGAGGTATGAAAGGAATTTAATCTGTCCTGATAACTCTTATTTAGAATAGTTTTTAATAATGGATTGCCAATTTCAGTTTGGTCAATTCGTTCCTGGATCTCTTCGAGTTCTTCTAGGTTTTGACTTTTTTTAATAATGTTTTTAAAGTAGCTTAGATCACCTATTGTCATGATCTCCTGACTTTCTTCATCTTCAATAATGGCTAAATTAGATTCAGGAAGAATGCTACGGATCTTACCGTATAGTTGTTCCCGGTAATCCAAATTCTTATCTCCTAAGTCAGGGTGGAACCATTCCGCTGTCAGATTGCCTTCACCTTTATCAATATTTACCTCAGTAAAAGTTTGAGGTTCTTGGGTATTCATGCTGAGGATAAGTTTCTCTATTTTATCAACTATGTTGGGTTTTGAATAAACGGTCAGAATGGTTACTTTCATTTTCTCGCATCCACCTCAAAAAGATCATATTATTCTTAATATTCTGTCATGAAATTATAAAAACAAAGTTGCAAGAATCCAACTATTTTCTTATTTTGTGTTTGTTTGGTTAGAGTTCTACTTCCAAACCAACATAAAAATGTTAAACGAGTTAATCACTATTTTAGAGGTCAAATTTCAAAGAGATTTAGTTAACATCAAATTAATTATTGTTTATAGAAAAAATCAGGCTGAAATTTTTTTAAGGAATCTCTCAACCCAGACTGTCTGTTGACTTGTTGTTCAATGGCTTCCATTAAAATAGATTGAGTTCCCCATATATCTGCTCCTTTTCGGGCACGTGTGACTGCTGTATAAATTAACTCGCGGGTTAACAATGGGGAAGAATACATTGGCAGTACTAAGAGGATTCTGTCAAATTCTGATCCTTGGCTACGATGAACAGTAATAGCATAAGCTGTCTGATGGTTAGGGAGCTGTCTTAGTGGAATACCTCTAAACTGTCCACTTCCAAGGGGGAAGAATGCCTGCAAAATATTCTCTTTATTTCTGGTATCTTCCCTGGCAGAAAAAACGAGGCCGATATCTCCATTAAAAACTTTCAGGTGATGGTCATTCTGGGTAATTAGAATTGGTTGACCTTCATACCAATAACCTTGTGGACGGATCAAACCAGCTCGTTCCAATATATTTTCGGCAAGTCTATTGACAGTCTCGACTCCCCCAATACCCTTTGAGTGTGTACAGAGGATCTGAAATTGATTAAATAATTCCCATTTTTCCTCAATAGAGGTAGCTTTTAAGTACTTGGTTCCCTTTTCCAAAATGATGGTTTCCAGATAATCTTTCAGCATTATTTTATTAGGGGTTTCTTTCCAGTTAATATCAGGAAGCTGCCTATCCAACAAAATGGTAAGGGCTGGTTGTGCATTGCCTTGATTGACCTCCCTACTAAACTTATCAATGCCACTTCCTTCCTTAAACCGATAACTTTGGTTTAAAGTGACTACCAAGTCAGGTAGAGTAGCGTTCCGGGTTTCAATTGTTTTAAGTTCGGTAGTCACCCCTAGAACTTCTCTAGCTTGATCAACAAATTCTTTAGAGAAAAATGCCCCTGCTGTTTTATCACAGAGCTGTCCTAAAACGGTTCCAGACATAACTGACGATAGTTGGTCGACATCACCTAGAAGGATTAACCGTGTTTGTTTTTTTAAAGCTTCGACAAGTTTTGCCATGAGTGGAAGATCAATCATGGATGCTTCATCTACCACCACAACGTCGTAAGGCAACGGATGGTTCTTATTAAAAAGATAGCGGGTCGTCCCTTTTGAGGCTCCGAGAAGTCGATGAATTGTTGTAGCTTCTGTAGGAAGAATTTCACGAATAGAACTTGAACAATCGATTTGGTTCTTGATGGATCTAATCGATTCTTGTAGTCGGGCTGCAGCCTTACCGGTTGGTGCTGCAACGGCTAATTGTAAACCCTTGCAATGTTCGAGCAAAAGTACCAGAATTTTTACTACGGTAGAGGTTTTGCCAGTTCCAGGGCCCCCAGTGATCATGACAAAACGATGCTTCATTGCAGACAACCCTGCAACTGCTTGCCAGTTAGTTTTCTGGTTATTTTTTTTTGTGAATAATCGGTGAATTCCTTGGCATAGTTTTTCCTGATTAACCTTATCTGTAGGACAACCTATTCTCGAAATAACAAAGTCAGCTACTTGTTTTTCGTATTGCCAGTAGCGATATAAATAGAGCCGATTGGCAGAATCCATTATCAAGGGTCGATATTCTCCAGGGCTTCCAACTGCTTCTGAATTTCTCAAGCTCGAGACCCAGTCTTCAAGATGAGGACATTGCAATTTTTTAGACCCTTTAGCATTTAAATTTATTTTTTTGTTGGCTACTGAATTAAGGTTCAGACACACGTGCCTTTGTTGGACTGCTTGACTAGCAAGGGCAGCCGCCATCCATAGTTCATGATGTTTTCTTCCCACGAGGTTGACAATTAGATCGGCAAAGTAGCGGTCCAAGTGATTCAATTCAGCGATATATTCCTCTGCATCTTCAGACTGAATGTTAGATTCACTTATTTGTTTTCTGGACATACTGGTTATTAAGTCAATTCCCTAATTTGCAAAATCTAAATGTTAGACGATTCCTTTGGAGGAAAAACTGGATCTGGTGTCAGACATTGATCTAAAGCTAAAATTAAATCACGGGAAGGATAATCTCTATAAATTCCAAAGTTTGATCCTTTTTCTGGATCTATTCCCCGCAGGAAAATATAGAAAATTCCTCCAAAGTGACGATCATAGTCATACATTGGAAGTCGAAATGACAGGTAACGATGCAAAGCAACCGTATAGAGATGATATTGCAAAAAGTAAAATTCTTTTTCCATTACTTTCGTCAGAATGTTCTGTTTGTAATCAGCTAGTTGATTGCCAAGGAAATTGGATTTCCAGTCGACCAGGAAATACCGGTTATTTGACCAAAACACCATGTCAATAAAACCTTTCATCAAACCCTCCCCTGGGGCCATCTGCAGTTGATCTAACTTCTTTGAAAAGGATCTTGATAGTTGAGAGACTCTATGAGAAGCAAACACTTCTTGTAACTTTTTGATACTCGAGTTTACAGAAGGAAAAGTGTAGGCCAATTCATGTAGCCGCTGGTTGGGTCTTAAACCCGCTAGGACTAAGTCATTTCCATTGTTTAAAAGGGGGATAGATAGGACTCGGTCAATCAGTTGACAAACTGGATCACACCAAACCTCTTCAAAACCGAATTGTCTTAGTTTTTCTCTCACTAAGTATTGACGGGAGAGGATTGACTTGGAGTTAAAATCTATGGATTCGAAAAGTGAATGAAAAAAGTTTCCCGCTTGGAGTCCCTTTGGGAAGTTCATAATTGAAAATTCTGGAGTAGTAATCATTTCTTCAATCTCTTTTACCCCTGGTGACGAACCATCCCTATCTGGGAACTCTGCAGTCTCATTTCGACCGGAGATTAAAGAGCTGAAGCTATAAATTCCTCGGGTTTTTGTGTCTATTCCTTTAAAGTTTCGACACTGATAGTCATTAGTAAGATCCATGTTGAATGAGTAGATCGCATCTGTTACCTCTGGAAGATGGAGAATCTCGATAGACCCTTTTGAATCTAGTACTAATTTTTTCAAATCTTTTTCAATTTTTTCATCAGTAATTTCCTTCATACATTTCTGCGAATTCAGGAGGTACCCCATTGCTGACTTTTCAGAGTCCTTTAAAGCCCCCCAAACAAGGTAGCAACGATATTTGGCTCGGGTCATGGATACATAGAGAAGTCGAACTTCCTCGGCCAGGGATTCTTCCTGAGACAGCTTTTGATGTTTTTCAAATTGTTTTGATCCAATATCCATTTGAATCTGGTAATTTTTTCGATTGTGGAAAAGTGTATAATTTAGTCTTGTTGATTCATCTTTGGTATAAAAGGAGAAGGGACAAAAAACAATGGGATATTCTAAGCCTTTACTGTTATGCACTGTTTGAATGATGACTGCTGCCTCGTCAGATTCAAGACGCACTTTTTCTTCTTCTGAGGAACTGATTTTGTCTTCGTTACGTTTCTGTTCTAGCCAATGCAGGATGCTTTCCATGTTAGATGATTGGCTCAACGTTTGTTGTTGGATGATTTCAACTAAATGAAAAAGATTTGATAATCGTCTCTCCCCTTCAGAAAAAATAAGAAGGTTGGAGCGGACATTTTCATTTGCAATGAGAATCCTCATCATATGGATAAATCCTTCTTTTAACCACAAATCCCTATAGTTGGAAAATTCTTTTAGCTTTGATTCCCAGTTAGTCCGAACATTATCAGGCAAATTAGGTTGACTAAGGCATCTACCTAACAAGTCTGTTTCTACCGCAGCGCGTATTTTAGATTGATTTCCACAATCTGCTACTGCAAAAAGGATGCGAGCCAGTTCGCAAGCTTCTAGGGTATGAAAAATACTGGTCTTATTACTCAGAATACTAGGTACTTTTCTATCTCTAAGAGCGGCTTGGACTAATGAACTTTGTTCATTAGTCCTTACCAAAATTGCTATGTCCTTGGGAGAAAGGGACCTGCCTTCAACAAACATTTCTTCCTGGACACCGGCTTTGAGAAGTCGAACAACCTCAGAGGCGATAAGTCCAGGAAGTTCTCTGTCCACTTTGTTTTTATTAATTACTTTCGAAGGAGATTGTACTGGTCTTTTCCAAAACCAAATTTTAAGGGGAGAATTGTCTGTTTGATTCTTGTCTAAGAAAAGATGTTCTCCAGCAGATCTTACGGGATTAAAGGAAATTTCTGGAAAGACAAAAGGATTATGCACTTTCTGAAAGAAGGTGTTAACTGCTCTTACCATGTTTTCCCCGGAGCGCCAGTTTTGATTTAAAGTAAACTGGCTTGAAATGTTTTGGGAAGCCTTCAAATATGCAAATATATCGCCCCCACGAAAACCATAAATAGCTTGTTTTGGATCTCCAATAAAGAATAGAGGCGACTCAGTTCCTCGATAAATCGAATCAAAAATTTCATACTGAATAGAATCTGTATCTTGAAATTCGTCAATCAAAACAGCCTGGTAGCTTTGGCGAATAACCTTTTTCAGGTCCCTGCTATTGTTATTTTTTAAAGCTTTGAAAAGATCCAAAAGTAAATCATCAAAAAATCGCTGATTTTTTCGACGATTTCTTTGATCTAATTCATTTCTTAAATAGTTTGCTAATTCCTGTTTTAAAGCCAAAAGGTTTAGATTGAATATTCTGCATATTTCTGTTCTGTTCTGGCTCAGAGTTTTACAAATTTCGTAAAATGGATGATGGTCGTAAAATTTTATATCTAGGGTCTGGATAAATTCTGTGAGTACTTCTGTGACTGATCTTGTTCCTATTCTTTTGAGAAGAGGTTTTCTGTTGGCAAGATAGCTAGTTAAGTCCTTTAATAATAATTTTTCTTTACGACTAGAGAAGGACTGTTTTATCTCTGATTCTACATTTTTCCAGACTGTAGTAGCTTCTTCAAATTTGCTTAGAAGCTGTTTTTCTAGGATGTCCTGATTTCTTGAGGGATGAAAAGTTTGACTTGGGAGGATAGGTATAAAAGGTCTTCTGACTAACTCTAAGATAAATCTGAAGAGGTATGTCCGATTAAATTTCTCTTGAGAGAGATAATGAATAAACAAAAAAGAGGACTTATAAAGATGTATCCTCCAAAAATCATCCACAATTTCTTTCAAGGTAGGATGAGAATCTGGATTTAGTTGGATATCAAAGAAAGAGAAACTTTCAAGAGCACTATCCTGCAATATCTTTTTGCAGAAACCATGAATGGTAAAAATTGCTGCTTCATCAAAGGTTTTTAAAGCAGTTTCCAGCTTTAATCGTGCCAGTTTTTTTTCTTCTATTTTACTAACTAGTTGTGACAGAAAAGAATCTTCAGATGGTTTATCTAAAGCAGTTAGAGTGTCTTGAAGTCTACTTCTAATTCGAATTTTAAGCTCTTCAGTGGCAGCATCGCTAAAGGTTACCACTAAAATATTGCTAATGGAGAGTGGTTTTTCTAGCAGTAAGCGAACAAAAAGAGAGGTGATTGTATAGGTCTTTCCTGTGCCGGCACTAGCTTCTATCAACTGGCGTCCAGTCAAAGAAAAATTGGTTAAGTCAACAATAGGGATCATAATTAGTAATGGTAATGTCAGAGTACTTTTTGATGATTTAAAAGCGGTTCGAAGATCTCTTGCGCAATTAATCTAAAACGGTCATCGAAGGGATTTTTCCCTCTAAAAGCAAGGTCATGATAGGAATCTTCGGAATCAGTGCCTTGTTTAAACGGTCCACTAGTCCAATGCCTCAAGGCCTGGTCAATTGGATCCTTGCTCTTCTTGTCTGTATCTTGATTTTTAAGAAATTGTTGAGCATAAGCATAGGAAGAGTTTAAAAAAAAGGGTAGTGGATGATGTTGTCCTTCCCAGAAATAATCCAGAAGTTTTTTTAACTCCTCGTAACAATTTTGAGTAGGGCTATAGGTTGCAGTTTTATCACTTCCTAAAACCTGGCTTTCTAGAGGATAATTTTCAGGATTCAGGCAATTAAGCACCAGGTGATCAATCCATATAGCTACTTGATCTTTTGGTTTTAATTTACTACAACGGTAACGCACCAAGTACTCAGGCCAAATTAAATTCAAAGTGCCGTAAAGATGAAACTCCCCCAGTTCAATATCTACTGGTAAAGGATTTAATGTTTCCCCATTAATGACTACTTTTAAACGAGTCAATAACTGGTCTACTTCCGTTACTAGTTCACTGAAAGACTGTTTTCCCAATTCCCCTTGGGGTAAGTTCCCTCTACTATTGAAAAGCTCGTAACAAGTTGACAGAGAATTTCCTTTCATTCCCCAATCCAATAGATCTATTTTCATCTGGTAGGCATCTAAGGGATGAATTGAAAATGGTTCTTGAATTTCAAGAGGTTGTTCCAAGTCCTGAAGGAGTAATCCTTTTTGCTGACGAAAAAAATATCTAATAGGATGTTGGAAAAATCGTTTTAAGTCGTCAAGATTCATATTTTTCAAGTCCTCCCTCGGTGATTCAACAAAATAGGGGGTTGGACTTGTTTTTGGACTATCGATTTTGGACTTGAGTGCTTTTAGGTTTTCTTGGGAATAAGTGAATAGATTTGGATCATCAGTAAAATAATTAGCATTGAAGCCGTTGAGATAATGTTGCACTAGAATCTGCTGCTCAAGTGAATTTTCTTCACCTGTTACTTCGAAGTTTTTTAACACGTATTCTTTAAGTTCACTGACTAATACAGATGGTGCTAAAGAATGGTTATCTTTATTACTTTGTCCTATGTAACTAATAATTAATTTTTCTCGGCTTGATAATAGTGCTTCTAGAAAAAGCATTCGGTCATCATTTTTCAAAGATCGATCCCCTGGGTGAGGATCCTGTGCCATGATATCAAAACTCAAGGGTCGCTCATTTCTTGGAAAATCCTTGTTGTTCACTCCAATCAAAGCAATAACCCGGGAAGGAATGCTTCTCATTGGAACTAGTGAGCAGAAAGTAATGCCTCCTGATAAAAATGTTCGGGTTGATTCAGCTTTTTTAAGTTTAGGTTCTAAGTGGGCCTTAACGACAGATAATCCTACTGGTTTGTTAAGACCTGACAGCAAGTGTATTTCGGTTAATTCCTGGCAGAGGGCTCTAAGTATGTGTAATTCTTCTGCATTCTCTTCTTCGGAAATTAAGAATTGATCGACCAGTTCCAATAGTACTGTTGTCCATTCAGATAGGGTATGGGTCGATTCTAGGATTTTTACCGTCCTAAAGAGTCTATTTAAGAATTCGGCTAATCCTCCCAAAGCTAGGATATTCTCACCCTCAATTGTGTCAAGGGGGAAAGTGTCGTTAAAAGAACGGTGGTCCAGAGCCGGTAAAGCATACCCTAAGAGCATTCTTTTTAAACCTTCATTCCAGCTGTTTTGCTCGAAGATAGGCAACCCGAATTTTCCCCGGTGTTCCCCGTCAATTCCCCAGCGGATTTTAGTATCTTTAATCCAGCGCACAATGGAGTCTAACTGTGGGGCTGACAGCTCAAAATTTCGATAAACTATGGGTCGGCGAAGCAGGTCCAGTATGCGGTAAACATCTAGTCGGTCATCTGAAAGCTGGAGAATATCATCAAAAGTTTGGATTACCGGACTCGTAGACTTGGCACTTTGGTCAGAAATTGAGAAAGGGATCTGTTTTTTTTTCTGGGTCTCTCCTCCAAAGACAGCAGAAATGAAGGGAGCATAGAGCTCTATGTCAGGTGCCATCACTAACACCTCCTGAGGTTGTAGGTCAGGCATTGTTTCAAATAGATCCAAAAGGTTGTCTTGTAGCACTTCTATTTCCCGCATGGGGCTGTGACAGGAGTGAATCTTTAAAGACATATCTGTAGAGAGTATATGTCTCCTTCCATCTTTAATATCAGGGTTTCTTAGGTTAAGGATGTCAGATTGAATAATAGACAGAAGATTACTTTCACCAGGATCAGAGTATTGCGATTTTTCATACGAATGTATGTCAAGTAGTCGATTTAAAAAAGTCTTACTCTGACTTCCCATTGAAGAAAGGAGAGGGTTTCCAGTTTCAAAATATTCATTGGAAGGATCAAAACCAGAACCTCGATGAAATACCTTCTTCTTGTTGGCCTCTTTTGTTGAGATTAGATCTCCCCAATATTCCCTGCTGGGATTCACGAAAAAAAAGTGAACTTCAATCAAGTTGGAGAGAGCCTCAAAAATTTCAAAGTGAAATGGTGGAAGTGCAGAAATTCCAAAAATTGAAATTCTTTTAGGAAACTGGTTTGGTGATAACTTTCCTTGACGTATCTTCTGGAGAAAATCGTGGCGTACCCTTACCCGATGTTGTTGAGAGTGATCTTCTATTAATGCCAGCCATAACTGAGCTTGCCAGTTAGTTGCTTGCTGTTTCTCCCAATCTAAAAGCATTTCGGGACGATAAGCCATATATTGGTCTAAAACTGTTGCGATACGCTTGCACAATTGGAATTTTTGTAGCGAGTCTTTTCTGTTACCTAAAAAATTTTTTAGAGCGAAAAATTCACCTTTGTCCAAATAGTTTTCCAGAACTGAAAAAATCTTCCAGGTCATGAATTCAGTTGTAAAAGGTGTGTTCAGGTAGTCTCGAAGATCTGCACAGTGAAAGAGCTCTTCAACAATGTTATTAGGAAAAGGGAATCGGCAGTTTGCCCAAATCCCTAGTCGAACTGCTAATTGTTGGGTTAACCACTTTTCCATACCCTGGTTTTGTACAACAATAACTTCAGATTCCAGTGGTGAACTTGAGGTTACTGACACGACTTCTGCAAGGTTTTTCAGTAAAATTTCTAATTTGTTGCTGAGATGAAGATGAAATCCTGGCACTGGCTTTTTTCTACCTATGATGTATTGCTATTACTATTGAGTTAATTCAAAAATGAAAATGATTTATTCACTGTGATTTTAGAAAGATCAATTAGTTTTAGATTCAAAGAATTCTCATTGATTTTATCATGAGCCTCAGAAGGTTGAAAAATCTTCAAGTATGGTCGTTAAAAAATCGATGATAGTTTTAGTTAGATTGATTTTAGAATTTCAAACAACCCTAAGTTAAGATGCCTCAACAATAGGGATAATGACGGTATTGCCCCACAGGGATTTTGAAATCTTTGGGTAGTATAATGACTAGGTTTTTAGAGGTGCTAACTGACTATACTGATCTAAGTGGAGATTAATGGCAGTTTGGAATGATTCAAGGGCATCCTCCACAGTGTAACGCAGGTCCTGGTGAATCCTATTGTAACGCAAATGTGCTTTTACAAAGAGTTTGTGTGCTTGCTCTCTTACTTCTTCGATACTAGGGGACTTAACACGAACATAATTTGAGAAAACCTTTTTGAATTCAGTAAGTTCGGAGGTTAGGAATTTTTTAAAGTCATGTATCTCGAGCTGTTGACTTGTGAGTTTTTCAAAGTGATAACCCATGACAGCTAGATGGAAAGCTTCTGGAATCATTCGGGGATGATTTCTTATGACTTTAGCCAAAAATCTGAGATAGGCGGGTCCCTGTCTGGAAAAAACTTGTCTTCGAATAGACTTTAGCATAGCCACAATCTCAGTTTTTCCAACGTGTTTAACCCGGTGTTTAGTTGGTTTTACATTTTTCAGCATGGTAAAGCATCGCTCAAAGTAATTTTCAAGAGTGGGATCATAGATTGTTGTCAAAACTCTCCGGTACCCATCGGTTAAAGTTTTGGGATCCATTTCTGTCTTAAAGTTAAGCACGACGTTAAAGCTAGTTCCGGTGGTTTCCTCAAGTAGCCGTCCTTCTGAATTTAATCGATCATAAAGGTCAGTACCTTTTAAGGCAGTCAGTAGACCTACCATCGCCATGGGGATCCCAGCTTCTTGGATAAAATCAATTTGGGCATCAAAAACATTTTCATCTTCACCATCTAAACCCAAGATAAATCCTCCACTAACTACCATTCCTTTTTGTTGGATCTTACGGACAGAATTTAACAGAAAGTTATCTTCTCGTTTACTTGTATTTTGTTGCTTTTTAGTTTTTACCAAGGCCTTTGGGGTCGGAGTTTCGATACCTAAAAATACCCAACTAAATCCAGCTTCAATCATTGCATCCATTAGGGGTTCGGTATTGGCTAAATTGACACTAGCTTCGGTAAACAAGGAGAATGGGTAGTCCTTTTCCTTTTGCCATTCTGCAATAACTGGTAGAAGCTCTAGTGCCTCCCTTTTATTACCAATGAAGTTATCATCAACCAGAAAAAGATCACCACGCCAGCCTAAGCGATATAAATAATCAAATTCCTTTATCATTTGCTCAGGGCTTTTTGTTCTCGGGACCCGTCCAAATAACTTGGTAATATCACAAAATTCACAATTAAAGGGACATCCACGAGAAAATTGTAAACACATCGAATGATAATGACCGAAATCAATCAGGTCAAAACGGGGTAAGGGTGTTGTTGTTACATCAGGTTTTTCGGGAGCCCGGTAGATTTTTTTTGCGGAGCCATTAGCGAAATCCTGCAAAAATTGAGGAAGAATTTGTTCAACCTCATCCAGTAAAAAATGGTCAACTGAGGCCATTTCATCGTGAAATGAGGTGGGATGAGGTCCCCCTGAAACGACTGGTACTCCAATACGCTTACACCTTTCGATGACAGAGTTTAAGGAATCTTTTTGGACAATCATAGAAGAAGTAAATACTAGGTCTGCCCATTTCAAGTCTACATCTTGTAAGGAGGTTACATTCATGTCAACGACGCGTAGGTCATAATCCTTAGGGAACATTCCAGCAACCGTCAATAAGCCTAACGCTGGGAAACCTGCCTTTTTGCCAACAAACTCTAGGGCAAATTTTCCTCCCCAGTATGAAGGTGGAAATTCAGGATAGATCAAAAGTGCATTTGGCATGGAAATACTCTCCAAGACGTTTGGCTTAACTATGGCTTAATAGATTAAGGTTTCATATTCTTATATATAGACACATCTTATATCAAGTTAAATTTTATGTTGTTAAGAAAGGAATGATCAAAAGTTTCACTACTGAGTTGGTCGGGAGCATTTTCATTATTTAAATTTCAAATTCCAAGTGCGTTTGCCACCTTGCTAGCGAAGGCAAGCAACATTTCGTCGGATCCCCGGGCTCCAATTAGTGAAAGACCAATGGGTACTCCGTCAATTTCTGCCGCAGGTATGTTAATTTGTGGAGCGCCTAGTGTCCCTGCGATGCAGGTCAATTGGACGATGCGGGGAACAAGCTGACGTTTTATTGAAAGATTTTCTTTCAAAAGGGGAGGTAATGAAGGTGCAGTCGGAATACATACTACAGTCTGATTAGTTAGTAGGGTATTCATTCGAGACACTATTCTCTTTCGGAGGAACTTGGCTTCTTTTACTTGTTGATCTGTAATATTGCTAGCCATGAGATACCCCTCTGTAACAGAAAAACTAAATCTAGGATTAGTACGATCAATCCAGTTCTTAATTGACTTCACACCCTCGGGTCCAGCAAGAGTTCTTTGTTGTTTAGACCACTCTACTAATCCAGATGGAGCTAGCTGTTCCTGGCTAAAGCTATCAAATAGCGAACCTAATTTTTCTACCACTGGTTTGAGAACATCCTCAATCATTTTATCGGCAATCTTAAAAGCATCAGTCGCAATTATAAGATGACGTGGGCGGTATACTGGAGGTTTGCTTTGAAGTAAAACATATCCGACTTTAGCAAACAAATCAGGATTCCGGGTAAACCAGCCAATGGTATCGTAGCTAGGCGCTTGCAATAAAATACCTTGAAGGGGAATTCTTCCATGTGTAGGACGGATTCCATAAAGACCACAAAAACTAGCAGGTATTCGAACGGATCCTCCAGTATCAGAGCCAAGTGAAAAATCGACTAAACCTCCAGCCACAGATGAAGCAGAGCCACTTGATGATCCTCCAGGTACCCGATCTTTTGCCCGAGGGTTGATAGGAGTTCCATAATGTGCATTTTCTCCCAAAATACCCCGTGTTAGTTCATCAGTGTGTGTTTTTCCTACCATGCTAGCTCCAGCTTTAACTAATATATCTACTGCCCAGGCGGTATTCTGAGCTACTTTATGCGTATTTTTCCAATCAGGGTTGCCTCCGCCAGTTACATATCCTTTTATGTCCAAAATATCCTTGGCAGCAAATGTCAATCCAGTAAGGGGACCTTTAAGAGATCCTTGTAGATAGGCATTACTATCTTTACAGAATGCATTTAAGGTATCTTCAGAAATCTTTTTTGTAACATTCATCATGGCTCCTAAAATAGTGTAATTGTTCTAATCTAATCAGACGCTTGAACTGTATCCCCATTTGTCATGTTTCATTAGACCGTTGCTTCATTGACTAAGGCCAGGAATGTCGATCCTATTTTGACCTCTTGGTCATAAAAACGGATTAATCCTAGTATTGGAAAAGATAACAACTATTTTCCAATCCTTCCAAAATGTTCCCAACCTAATATAAGTCACTTTTTCTTTATGCTGGGTACTCTTCATCAATACAAAATAGATTATATAGATTAAGGACAAATAAAATCTAAAACTATGAAGCATATCATAGGAGTAAATTTACCTATTTGATATGTGGTAAGAAGGTATAATTTCTAAGACGAATGTCGTAATCAATCTTGGTGCCTGATGGGGCACAAAAAAATAATTTATAGAGAGATATCAGTTATTTTTTCTGAAGGTCGATAGAATTTTAAAAGGTTTCTTTTGTGAGTTTTTTGGATTGGATCATAGCTGTTGGGCTCAATGCGGTAATCATTACCTATGGGTTTTACCTCAGTAGAGGCGTACGTTCCAGTGCTGATTGGTTTTTAGCCGGGAGGAAATTGTCTTGGTGGTTGGTAGGACTTTCCATGTATGCAACAGCTATTGATTCTAGTGATTTGGTAGCCGATTCAGGAGGAACCTATCTTCTCGGTATGAGTTATTTTTCAATGAACTGGGTGGGCTCAGTAGTGGGTTGGTCTTTATCTGCCTTTTTCATTTTTTTACCCATGTATAGAAAGGGGCTCTATACTAATGCAGAATATCTTGAGACTCGATATGGAACTACTGTACGAGTTATTTGTGCTTTTGTTCAGGTTCAATACCGAACTTTAATACTAGGTATTATTAGTACAACTCTGTTTTTGACGTTGTCAATTGTTTGCAGCTTATCAAATCAGACAGCTTGGATCTTAGTCGTGTTAATAGCTGTTTTTGCCAGTATCTATACAGCATTTGGAGGGTTACGCTCGGTTGCTGTAACAGACAGCTTGCAATTTGTGGTCATGACTATTGCAGCTCTCTTGATCTGGTTTATTATTTGGAATCAGGTAGGGGGGTGGTCAGGAATAGAACAAAAGTTAAATGCTTCGGATCCTAACTTGTCCTCTCAGTTGTTACACGTTAGTTCTGAAAACATTAGGACTGAAGAAATTGTACATTATTCCCAGGAAGAAATTAAGTCAAAATTATTATTGGGTGGAACCTATAATCCGTCCAAAAACACCATTGACTATCACACACCAGCTTGGTTAGTTTCCATTGCCTTTATCTTGATAGGTATGGCTTACTCAATTGTCAATCATACCCAATCAATGCGTATGTTTGCGGCCAAAAGTGAGTGGGACCTGAAAATGTCTGTTTTTGCCGCGGGATCGGTAATGTTAGTAATGACCTTTTTTAATTTATCTATGGGAATTATTGGAAGAGCGCTTTACCCTGATCAAAGTAGCCTGCCTAATGGTCAACAAGATTCGATCTATCCTGTACTAGTTAATCATATTGAAGGAGTTGGCCTAAAAGGATTGGTTTTGGCGGGCATATTGGCTGCTGCTTTTTCGACCTATGATTCAATTGGCTCAGCACTCTCTGCGCTACTGACTCGTGATGTCTATGCAAGGCTGGTCATGAAAAATAAGGATGACCAACATTATCTTAGGCTCAGTCAGTATCTTACACCAGTGATTATCGGAATTTCTTTTTTGTACATACCGGGATTACTAAAAGGAGGCATGGTTCTTTACTACGTAGAATTGACAAGCGCTTTTGTGATCCCACTATTAACAATTTTTTTAGTTGGAAGATTTACCAAGGTTCATCGAAGCAGTGGCTTGATTGGACTTTTAATGGGGGCCAGCTATGGGTTTTTGCGACTACTAGCCCCCGTCGTTGCAGAAAACTATGGAATTGTTCTGCTTCCACCTTTGATGATGAATACCTATGCAGCTTATCCCTTTAGTATGGTTGTCACTGCTGGAACAATGGTACTGACTTCTCTAATCACTGGATGGGAATCTAAAAATAGCTTAAGTTTGAGTAGCTCTTCAAGGGAAGGGATTTGGTTACAATCTAGTCTGAAAGAAATTCAAGAACTTCAGAAAAACCCGACTGAAGCAAGCCGGCAACATTCCATTCTGCCGGTTGTTCTGAGTATGTTTCTTATTGTTACAGGGTTTTGGTTAACGTTTGTGGTCTTTTGGTAAACTAATTTTGTAGAAGATGTTTTTGAAGTTCTTTGATGAATTGACTTTTTTAAATTAACAAGACCTTGAAAAAATTTGGTTTGTGACTCAGTATTGAGATAAGCCTGTTCGCTAAAGATTCATCAATTATTTGTTCGAGTTGTTTTCTAAATTTTCTTCAGTTGAGTTAACCAGGATTGCACATGAACAGTCACCCGTTACATTTACAACAGTTCTGCACATATCGAGTAGTCGGTCAACTCCGAGAATTAAGGCTATGCCTTGGCTAATACTAGATTCATTCAATCCAATTGCCTCCAACACTAAAATTAACATGATAAGCCCAACGCCGGGAACTCCTGCAGTACCTATAGATGCCAAGGTAGCTGTTAAAACGATGGTTATTTGGTCTCCAAGTGTCAAAGTTAGACCAGAAACCTGCGCAATAAAATATGCTGCCACTCCTTGGTAAAGTGCTGTCCCATCCATGTTGATTGTGGTTCCTAGGGGAAGAACAAAGCTGGAAACTTCTTTTGAAACCCCGAGATTTTCCTGACAAATTCTCATTGTTACAGGGAGAGTTGCTGAGCTACTGGAGCTTGAAAAGGCAAAAATTTGGGCACTTTTAATCCCGCGAAAAAATCTTCTCAACGAATAGCCCACGAAAAATTTCAATGCTAATGAGTATGTAACACTGGCATGGATGACAAGACCTAAGAACACAACCATCGTATAAGAAAAGAGACTGGGGATGATTCCAAATCCAAATTCACTGAAGACGGCAGTCATTAATGCAAAAACACCGTAAGGAGCTAGCTTCATGATAAGCACGACTATTTTCATCATTGCTTGGTTAATTCCATCCATGAGTTCAATTACTGGTTTGGAGTGTTTCCCTGGAATTAATGTAAGTGAAATACCTAGTGTTAATGCGAAGAAAATAATCTGAAGCATATTGCCTTTTGAAAGGGATTCTAGAGGGTTTTCAGGAATGATGTTTAACAGGGTATTTACAATGTTGGGTTCAGATTGAGGTTGTATCAACTCTTCTGAAGGATAGTTCCCGACAGCTTTGATAACTGTACTTTTTTGTGATGACTCTATAATTGATCCGGGTTTGAAGATGTTGGCTAGTAATAATCCTAAAGATATTGCAATGGCTGTTGTACAAAGGTAGAAAATCATTGCTTTGCTTGCCATGCGTCCTAATTTACGTAAGTCATTTAAGCTAGCTGTGCCTACTAGTAAAGATGCAAATACTAGAGGTACAACAATCATTTTCAAGAGTCGGATAAAAGCAATTCCAACTGGTTGAATGTAATCTTTAATCCAAGGATTCCAGTTGAAAAGGTTGGCCACAATCCCGAAAAATAATCCTAGTACTAAGGCAATCAGAATTTTTTTATGAAGGGGCAATTGTTCTCCTGTAGGTTCATAACTTAATCTAACTAGACTGAATTGTTTCCATCTGATTTAGAAAGTTATAATTTTTCTTTCCAGAGCAGTCTAAATTATTAATACAAAATAGTCTTTGGATTTATATATTTCTTTGCGTTATGTGAAAAAAATCTTGATCTTAGAATTATTTTAAATGAGCTACCGACTAAAAGGTTTAATGTAGGATGAGTAATGACGATATATAATAAAATTCAAGAGTCGTAGATACTTCAATCTTATCTATCTAGTCTTTAGAATCAGGTCTTAATGGGAATACCTCTAATAGCCATCATAGGACCTACAGCAAGTGGAAAATCAGATCTATCTCTTTGTCTTGCCCTTCAGTTTCAAGGTGAAGTTGTTAACTGTGATTCCATCCAGATATATAAATTTCTCGAAATAGGTACTTCAAAAGTTCCCAGAGAAGAACAGTGTGGAATTCCTCATCATTTGATGGATCTTTTTGATCCAAACCAGAGATTTACGGCAGGTCAGTATATGTTTGAAGGTCGAAAAGTTTTGAATGAAATTAAAAGTCGCGGTAGTTTGCCTTTGGTTGTTGGTGGCACTGGTCTTTATTTAAGGGCCTTACTAAATGGACTTTTTGAAGGGCCTGCACAGTCTGAATCGTTGAGAGCTAGACTTCAGAAACGGAAAGTTTCTCATCTCCATCAGCTGCTGAAAAAAGTTGATCGAGATTCCGCCCAACGGATTTCTCCAAGAGATCAGCCTAAAATCATCAGGGCTTTAGAAGTTTTTTTCCTTACTTCTAAGACTCTATCTAGTCATTTTGAAACTCCTACACAAAAACTAGAGGATTTTCAGCCTATCAAAGTAGGACTGAATCCGCCTAGAGATAAACTGTACGATCGAATAGAAGAGCGTGTAGACCATATGTTTTCAGTTGGATTAATTGAAGAAGTGAAGTCAATTTTAAACAAAGGTTTTTCTTCTAATTGTAAACCGCTTCAATCAATAGGTTATGCTCAATCAGTTAGTTTTCTAAAAGGCATTATGTCTCTTTCGGAGGCTATAACTTCCACTAAACAAGCCACGCGAAAGTATGCAAAGCGGCAACTAACCTGGTTTAGAAAGGAAAGTGAAGTAACTTGGTTTAATGGGTTTGGTCATGAGGAAAAGATAAGGAACCAGATTAAAGACCATCTTAGAGAATTTGTCTGATGAGACTATTGAGTACTCTTGTTTTACAGGAACTTATTTTGGTGGTTGTTAGAGTTAATTTATTTTTTGAGAAAGATAGGTTGCTGAGAACCTTCAATCATCATTTATTTATGATTGTTGAAAGTCATGTTGGGTTTCCAAATTAAGGGGCATGAATATGCATATCACATATACGAAGTGAATCTAATGGCTGCAACAACGATTAAGGAAAGATTTCTTTTGGAAAAAATTAGTTAAAGTAATAATTGGAAACTTGTCAATGAGTTGGTCTGATACTAACCCTGAGAAGGTTATCTTAGTGGGTTGTGAACTAAAATCTCCTCAGAAAAAAAATTGGTTCAAACAAAGTTCCTTAAGTTTGGAAGAATCTATAGATGAATTAGCCTCTCTTGCAATTACAGCTGGAGTCAGTGTTTCCGGCCGTTTAACACAACAAAGGGATCGATATGATCCTACATTTTTAATTGGTAAAGGGAAAATTAGGCTTTTGAAAACAGTTTTGAAACAAAATAAAGCCAACACAGTGATTTTTGATGACAATCTTTCTCCTGCTCAACAAAGAAACATTGAGAAATTCCTCGATTGTAAAGTTTTAGATAGGACTCAACTGATACTGGATATTTTTGCCTATCGTGCAGCAACACGTGAAGGAAAACTACAGGTGGAACTTGCACAACTAAATTATATGTTACCTCGTTTAGCCGGCAGAGGTATTGAACTCTCTCGCCTTGGAGCAGGTCTAGGAACCCGTGGGCCTGGAGAGACAAAGTTAGAAACCGATCAACGAAAAATTCACCAAAGAATCTATAAAATCCGAAAAGAGCTTGAACAAGTTCGAATTCATCGACGTCTACATCGTTCTTTTCGAAAATCTGTTCCTGTTCCGATTGTTTCTTTAGTTGGTTATACCAATGCAGGAAAATCAACTTTATTTAATGCACTGACTAATGACAACACTCTAGCATCGAAACAACTATTTGCTACGCTAGACCCACTTCTTCGTCGCCTACAACTTCCTTCTGGCCGAAAAATAATTTTGTCGGATACCGTTGGTTTTATAAGTAAACTACCAGCTACATTGATTTCAGCTTTTCGGGCTACACTAGAAGAAATAGGGGAATCGCAGTTGATTCTGCATGTGATTGATGGCTCTAGTTCGCGAGCGGAGCAACAAAGAGGGGCAGTAGTTCATGTACTAAAAGATCTCGGTGTTATGACGAAGCCTCATATAGAGATTTTTAATAAAACTGACCTACTTGGTTATTCATTTCAATCTACTCAAGATAAAGTTTGGGTGTCTGCTCTTCAGAAGCAAGGAATATCTACTCTTTTAAAAAGAATCGACGAGTTAATCACAGATGATCCTATAGTAAAGGCTAAATTTTTGGTGGATCGCCATCGTGGGGAATTGTTATCAAGAATATTTTCAAGAGGCAAAGTGATTAATTGTGACTACCGTAATAAGCAGGTCATGGTAGAAATTGAAGCGCCTCGTTCCTTTTTAAAAAAAATTGAGAGCCAACAACTCAAAAACAATAATAATTTTGAAACTAAATAGCAATTGAACTCCCTTATTTCCTAGTATCAAATCGATATAATGAGATCATGTTAAAATGTTATAAGTTGGGGAAGATGATTTTTCAGCCCGGTAGAGTTGCTTAAAGAATGGTAGAATTTTAATTGGCAATACGATGACTTCAACTAAACTATCAGTAATTATTTCTAATGTAATCAACCGTCCAGTTAGAGCTTTAATCACTGTTTTAGCAATTAGCCTTGAAGTTCTAATGATTCTTCTGGTAATTGGAATATCCCATGGAATAATTCAAGATAATGCCGATCGTCAAGAGGGATTGAGCGCTGATATAATCATTCAGCCTGCTAATGCCCCACCGATTTTTTTTACTACCGGAAGTGCCACTTTGCCTGATACGGTTAGTCAAGACTTACTAGGAATTAGTTCAGTTCAAGGAGTTACTCCTATTCTTTTCCATGCTCAGATGCGTGGTAGTTGGCTCACTTATTATGGCATTGATTTTTTAAGTTTTACAGAGGTTGCTGGACAATTAAATTTTGTCGAAGGTCAGACCTTTAGCAGTGCTACAGCGAAAGAAGTAATAATAGATGATCTGCATGCTAAATCTCAAAACCTAGGTATTGGGGAATTTATTGAATTAAAAGGAGAACGTTTTGAGGTAGTTGGAATTTTTAGAAATGGCATTGGAGGTAGAGTTTATCTTCCAATACAGAGTCTACAACTTTTAATGGACCGTATTGGAAAAGCTTCAACATTTCTTGTCAAAGTAAATAATCCCGAACAAATTAACAAAACGATTGGTCAGATTACTGGGTCGATTGAAAATATTAGAGTAACTGCTATGGATGATTGGGTTACTCTACTGCGAAATGAACGGCCAAAAGCCTATCAGGCTTTCTTAAATGCTGTTATTGGAGTAGCAATAGCTGTTGGTTCTTTTGCGTGTTTTCTGTCTGTGTATACAACTATTACGCAAAGAACTCGAGAAATTGGCATTTTCAAGTCTTTAGGCGCTTCCAAAACCTATATTGTGAATCTTGTTCTAGTAGAAGTACTCATTCTTTGTGTAATTGGTCTGATTTCAGGGTTTATTTTAACTTTTTTTGGACAACTCATAATTCAAAGCCTTTATCCTACACAACACTTAGTTATTTCTGTTACTTGGATTTATAGGACCATACTCTTAGTTCTATTGAGTGGATCTTTAGGAGTATTTTATCCAGCTATTCAAGCTACTAGGAAGGATCCTGTTCAGGCATTAGCACATGATTAATTAGTTATCACAGATTCCAGACATTAATACAAGAAGGGGGGGTAGTTATGACTGAGATCAGTCGGAGAAAACTTTTAAGGAGTACCACTATGTATGCTTCTGCAGTGGTTTTGGATAAGATAGCGTGGGCCCAATCTCGAACTGGCATTAATAAGAAAACTGTCATTAGCATGCAACCCCAGCTTTATCACGGTTGGCCTACTCTTACAAAACGCTCTAATGGTGAACTGCTGCTAGTGTATTCGGGTGGAAGAGAATCCCATGTTTGTCCATTTGGTCGGGTCGAATTGATGCGATCTAAAGATGAGGGGAAAACTTGGAGTTTCCCTCGGACCTTAATTGATGGTCCCTTGGATGATAGAGATTCAGGAGTAATGGAAACGCGTCGTGGGACTCTTTTGGTAACGACCTTTACATCTGTTGGGTATGAATCAATTTTGTCCCATGCTGAGAATGCGGATTTAAAACAACAACCTATTTGGTCACAGGAAAAACTGAGGCGTTGGCAGGCTGCGCATAGTCGTGTTTCAGCAGCTGAGCGTGAGATTAAACTAGGTAGTTGGATGATACGCTCAACAGATGGGGGACTAAACTGGTCAGCACCCTACCGGTGTTTGGTGAATAGTCCTCATGGGCCTATTCAGTTTTCGGATGGACGCTTACTCTATGCTGGTAAGATATTTTGGTATGGTCGTAGTGGTCAGGCCAATGGACGAATTGGGATTTGTGAGTCTACAGATGATGGTCAGACATGGAGTTGGTTAGCTGAAATTCCAACTCGAGAAGGTGATTCTAATACAAACTATCATGAGCTTTATGCCATTGAAACATTCAACCAGGGATTGATCGTGCACATCCGAAACCACAATAGGAATAATGAAAAAGAGATACTACAAAGTGAGTCTTTTGATGGTGGAAAAACTTGGTCAATTCCCCACGCGATAGGTGTTTGGGGGTTGCCGTCTCATCTATTAAGACTTAAGGACGGACGGTTATTGATGAGTTATGGACACCGCCGTCCACCTTTGGGAAATCAGGCACGGACTAGTATAGATCAGGGTTTTAAATGGTCACAGGCTATTACAATTTCCAGTGATGGCGTTTCAAGTGATCTTGGCTATCCCTCGACCGTGGAATTGAATGATGGTTCTTTACTGACTGTCTGGTACGAAGTGATGACTGCTGATCGACCCAGCGAAATCCCTCTGGAGAATCGTTTGGATCGCTTAACAGCACTGGCTTCTCCATCTTCTGTTGCTGTTTTAAGGCAGGCGCATTGGTCGTTATCTTGAAGCTGTTTGAGTGCCAGATTTGATTTTTGGTCAGATGTTTTAAGTCCTTTTGATTTATTATGGAAAACCCCTTTGTCTCTGCTGTTACTCCTCCACCTAATCTTCAAAAACCAGCTTTGTGGTTTATCTTTTGTGGAGAACTTCTTATGGTTTTGGTTAAGCCTCAGACTTTTTCCATTCCCTTTATTAAAAATCCTAATGATATAGGGATAACCTGTGTTCGTAGTCAATATTTAGGAGTTCTTGGAAACCAACACTGTTTTTCAGGAGAACTGGAGAAAGAGACTGTGGTATCCAAAGGTATAGAGTTCAAGAATCTTCGAAGCCTGTATTCTGTCTTAGGAGATTCATTATTTACAGTAGCAGGTCGGGCTAAACAAATTGTGGAATGGGAGAGAACTAACCAGTTTTGTGGTTGCTGTGGAATGCCTACAGTGGAACATCATCAAGAACGTGCCCGTGTATGTTCAAAATGTGAAGTAGAAATTTTTCCACGTTTAGCCCCAGCTATTATTGTTTTAATAAGTCGTGGCCAGGAATTTTTGTTAAGTCGTTCTCCACATTTTCCACCAGATATGTATAGCATTCTAGCTGGCTTTGTAGAACCAGGAGAAACTTTAGAACAAGCAGTTGAACGGGAAGTAATGGAAGAAGTAAAACTTCGGGTTAGGAATATTCGTTATCTTTCAAGTCAACCATGGCCATTCCCGCACTCTTTGATGATTGGTTTTAGAGCTGAATATGCTGGAGGTAAGATAGAAATTCATCCTACTGAAATTGAAGATGCAATGTGGTGTAATATTAATAACCTACCGTTACTACCCCCCAATATGAGTATTGCACGACGGTTAATTGATGGGTTTATTGGTGAGGTTTCTAGTAATTCCAATACCACTACTAATGTTAGTTAAATATTTTTAAAACTGTCGTGCACATTTTTTTAGGTATTTTAAAATAATTTAAAACTTTTGTGTAGCCAGAGTTCTGATGCACAATTTAATTTTTATAATGAGAAAATTTTCAGATAGTTCAATGTTGAGGTGCCACTTATGTCAACTCATTCGATTACTATTTTAGGGGGTGGCAATACCGCCTTTTCAACAGCAGCCTACCTTACTCTAAAGGGTTTTAAGATTACCCTTTTTGAGATTTCGGGATTTGAGGAGAGCTTAGCCCCAATCAAGGATACTGGATGTATACACTTGTTAGGTGCAGCTGGTCAGGGAACTGCCAAGATTCACTGTCTAACTACTGATATTCAAGAAGCATTGGCAGCTTCAGATTTAATCCTTTTGATTGTTCCAGCATATGCTCACAAAGCTTTTGCTAAGGTTTGCTTGCCTCATTTAACTTCTAGACACACAGTTGTTCTTATGCCAGGGACTTTAGGAAGCCTTGAGTGGCGTAGTATCCTCAGTCTTGATGGCTCTGCTCAAGTGACACTAGCTGAGGTAGACACTGCTCCCTATGTTTGTCGAAAAACCTCTCCAGATACAGCTACGATTTGGGGAGTAGTGAATAAACTGGGACTTGGAGTTCTCCCAAGTTCAAAAACTGCTAAAGTCAAAGCTCAGCTAGATCCAGTCTTTCCAGGTATCCAGTCCTTTCCAGATGTAATGGCCTGTGGTTTGGCTGCTATGAATCCAGTTATACATCCAGCTGGTGTTTTACTCAATGCCGGACGAGTAGAATATTCGAAGGGAGAATTCTATTTTTATGAAGAAGGTGTTACCCCTTCAGTTGCCAAGGTTATTCAGCAGGTTGACCAAGAAAGACGGGATGTTGCTCAAGGACTCGGTTACAAATTACCTTCGGTTAATGAAGCCTTTTATCATGCTGGTTTCGGTCCAAAAGGAGATCTGTGGTCTACAATTCATGGAAGCTGGATGTTGACCCAGCTCAAGGCTCCGGGTACTTTAAAAAGTAGATGGCTGACAGAAGATATTCCTTATGGTCTAGCTGCTTGGAGTTCTTTAGGAAAACAATATGGTACTAAAACTCCGACTATGCGTAGCCTTGTTAATATAGGATCTATCATCATGGGTTTTGATGGGTGGGAGGAGAGTAGAGATGTGAGAAGATTAGGTATTTCAGAAATGGATAAAACCGAACTATCTATCTTACTTAAGACTGGGGGAAATAGTAGCTGATTGTTAACTTGATTTTGGAGGTTTAGAGAAGCTTAGCTCAGCAGTCCATAAATATCACAAAGAAAAAAGGAGTATCTGCTTAAGAACATAGCAAATCTCTTCTCCAATTACCGATCTATAGATTTGTCAGCTAACCAAATTTTTTGGGAATAGGACGGGATTCCTTTTTCTCCGATATCAAGTCTCCAAATAGCTCCGGTTTGACCTTCACAGACTAATAGAGAAGAATTAAGAAAAATTACATTAGTTGGGAATAGACCAGGTACCCTTAGACGGTCTATTATCTTACCTTCTGGATCAACGATGGCAACTTGACCCCGTCCAAAAAGTGTAACGTATAGGTTGCCACTGTCAGCAAAACGGATTCCATCAGGGCCGACACTTCCTTCAAAGCGAACAAATTCATGGAGTGGTTCTTTTAGTGCCCCATTTATATCTAAGGTGGAGCACAACACTTTTCCAGTTGTTGTTTCAACAACGTAAATCATCTTACCATCAGGACTAAAATCGAGTCCGTTAGTAAATTCTAAACCATCTACTAATAATTCAGCTTTGCCAGATTTGCTAATCCGAGAAACAGCTCCTGTGGGTTTTCCTCTCCATGCTTTTCCAGGATCAGTGAAGTATATTTGTCCGTTAGGACCGATGATTATCTCATTGGGTCCTCTCAATGGACTTCCATCCTCATACTGGTGACAGAAATCACTGATTTCCCCATTGATGTTCGCTTGAAAAATCATTTTTTTTTGGCTGTCAGTAATGAAAAATTCTCCACTTGGACTAATAGCGACACCCTGCGTTTTCCCTCCTGTCGATAGGAATTTATTGATCTTTCCATTTGGCAGAATTTTGGAGATATGGTCCGAACGACAATTAGCTATGAAAAGATTACCCTCACGATCAAAAGCAGGTCCTTCAGCCATGGAGAATCCTTGGGCAAAGAGGGTTGGTTTGTTTAAATTCCGAGTTAGGGATATTTTTCCGAAAATTGTTTTTTTAGCATGATTCTTTGGTAAAGGTAATTTAATCTGTTTACCGCTATATGCTGAAAGTTGAGCAGCTTCCATTAATTCGACACAGCGTAACCCATCCCAGGCTGTTAGTTTTGGTTCAGAATCATAAAGTACCCAATTTGCAAAGCTCTCAAATTCAGTTTTATAGGCCTCTTTAAACCCAGTCTCATTATCAAAGTGAAATAGTTTTGAGTTGCCACTTTCTCCTTTAATCTTTACTGAAACTTGGACTGGGTCATAAATAAGATCTCCCTTTTCAAAAACAATATGTATTCCAAAGGATTCACGAAAAGTTCGTTGAAAAGAGAATGGACTGACCTGTACTGTACCGATAGTTCCTGACTCAAAATGAATCACAAGACTTATTGCATCTTCAAAATCGGTATGATGATTTGTTTTAATTGGGCTACGAGCAAAAATAGTGGCTGTTTCTCCGCAGATACTTCGCAGAAAATCTAGGTCATGGACGCCTGAATGGAATAAAAGTCCACCGCCCGTTGCCCTTTTTGTCCACCAACCCCAAAGCTTTCGTCCATAAAAGCCATTTATTTGGACCATTAATGGTCGACCGTATTTTAAGCTGGAGACAGTTTCTGATATTTTAACGTACTGTGGACGGAATCTTCTTTTATGGCCAACCATCAACTTAACTTGATTAGCTTCGGTGGCTTCGATCATGCTATAACATTCTCTAACGTTAAGGGCCATGGGTTTTTCACAGAAAATATGTTTCCCTGATTTTGCTGCTGAGATTGCCATGGGAGCATGAAGGTGGTTAGGAGTAAATAAAGCTACAGCCGAAGCATCGGTTTCTTTTAGACATTGCTCGAAGGATTTAAAGGAAGGTACACCAAATGTTTTTCCCAGAGCCATTGATTTCTGGGAATCAGGATCACAAACGGCACTGATTTTAAAAGCAGGTAATGTGTTTAAAAACTCTAACATTTGTTGCCCAAAATCGCCGCAACCGATTACTGCTAGAGATAATTTTTTCATGGTCTCGTTTTCTAGTTAGACTAATGAATTTTCTTATATTTTTTCCCCCATTTTCAAGACAGATAACAGGGGCCTTCTTGACTCACTTTTGAACAACGTCAATAATATTGCCATTGAAGTTTTGTATCCTAATGAAGTATCTCTAGAGTTGTCAACTAGTAGACAAATAGAAGTAGCTTTCCTCCTGTTCGTCTTAATATCTGTATGAATGTAAAGATTAATTTTTTTTAGGAGCTAACCATGGAACTTAGAAGATTAGGAAAAAGTGGCGTATCTGTTTCCCCAGTTTGTTTTGGCACAATGTTATTTGGAAATCCAACAACGGAAAAAGAAGCTACAAATCTGATTCACCAGGCTATTGATCAAGGGGTTTACTTTATTGACACAGCTAGTTCTTACGAAGGCTACAATCGTGATGTAGGGAGTCCTGGAGGAGTAGCTGAAGAATACTTGGGAAAGATTCTTAAAGGTAAGAGAGACAAGGTCGTTCTCCTAACAAAAATAGCCAACGCTCTTGGTCCTGGCCCCCATCAAAAAGGTGGCTCCCGTATACATTTACAGACTGAACTAGAAAATTGTCTTCGAAGACTTCAAACTGATTGTGTTGATATTTTGATGCTGCACTGGCCAGATTTGGAAACTCCTTTTGAAGAAAGTCTCCGTACTCTGGATCTTTTTGTGAAACAGGGAAAGATTCGCTATTTTGGAGTTTCTAATTTTCTGGCGTGGGAAATGTGTGAGTTGCTGTGGTTGAGTGATCGGTTTGCTTTGGAAAAGATGATTGCTTATGAACCTCCTTATAGTTTACTGCGCCGAGAGATTGAAATTTCCGAACTTGCTTTTTGTCGAAAATTTGGCATTGGTATTACCCCTTACCAAGTACTCAATGGAGGATGGTTGAGTGGTAAATACCGACGAGGTCAAACTCCAGTAGGAAGCCGTTTAGCTGAAAATCCAGGATGGATGAAGGACTTACCCGAATCAATCTGGGCAAAAATTGAAATTGTTAACCAATTAGCAGCTGATCTTGACGTTACTTTAGCAGAATACGCTATCGCTTGGTCTTTGAGACATGTTGAAGTTAGTTCAGTGATTCTAGGGATTCGTAATTCTGCTCAGTTAGAAAGTTCAATAAAAGGCAGCCAAGTACAAATTCCACAGGAACATATAGAGAAGATTGATAAACTTTTTCCTTTAGCCATGGATCTGCGTTGGTCAGCTGGCCCACCACAGATTCGAGATTGGCAATAAGCCGAATCAGTGGTCCAAGTAAATATTTAATAAAAATACTTTAACTAGTAGAAGCCTGCTCGGCAATATTTTCATATTTGGACTTACGTGAGGGTTAAATAATATGCAGAAACTAAGAGTTGCAGCTGTAGCTATGAACGGCTTGTTAGGTCAAACTCAAGAGAATCTAAATGCTATCGACCAGTGGACAAGTCGAGCTAAAAATTCAGGGGCTGAATTGATTCTTTTTCCTGAACTAGTAATCCACGGCCACAATGACCCTAGAACTTGGTATAACGCGGAGTTGGTTCCTAGTGGACCCAGTGTTCAACATTTATGCCAATTAGCTAATAAATTAGATGTTTTCCTTAGTGTTGGGTTAAGTGAAAAAAGAAACGACATCGTTTACAACACCCAAGTCTTAGTTGGTCCGGAAGGATTCATCGGATCTCAGCGGAAAATTCACTTATCTCGCGATGAAGTTATTCACTATGAAGGGGGTTCTGAAATCCCAGTTTTTGATATTGGGAAGTGGCGTATAGGGATGATTATTTGTTATGACAATTCTTTTCCCGAACTGGCTCGAATTCTTGCTTTAAAAGGGGCAAATGTACTTTTAATGCCTCATGCAGCTAGGATGAAAACCTGGACTGAAGATCCAGATTCAGAGAAAGCAGCAGCAGAATTCTCAGGGAAATACTTTCGTATGATTGCTACCACCCGTGCTTATGAAAATTCTTGTTACATGGTTCTTTGTAATCAAGCTGGTAAAGCTGGCATTGTCGATACCTATCCTCAGGATAGTCCAAATCAACCTAACCACGCTGGAGGGTGTCTTGTAGTTGATCCGCATGGAGAGATCACTGCCCAGACTTCATTCGAAAAAGTTCAGGAAGAGATCCTAGTTGCTGATTTGCTCCCTGAATTACTTTGGGAAGCCCGAAGTCAACCCAATTACACCATCCGGCAAAGAAGGCCAGAACTATTTAGATTGTTATCAGAAACAAGAAACTTCTAGATCTTCAGGTTATTAGGGCATAAGCAGGCCACCATTGATCTCAATGGTTTGGCCTGTTACGTAGGACCCTTCTTTACTGGCTAGTAATAGCACTGGGCCAACGCAGTCCTCCGGTTGACCATCACGTTTTAAAGGGACGTTCTTAATTAGGTTCTTGTAAAGTTTAGGCGGGGTTCTCTGTTGGTGGATTCGGGTCCAAATGA
This sequence comes from Terriglobia bacterium, assembly GCA_022452285.1. Lineage (GTDB taxonomy): Bacteria > Acidobacteriota > Terriglobia > Versatilivoradales > Versatilivoraceae > JAKUNG01. Next base: position 51,515 of record JAKUNG010000011.1, on the reverse strand, counting down.
TGCCAGGTGAGATAGCATTAACAGTAATACCTCGAGGACCAAGTTCTTTTGCCCATCCCCGCACCAAATTGTTTAAAGCTCCTTTGGCAGCTGTATAGGTTATAGTTCCAGGACCTCCTCCACTGCGGGCACTAATTGATGAAGTAATGATGATACGACCCTTTTTATTTGGTAGCAGAGGAATAGCATGTTTAACACAATAGAAAACCGACCTGCAATTTAAATTCAACCCTAAATCCCACTCTTTACTTGATAAAGCACTGGTTGGGCTTTTTTCTGTTGGACCACCTGCATTGGCCATAAGAATGTCAAGCCCTCCTATAGCCCTTACCGTTTTCTTTATTAAATGTTTGACTTGGCTCTCCTTAGTTACATCTGCTCGGATCGCTACAGCAAATCCGCCTGAATTCTTGATCTTAGTCACAGTGTCTTGTGCCTCTTTCATACTCCTAGAATAGTTAACAACCACCCTGGCACCACAACGGGCTAAAGCAATTGAGATTGCCTGGCCTATTCCAGTGCCTCCTCCAGTAACTAAGGCCGATTTTCCTTTTAGGTCGACTGTCAACGGTTTGTACATTTAGCCAGTTCCTCATCCATAACATTTATAATTACATCCACAGCCTCTTTAAAGGCCTCCTGATTAATCATTAGTGGTGGAACAATCTTAATAAAACCTCTTCCAGTGAGAAAGAGTAGTACCCCCTGTCTTACACACTCAAGGGCTATCTTGTCAGCTAATTCCACCCAAGGTTGACCAGTCTGTGGATTTCTGAGATGGAGTGAAAAGAATAAACCTCTACCATCAGCCTGAAAAATAACCCGATGATGTTTTTTTATTAAAGGGGATATCCATTGCCTGAGGGATTGCTCTAGGGAAGAGGCTCGTTTTATCAATCCATCTTGTTCTAAAATTCTTAAATTTGCTTCTGCAGCGGCTGCGCAGATTGGATTACCCCCAAAAGTGCTTGACATTTCTCCGGGAGGGGCTAGATCCATAACTTCTTCTGCCCCAATGACTGCAGATATTGGTAGACTAGAGCTCAAACCTTTACCACAAGTAATTAGGTCTGGAGTAATATCGTAATGCTGAAAAGCAAACATTTTGCCAGTGCGCCCTATTCCACATTGAATTTCGTCTACAGCTAGAAGTATTTGGTGTTTGTTTGTCCAAGTTCTCAGTGCCTTCATATATTTAATTGGATGTGGAATAGTAGTCATACCTGGAATTGATTCTAAAATAACACCGGCGATACAATCTGGATCGATCCCAGTAGCATCAAGGGAAGCGTCAAATGTAAGAGAATTTGGATTAGGCAACTGAAAATGATGAAGCTCCTGACGACTGATCCCGTCCACTAGTGTAGAATTGCCTCCACTTGCCTTAGCTGCGAGGGTCCGCCCATGATAGTTACCTTCTAGTGAGACAATGCCACTCTTTTGGGGTGCAATCTGAAGCCCATTTCTTCGCATAAGGCTAATAGCGCATTCATTCGCCTCTGTTCCCGATGAAAATAGAAGAGCTTTGTTCAACTTAGAAGGCGCAAATTTCAGGAGTCGACCTAGAAACTGACAACGTATTTTGGAAGGATAGGCATAAGTAAAGAGAAGAGGGGAATCCAGTTGTTCCTGAATCGATTGGATGATGACAGGGTGAGCGTGGCCAGTATTTGCCATTACAATGCCACTGCTAAGATCGATCCACTGATTGCCATAGGGATCACGAACAAGAAAGCCTTGGGCTTGATGCCAAATGATAGGTACCATGCCCGACATTGACTGAGGCTCAACTTTACGCAACTCTTTAATTAGATCCAACGATTCTGGTACTGGAATGTCAGAACATATTTTTCGAAACCTAGTTTGTATCTTTTGGGTAGACTTGGGGGTTAGATCTGTGGGTAACATCACCATGATTTTTGGGTTAGGGAATAAGAATAACTTTCAAGAATAGAATTTTTAGGATAGATAAACTAACTATCCGGTACGGTTTTTCAGTAATAAGTTTGATACGATTTTCAGGTGCTGTTATTAAGGAAATGACTAGGACCAAGTGAGTAATACTCAGACTAGGTCATGTCCTTAACTATTTTGGCGTATTCATCTGACTGGGCGACAATATCTACCCCAACTAGTTCACTCCAGGCTTTTATTAATCGCTGAGTTAAGGGTCCAGGCTTTCCATCACCGATAGGTTTTCCATTGACTCGAGTACAGGGCATAATGGCATAGGTAGTTGCTGTGTGAAATGCTTCTTCAGCATTAACAACTTCGTAAGCACCAAAATCCTCCTCAATCCATGGAACAGACATTTTGGTTAGCAGTTCTAGAGCAGTATTCCGAGAAACACCAAGTAAAATGTTGTGTCCCTTAGGTGTTAGCACCCTTCCATGTCGAAGAATAAAAAAATTGGATCCACTACCTTCTGTGATAATTCCCCTGTCATCGGTAAGAAGCGGGAAACTTTGGGGATCAACTTTATGTGCTTGGAAGTTAGCCATTTGGTAAAAAACCCGACTTCGATTCTTAACCTTAGGATCAATAAGATATGCTGGTACTGATTGCTGGGCAGTGATGATTGAATGAATACCTGTGCGATAAAGAGGTGCATCTACAGCTAAATGCCACCAAAGAGGCCAACAATTAATAGAAATCGTTGGCTGTAATTTCCCCTTGAAGACACTTTTATATGGAGGTAAAGGTCCACGAGAAATATCATGCATGATTTGAACATCTGCCCCCTCCAGACAAGGAAGATTTCTGTCTAATGTTTCAAGGGTTACATTCTCCATCTCTTCTAAGGTCATCCCGCAGTCAATTTCTAGGTATTTGAGACCTGCATAAATTCTTTCCAGGTGTTCTCTAAGACGAAAAGGTTTTTGTTTATAGGTCCGTGTCATATCAAAAACCATATCTCCGAACATCAATGCGGAGTCAAAAATAGAAACACGTGCTTCCTGTTCACTAACAAATTGGCCATTAAAGTATACTGTTCTTGAATTCATATTCATTTCTCTTGTTCTCTCGTGACTATTCAGATGTTTTCCGTAGGATTTCAAACTAATAACCCTCTAAAAATATTCTGAGGGCAATAATACTTAATTAATTCTTCTTAGGTTTAACTTCTCAATTGGATCAGTGCTGAACGAATACTCTTGGCCATATAATTTAATGTCTCTTTTGGCATTCCAGACCAGAATGGAAAGCTAATCATATTGTCAAAAAAGTGGTCGGTATTAGTTAAACGGATCTTCCCATAACCAAACGACTGAAAAAGTTCAGAGCGATAAAGAGGCCAGTACTGAACGATGCACTTAATACCATATTCCTGGAAAAGAAGATTAATAAGATCATCCCGAGTACAATTTGATTTAGATCCATCATATTGGGCCACTAGCAAGTGATAAGCATGAACGTGGCCTTTTGGTACATACTGGAAGGATAATTCAGGAATGTCGGCAACAGCCTGACGAATAAAAGCAGCTTGTGCTCTCCTTTCTTCATTGATAGCGTCCAATCGCTGGAGCAGTTTTCGACCAACAGCGCATTGAACTTCACTTAAACAAAAATTGAAAGGCCAGACTCCTTTCATCCCACTTACTAAGTCACTCATAGCTGGTTGCCAGTAGTGTTTTCGATTTCCAGTGAAAGGCCAACTTCCCATCCAGCGAAGCTTTCTAGCACGGTCTCCATCCGAAGCATTCCTTACGGCCAACATACCACCTTCTCCTAATGTCGAAATATTTTTTTGATTGTGAAAACTGAAGGCTGCATAATCTCCCATTGAACCTGTTTTTTGACCATGGTAGATTGCCCCTGGTGCCTGAGCTACATCTTCAACTACTTTAAGCCCATATTCTTCTGCCAATCGAAGAATAGGATTCATGTCTACAGGCAATCCATAAAGATGGACAACAACTAGAACTTTTGTTTTTTTGGAAAGACACGGTTTTATTAATTCTGCAGAAATAAGACGGGTAGACGGATCAATGTCAGCAAAAATCAGTTGAGCTCCAGTCCTTGCAAATGGAACAGCACTGGAAACAAAAGTATGTGCTGGAAGGATGACTTCATCTCCTTGGCTTAAGCCACATAAGGTTGCTGCCATCTCTAGGGCAGCTGTACAACTGCTGACTGCTAAACTATCAGAACAACCTACGTATTGAGAAAACTCTCGTTCAAAGGCTTCCATCTGCTCACCTTGGCTCCAGGTAGGGCTATGGCGTATGATTTCAACGAGAAGAGCCTCTTCTTCCTTGTTAAGTCGGGTCTGGACAGCGGGGAAATCAACACGAAGTCGTTGAGGGATTGTAGAATTCATAAAATGGACCTAATTCCTAACTGTTGTATGTTGAGTTTAATTTAAGTAATCCTAAGGAAACATAAGTTTACCTGTCAAATTAAAACTCAAATCTAAGTTGTAAGTAAATCTACTCTGTCAGATTATTCTAGAGATTTTGCTTCTCTATACTGGCTGGAAATTCTGATTATACTGATTTTTTGATAAGACTTACTTAGTAAAACAGCACCTTCAATAAAGGGTATTCGCAATTCAAAAGATAAGTTACTTGTAATGTTTATTATTTACCTTTTTCACACGATCTAATTAGAATCTACTTGTCCTAGTCATTTACCTTGATTGTAAAATTTAGAAACTTTTTCTAAACTGTGTAGAATGAATGCAAGGAGAGTGAATTGTGAAAGCGATGAAATATTTCTTGCTCGCACTTCTAATTGTTATTAGTTGTTCCAGTGTAATTGCCCAGATTACTCAAGATCAAGTTAAGGATTTACTCCGATTGGCAGAACAGGGTAATGGTAAAGCCCAGTATGTTTTGGGAGCAATCTATTATGCTGGCAAAGGAGTTAAAAAAGACTACAAAAAAGCAGTCAAGTGGACTCGACTTGCTGCAGAGCAAGGAAACTCCAAGGGGCAATATAACTTAGGAACGCTTTATCTGAATGGCCGCGGAGTTCGAAAAGATTATATAAAAGCATATATGTGGTTTAGTCTTTCTGGTATGCAAGGGGACAAAGCTGCTATTAAGGAGAGGGATAGGATCCAGAGACAACTGAATCCTATGGAATTAAAGAAAGCCCAACAACTTGCTAATCATTGGAAATTAAAAAAGAAAACTCACGTTACTCCTGCTGAGAAATGAAATATTTGTTTAGGAGTTTCAATACAACCTCCCGTAATTACCAGTCTTAAAAAAGTTTGGTATAACCTCGATTAGTGGTTCTAATTGACAGTAAAACGAAGCATATTTTTGGATATCGTTTACATATATTCACCTTGTTAAGTAAGGTAAAACTATGTATCAAGACTTAGGGAGACCCCCTAAGAGAATCATGTTCAGCGTCCCCATTTTTTCCAAACTATAACTAATAATGTACAAATTATAATTAGTAAGAAGATTTTCATTAACGAACCTATTCAGGAGGTGGTTTACAGATTTTACAACTCTCCTCCCATGAATTGCAAGAGTTGGCATTCAGCAGTAAGATTAGACACTTTACATGGAAAGAACTCATTTATTGGTAATAAAACTTTTCACTATTCAAAGGGAAATACTGTTTTGTTTGATGGGATTGATGTCAGTTGATAAATCACTTTTTCAAATATTAGTTATCTAAGGGTCAATATATTGATTCAAAAAAGTCACACTAACCTTCTTCCAATCCAAAATCCTCTATTTTGGTTTTCTGTCACCCTGAGTTTCCTGGTAGGTTCAACGATCAATCTTTTACCCGTTACTTTTAAAGTATTCCAAAAATTATTTCAGGCCGGCTTTGAAATGCAAGGTCAAGTAAACCTTTTTTATTTTATGGGAGCGATTTTAGGTAATGTTTTAGCTGGATTTTTGACAACTCGCATTGGAGCTGGTTTATCAGTTCGAGTTGGTTTGGCCTTAGGTAGCTTAGGGTGTCTGATGCTGGCGTTCTCACAAAATTTTTTCATGGTACAAACAAGCGCTGCTTTAATGGGAATGGGAAGTGTCTGGCTAATGATTATTTTTGGCACCTTGACGGCCGAGCATTTTCAAGGGACCCGCCAGAGAATCTTTGCAGCTTTGTTGGGAACAATGGCGATTGGGGGCACTTTAGCTCCTCTTGCCTTAGGGGCTTACATTAGTAATGCTTGGATGGAATGGAAGTGGCCTTGGTGGATTCCTTATATCATCTTAACGGGTTTCTATCTATTGACTCTGCTGAATGTGCCACTGGCACTTAAGAAATCTGAAAAATCTAGGGTCAAGCTAAAGATAACCATGAAGCCTCTATTGCAGTTTTTGAAGTCTTTGAAATTAACATTATGGCTTATTGGTTTGGCTTCCATTCTGCATGGAATTGGCCAAATGGGAGCGGTTGTCTGGTTAGGTCGCCTTTATGCAGGTCGCTTACCTCTTTCTGAAACACAAGTTGCTTGGATGATTTCTGTTAATACCATGGGCTTTATCATGGGAAGAGTTGTGTGGACCTTCTTTGGAGGACGTTTGCCTGACAGGATTCTCTTGGCTTTTAGTGCTGGCTTAGGGTCAATTTTTTATACATTTACAATTTTCAGTGATAACTATTTATTTGGATTAATTTTCATTTTTGTTGCTGGTATGGCAATGAGTGGAGATGCAATTTCTCTGCAGTCATTTACAGCACTGAGGTTCCGTCAATCAGCGGCAAAAGCTTTTGGGTTTACTCAAGCTTTAGGATATTTAGGTGCTGGAGCAGGTCCGATGTTAATGGGCTATGTAGGGGAACGCAGTGGTTCTCTTGAGGAAAGCGTTTGGATGATTCCTCTCACTATTGCTAGTCTTTCAGTACTAGGGCTCAGCTGGCATTTTCTGGATCGTTCAAAAAAGGTGTTAGATTCTTAATTTGTATTTATAGTGGAGTTAATCTTAGATGTTCCCCAGAAGTTTTGAAAATTGAGCCTATGGTCTTTTCCTATTACACCCGTCTTTCAGAAACTCAGAAGCGTGTTTATCGCCAAAGTGATTCTATTTCTTTTATCTCATTGAAGCAAACTACTGAATTATTTGAGCTTGTTGATCTTCTGGCTTCAACATTAGAAACAAAGGACACACGCTTGGTACAGAATGTGTGTCAGCAACTGTCAGACCGGATTCTTGATGAACTTCAAGTAGAAAAAATTCCTGTTGAGATTTTATCAGTTCGTCCTTCAAATGACTGGGGAGAACTGCATGGACTTTATTTTCAGAAAGTGGACGGCCAGCACCCAAAAATTCAGCTTTGGATGCGAACAGCCCAACATAAACGTGTAGTTGCCTTCAAAACCTTTCTAAGAACTTTCCTGCATGAAATCTGTCATCACCTAGACTACGAGCTACATAAACTTCCTGATTCTCTTCATACTGAAGGTTTTTATAAACGAATATCTAGTCTTTTTAATCAATTAAACAGTAACTGATTGTATTAGTTCAAATGGTTTAGACTGGAAAACTAGCTGCGAGTAATCTTTTTCAGGAACTCTCCATTTTTTGAGTACCGACCAGAGGCAGTAATTGTTTTTTTATTAGATTAAAGATTACAATGTTAGTAATGACCTTACTGTAGTTAATTTTCCTAGTACTCCCTATATTTCTTCATAAATGAAAGAAATTTGAGAATCCAGTGGCAGAACTTACTAGCTTTAGTGGAATAAATCTTTTCATTTTGGTGGTTTATCTCCTAGCACTGGTTTGGGTTGGTTTGCGGCTAGCAGGTAAACAGAATACTACTGAAGATTTTTTTCTTGGAGGCCGTAGGATGCCTTGGTTAGCTGTTGCAGTCAGCATGTTTGCCTCTTTAACAAGTGCATCTTCATTTCTCGGAGTACCTGGAACTGCATACCGCGAAAATATCTCGATGGTTGTTATAGGTTTAATGAGTCCGGTGGTTGCCCCTATTCTTATTCTTTTATTTTATCCTTTTTATAGGAAGCTTAAAGTTACTACTGCTTATGAGTATATTAACTATCGATACGGAGAATCGGCACGCATGTGTGTGGCAGGACTCTTTTGCCTTGCTCGACTGGGATGGTTAGGGGTAGTAATTTATTCTCCCTCCCTAGCACTGTCAGTAATGATAGGAATTGATCTTTATTTGTCAATTTTCATTATGGGAGTAGTTGCAACAGTCTATGCAACTCTTGGTGGTTTATCTGCAGTAATTTGGACTGATGTTTTTCAATTTGTTTTTCTAGTGGGAGGTGCCGTCTGGGTGGCTTTTGCCTTAGTTAATGGTGTTCCAGGAGGATTGTCTGAAATTATGTCGGTCGCTGGAGAAACAAACCACTTAGCGATTTGGGAGTGGAAACTTGATCTTTTTGAGATGACGGCTCTGTCAGCAGCTATTTCTTATTTTTTTGCGTTGATGCATGACTATGGGACGGATCAGGTTACAGTACAACGGCTTATGTCAGTTCCAGATTCAAGAGGAATGGCTAAAGCAACTATCCTTAATTCAATAATTGATCTATTACTCGTCAGTTTACTCTTATTTATTGGGCTTGGTTTATTCGCATATTTTCAGGCATTTCCGGAACGACTGCCTTCTGGTATTACTGGTGACCGAATTCTCCCATTTTATATCATTTATGCCCTTCCAAATGGTGTTTCCGGTCTACTCATCACAGCAATCCTAGCAGCTGCTATGTCTAGCTTAGATTCAGGAATTAATTCACTTTCTTCTGTTATTTTGAATGATTTTGTTCGACCATTTCAACGTAGAATTATTCCCCATAGACAAGAGGTCAAGCTTGCCCGGATTTTGACATTGATTCTAGGTGTTTTTGCGATTGGTGCAGCCTTTTACACTGTAATGATAGGAGAAATTTTGAAAGCCAGTTCAGCATTTTTAAGCCTTTTTGGAGGTCCAGTGTTGGCTCTTTTTTTGCTCGGCATGTTAACAAAAAGAACTCATTTTCGTGCTTGGGTGCTAGGCACTCTCCCTTCTTTGAGTGTTTCTGTGTGGTTGCAGAATTGGACTGAGGTTCATTTTATTAATTATTTCCCAATTGCTTTTGGGATTAGTTTTTCTCTTAGTTATCTGGTAAGTTTTATGATGAGTGGACCTGTTGCAAAAAGCGAGTTAACAGTGTGGGGAAGACAAAGTGTTTAGTTAGATTGAGGGAATTGGCTCCAAATCTGCTGGTTGTTATTAAATTAGCTGGAGAAGGCTCTGCTATCAAGCTTTAGTTATTCTTGAAGGAGGTATGCAAAGATGAGCGGGGCTACGATAGTTGCATCGGATTCAATGACGTATCTGGGAGTATCAACTCCAAGCTTTCCCCAGGTAATTTTCTCGTTAGGTACAGCACCTGAATAAGATCCAAAACTAGTGATTGAATCACTGATCTGACAAAAATAACTCCACAGAGGAGTCTTTTTTACTTTTAGGTCCATTTTTAACATGGGAACAACACATATCGCAAAGTCACCGGCTATTCCTCCACCAATTTGAAAAAAACCAATCGGATTCTTTTTGGCCGTTTCTTGGTACCACGCTGCTAGTGCCATCATGTATTCAATTCCATTCCTAACTGTAAAATGGTTCTTGATAGTACCTTGAATGCAGTAGGAAGCATAAACATTACCAAGCGTTGAATCTTCCCATCCCGGAACAAATAGTGGTAAATTCTTTTTACAAGCAGCCAGTAACCAACTATCCTTTGGATCGATTTGATAAAAACTGGATAGGGTTTCACTCTTCAACAGGTCATAAAAAAACTCATGTGGGAAAAAACGTTTCCCCTTCTTATCAGCTTGTTGCCAAAGTTTCTTCATTTCTTTTTCGACGAATCGCATTGCTGTTTTTTCTGGAATACAAGTATCAGTTACCCGGTTTAAAGATCGATTAAAAAGCTCTTGTTCAGCTTCGGGAGTAAGATCACGATAATTAGGAATACGGAGATATTCTTTGTGAGCAACTAAGTTAAAAATATCTTCCTCGAGGTTAGCTCCAGTACAACTGATAGCATGAACTTTTTCTTGACGAATCATCTCCGCTAAACTCAATCCTAGTTCAGCAGTGCTCATGGCACCTGCAAGTGCAATTAGCATCTGTCCACTAGAGGTCAAATGCTCCTTGTAACCTTCAGCGGCATTGTGCAAACTAGCTGCATTAAAATGGCGAAAATGGTGTTGTATAAATTCTCTAATATTTTTAGATTTCATTTATTTTGAAAAATAAAATAGGTTGATCAACGGTAGAGACATGAGACATATAGGCTCCAAACTAGATTTCCAACATTATCAAATTAGACTAGCAAAAATCAGGATAAATCTGGGAACCAAGTATAGTGAACCGAGGATTGTTGGGCAACTCTTCTCTAAAAGTTTAGTTAACCAGTGGGAACGTAATGAAATCAATCGAATCTCAAACACAGAATTGTGCTATTGAATTTGAAGTGATGTCGATGAGGGATAAAAACTTTCTAGTTACTGGCACAAGGAAAGATTTTGGTTTATTGAGTATTACTTTTTCTAGTGAATGATAAGGATTTGGCCAGGGTGGAGTTGATCTAAGTTCTTAATATTATTTTTTAGTTTAATTTTTTCTACTGATGTTTGGAACCGTTTAGCAATTTTGCTGAGATTGTCTCCTCGGCGCACTTTATAGTGTTGTATATTCACAGGAGCTTCTATAGAAACAAGTAATGCTTGCTTGGGATAAATACGAGAGCTCTTTAGTCCATTTAGTCGTTTGATATTATTAACTGAAGTATTCAATTTTTTTGCGATGGAACTCAGTGAATCTCCAGGTTGAACACGATAGCGTTGATTTGGATGTTTCCTTGTAACTGATTGACTAGATATATTTTTTGAGGCAATTGCCATTTTTGGAGGAGACGTTGCCTTCCTAATTTCTGGTTTCCATCCTGGGATCTTTAACAGTTCATCTGCATAGATACGGGATCCTCGTAGACCATTTGTTCTTCGAAGAGAGTTTAAAGAAGTACCCATTTTTTTGGCAATTGTAGATAAAGAGTCTCCCCACTTTACTCGATAATAACCGGGTTTCTCTTTTGGAATAGCTGGGGATCTAGCAGTTAATATTGCTGTGTGAACCTCTTTGGCTATTGTTTTTGGAACTTTAATTTTTAAGCCAACAGGTAGTATTCTGGAACGTCTAAACAAATAGTTTTTGAACTGTGGATTGTATTTCCGTAAGAGTGTCTCGGAGAGGCCTTCGATCTCTGTTAAATCCTTTAGATAGATCCTTTTTTTTAGATTGAACACGTCATAAGTGAAGGGTTCAGCAATTGCAAGATCTCCAAAATAAGTTTGATAATTCTTGGAGACCTCAACAGCTGCTAGAAATTCAACGTAGAAGTTTTTACTAGCATATCGGAAAGATCTAGATTTGTATTTTGAAATAATCGTTAACAAGTTAGGGCCATGTCGTCTTTTTGCTCTAGCCATACCTCCTCGACCATGGTTGTAGGAAGTTATGGCCAGAGGCCAGTTTCCCAAGACCCTATAGCTGTCTTTAAGATAACGTGCTGCCGCCTTTGTTGAAGCTATGGGATCTCGACGTTGGTCGATGGATCTTGTTATCTTGAGATTATAGGCTCTTCCTGTCCTAGGCATAAACTGCCAAATCCCGGCAGCACCTTTATGGGAGCGAGATTGGTAATTAAAGGAAGATTCGACATGAGGTAATAATGCTAACTTCTGGGGCAGTCCATATTGCTCAAAAATTTGTTCTATTTCTTTTAGATATAGACCCGACCTCATGATTCCTTTACGAAACCGTTCTTTTATACCTCTTTGAGCATGGATATTATGTCGAAGTTTTTTGAAGAGAGCGGGTGAGGGATCCAAGCCTCCAGCCCTGACAGCTGTTAAAAGTTTCTCTTGTTTATTATTGAGGTCTTTAAAATTTTTATTCCGAGATCTCAAACTATTCATAGTCGAGACAAGCTGTCTGATTTTTGCTTTTATTATTCGTCTTTGTTTTTTTGCTATTGATCTGCTGTGTCTGGGCTGATGATCAAATTGGATTACGTCATAAATCAAACGGAAGTTATTTAAATCATGAAGAACGACTTGTTTTTCTCCATATTCTGAAAATATTAACTTCCAAAAATTAATTCGATCTTCAAAACCCTCAGAAGGGAACTGATTAGATGATGCTTGGGAGGGTAGGGATTTAGTCTCGGCATGACTAGTGATGATGAAAATACAAGAGAAAATCCAAATAAGTATGGATCGCAATATCATAATTCAGTCAGGGTAAGAATGTTTTAACTAAATGTTTAAATTATTTAGGATAAATTGGTCTACTTAGAATGAATTATATTAATTCATTTACTAAAGATTTAGAATATTAGTAATTAAAAGCTAAGTGAGAAAATTCACGGTACAAACTTATAACTTCTGACCAATTAATAACTCAGCTATTTATTATACAAAATTATGCAAAATTTTGTTCTTCTAGAGTTCATTGATCTGGCATAATAGTTTTTAATTTCAGCCATTAGACTTTTTTGAGATAACTTTTTGAATAGGTAGTTACTTTTGTTTGAACAAACTAATCGTAGGATTTTCTACCAGCGGATAATTCAAGGGATACTTGGAATAGTAACATTAATGGTATCTCTGCCAGCTATCGTATATCTTTTCTTTTCAGGAAAGATAACACAAAAATCAAATAAAAATTGGACAGATGTTGGGGAAATTTCAACATTGAAATTGAATGAACCGAAGGAACTAGTTTTTCAAAGGTTACATGTTGATGGGTGGAAAAATTCAATGGTAAGGGCCACCGCTTGGATAGTCAAAACCGAAAAAGAGATGATTGCTTTCCAGCCTCGATGTACCCACCTAGGTTGTGGCTATCATTGGAGTCAAAAAGAAAAAGAATTTGTTTGTCCCTGTCATGCCTCTAGTTTTTCAGTTACTGGAGAAGTTCTAAAAGGCCCTGCACCGCGTTCGCTTGATCGTTTTGAAACTCGTATCGAAGGTAAACGCCTCTGGTTAGGAGAAAATATTACTTCTGTCAGGGAAAGCAGGTCATGAAAGTTTTAATCCAAAATATTCAAGACTGGATTGAGGATCGGACTGGCATCAAACTGATCGTCAAAAATTTCCTTTATGAAAATATTCCCGCTTCGAGTGGTTGGCATCAAGTTCTGGGAAGTGTTGCCCTTTTCCTTTTCCTAATTCAAGCTTTCACTGGAATCTTATTAGCCTTTAATTATGCTCCACAACCTGGTGATTCCTACTACAGTCTGCAATATATTGTGAATGAAGTATCTGGAGGACGTTTAATTCGAGGGTTACACCATTGGGGAGCTAGTCTAATGGTAGTAGTGGTAGTGCTGCATATGGTTCAGGTAGCATTGTGGGCAGCCTATAAAAAACCTCGGGAAGTGACTTGGATTTCTGGAGTCTTGTTATTTTTATTGGTTTTGGGTTTTGGTTTGACGGGTTATCTACTACCCGGAGACAACCGGTCTTATTGGGCGACAGTGGTAACCATCGAAATTGCTGCTTTAGCACCGGGACTAGGTGACATTGTTGCTAATTTTCTAGGTAGTTATAATGGGAATATTGGTGTAATTACCTTCGCTCGTTTTTACACTCTCCATACTTTAGTATTGCCTGCGGTGACTGTGCTTCTAATGGTATTCCATGTTTACCTAGTCCGGAGACACGGAGTTACTCCTCAATTAGAGGATGCCCGCCTTCCAACTAAGAAATTTTATCCCCAACAAGCATTTAAAGATACCACGGCTATTTTTTTTGTATTTCTTCTTCTTTTTACTATAGCGATGGTCATTGATGTTCCTTTAGAGAGACTTGCCGATTCTAGTGATAGTAACTATATACCTAGACCAGAATGGTATTTTCTATTCTTATTTCAATTCTTAAAGTTTTTTGAGGGTACTTTTGAAGTATTAGGAGCAATTATTTTGCCAACATTAGCTATTTTGGTTTTATTAATTGTTCCTTTTCTTGATCGGGGTCAGGTAAAGAAAGTTCAAAAACGGACTGGGGCGTTTGCTATTGTAGGGTTATTATTTGCTGGATGGCTTGGATTAACAATTGGCGCGATATTAAGTGAGCCAGAACCACTAGACAAAGGCTCAAAACAAGTAGAGAGTTCCCAAGGGTGGCAATATTTAACCCCAGAAGAAGTAGCTGGAAGTTTCTACTTTAATCAAAAAAAATGTGCTAATTGCCATAATCTTAGTGAAGGTTCTCCTAAAACAGGACCTACTCTTTCTACTGCATCAAGGACTAAATCTCACAGTTGGCGGGTTGAGCATTTCAAAAACCCTTCCAATATAGATTCTAGTAGTTCTGTTGTAATTCCAACTATTTCAGATGAAGAGCTAGAGTTATTGGCAACTTTTTTATTGAAATTGACTCCGGAAAATACAGATGTTTTTAAGTCCATTCCGAGTTTTGCCACTCAGGGAGCATTAATCTACCAAGAGAATCTATGCGGGAATTGTCATGTTGTTAACGGAGCTGGAAAAACATTAGGTCCTCCTCTAAATGATGTTGTCTCACGCCGAACTAGCCAGTGGTTAGTTAGTCATTTTCGCAATCCCCAGCAGTTTTATCCTGAAAGTATCATGCCTATTTATGATTTTCCCGATGATAAAATGAAGTCGATTGTTTCTTATATGGAATCTCTTCCTTAAAAGGTTCTATTTCGATGATTATTAACAATGCATTGTTGAGAGTCTTTTTAACAGTAAATGTATTGGATGGGAGATAGGAAGCTAATGATTTAACTCCTGCTTCCGATGATTTAATACCCTAAAGCTTTTTTTAATATAAGTTATCTATTCGAAGAATCCGGTTATTTCCTGTATCAACTACGTAGAGGTAGTTTTTTTCAATACAGACTCCATGTGGTTGTTTTAGTTGTATGGAAGGATTCCCAATTCCTTGTCCTAAGATAGTAGTTACTATTTTGGTCTCTGGATTAAATCTTCGAATTACCTGATTTTGATCATCGGCAATAATTACATTGTCATTATTATCAATACAAAGATGCTTTGGTGAATTAAATTGTGCCTCTAACGCTGGACCGTCCTTAAATCCTTTTTCTCCTGTACCAGCAACAGTATAAATTTTTCCGGTTTTGTCAACAATGCGCAGTGCATGACCACTGCGTTCCAAAATATAGATACGATTTTCTGAGTCCACAGCAACTGCTCTAGGGTCTACTAGGGGACTTTGCAGAGCAAGTGATCCGTCCTCGGGGATACCTTGATTACCGTTGCCAGCTATTGTTTTTACTAGACCCTTTCTAAGGTCTACAGTTCGAATACGACGATTTTTGAGGTCGGCCACGAATAACTTATCATTGGTATTATTTAGTGTAATGCACATAACATAATTAAAAGTGGCTTGGGTTGCTATTCCACCATCCCCACTGAACCCAGGGTTACCAGTACCAGCTATAGTCGAAATAATGTGGGTTTTAGAATTAATTTTTCGGATACAGTGGTTCCAGCTGTCAGCTATATAGATATCACCACTTGGAGTGACTGCCACGTTATGCATCCCGTTAAAAGTTGCCTGGCTGGCGATTTGGTTGTCTCCCTGATAGCCCTGTGTTCCATTACCAGCCAATAGTGATAAATTTCCAGTAGGGGTTAATTGGTGGACACGTCCTCCTCCTAATTCAACTATAAAAAGATTCCCTTTAGAGTCGAAATCAATCCCGAATGGTGAAGACAAAGGACTATTTTTAATTCGATCTGGTTCACCTTCTCTAGGTAGTAAACTGCCAACGACAATTGAGATTTTTGGAATCTTCTTTTCTCCTGAACTGGGTGCTATAAATATGACTAGGCATAGGATTATTAAAAAGCTAAACCTGTTTAAAGTTATCATTGAAATCTCCTGAGGTTCCCTGATAGCTAGAATACCTAAAAGATTATTGAACTGTACTTTAAAATAACTGAACCAAGATAATTAATAGAAATCATGTGATTGGATTTTTGCAGTAGTTACTTGGAGAGGGTGAACAACCTCAGCTTTGATTGAAATCACCCTTTCTTGGTTTTGTAAAGTCCCTTCAATGAGTAAAAAATTTTCATGATGGAATAAAATCCGCTGATTATTATAAAGGTTTGGAGTAATGATAACATTGGATATCCCGGTTTCATCCTCAAGGCTAATAAAAACAAAACCTTTAGCAGTTCTTGGTTTTTGACGGACTATTACATGCCCTGCAACACGAATCCGTTGTCCATGGGAAAATGATTTTAGATCAATGGTACGGGAAACATTTATTTTATCTAAGAATTGGCGACAAAACTTCATAGGATGAGAACCAAGGGTTGATCCGATTCCATAAAAGTCAGCTACAAGACGTTCTTGATCAGACATTGGATTCAAAGGTGAAGGTGCTAAATTTTCAACAGATTTAGTAAAAAGGGGTTCTAAAGGTTTTATGACTCGTTCAACTTGCCATAACATATCACGTCGATTTAATCCCAATTTAAACGAATTGAATGCACCTATTTGGGCAAGAGTTCTTAAGTCTTTTTTTTTAAATTGAGGAACATGTTTGATTAAGTTTTCAAGTGAATAAAATTTTTGGTTTTTACGTTTCTCCATTAAAATTGTAGCAGTACTTTGGGGTAGACCTCGAACTTGATTCAATCCAAGACGTAAGGAGATAATATTGGTTAATGGGTCTTTTTCAAGTGTACATAGCCAGTCGGAACACAGAATATCAACTGGTTTTACTGGTAATCCATGTTGCTGGGCATCTTTAATAATAGTGGCTATTGAATAGAAACCCATGGGCTGATTATTAAGTAGACTAGCGGTAAAAGCTGCGAGGTAGTGGCACTTCAGATACGCACTAGCATAAGCAATTAAGGCAAAACTTGCAGCATGAGATTCAGGAAAACCATAGAGGGCAAAAGAGGTAATAGATAGAATAATTTCACTTTGTGCTTCTTTAGGAATACCATTTTCCTCCATTCCAGATCTGAGTTTTAATTCGATTTCACTCATCTTTTCTTGTGATCTTTTGCTTCCCAAAGCCTGTCTCAATTCCTCAGCTTCCCCTCCGCTAAAATTTGCTGCTGTCATTGCTATTCGAAGGAGTTGTTCCTGAAAAAGGGGAACTCCAAGAGTTCTTTCCAAAATAGGTTTGAGAGATGGGTGAGGGTACTTAACAGCTTGTTTTCCTTGTCGACGTTGTAGATAAGGATGGGTCATTTTCCCCACAATAGGACCGGGACGAATGATTGCAACCTGGACTACTAAGTCATAAAATCGGTTTGGGTGATTACGGGGAAGTGCTGACATTTGAGCTCGACTTTCTATTTGAAACATGCCAACTGTATCGGCCTTTTGTAGTGTTTTAAAAACTTTTGGATCATTAGGAGGAAGTTGGTGTAAATTAATCTGATCCCCATAAGTTTTAGGAACCAATTCTAGACAATCTTTGATAACGGCCATCATTCCAAGACCTAAAAGATCAACTTTAACTATTCCCATTTCTGCACAATCTTTCTTATCCCACTGTACTACTACTCTACCAGCCATGGTGGCCGGTTCTAGAGGGACAATCGAATCTAGTTGGCCTTGACAAATCACCATTCCACCAGAATGCTGACCTAAATTTCTTGGTAGGTTGCGTATGTTCTGACACAGTTCTATATATTTAGCTATTCTGGGGTATTTTCTATCCAAATCTGACTGGTATAAGTAATGTTCTAATCTATCGGAAGTATCTTTTTTGTCCTGAGTTTCTATTAAAGCAGAAATCTGATTTTGGGTTTTAAGATTAAATCCCAACACTTTTCCGACTTCTCGGTAGGCTGAGCGTTTTTGATAGGTAATAACGTTGGCTGTCATTGCAGCCCCAAGTTTTCCATAACGTTGATAAACATATTGAATAACACGTTCTCGATCCTTTCCACTGGGAAGATCAATATCAATATCAGGCCATTCAGATCTTTGTTCTGAGAGGAAACGTTCAAATAACAAGTCCATACTAATAGGATCGACAGCTGTAATTCCTAATGCATAACAAACTACACTGTTAGCTGCTGACCCGCGGCCCTGAGCTAAAATTCCTATTTCTTTACAAAATCGAACAATGTCCCAAACAATCAAAAAATAGCCCTCTAGATTCAATTTTTGAATTAATTTCAGCTCTCGTTCTATTTGAATTCTGGCTTGCTGAAATAACCTATGGTTTTTTTTAAGAGAATACCGATAATTGAATCCTTCTCTTGTACGTTGGCATAAAAAAGACATCATACTTTCTCCTGGAGGAACAGGATATTTAGGGAATTCATATCCTAAATCAGACAGGTTAAATTCAAGGCGAGAAGAAAGTTCTTTAGTATTGGAAAGAGCGCTGGGCAGGTCTGAAAATAATTGGACCATTTCCTTATGGCTACGCAAGTGTCGTTCTGAGTTATTTTCTAATAGTTTTTGGGATGTTTCCAGCTGACAATGATTTTTGACGCAAGTAAAAACATCTAGAATTTCTCGTTCTTGGGGAGAGGCATAACGAACACCATTAGTGGCTAGAAGTGGAATATTAAAGGACTTAGCAATTTTTATTGCTGCTTGATTTTTAAATTCTTCTTCCCTATTGCTGTGGCGCTGTAATTCTATGTATACATTCTTAGTGCCATAGATAAAACAAAGCTTTTCAACTTCTTTTTTGCCTGCTTCATACCCGCCATAGTTCAGGGCAGCATCCAATGGTCCTCCTTCTCCCCCAGTTAGGCAAATGAGTCCAGAGGCATAGTCTTGTAAATCTATAGAAGTCGCCTGGCCCATACCCTTTTTATTGGATTTCAATTGGTATCTAGTAATTAACCGACAAAGATTTTTATATCCCTCACGATTTTTTACCAATAGAGGATAACGAACGGAGTATGGTGATTGCAGTTTGAAAGATTCTACTGTAACTTCTGCGCCAATATATGCTCGAATACCTAATTTTTTTGCCTCCAAATAAAATCGAGGAGCACCATAAATTCCATCGCGGTCTAACAAAGCAATGCCTGGAAGATCTAGCATTGCTGCTGTTCTAACTAAGTTCTCTGGGAGAGAAGCACCTTCGAGAAAACTAAATGCTGATCGAGCGTGAAGTTCGGTGTACATCACAGTAGATATTTAAGAATTTACTTTATAGGAAAAGTACATAAATAAAAAACTTGTAATCAATCATAAAGACCTTCTATGTACCATTGACTTCTTTGACAGTCGTAATAGATTTTATAAATGACCCTTTTTCTGCTTTTCTTTTTAAAAAGTGAAATATCCCATTCTTCATGGCACCAGTGCGAGTCTTTCCACCAATGACCACTCAATTTCCAAGGTCCAGCTACATCTAAAATCTCTTGTCGTTTTTTTTTAAATGTTATTGTACAAGGGACGTTTTTTTTGGTTTCAACATGGGTAGGGATAGGGGGACGAAATCGTCGTAAAGATGGAGAAATAATCTTTGATTTTTTTATTTGAGTTGTCGACGGAGATAACTTGATCCAGATGTTTGGAAAAAAAGCTTTTATCTGGCAGGCATCAGGTTGATGGGTTTCAGGAAGGTATGGTGAACCAGCTTTATTACTCCCTACAATGGTAGAAATTTGTTCTAATGTTAATTGAAGTTGACCAGGTTCAGGGATAGCAGGATTCAAAAGTAGTCCCTGAGTTCGAGAAGAACGGGTTGTTTTTGCATGAACATGAATTTTTGTAATTGATCCCTGAGGAGAAAAACCTTCTAACTTTAAATGTAGTAATTTGAGAATTATGTGAGGATTATTAAGAGGTTCAGGAAAATTAAAAGTGGTAGAGTACACAGCTTTGTCTCGATTTTCTTTATATTCTGGTCCATGATTTAACTTTAATGATTCGAACTCCAAAGAGAGACTTAAATTACTTGCTGATAGCCTTTTGGAATTCATTTTTGTACATATTAGATTGAGTAATCGAAAGAGAACAAACAATAAGGCTTCAGTTTTTTCAATAGGAAAATCTAGTTCCAAAGATTCTTGAAAGTTTAAATCTTTATTGGTAGGAACAAGAGGACGATTATGTTTTCCCTGTGCTAAGGTTTTTAATCTTTTTCCTTCTAATCCTAAACGTTTGACCAATCCAATATCTGGAAGATTAGCAAGATCCCCTAAAGTTTTAATTCCCCATAAAAAAAATATTTTTTGATGGTCTGGTATTAGATTAAGCAGATAAACCGAAAGACTTTTAAGTTGTTCAGCTTCGTGACCTGGAGAAATAATTGTAATTCCTGCGATCCCTCGTGCTGCAATAATTGCTGTGTCCGGGTTTGCTGCAATTCCAATATTGCAATGAAGACCCATCTGATCAACTCGGGTCTTTATTTTCTGGGAAATAATTTTTAAAGATCCATGAGCCCTTTCGGTTCCATGGAGATCCAATAAGATCCAATTCCCCCTTTGGTTGTTTTCTGCAGTGTTGGAAGATGAGTGACTTGAAAAAGGAATGTCTTCTACTAGAGGAGAAAAAACTAAAGCACATTTAATCAATTTCTTATGGAGGTCTTTTTCTGCATTAAACGATCTTCTCCTTAATGTTACACCTAATAACGCAGCATGGTTCTGAGGCATTCCTAAAGTAACTCCAGCGCGTCTTGCCTTTTCCTCAAGTGCTATAATTCTCGGTAATGGAAGGTGTTCATCTAAGATTGCTAAACTATGGTCACGTAAAGTACTTTCCACATACAAAAGAGCTTGTAGTAAAAAATTTGGAACATAGATACATGCAAAGGACATAACTGTAGATTTACATTAAAGAAAAATAGTAACTATCCTTTATAGAAAAGTTATCTAACTTACGAAAAACGGGTCTTCCACTGAATTGTTTCGGAAGGCAACTTAGGAATGTTACTTGGAGAAAAAGTTTTCTTAGGTTGACGACGTAACAAGTTCACTCCAAAATCAAGACCATTAAATGTCGAAATTCTAAGCTCCTCAGTTTTTTGACCAGTTTTAGTCCATTGGTCTCCCAGGCAGTAACAATCTAACACGAGGCTAGCTGCACTTTTTGAATAAGATTTTCGACTAAGTAGGACCAAGGCAGTTTCAGAATCACGAACTATTTGGGAAAAACGGAACCACGTGGTTGGAGGAATTCGCTGAGGGAAATTGATGGGAAGTCCTCTAAGATCTAGTACAACAGCACCAAATCCTCGGTTGTGCAAAAGCAAGTCAGTGACTTTGAGTGCTTGTTCTAATTTTTCCCAAAGTTTTTGTTCTTTTTGTCCAAAACGGACCCATAGTAATTGATTTAAATTGATTCCCACTGTACTACAAGATTCAATATCAAGAGAATTGGAAGGATCGACAAAAGCTCCCAATTGTTGCTTTTGAGTAATTTCTGCTAGGAAAGAAAGTACTAGTGTTGTAGAACCACAGCTTGTTTCTCCAGTAATCTCTGTAAACTCACCGTAAGGAATACCATCTAACAAGGAATCAATCTCTTTAATACCTGTTCTAGAAAAGTAGGATTTAGAAATTTTCTTGGATTGAAAAGCAGTAGGAATCTTTTCTGAGATTTGAAGTTCAATTAATGATTTAAGAGAAGGTCTAGTGTGCATAGATTTATTTTATTCGCTTTTTGTTCGCCTTTATTCTGCAATAAGTCTTTTCGTTTGTCAATAGATGTAATAAGTATGTGTAAGGTTAAATAAAGGAGGAATAACCGGAGGTAATTTATATAAGATGTTCTTATAATTAACTTTATAAGGTCTATGGAACTATAGAAAAGTCAATTCGTCTCCAGAGACGGTTGACATGGTCTACACAAACATGTACATGATCCCCTAGACGGAAGATTTTTCCCGATCTTTTTCCTACTAATGATAGGGGATGAGCTCTGAATCGATAATCATCCTCATGTAGTGTACCAATTTGGACAAACCCCTCTATAAATAATTCTATGAGTTCAACGAATATACCCTCTTGGGTCACATGTGTAATAGTTCCTTCAAATTCCTCTCCTAACCTAGCAGTCATAAATGCTAACTTTTTAAGATCAGATAATTCTCGTTCAGCCTCATCTGCCCTTCGTTCATTTTCACTAGCTTGAGTAGCAATAGCCTGTAGGTCTTTTAGTTCGTAAAGAATAGGGATATTTATTTTAGAGGATTGGGATTTAGAAATACTTGCTATTTGCAGTCTATGTTTAAGTATCCGATGAACTATCAAATCGGGATAGCGACGAATTGGAGATGTAAAATGAGTATAGCAATTGGAAGCTAAGCCGAAGTGACCTTGGTTCTGAGATGAATAGCAGGCTTGTTTCATAGATCTTAACATGAGATAAGACAGAATTCTTTCTTCAGGTTTATTAAGAATTTGATTAACTAGTCTCTGATAATCTCGAGAAGTAACCTTAAAATTCAACCCCTTTAGTTCATCTTTTTTTCTTTTTAGGGTCTGAGTTTGTCTCCAGTGTTCTTTTTTAGTACGCTTTTTTATTTGTAGTTTTGCTAAATTTGGTCTACTAGAAATCGTACCAAGACGATAACCAAAATCTTGAGCAATGTTATTAAAATCGATTATTTTGAGAGAATCCGGAGGCTCGTGAATCCGATAGAGCAAAGGCTGTTCCCATTCAGATAGTGATTGAGCTACAATTTCATTAGCTAAAAGCATGAATTCTTCAATAATGCGATGTGCAATATTACGTTCTGACTTTAGGACATTAATGAGTACTCCTGATTCATCAAGGGTTAATTCTTCTTCAGGCAAATTGAAATCAATGGATCCACGACTTTGTCGTTTTTCATAAAGCAAAAGAGCCAATTTTTCCATTCGTTCAAAGTCAGGAATCAAAGCAGCGTATTGTAAACGTTCTTGTGAGTCATGATCTAACAAGAGTTTTGCAACTGTAGAGTAATTCATACGTTCACAACTTCGTATCAGACTCTCATGAAAGCAGTATCCACAGACATGGCCCTTTTTATCAATTTCTATCAATACAGATAAAGTAAGACGATCTTGTTTAGGTTTTAGACTACAAATTCCAGTGGAAATGGATTCCGGTAACATAGGGATAGCTTGATCAGGAAAGTAGACAGAAGTACCGCGATGTTGAGCTTCTTTGTCTAGTGCCGAATTTTGAGTAACATAGTGAGCAACATCAGCAATGTGTACACCCAACTGGAAATGCCCATTAGGCAGTATTTCTACATGTATGGCATCGTCAAAATCTTTTGCTGTTTTTCCATCGATTGTAACAATTTTTAAGTGGCGAAAATCAGTACGGGTTTGCTTTTTGTTTGCTGAAAATTCCTGGCTTGCGTATCTTGCTTCTTCCAATATAGCTTGAGAAAATTCAACAGGTATCTGATGTTGATTAACAATGATTTGAACATCTATCCCTGGATCATCTGGAAACCCTAGAACTTTGAGAACCCGTCCTTTAAAATTATCCTGCTTTCCCTTTGAGAATTGGGTAAGTTTAACCGTTACTACGGAGCCATCCGTAGCTCCCTGTTGACTTCCTTCTGGAATTAAGATTTCCTTTGTAATTTTTGGGTTATAAGGGGTGACCCAATGGTCGGGGAAGTTGGTTCTAAATTGTCCTACCAAGATGATATTTTTTCTTTTTAAGACTTTGATGACTCGACCTTCTGTACGCTGGTTTTTTGGCTTTCTTTCAAAACTAGCAAGGACGGTATCGCCATGCATGGCACTACCCATATAACGGGCAGGGATGAACACATCCTTACTCAGACTCATTGATCTTTTTTCTGGAATTAGAAATCCATAACCATTTCGATGGGAGAAAATTTTTCCTCGTATTAATTTTTGTTGGGAAGGAAGAATATAGGTTCCGTTTTTAAGCCTCATTAGAAAACCAGACCGAACCATTTCATTTAGCAAGGTTCTTGCTTCTTTCTTCTGCTTCATTCCCAGATTCACCTGGCGGGTTAAATTTTTAAAGCTGATAATCTGTTTTGACGGATTTGTGAGGAGTCGAATAAAGAATTCTTCTGGAAGATTAATTAGCATTTCCTAGTCTATCTCTTTTGGGGAATTTCAACTTGACGGGATAATAGTTGAGGGTAATCGTTAGTTAAGAAAATTAGAGAACAACCCCCAGGACTGAAAAATTGAGTTTTTGATCGATAACAGGATTAGGAGTACTACACTGGGTCTGGATATTTTGAAAATACAACAATATCATAGGTATAGGCAACGTTTTCTAAGTTAGAATTCTAACACAGAAGTTTTTTCCAAAGTGACCCTGCTTTAGGTAAAGAAAATTGACAAGATGGTTTTTCTAGCAACTCTAATAAAAGGAATACTTTATAGATCTACTTAATTGGCATCACCTTTACAAACGTTAGTGGCCATGATAACTTCAAAACATTTGCCGATGCGGAAGTGGCGGAATTGGCAGACGCGCTAGATTCAGGTTCTAGTGGCCGCAAGGTCGTGGGGGTTCAAGTCCCCCCTTCCGCACCATCTTTTTCAGAATAGTTTACCTTTTCATTAGACAATTCCTTCTTTTTGCCACTGGTATGTCAGGTATTTTCTATGGTGCAATCTAGAATATTCTTAGAGGCCTAAGAATCCACAAACATGATGATTTAAGTTATTAAAAACCGGGGAAAGAAAAATAATGTTCTACAAAATTGCAATCTATTTTATAAGTTCATTAATAACAATAGTTTACTTAGTAGCACAGACTGACAATAGTGAGGGGGAAAAGGAATGGTATGAGCTATGTGGAAAGACCATTAAAACAGTAGAAGGTTTAAAAATACACAATAGTAAATTGCCTTTACCGAGGACTCAAGTCAAAGAAATCGGGCTAAAACTACGAGTACTGACCTACAACATTCACAATTTTAGGGGCTATCCAGAGGACTTGGGAACAGAAAAGTGGAATGCTATGCTGCCGGGAAAAAGAGATTCCAGAGAAAAATTAGATCTTCAGCTGGGGGCTCTTGGGATGCTTGATGCCCACATCGCTTCTTTACAAGAATGTTTTCATGATAAGCAGTTACAGCTTCAACTAATCAATCAGTTGGGGTATAAGGCGAGCTTTTTCCCTGCTTCTTATCACCGACATTGCGCTGGTGCTACACTGAGTCGCTACCCATTGATAGATTCAGTCAACCTGACATTTATGGAGCTATATGGAGTTAAGGCATCTAAAAATAAATCAGAGTTTTTAGCTCCAATGAAACGGTTTCTTGGTCGTTCACTTGTTCGTCTACCTGGGGGACAGGAGATTTTAGTTTATGGAGGGCACTACGAACCCAATTCAGAAAATGAACTTGCCTTAGTTAAACAGATTTATCAGATTGATCGAGCACTTCAACGTCCAATGATCTGGATGGGTGATTGGAATATAGAGCGGTCCCACCATCTTTATAGTTGGTTCAAAAAAATTGGATTGGTTGATGGATTTATGTACCTTAATTTACCTCATACGACAACTAGTCTAAAAGGAGATCGATCTCGCGGAGGGATTGATTATATTTTCTGTACGCCCGACATTGCGAACCGTCTTGAGTCCATTGAGGTTGTTTCTCGAGGACCGGTCACGTTAGATCCTAATGATCAGGATAGTGTGGCTTCTAGTGACCATCTTCCTGTGTTGGCAGTATTTAGGTTTTAAGCTAGGGAGCAGAAAACGTTTATTTTTTTAAACAATTTTATAGGAATATAATTTTCCTGAATTAGGAGAAAGGGTTACTGAAAAACCATCGTGAATTAACTTGTTGCCGGCAATGTCTATCTCTTTCCCTGTAGCTTCATCACACAGCCGATAACGTTTGCCTGTTTCTATGGTTCGGAGAAAAATGGGATAGTGGTTTCTACGGCCTGCATATCGAAAAATGAATAGAATACCATTTTGAGATTGGTCACAAAACTGGGCAGCATCCCATTCTGCATCTGTACTAGGTAACGGCAATAATCGGTAATAATCCTTAACAAGTAAATGGCGGATTTTTTTGTAGACACTAAGCCAATGCTTAGCTCGTCGGACTACTTTTGGAGGCCAAGAGGCTATTCCTCCATGCAAAAGTAGCTGTCCTGTCATTCGGCTAAGAAAAGCCAAATCTGAGAAACCATCATCTAATCCGTCTCCATGGCCACTGCGTCTAGGTCCAACAGCCAAACCAAGATAATTAGCTGGTAAAAAAGTATTAGCTCCCAGTTGCATCATTCTACAGGAATGGGGATGGCCAGTTGAATCACTTAACCATGCACAATGGTGTCTCCTTAAACCTCCTAGATCAAGATTATTACCCCCTCCCGAATTTAATTCTAACATCAGTCGGGGATGTCTTTTAGTCAGAGTCTCCCATACTCGATAGAGACCTCTAATATGAGCAAAGCGGGTTTTTCCATCTGAGTCCACTAAATCCCAATGGAAAGATTCATTTCCTCGCATAGGGTCTGTACCAAAGTCAGCCCTAATAAAACGAAGGTCATACCGTTCTACAAAACTGCTGATAAGTTCTATCCAGTGATCACATGCTTCAGGAAGACTAAAGTTATATTTCAATGGGAAAAATCCACTTGGTAGCTGATAAAAATATTCAGGATGTTCCCGGCCTAGCTTACTAGTTCTAAATGCCACTGATTCAAAGTAAAGACCTAGTCCCATCCCTTTTGAACGGACATAGTCTGCAAAAGGTTCCAATCCATTTGGAAATTTTTCTAAATCTACTTCCCAGTTTCCCCGCCCCTTTGAATGTCCTCCCTTGTACCAGTCAGCATCCACACAAAACATTTCCACTCCTACCTTAGCTGCGGTGTCGACCTGACGCCGTAATTCTTGTTCAGTATAAGTAACACTAATTCCTGGCCATAAAGTGTAGGCCACAGCAGGTACCATAGGTTTATTTCGGTATGGAGGAGTAATATATTCATGAATATATCGGCGTAATATATTAGATCCTCTTTCAAATCCATCTTGGAAAAATCCTATGTGAACTACTGGCAAGTCCAGGGTCTCTCCTGGATTTAAAATCAAGTTGTTGATAAGTGGTCCCAATTCAATTCTTAAATCAGAGGCTGAGCCATCAAAAGAAATTCGATTTTTCCAAAAAGTGGACCACTCCAAGCCAAAAAAAAGACCAGGAGAGTTTGATTCATGGCTCGGAATTATCATAAATAAAGGAAGATCTTGTTCTGATGAGCCAGTCCAGCGTTCTCCAAAACCTCTTTGCATAATAAGATGACCAAATTCGTCTCTACGTGAGACGGGGGCATTACTAGATGCTGTATATGGGGATCCAGTTAATTTCCTGTGACTTGCAAACTCAACTGGACGGTAATGGAATGGTTGGATCCAACTAGGTTTAAAAGCGTCAGGAGGGAATTCTCGGGTGTGAGGAAAGTAAGCTTTACTGCTAGCTCCAGAACAGCCCATAATTTTTGGATATTGAGACTGGCCAAATCGAAGGAAAAGAGAAAGAAGACGAGTTATAGGTTCAGAACGACGGGTTGAAGTATTAGTTAATTGAACTCGGTGCTCAGCAACCCCGTATTTTTGATGAAGTTGCAGTGCTGATTTAATTTGGAGCCCTTTTTCTGAACCAAAAACAAATTGCCAACGATTCTTAAATTGCTGTTCTGAAGAGTGCAATTTCCACTCAACAAAATCCCCATTTTGTTCCATAGCAAAACCGACTCCTGGCTTGATTTTTTTCTGTAAACTACTAGGGGCTAGCGAGCTTAAAATTTCAACCACAGTTGGATATTTCTGTTCTGTTTTGCCCAGATTCTCTGTTGGAGATCCTGCCAGAACTGGGACAGTAGCTAAAATGGCTGTACTTTGAATAAACTTTCGTCGATCAATCTGTTTTTTTTCTTTTATCATTTGGCCTCCTTTTCTTCAATAGAATAGTAGCACGTTTCTAAACAACCAAGAAATTGGTTAAACTATTGAAAAAGGTTAATTTGATGACTTATTAATAAAGTGGTTTAATGGAAATGAAAAAGTATATTAACGATATTTAATAGTTGTCCTACCGAGGTGAGATTATGCAAAGTTTTGTAGCCAATTCTTTAACTGGATTATTTTTGATAATGATTTCAACAATTTCTTGTTCAAGTTTAGTCAACAATAAGGTCAATAATAACTTAAAGAATCGCTTCCAACAAATAACCCGGACAAGCATAATTACCGATACTGCTAAGCAGGCTCTAAAAAAAGCTATTCCTATAGCTGAGACAGACCCTAATCGCCCGGTTTATCATTTTCGTCCTCCAGCTCAATGGATGAATGATCCAGCAGGGGCCATCTATCATAATGGACAGTATCATCTCTTTTATCAATTTGGGCCTACCTCTGACCAGCTTACTCCACATATTGAAATGTACTGGGCACATGCTCGTAGTAGGGACTTAGTTTCTTGGGAAGATCTGCCTGTAGCACTCTGGGCATCGAGAGATCTAGGCGAAAGACGATGTAACTCAGGTTCAGTAATGACTAACCCTAAAGGTCAACCGATGGCTTTTTATACATCAGTTCCAATTATGTCTAATAAAGCTCGTCAACAATGGGCAGCAGTAGCTGAAGATGATGATCTGATTAACTGGAAAAAACATCCTTCTAACCCACTTCTTTCACTTGAGACTCATGGTGGACCAAGATTTGGCAATGGTTGGGGTGACACTGTGATTTTTCAGACTAACAATCGTACCTTTATGATTTTAGGGGCTGAATTAGGTGAAGATGTGGTTTTACCTATTTATGAAACAACAGACTCTGACTGGACCGATTGGAAATATAAGGGTTTACTTTTTAGACTTCCCAAGACGAGTTTGAAGGATCTTGAGACACCCAGTTTTTTCCCAATGGGCAAGCAATGGGTTTTTCTTTGTTCTCCTGGGGGGCAGGTTCAGTA
This sequence comes from Terriglobia bacterium, assembly GCA_022452285.1. GTDB lineage: Bacteria > Acidobacteriota > Terriglobia > Versatilivoradales > Versatilivoraceae > JAKUNG01. The sequence goes on along the minus strand of JAKUNG010000011.1, from coordinate 22,652 downwards.
CTTTATTGGCTCATTCAATTTAGAAACACTGACTTTTCATCCGGTTAATAGAGGTACATTGGACCATAGTTATGGTGACCAATGGCCTTCTTTATCCAAGGAAGAGCTCAGTAAAACCCGCTGGCCCAGCCTAAATTCGCCTAGAGGCTTCTATGCCAACCATACTCTTATTAATAAAGATGGTCAGATTATCCTCTTGGGTTGGGTCAGTGGATTTAAATTGGGTCGTGGCTGGAATGGTTGTTTAGCATTACCACGCATTTTTTCATTAGGGTCAGATGGATTACCAAGGCAACAACCAGTTCCAGCATTGAAAAAACTTCGTGGGTCACATACCAACCTTAAACAATTAAAACTTCAGGATCAGATTCATGTGGTAGGTGAGGCAAGTGGTGATACTCTTGAAATCTTGGTGCGAATCAATCCAGGTACTGCCAAATCAGTTGGAGTCAACGTTCGACGATCTAAAAATGGTAATGAGGGAGTACCTATTAGTTATAACAGACAGCAATTGAGCGTAGCTGGAACTAAGATTCCCTTCCAATTGAAAAGCCATGAAGAGATTTTAGAGCTGCAAATTTTTTTGGATAAGTCTGTCATGGAAGTTTTTGTTAATGGGGGTCGCGAAGTATTTACTAGGGTGATTTATCCAGGTGAGAAAGATTTAGGAATTGAACTATTTGCAAGTGGTGGGGATGCCCTAGTAGAATCATTAGATGTATGGCAAATGAGTTCAATTTGGTAGGATGCGGTGAGACTATATTAGTTTGCTAAGAGGTATTATTAACATGGTTAAGCAAAAAGATTATATCGTTGAGACTGATTGGACAAAACTAACACTTGGAGAACGTATTAGACATTTTGAAGTTGAGGGTTATTTAGTTCTGCCTGATTTGTTAGATCCATCTCACCTTGGACAACTAAAATCTGAGACAGCTACTTTTGATACTTTTTCAGTTGACTATAGTGTTCATCAGCGAGGATGCCAAGACATTCAATTTTGGGGAGGAATTATTACAGAACTGATTGCACATCCAAAGACAATAGAATTTCTTACTGCTCTTTGTGGTTCGAAGCTTATTTTTATGAGCTATGACTACGCTCGTTCCGAACCTGGTCATCCCGGCATTAGTTTGCATTGTGATGGTCAACCTTGGGGCTCAGAGATCTTTGGTTACGAACAAAGTTGTCCTCGCTTGATTCGGGTGCTCTATTACTTACAGGATCTTACTCCTGAGGTTTCTCCTTTTAAAGTGGTGCCAAGATCCCACTTGAGTTTTCACAATGATGGCAATCCATACTTGCGCTATGAGGAACATCCTGAACAAGTCATGATTACTTGTAAAGCAGGCTCAGCAGTATTGATCAACCAAAATGTTTTTCACGGAAATTATCCAAATGTTGGGAGTTATTATCGAGAAATGTTAGGTATTGCTTATCGCCCTGCTTGGTCAGGACCTAGCGGAGAAGTCAAACAGTGGGATACCAATGAACTAGCAAAAGTGCCTCGTGACGTTCGAGAACTGATGTTGGATCCTAATTCTCGAACATGGAATTTTAAAGGGGGTAATAAACCAGCAAACATGCTTAAAGAAGCACCTGGTATTAATCCCAGTCGATGGGGCAAATAGAGTTAATCAGAAAAATCAAAAGACTTTTTCATAAATATGTAAGTCATTTTTTTGAAAGAATATTGTCCTTCTCAATTCTTACGTATGGCTAGTTTGCCTGTATAACGAGCCAGAGTTGACTCAGTTAGGCAAGCGTGTTACGGTCTCTATTCTTATCCTTTGAAAGAGACTCGATGCTCAATATTTCCGCACCTGATCTTCTGAATTATTCCACTAAAATATTTCAGTTTTGCCAAACTCCAATTGAAGAAGCTAAAATCGTTGCAGATCATTTAGTAACAGCTAATCTTATGGGATTTGATTCTCATGGTGTCATTCGGATTCCTGAATACATTGGATATGTGAATAAGGGACTCATTCAACCAGGAGCCTCGATTAAAATTAAGAAGGAAATGTCTACTGCGGCTACGATTGATTGTGGATGGAATTTTGGTCAAGTAGGAGCATTACGAGCAATGGAAATCGCAATTGAAAAGGCTGACAGTAATCATATGGCTACAGTCGTTACGACAAATTGTTGTCATGCTGGGCGTATTGGAACTTATACCCAGTTGGCTGCAGAACGAGGGTTTATAGCCATTGCTTTGGCCAATTCTTTGCATGCAGGTCGCTGGGTCCTTCCTTGGGGAGGTCAGGAAGGACGCCTAGCTACTAATCCCATATCTTTTGCAGTTCCCTGTCCAGGATCAGATCCTATTCTTTCAGATTTTTCAACTGCTGAGACCGCTGAAGGAAAAATTAGGGTTTACCGTAATCGGGGGGAACAGGTTCCTGCTGGTTGGATTGTAGATGCTGAAGGAAAACCTACCTGTGACCCTAAAGATTTTTATGGTCCCCCTCAAGGATCTATCCTTCCTTTTGGCGGCGATCGTGGCTATAGGGGTTATGCTCTATCCCTTTTGGTTGATATTTTAGGGGGTATTTTGGCTGCTTCTACTTCTATGGCTGACAGGGATGGCAATGGTATTTGTTTCATTGTTATTGATATTACAGCTTTTCAGAGTCGTGAACAATTTGGTGTACTAATTGAGGAAATGAAGGGGTTCATTAAATCTTCCCCCCCTGCTGAAGGTTTTAAGGAGGTTGTTATGCCAGGGGAACTAGACTTTCGTTTAAAGCAGGAACGACTTAAGAGTGGAATTTCACTAGATCATAACACCTGGGAAGCAATTTGTAATACAGCTAAGGGCTTGGGGATTAAAGATTCCCCCAATTATAGTGTTACCTGAGAATTAGACTGACAAGACGAGGAGAATACTTGAATGGACAATGCTAATAAACTTAAAGAAAAACTACAACAGGGTCAATTTTGTTTAGGTATAGGAATTACCTTTAATGACTCGGCAGTGACCGAAGCACTTGGTCATGTTTATGACTTTGCTTGGATTGATACCGAACACAACGGAATGACTCTGGAAAGGGTTGAAGGTCATATTGTTGCTACTCGAGCTGTTGGGGCAACGGCCCTTGTTCGAGTGCCCTGGAATGATCCAGTTCTAATTAAACCGGTATTGGATATTGGTGCAGATGGGGTGATTATTCCAATGATTAAAACTGCTGACGATGCTAGTAAAGCTGTAACGGCCTGTCTCTATCCTCCTGAAGGCATTCGAGGTTATGGTCCTAGACGACCAACAAACTTTGCTCGGGCTGGCGGAGGTGATTATTGCAAAAGGGCTAATCAGAAAATTATCACTGTTGTGCAAATTGAGACTGCTGAAGCAGTGGAAAATTTGGATGAGATTTTAGAAGTTCCAGGATTAACAAGCGTAGTAATTGGCCCCAATGATTTATCAGGATCTCTGGGTCATATGGCTAATCCAAGTCACCCTGAAGTTGTCAAAGTGATTGAATCGGTTATTGCTAGGGTTCGTCGGAGTTCTGTTTTTGTAGGGATTGCAATCGGATCAGATCCGGACCAAGGATCTTACTGGATGGAAAAAGGTGCTCAGTGGCTTCAATTTGGTGTGGACTTTGGTTTGATGGTTGAAAGAGCTGATGTGGTTTGTGGAATAATTAGAGAAAAGGCGGAATCCAGAAAAGAATAATTTTATCCGGTTAATTTTCATCAATCCTCTGTAGAAAGATCTCAAGTTTTGTTTGAGATATAATACAAAGGTGAGTGTTTTTAAGGCATATTTATGAAGGTGAATTTAACTGGTCAAGTTGCTCTTGTAACTGGAGGTGCAAAAGGAATTGGTCGGTCAATAGCTGAGCTGCTGGTGAGTAATGGTGCGGCTGTAGTAAGTGTAGATATTGACATGAAGACCAATGAACAAACTGCACGAGAATTGTCTGGAACAGATAGAACTTGCATTGCCTTGGCAGGAGATGTGTCAGATCGAGATCAAATGGAACAAGTGGTTGATAATGTTTCTAGAAAAATGGGTGGTCTTGATATTCTTGTTAACAATGCTGGTATCAATACTCTAAGTGATCGATCTCCAATTCACCAGTTTTCAAGTGATGACTGGGAACAAATCCTTAAAATTGATTTGACAGGTGTCTTTGTTACGAGTCAGGTTTCAATTCCAGTCATGTTGAAAAATTCAGCTGGACGTATTGTTAATGTTAGTTCAGTAGCTGGTATTGTTCCTTTACGCCTACAGAGTGCTTTTGTAGCTGCTAAAGCTGGAGTGATTAATCTGACGCGGTCCATGGCCCTGGAGTTAGGGCCTAAAGGCATTCTAGTTAATGCTGTTGCTCCAGGTTCGACTTTGACTCAAGGGACTGAAGCCCTTTTTTATGGGCCAAATGGAGCTTACTCTGAGAAAGCAGCCAGTCTGATTGCCCATATACCTTTAGGACGACCAGCCCAGGTAGAGGAAGTTGCTCACGCTGTTCTTTTCTTAGTTGCTCCTGAATCTAGCTATATCAACGGTACAACTCTAGTTGTAGATGGAGGTTGGTCAGCTGGCTATCACCGAGATTGGTAGACAGGCACCATAGTTTGTCTCAAAAGTTAAGTTCTTGATTTTAGGATTTTGTATGGAGGGCAGTTAAAAGAACAGCAATTAGTAGAAAAATCGCACCGAGTGGAACCAGAAGAATACCAAGTCCAGGATCCCCAGCATAAATAAAAGAACCCCCTAAAAAGAAACCCATCGGAAGTATTAACCCAGCTGCCATTAAAAAAGAGGAGGCTAGATTACGGGATCTATTTGTCCAGGATGGCAGAAGGTTTATAAAAGTTCCAAAAACTAAGTTGAGAATCGATAAAATTGTGCCATGCGCATGTGCAAGTGTCCACATATGTCGCCTAGTAGAAGTGGAAACGTCTAGGTACCATTCAACTTTGAATCCATGAAGACTCTCCAGGAAGATTCCTAATGAGAGAAAACATAGCAGTGACCACCAACCAAATCGCAATTGTCTTCTGGAAATTGTCTTAGTTTGAGGATCTTGCTCTTTAACCAGGGTTGATGAAGTTTTACCCTTGTCGTTGAAATCCCCTTCTTGTTTTCTAGAAATTCTATGGCGATGACGCATCTATCAACTCTTCTCTGGGACTGAAACGCACATAATTCTCGGCCTAGCTAACCGCCACAACGTCTTTGGTTTTTTCCAGTAATTCTGGAAAAACCTCATTAGAACACCGACGGAGAAAATCAACATCTTCCATGGTTGGCATCCGATAAGGGGGTCGACTAGACAGTAAGGGTCCAGTTAAAAACCCTGTGGCAGCGGCAAATACTCGATCAAAAGCAGTATCTGTAAAACCCTCTTTAGCAAGTGGTTTTACAAAAGATGAATGAATCCGTTTCAATCCATCGGCAATTTGATTTGCTTTACTTCCCCCTTTTTCACATAGGTCGAAGTAACGAAGCATTAATCTAGGGCAAGTATATATAAGAGCACTGTAGGAACCACGAGCCCCTAATTCCCACCACTCAGCTAATTGGGGTTCGCCAACAAAAATTTTCATTTGAGGAGCAATTTCTTGAAATATTCTTAATTCCTCTTCATTACCAACACCCTTACATCCAATTATTGGAATATCTTCTTTTAAAATGCATTTCAATAGACCTGGAGTAAGTGGCTTCTTTGAGCGTGCTGTATTATAGAGAATGATAGGCATTTCTGGAACTGCACTAGAAACATCTTTTAAGAATTTTACAGCTTCTGAATCTGTTAACGATAACCAGAATGGAAATGCCAGTTGGATTCCATCTGTACCAATTTCCTGAGCAAAGATTGCTTTGCGAATAACTTCAGAAGTCCAGAGAGCAGTACAACCCACTTGTGTAGGTGTTCCTAACTTTCGACATTCTTCTATGGTTGCTTGTGCTACCTGTTGCCATTCTTCAAATGTCTGGGCATAAAACTCTCCGGTTGTTCCATGGGTATACACACCATGAGCACCAATATTACAAACTCGTCGAACATTTTCCCGTAAAGCTCTCTCGTCTAATTGGTCTTGGTTATTCCAGGGTACTGGTAAACCTGCCCACATTCCCTTTAAATTTTCACTAGTCAAAGTCATTACTAATACCTTTCCACTGTGGTTTTTGTATGTACCATTAATAGGTAACTATTGTATGTATATTAAGATTAATGTGCTAGCCTTCTGTTCTATTTATTCAAATGATTTAATGAGAATATAGGATTAACCTAGCTCTATAATTAAGTTAGTTTAATTACCCTATCAAAATTTTTAATCTTGTAGTTATGGCTCAGGAAGGATTTTTTGATGACTATGTTCTACCGACAAAATGACATTGAAGGAATAAGAAATGTAAAAGGTGTTCATGAAGGTAAAGGTTCTATTAACATTCGTTCTTTTTTTGATGGTAAAAGTCAATTGGGTATTGGCTTTCATGTCTGGGAACTGAAACCAGGAACTAGTGAAGGAACCCACATTCATGAAAAAGAGTCAGCTTTAGAGGAAATTTATTACTTTCTCGAAGGACAGGGTGAAATGTGGATTGGAACTGAAACAATAAACGTGAAAGCAGGAGATGCTATCTTAGTTCCACCAGGCGTAGAACACGGTTTCAAAAATTCAGGACTTGCACCTTTGAAACTTGTGTTGCTCTTTGGCAAACCAATTGGTGTAGACTCTAGTATCTAATAGTTTTTGATTTTTAGGTTTTCCGATTAAGGTTGATATAAGTATTGGAACCCATGAATTCTCGTAAACTAGGAAAGACTGGACTTTTAGCTTCTGAGGCCTCTTTAGGAACGGCAGAGATTGGTATTGATTATGGCTTCAAGGGATCTTCAAATTATTCCCGTCCTACGGTTCAAAATTCAATCCGCCTGATCCAGAGTTCTATTAATCAGGGAGTAAACTGGCTAGATACGGCACGTGCCTATGGCAATAGTGAAGAAATTATTGGGCAGGCACTTCGGGATGTTTCTCCTAAACCCTATATTGCTAGCAAGGTCATTTTTAGCCCTGAAGAAATAGGCACTGATTCAGTCTCATTACGAGAAGTAGTTTTTCGCTCAATTGAGGAAAGTTTAAGAGCACTTCAAATTGACTCTATAGCTCTATTGCACATCCATAACGCCACTCCGGAAATATTGAGGTATATTTCTGTTCAGGATGCTTTGTCAGAAGCCCAAAGTCAGGGAAAAATCCAACATATTGGAGCAACTTGTTATCAAGAGGAAGGAGCTCTTGCCGTAATGGACTGCCCATTATTTAGTGTCATCCAGGTGCCATTCAATCTCCTCAACCAGCAAATGAGTCAACGGGTCTTTCCTGAAGCTGCCAAACGAAATATTGGTATCTTTGTTCGATCAGCATTTCTGCGAGGCGTGTTAACTGATCAAATAAATAGTTTACCTGTAAAATTGGCTCCACTCCGAGATCATGCTTCCCAGATCCTCGATATCTTGGGATCGGAAGTTAGTGGACTTGCAGAAGCTGCTGTAAGGTTTTGCCTCTCCTTTCCTGAGATCTCATCAGTTTTGATGGGCCTAAAGAATGAAGTGGAGCTTCAGGATAACCTATCGAGTTTTGCCAAGGGGGCTTTACCTGAGGATCTAATGTCAAAGATAAAAGCATTACCTCAACCCGATCCAACTTTAGCGGATCCTCTCTACTGGGAGGACTTGATTTGAGGAGTCTTCAATGGCTAATCTCAAAGTGAATTGGTTTATTGGTTCAACTAAAATAGTAAGGTGATTCATCATGGTTATTCAAAAGTTGCCGAAAAGTCGATTTAAGCTTGGTCGGGATAAAGGCTGTGAGTTTTTAAAAAGTCAATTAAATGCAGATGGGAGTTTTGGATTACCTGAACGCGGACTGGCTGATTACTACAAGGTGCCGCTGGCCCTTATGGTTAGTGGAGCAAGTGCTGAGGCTAATAGACTATTCCAATGGATTAGGAATAATGGTCAAACACCAGAGGGAGATTTTGGTCCTCGACCAGAGGAAACAGTAGGGTATCCTTACATCTACTACAACATTTGGGTAATCATCGGGGCCCATAGGCAAGGCCACTTTGATCTTTCTCAGAAAGGGATGGATTTTGTACTGCAATTTTACGATGCCGACAGTGGGGGGTTTTATTCCAGTGCCACTGAAAGAAATGCAGGAGTTTTACAGGATCTTTGGGTGGTGAGTGGAGGAGGACAAGCTGCTCTCTATACTGGGCGACTCAAAGAAAGTTTGGGAGTGGGCCGATGGATGAAGAAACTAATGGACCTTCAGCCGAACTATCCGAAACAACTCTATTCAGTTTACAGCCGGGCTGTAGGTCTCCACTTACAATATGATTTCCAAGAAGAAAGTCGATTTCTGCTAAACGCTAACGCTGAGCGAGATGAATACTTTTTTCATCCTGGAATAGCAGCTGGATTTCTGGCTAATCTTTTTAAGGCAACTAGAGACACAAAATGGTTAGGGTTAGCTGAAGATTATATGCAACTGGCTGAAATTGCCAGCGACTTTAACTTCAGTAGTTTAAGGGCGGGTAAGGTTGGTTGGGCAGCTTCCAATTTATATACCCTGACAGGTAAAACTAAATACGCAGAGATCGCAGCTCGTGTTGGCGATAATTTGTTGGCTTTACAAAATGAGCAGGGAGCTTGGGAATTTGGTCAGATGAGCAGTAATGATGCTACTGCTGAAATGGTTATTTGGCTTGACGAAATTTACCAAGCCCTAGCGGTTTAAGCTATTGGAAGCTTTTTTGAAATTCTATGAGATTTAAAAAATTTGTCAAATGGTGAGTTAAATTTTGTTTTTTAGAGAGGAAGGGAAAAATGCCTTTTATTGATATTAAGAATTTTCCAACTGTTGAAATTCAGCCCGGGGTTCGAATTCGAGCTCCTTATGGTAAAAACCTATTGTTGTCCTATTTGGAGATGGACGAAGGAGCTGTGGTTCCTTTGCATAACCATCCCCACGAACAAGCAGGAATTTTGTTGGAAGGGAAGCTTGAAATGACTATTGGTGATGAAGTGAAAGTTGTGGAAGCAGGATCGATGTTTTTTGTCCCTTCTAATGTCTATCATAAAGCAGTTGTTGTTGGGGGTCCTGCAGTAGCCTTGGACATCTTTAGTCCTGTTCGAGAAGATTACGCTAAACTATTCAACAAATACGTTGGTGATTCTGATGCTGAAACAGACTAGTTACATGGCTCATTTTTTTTAGCACTCTTTAGATTCATGAGCTTAGTCTTCAAAAAGGAAATCATACTTACAAATTCGTATCGGTAATAGAGAGGTGAACCCTGATGGTAAACCGAAGAAAGTTTTTACAAACGATAGGCTCGGCTGCACCGGTATCTTTAGTGTCAGCTAGCTCTGAGTTAACTGCTAAATCTATCTACGATGAACAGGCGGATGAGCCAAGGGTTTTTGTCCGTGAAGACTTCCATCATATGTCGGGAATTGCTCCACCACTCACACGGGCTGATGTAACTAAGACGGTTGATCTGATTGCTGGAACAGCCGTCAATACCCTAATTTTTTCATTAGCAATGCGTGGAGGAATGTGTCTTTACGATACCCATGTGGGGCAAATGCATGGAACCAATGTGACTAAATGGACTCATCCTGTGAACTATCGCGATGGACTTCACGTTCGACAACTTCTTGCTGAGGGATGGGACCGTCCCCAGCTGTTTTGTGAACGCTGTCATGAAAAGGGTATTTTGTTCTTTGCTAGTGCGCATCTTAATCTTGGTGCTGGGGCATCTGAGCAGGCTAGAGGAACTGGCCGACTCTCTGATTTTGTTTTAAACAGTAATCATCTGCGGGTAGGTAAGGATAATGATCCCCGTGCCAAGTACATATCCCCAATGAGGCTGAATTTTATTTTTCCAGAAGTACGAGAGGAACGCCTTCGAATTTATGAAGAGCTTCTTTCTCGGTATGAGACCGATGGGATAGAGGTACATACGGAGGTGGTACCTATTTGTAAATTTAGCCAGGTTAGTCAGTGTGCTCCATTGCTTACCCAGTGGTTTCGTGAGCTGAAGAAAATTGCTGAGAAGGCTGAAAAAAAACAAGCTCGACGTAAACGAATTTATGCCCGAATTCCAGCTAACCCTCAAAGTTGGGATGCTGTAGGTTTTGAGGTTGATACTTGGATTTCAGAGGGATTGGTTGATGGTTTAATTTGTGCATCAACTGATCCGGAGGTATTTGACCAGGACCTTGAAATTTCAAAAGCAGTATCTCTTACTAAGAGCACTTCCTGTCGAATTCTGGCAGAGTCTGGCACAAGTTTGGTTAAGAGGAGAGATGCAAAGCCAACAGCAAAGCTTCTTTGGGCAGCTGCAGCCAATGGCTACCATCAAGGTGCAGCAGGATTTGGACTCCATGACATGGTACGAAGTCAGGAACTGACCTTTTTAAAGGACATGTATGATGTTTTACGCCCTCTTGGTTCTCCTGAATTACTCGCAGGTGTCGACAAGATATATCATGTTCGGGACCAACCCCGTAGCCAGAAAACTTTTGGGTCTGGGGTTCCTGGTGTAAGACCTGTTCTCCCTCAATCACTGGAGGAAGGGAAACCTCAGAAAATTCCTTTGCGAATTGCTGATGATTTGCAACACATGAATTCACTTGGACGAGTCAAAGTTGTCAAACTTCGGCTCCGACTTGTTAATCTTGAGCCATCACGAAATCAGTTGAAAATTGAACTTAATGATAAAACGTTACCAGATGATCTTCTTAATATTACTGATTTAAACTACCGGTTTGTAAAAGAGGGCGTTGCTTATCAGGGCAGTCAAATTTATGAGTACCGACTTGCACCTGATTTCTATCCCAAACCAGGTAGAAATTGGGTAAAGGTAACATTGCTCAATAAGGATCCAGATGTAGATATCACATTTCAAATTGGAGATTTAGATTGCTCGATTGAATATCGTCTTCACCGTCACTTTGAGCGGCATCCGATTAAGTATTGACAATGAATTTATTAGAAAGGAGAAGTGGTTTGAATGGTTTGTTGACAACCTAGGACCACGAACAAAAATGAAACGACGAAACTTTCTGCAAACATTAAGCCTGGCTGTACCTGGTTCTATAGTTGCTCCAGTGGTTTCGGTCTCTGCGACTAAACATCATCAAAAAACTAGCAAGCAATCAAAAGAACCAACGGTGTTTAGTTATGATGATGGTCGGCATGCATCGGGTCTCTATCAGTTTGCTCCTCCCTTGGAAGCTTCTGATTTAACCTATGCAGTTGATCAATTGGTCGACAGTGGCGTGGACACTCTTCTTTACTCGGCAGGTCTGGAAGGTGGTGCAGTGCAATACGGTAGTCAGGTTGCGCAAAAGTGGGGTGACAATGTAGATGTTTGGGTTCACCCTATTTTCTATCGGGCTTCACGTAATCTTAAGCAACTAATTGCCGATGGGAATGATCCGATGAGGATTTTAGCAGAACGTTGCCATCAGGAAAACATCTGGTTTTTACCTACTTGCCCAGTTTGTATTATTGGTGGAGACCCTAAGGTTGAAAGAGGTTATGGGAGAAAATCTGATTTTGTTTTTGATAATCCGCAATTTTATGTTGGTGAGGATAGTGCTTCTCAGGCAAAATTTTTAGGACGGATGTTCAGTTCGAAACGACTTAATTTTCTTCATCCTGAGGTCCGCAAAGAACGGTTTTTAATCTTTGAGGAATTACTTACTCGTTATGCATCTGATGGTATTGAAGTGGATTTGTCTCTGGACAATGAATTTGGCCCATTTTGTCGTTTTGATGAAGTAGGGGAATTAGCTCCTATCCTGACCCAGTGGATCAGAGAGTTAAAAAAGGTAGCAAAAAAAGCAGAAAAAACACAGGGGCGACGTAAACGTCTTTATGTACGAATTCCTTCAGGTCCCTCATCCATGTGGAAAATCCCTGGATTTGAAGTGGAAACCTGGGTTACAGAAAACCTTGTGGATGGATTAATTTGTATTAGTCCCTACAAAAAAGAAACTCCCCAAAATGCTCTCCTTATGCTTGACCAGGATTTAGACTTGTCCGCAGCAGTTAAGCTGACTCGAGGAACAGGTTGCAGGGTGTTAGCAGGTTTTACAACTTTTCTTGGCCGCCAACTAGAACCAAATGCAACACCTCCTATGACTCATGCTGCTGCCGCTCTTTCCTACGACCAAGGTGCTGACGGATTTGGCGTATGTAGTGGAGCCTGGAGCCCGAATGGCTGGCCTTGGACGCCAACAGAATATGCTACCCTGCGCTCGCTTGGACACCCTGAACTTCTAGCTACTGAGGACAAAATGTACAAAGTCAGATCACTGGCTATGGGAAAAAGAGATCCTGAGCCCCTCTTTCCAATCAAGGACCCAATTTTGCCAATCAGTTTGTCTGAGGGGGAGCCGTTGATTTTACCATTGAGGGTTGCTGATGATTTGCCAAAATGGCATGGATTAGGGCGTGTTAAGTCGGTCAGTATCCAAGTGAAGGTTTCAGCTATAGAACCATCTTTAGATAAGATCGAGGTTAGTTTGAATGATTTCATCTTACCCGATTCTATCAGGCAAGAGATAGACGCCCACTTTAGAACACTGAAAAACTTCGCTGTTAGTCCTTATGGGTATATTATGGACTACCATTTACCACCAGAACATTACCCTAAAAAAGGCAAAAACCATATTGCGATTACACTGACCAGAAAAGACCCTAAACTGAAAGGAACAATTGAGGTGTTTGATGTAGACTGTTCGATTGAATATCGTCTCCATCGTCATTTTGAAGAGTCCCCCATTGAATACTAGTAGAGGGAGTTTTTATCTGAAATTAATCATTAAATCATTGCAGTTACAGGTAGTATCCATGTTATATAATTGTTGACAAACTAAACAGTACTGCCTTCAACCTTAATTTTTGGTCTTATCGTTTCTACATAGTGTGCTGGTAAATCAAAAATTGGTATTCTAAAAGTGAGTCCGGCCCAAATTAAAACCGATAGTTCTCATGGAAGCTAGCCATAGAATAATGTTGGCTAAGGAGCTTCTTTTCCGATTAATTAGTCGCCTTAACATCATCTAAACACCATTGTTGAGAGTATTAACCTGTGAAAAAACGCTTGGCAATTGTTGGTACAGGAATTTCAGGCTTGGCTTGTGGATATTTTTTACAACAGGAGTTTGATATTCAACTTTTCGAGAAGAACAGTCATGTAGGTGGTCACTCACTTACTATTGATGTAGTGGACAATTCTGTGAAAATTCCTATCGACATGGGTTTCATGGTTTTTAATAGGCAAACATACCCTAATCTATTTAGGCTATTTCAAGAACTTAATGTACCAATTAAGAATGCTGATATGTCTTTCAGTGTTCAACATTTTCCTCTGGGGATAGAATACTGTGGTTCCAGTTTGAACCAACTTTTTGCACAAAGAAAAAACCTGATTCGTCCTAAGTTCTGGCGAATGTTATTACAAATAAATCGGTTCAATAAAGAGGCGGTAGCAACGCTTCAATCAGGAGAGTTTGACTCCTTTACATTAGCCGAATATGTAAAAGAAAAAAAATACGGTGATGATTTTTTGAACCTATATATTATTCCGATGAGTGCTGCCATTTGGTCCATTCCATCGGAAGTGGCTATGGAATTTCCTGTAATCTCTTTGTTACAATTTTTTTATAATCATGGTTTCCTTGGTATGAGTACGCAACATCAATGGTTAACGCCAGATGGTTGTTCTAGGAATTATGTTGAAAAAATAACTGCTTCTTTTAAAAATCACATTCGACTTGGTGAAAGCGTTACAGGAATTGTCCGCACCAATGGTAAAGCCACCATAATTACCCAGAATGGTACCAAAGAAGTTTTTGATAAGGTGATATTGGCCAGTCATGCTGATCAGTCATTACGAGTATTGGATCACCCTTCTGCATTGGAAGAAAACCTCCTTGGCAAATTCAAGTACCAAAAAAATATTGGTACCCTTCATACTGATTCAAGACAAATGCCAAAGAGAAAGCTTTGTTGGTCATCGTGGAATTGTCTGATCAAAGGCGATTACTCATCTAATGGATATCCCCAAACTTTGTACTGGATTAATTCAATTCAGAATTTTTCAGCTAAAGACAATTATTTTGTGACTATTAATGGTGTGAAGGACATTAATGAAAAAAAAATTATCAAGCAAGTCGAATTTGAACATCCTATTTTTAGTAGGTCCTCTATAGATGTTCAAAAGGATTTGCATATTTTGAACCAATCTTCAGGGGATCAGACTGTTTATTTTTGTGGTAGCTATTTCAAGTATGGTTTTCACGAGGATGGATTAAATTCTGCTTTGGATTTGTGTTCCAGAATTTTGAGGAGACCACTGTGGAATTAACTTCTCTACTTTATGATTGTAAAGTAATGCATCATCGGATCAGTCCTAAAAAACATTATTTCGTTTACAAAGTTTTTATGTTTTGTGTCGATCTGGATGAACTGGATGTATTAGCTAAAAAGATGCTTCTTTTTGGATATAACCAATTCAACTTGTATTCTTTCTATGACTATGACCACTTAGCTAAGAATGACCAAACTATTAAGAAAAAAATCTTGGACTATGCCCGAAAAAATGGTGTGGCCTTGCATAATAGTTGCAAGGTTCAATTAGTTACCTTACCAAGGGTTTTAGGGTACATTTTTAATCCAGTTTCGTTTTATTTTATCTTCAGTAGGAAGGGAGAACCTATTTGTGCCATTGCAGAGGTGAGCAATACTTTTCGAGAAATGAAGCCATATATCTTGACTGATTTTAAGGATGGCAGATTTCAACTTCGCATTCCAAAATATTTTTATGTGTCCCCATTTTCTAGTCTTGAATTAGAGTTTGAGTTTGATTTTGGTCTACCTGGAGGGCAATTAGATATACATATAGACGAATACCAAGGTGAGAAAAAAATTCTGACTAGTTCCCTTACTGGCTCTGCATCTCCATTGTCAAATGGCAAATTGAGTTGGTATACCATAAAATACCCTTTAATCACCCTGAAGGTTATTATGCTTATTCACTGGAATGCTGCTCTGCTCTATTTAAAAGGTCTTAAGTACTATCCTAAGGGAAACAACCCTGAGCTACAGAAAAATCTTTGTCGAACTTCAAAAACGAAAACCTGAATGTCATGCAAATGAATAAAAAAAAAGTAACAACAACTGAAGAACAAAACAATAAGGCAGTGATCAGACTGTCTTACCTTGATCGAATCTTCCGAAGATTAGTACATCAAGCACTAACTAAAATGAAAAAAGGGCAGTTAGTGATGACTCTGCCCGAGGGCACTCAAAAAATATATGGTAGTAGCCACACATCAGAGGCAGTAAAAGTAAAAATCCATTCAAACCAATTTTTCAGAAAATGTGTTTTCTATGGTGACATAGGACTTGGTGAGTCCTATGTAGACGGAGATTGGGATACCAATGATATTTCTGCCGTAATTTCTTGGTTTATTCTTAATATCAATGACTCTCCTTCAATGTCTGGTTCAAAAAGCCCTTCTTGGGCAATTAACTGCCTTAGTTTTATTAATCGCATTGGATACCTCCTACGGCCAAACAATCTGAAAATCAGTCGAAAAAATATCCATGATCACTATGATCTCGGTAATGAGTTTTTCAAACTTTTTCTGGATGAAACGATGACATATTCATCTGGATACTTCGACAATAAAAAAAAGAGTCTCACTGAGGCTCAGATCGATAAATATGAATTACTTTGTAAGAAACTTAGAATTAGTGAAAACGATCATATATTGGAGATTGGCTGTGGATGGGGTGGTTTTGTTATATATGCTGCTAAGAAGTATGGTTGTCGTATTACTGCTGTCACTAATTCTAAAGAACAGTTTCAATACACGAGGAAAAGCATTCTTGATACGGGTCTTTCAGGAATAGTTAAAATTCTCTTTGAGGACTACCGATTAATAAAAGGTACTTTTGATAAGATTGTCTCCATTGAAATGGTGGAGGCAGTAGGAGACAAGTATTTAGCAAATTATTTTAAACAGTGTAACCGTCTTTTGAAGAGTGACGGATTACTAGGTATCCAATGTATTACCTGTCCTGATTCACGTTATGACGAAATGAGAAAAGGAACAGACTGGATTCAAAAACATGTCTTTCCCGGTTCCTTACTCCTATCTCAATATCGAATTGCTCAGGCCATGAAAAAGACGGGGGATCTCTTTTTACATTCTTGGGAAGAGTTTAGTGAGTCGTATGTTCAAACTTTACAAGAATGGAGAAAGCGATTTAATGGATCACTGCCTGAAATCCGGACACTGGGATTTGAAGAAGCATTCATCCGCAAGTGGAATTACTACCTTTGCTGTTGTCAGGCTGATTTCAGCATGAGAAATATCGGTGTTGTTCAAGCAGTTTATACAAAACCGAACAACCTAACCTTGATTGGATAAAAAATATGAGAAATTTTCTTCTGTGCTTTTTTTTGACTATAGCAGTAACAATGACGGTCGCATGTTTTTGGGCCGGAAATTATCAAAATATGTTTGATTATCTGCGTGTACATGGAAGCCATCCTTGGTACGTTGCTACTCTTTTGGATTGTTATTGGGGGTTTTTAATTTTTTATCTTTGGCTAGTTTATAAGGAAAATTCTTGGTTAGTTCGTATTCCATGGTTGGTTGCGATCCTTTGCCTCGGTAATATTGCGGTGGCAACTTATGCGATTACCAAGGTCATAAGGCTTCCACTCAATGCTTCATTGGAAGATTTCCTATTAAAAAAAGACTCTCGTATATCCGTTTCTTGATAGGTATTTGGGTTGATAAAACAACTACTGATTGCATGGACTACTATTTTTGTACTTATCAATCTTACCTATCTTCTAAGTCGAAAAATCAACAATATTAGTATTTTGGATATTGTGTGGGGGTTCAGCTTTGGAGCGTTGTCTATTTTCTTTGCTTTTACGGGGGAAGGTAATGCTTTTAGACAATGGACTTTAGCTGTGTTGACCTCTTTATGGTCTGGCCGACTAGGATTCTACCTTGCTGGTCGATGGATGAGATACAATGGCAGCGAAGATCCTCGATATATTGAATTGAAAAAAAAGTGGGGTAATGAAAAGAACCTTAAAATATTAGTATTTTTTTATTTTCAAGGTCTGTTAATAATGCTTTTCTCTGTTATTTTTGCTGTCCCTACTTGGAATAAAAACGATCAAATTGCCACTCTTGAGATTGTTGGTTTAGGTATTGTGATCATTGCATTGGCAGGTCAATGTGGAGCTGACTGGCAGTTAAGTTCCTTCAAAAAGAATGTAGGATCAAAAGAAGTTTGTGAATTAGGACTCTGGCATTACTGTAGGCATCCAAATTACTTTTTCGAATGGATAATTTGGATTGGATTTTATTTAATTGCCACTGCTTCTGGTGCCTGGTGGAGCATATATTGTCCAGCTTCTATGCTTTTCCTTCTACTCAAGGTGACTGGAGTTCCGCCGAGTGAAGCACAGTCCTTAAAGTCTAAGGGGGCTAACTATAACCGCTACCAGAAAACAACCTCATGTTTTATTCCATTTCCTCGGAAGAAAATTAAAACATGATAGATACTTTACTTGAAAAAAATCTATTGCCTGATTTTGCTGTACGTCTTGGAATTCGTGCTCTCATTCGTAATAGAATAAAAATCGAGAAAGAAAACTTCCATAATGGTTCTAAGGACAAATTAATCTCTGAATTAAAACAAATGCCAGTGGCTGTTCACACTGAGTTTGCTAACAATCAGCATTATGAGGTTCCCTCAGAATTTTTCAAACTCTGCTTGGGAAAAAACCTAAAGTATAGTTGCTGTTATTGGCCACTGGGTACCAATACTCTTGATGATGCTGAGATTCGTATGCTCGAGCTCACGTGTAAACGAGCGAACATTCAGGATGGTCAGGAAATACTTGAGTTGGGTTGTGGTTGGGGTGCAGTTAGCCTTTGGATAGCTAAAAATTATCCTAATTCTAAGATAGTAGCTGTTTCTAATTCAGGACGTCAAAGGGAATATATTGTTGGTCAATCGAGGGAATTAAATTTAAAGAACCTCACAGTAGTTACCTGCGATATAAATAAATTTAGAATCAGTAGGCAGTTTGACAGAGTAGTTTCTGTAGAGATGTTTGAACATATGAAAAATTATGAGGAACTAATGCAACGAATTAGTCTCTGGCTGAAAATTGACGGTAAACTATTTGTCCACATTTTTACTCACAAGAAGTATGCCTATCATTTTGAAATTGAGGGTGCCTTTAACTGGTTAGGTCGGCATTTTTTTAGTGGGGGGACGATGCCTAGTAAGGATTTGTTAGGATGTTTCAATCAAGATTTAAAGATTGAGAAACAATGGCAAGTTAATGGTATGCACTATCATAGAACTGCGGAAGCTTGGTTAAACAATATGAAGCGGCATTCAGCTGATATTAAAAAAATCTTTAGCTATACTTATGGGTCCAACCAAGTAATAAAGTGGTGGTCTTATTGGAAGATATTTTTTATGGCCTGCTCTGAATTATGGAAAACTAACAAAGGGACAGAATGGGCGGTTAGCCATTACCTTTTTAAAAGAATAGTTAATTTACCGGAGTCATAAGGGTCATTATAGTAGGAGTTTTCTTGACAATAACTAACTGTTTAAAATGATGCATGTTGGCTGATCAAAGTTTCTTATTAATGTTTCTGAAAAACTGTCACAAGTAAAACAATGCTAAAAGAGCCAGAAGTACATAATCGATCAAAATTATATCGAAAAATATTGCTAATAAGGAAATTTGAAGAGCGGCTCTTGGAGTTGTTTAAGGAGGGCGTGCTGTTTGGAACAACACATACCTGTATCGGTCAGGAAGCGAGTGCTGTCTCTGTTATAGAACATCTAAAGGATGGGGACTTAGTAGTAAGTAATCATCGTTGTCATGGACATTATCTTGCAAGAACAAATGATTCTGTTGGTTTGCTCTCGGAGATTATGGGCAAAAAAGAAGGACCATGTCAGGGGAGAGGCGGAAGCCAGCATCTGTGTAAGAACGGTTTTTATAGCAATGGGGTTCAAGGGAATATATTCCCTGTGGCTGCAGGGATGGCCCATGCTGAAAAACTTAAACGTAGTGGCAATATAGTTGTTGTTTTTATTGGTGATGGAACTTTTGGCGAGGGAGTCTTATATGAAACTCTTAATCTTGTGTCTCTTTGGAATGTTCCCTTACTGACAGTAGTAGAAAATAATAGATACGCCCAGTCAACATCAATTAAAAATAACTTTGCTGGGAATTTTTCTTCTCGGATAAGTGGGTTTAATATTTCATTTGGTGAGGTGGAAAGTAATGATGTTGAAGAGTTAAGTAGTAGATTTTTTGACATTATAGAGGGTATGAGAATGAGAGAGAAGCCTCACGTTGAAGTGATTCACACCTATCGTTTAGGACCCCACAGTACAACAGAATATGGTCGATCATTAGACGAGGTTGAGGATTGGAAAAAAAGGGATCCATTAAAAATTTTAGAACATCGTTTAATGAAAAGTGAAGTTAATGAAATCAGGCAACTAGTGAAAAATGAACTTCAAAATGCTGAGAAAAAAGTAAAACAATTTTAGAGATTATTTTAGGAAATGAATTTGGTTTTAACATGCGCTATGTTGAGTCATTAAATGCTGCCCTTCATACTCTAATGAAAGAGGACGAGACAGTTTTGGTTCTGGGTCAAGATATAGTTGACCCCTATGGAGGTGCGTTTAAAGTAACTAAGGGATTGTCAACGAACTTTCCTGGCAGAGTGATGGCTACTCCTATTAGTGAGGCTGGGATCACAGGATTTGCGACTGGGTTGGCAATGAATGGATTTAAACCTGTTTTGGAAATTATGTTTGGTGACTTTATAAGCTTATGTGCTGATCAAATTATTAACGGTGCAAGTAAGTTTCACTGGATGTACGGAGAACAATTCAAAGTTCCCTTAGTGATTAGGACTCCAATGGGAGGCTATGCAGGATTTGGACCAACTCACAGTCAGAGTTTAGAGTCATTGTTTTTAGCAGTTCCTGGAATAAATATTGTTGCACCTTCTAGTTATCACAATCCTGGGGAACTATTGCGAGCCACTATTCTGGGAATGGGGATTCCCACTTTATTTATAGAAAATAAGGTTTTGTATCCAGAGCAATTAAAAACGGTGGACACAACTGGAAGGATAGGGAATTTTTTCTTTGAAAGAATTAATAAATCTAACAAAAGTTTTTCCACTGTTTCACTTAAAGTAGAAAAAGAAGAAAAGGCTGACATCACTTTAATCTCATATGGTGGGGTGACACTGTTAGCAGTTGAGGCAGCCTTAAATTTGTTTATTGAAGAAGAAATAAAAGTGGAAATTTTGATTCCATCAATAATTAAACCAATTCCAATACAAGATTTTTTAGAGTCAGTGAAAGAAAGTGGTAGGGTAGTTATTGTAGAGGAGGGTGTCAAAACTGGTGGTTATGGAGCTGAAGTTGCTAGTGAAATTTCTGAACGTGTTTTTGATTACTTGGAAAAACCAATTTTCCGAGTGGGAGCGAAGGATTTTCCTATTCCAAGTTCTAAAGAACTTGAACGGTCTTTTCTTCCCAATCAAAGTGACATAGAAAGTGCAATTAAAGGGTTACTATAATCAGCAATAATATTTATACAATAAAATTGCCACAATTAAATGCTAACGACTCGGTTGCTACATTAGTAAAGTGGTTAGTGGAAGAAGGGGCTAGTGTAACCAAAGGGGATGTAATTTGTTCAATAGAAACGTCGAAGGCTATCGTGGATTTAGAATCTGATTTTTCTGGAAAAATTGTCCAGCTAGCGACTCCCAAAGAAGAAATTCCTGTTTCAAAACCCATTGCCTTAATAGGCAATAACTTTGAACAATTAAAAAAAGAAAAAGAAAAGCAGGTCCAGCTTAATCATCAAGATTCTGATAAAAAAACAGTAAAAGAAAAATTTAATGCCACTAAGAAAGCTCGAAATCTGGCTGAGAAGCTTGGCATCGATTTGTCCCTCTTGAATATTGAAGGCATTATAAAGGAAAAAGATGTCCTAGAATTTAGTGGTAAAGAACAGCTTGAAGGTCAAGATCACATTGAAAACAATGATGTTGAGATTGAGAGTTATGTTGACCTGACTGGTGGGCGAAAAACAGGTAAGGTTTTAATGCTAGAGAGTATTAGAACTATACCCCAGTCATATGTAGAAAGAATTGTCTTACTTGATGAGATCGTTAAAACGATCACCAACTATGAAGCAAAAAAGGGGAAATTAATCACCTTTCTTTCAGTGGTGATAAGTGTGTTGGCAAAAACCCTCGAACAAAATAAAAGATTTAATGCCTATAGAGAAAACGATCAAATTCTAATCTACAAGAATATAAATATTGGCGTGGTTGTAAACCAGGACAATTATGTTTCTATACCTACAATTAAAAATGCTTGTTCCCTTCACCCCACTGAAATCACCGAAGAACTGATGAGAATCCGTATGTCCATCATGCGAAAAAACCCAATTCTCGAAGACCTTTCTGGAGCATCGTTTATGGTTTCAGCAATGGATCATACAGAAATAACTCGATTTATCCCAATTGTTCATCCTCGACAGGCTGCTACTTTAGCAATTCCAAAAATCCAATTTAAATTGGAAGATAGAGAGGGTGTGCTGTCAAAGGTAAGTTACTTGAATTTGGGTTTGAGTTTTGACCACAGTTTTTTAGATGCGATACAAGCCAGTAAAGTTCTTAATGATTTTGCGGATAATCTAAATCATCAAAAGGATCTCTTAGATAGCGAGGAGTAAAAACAAGGTTCTATTATTTTTGACCTTGCTTTTCAAATAACCAAACAATGGACGATAAAATAAAAAAAATCATGTCTGAAGTTTTTTCCGTCTCAATTGAAAGTATCAGTGAAGATTCTTCCAGACAAAATTTAGAATCCTGGAATTCACTCAACCATCTCCAGATGGTCTTTGCCTTAGAAGATGAATTTCAAATAACCCTCTCTCCCAGTGAGGCCACCCGGATCATTGATTTTCAGTCAGTGAAGGAGCTTCTGAGTAATAAGATAACCTAACACAACGATTACATCGCCTAATTGATTGTCAGGATAAAGGAAATTGATGCAGAAGTTGGGCTGTAACTTACTGAGTGGAAGAAATGTCGGTATTTGTGCCCTTAGGAGACCACGGATCGTTGCTGATTTTCTTGACGAAGCCCCCGTTTAATAACTCGTTCTTAATGAATTTAGCAAGTAGCATGTTTCCACTGACGTGGAAGTGACAATGATCGGTAAATAATTTGTGAATAGTAGAAATATTGCGAAGGTCAACGTTATCGAAAAAGTCTCTTTGTGGGTCAATAACTAAAGTGTGATTTGTTTCAGAGAAAAGATCTATAACACTGTCTAGTATTTCAATTTGTTCTCTTAACTCCTTATAATCCTTTCGATAAAGATTGAATGCTTCAAGCTTGTACCGTTCCCAAAAATCTGTATCCAGGATGCCCGGTATTCTGAGGACTGACATTGGACGAACGGTAATAACCGGAATGGAACTTAGGGCTGCCTCTCTGAGTATA
>JAKUNG010000010.1 GCA_022452285.1 Terriglobia bacterium | reverse complement strand
CGACGCTGGTTCCCTAGCTGGAATGGGCATGGAGCTGCATTTTCATCAGCAGTCCCTGCAGTTCAACTTCCTGTAATGCTTACTGAAAAGCCCAGTGGATCCGGCTCTCGTCTGAGCCTTAGAATTTCAGATGATCTTATTTCAGCAAAAAATCAAGGCCGCTTGAAAAAAACCCAATTGCGCCTGCTTTTCGACAATTTTACATCCCAGGATAAAATCGAAGTCATTTTAAATGGTCACCGCTTACCTCAAAGAAGTTCAGACTCTTTTGACTTAGTTTCTTATTGGAACAAGTCACGTGGGCCCTATGGCGGAAAATTTTTGACGGGAACTCTTGAATACGATGTCGATTGCCCGCCTCTGCAGCAGGGAAAAAATATCATTCAGGTTCGGCTTGTAAAACGCCCTCCTGGCCTCAAGACACCTTTGAAACTCAGCATGGTTGAGGTTGATCTCAAATACCAGTCTGCTTGAGTTATTATTAAACCTGAGAAAATTAAGTAGCTATTAATTAGAAACGATTTAGCTTTAGAGCTTCTAAAGACAGAGATGGTGTTTCCCTGTTAATCAATTCCGCCATTAGTTTTCCGCTAATGGGGCCATGAGTATATCCCAGCATAGCATGACCAGTTGAGAGATATATATTCGGATAATTTGGGAGCCTATCTATAATAGGTCGTCCATCAGGCGTACAGGGTCGTAACCCACACCAATACTCAACATTGCTCGGATCCTCTGGTCCAGAAAGTACTTCTGCAGCTCCCTTCTGAATACTTTTCATCCGAGTCTTATTTAAGCTTAAGTCCAGACCAGCAAACTCCATAGTTCCGGCAAACCGTAATCGATTACCAATAGTAGTCACTCCAACTTTTCTTTCTGCATGGATAAAAGGAATTTCTGGACTGATTGAGGGGCGGTCCATTGTCATGCTATACCCTTTTCCCGCCTGTACTGGAACCCTAACCCCAAGCTGACTAGTTAAAATGGGTGTCCATGAACCCATTGCCAAAACAATTTCTTTAGCATAGAAATCTCCTCTATTGGTTTTTACTCCAAAAGGAGTTTGTCTATCTATTAACCACCCTGTTACCTCTGTGTCAGTTTCGACGGTGACTCCTAGGTTTTTAACCACTGTCCCCATACCGGTGACAAACTGAAATGAACTCCCATGAGCGTCCTCATCTGAATAAATAGCTCCTACAACCGTATTATTAAGGGCTGGTTCTAATTCACGTGCCTCATCCCCCGTAAGCAAGCTAACTGATAAACCATGTTTAGATAGTAGTTCTGCCTCCTCCTTACCCTCTTCCAATCCAGCTGTACTGCTATAGACAGTCATCAATCCACGCTGTTTAAAATCAAAAGACAAATCTTCAGCTGCAGCGAGTTCCCTAAACAAGAGTAGACTAGCTCGCCCAAGGTCCCTCAAAATCGGTATGGTTTTTGCCATAGGTTTCTCACGACAAGAGGCAGCAAACCGTAAAAACCAAGAAAAAAGTTGCCTGTCCAGCTGTGGACGAATCAGTAACGGGCTATCTTCTTTAAAAATCCACTTCAAAGATTTCTTAATCACTCCGGGTGCAGGAATTGGCATTGCGTGGCTAGGCACAATCATGCAGGCATTGCCGTAAGAACACCCTGAACAAATCTGCCCTTTCTCTATCAAAGTGACCTGGAAATTTTTCTTTGCCAGATAATAGGCGGTACAAACACCTACTGACCCTCCACCAATTACAATAACGTCTGATCTTCTTTCCATTTGTCAAAACCACTTGTATTTGAAACTAAATTAATTTGGTATCCAAAAATCTTTTTTACCTTATTTGGAAGATACCTTCATCAATCCATCCTGATTTGAAGTAATCCGGTGACCAATCAAGTGGAACATCATCTAATCCAGTCAACTGACCCCCTCTTTCTAAATGTGAGTAGTAACCAGCAAGAAAAATCTGAGTCTTTTTTCGAATAATATCGAAAGACTGAAAACTTTCTCCTCGAAATGTCCTCTGCATATCTACAAGTTGAGGAGCAAAGTAGTGATAAAGGGTTTCTTTCTTATTAGGACTCCGGTCAACTGTAATTATTTGATTGCCTCTTTCAGCAATAACATTTACATAAAGATAGTGACTCTCAGTAAGTCCATGAAGGGAAGCTAGAAAAGGTGGTTGTCCTTTCTGTTTTTTGAAAAGGATTGTTTCCTGCAAAAAGGATGCCTTCCTTGCATCGTCAGTAATCAACGATACCTTGTCAACATCGTAGCCAACTGTGCGCAAAATGAACCATGGAATATGAAAATGGGCAGGATATTCGTCGCTACGACAAAACCCTTGAATGCTCTTAATAATGCCCAACTGATCCAATCTTTTTTGAAGGTAAGAAGCCTGATAATAATGTTCTTGAACACTAGTGGCCATTAAAGGAGTGTTTCGTTTAGCCGCCAGATCCAAAATAAAATCTATGTCCCGCATTCGATAACTGAAAGGACGACTAAGATAAGTTGGAACACCTGCTTCGACATAGGGCCTAGCTAAGAGATGCTGCCATGGAACTTCATAGATTCCTCCAAAAGCAATTGCATCTACCTTTCCCAACATTCCATCGTATTTTTCAACGACTTCACAATGATACTTTGAAGCAAAAGTTTGCGCTTTCTGCAGATTTACGTCCCAGCAGTGGCTAATTTCCATATCCAAAAGTCCACCACCAAACTCGCCTTTCTTAGACAAAATATCAGCCCAGATCCCCCAAAAAGTGTAGTCACCAACATTCAGAGCACCAACACGGATCTTATGGTTAGGAGATACTGCTGCGGTGGTAACAGGAGCCTGGAAGAATAACTTTCCAAGAGATGCTGTTGCTAAAGATCCTAAAATACTTCTTCTAGTTACCATAGAAATATCTTACCAGAGTGGAGGTGCCCTGCTCAGGCCTTTTCTTCTGAATTGATGAAGGATGGATCCCCTAAAGCTAAAGAATGCAAGATGTACTAAGCAGTAAGGGAGAAAACAAAACGCTAAACAAAGAAAAGTTTCTTTCTAGGGTCCAGAATAAACTGATTAAAAATTAGTCTTGCCCAAATCATTCAAAACACACACAAAGCTTAGACCAATTAAATCGACAGAGTAAGATACTAGTTTTTATACTTATTAATTAGTGATTCCTTATTAAACTAGGAATTCAGCCTAAGAAACCCGAGTAATCAATTCAACCCTTCTAACTCTCAAAGGTTTTGCTGATCCAGAACCTCTTTTAAGTAAGTGAATTGAAAGTGCATTTCGCCCTTTTTTCAGTGAAGAAACAGGAACCTTAAGCCGTAATCCCTTAAAACGCATGTCATACGATTCATTGGATGGAAATCCAATCATTCCGTTTCCAGGTAATGGACTGATTTCCTGACCTAATGTTACCCAACTGGATTCAGGATCCACTTCTCCCGCGGTTAAGGGAGTTCCACTCATAGAAAAAGCCAGTCTATCACCTGGCTGAGAGTAGTCTAAAGCCAACCATAACTCTGCACTTTTGAGACGACTATGTTTGAGGTCATCAGCCACTGGAATGTGAAGGACATTCGGACCGTCAGCAACGATTAAATTAAGTGGGACAGGGGCATTTTTTGAAGCAGTATTGTACCGAACAAAATCAGCACCAGGTTGCCTAGGACTTGCTTCAAAGCGCTGAACTAAAGTGTAATGTTTATCCTTCCTCTGCATTCGCTTTGGATCAGCAATTTCTTGGAGGAGATGTTTGCGCCATTTTCCATAAAGAAACCAGTTAAAAGTGTAAAGTCCATCTGCACCATCATTCCATAAATTAGCAGCACTACCCCGAATAACTTCATCTGGACTAATTGCATAACTATTTCCGTAACAATAAAGACTAGGGTAAATAGGCAGTTGGCGATCTTTCATCAAACCTCTAAATTCATTTAAGGTTGGCAGTTCTGTCAATCCTTGACCCAAAATTAACATGTCTATCAGGTCTTCTTTTAACCACTGATCAATCTCAAAACCTCCAGCATGACACCATTCTATTCGTTCTGGAATGCGCACAGCAATCTCAATTGGTCTGCCTCGTTTAGCCGCTTTTTTTTGCAAACTTTTTCTCACAGTTCGCATAAAATCTGTGAGATATTTCCCTTTTTCTTTTTCCGTCCCCCTGTGGAAATAGAGTGAGTGACGCAGCCAGTCTAGCTCAATACCATCAAAATCCCATCGATCAAAAAATTCTTCTACTACCCTAAGCTTTAAAGCCCGAACTCGTGGGTGAGAATAATCCAATACGGACCACCAGTCCAAATCATCAACCAACCAGTCTGGATTTATTCTCTTAAACGTGGGCAGCTCAGGATTTGGTAATGTACCCTTAGAATGTTGACCATCATGGATATCATTCATCCTCAAAGAAACAAAAGCATCTAAACCTCTTTTGTGACATTCTTCTACAATCACACTTGGAGGGTTATGTCCTGCGTCAGACAAACCTTTAGGATTTAGATATTGATCCTTTGGATCAACTTCGACACCTCCATGCCAAGTCTTGCTCTCGGGAAACTCAAACCGATCCGCTTCCCCAGGCCATTCCAGTACATTGCTTTGGTATTCCGCCACATTCCCACTACCAAAACTAAAACAGACTGTGTCCACACCAGTATTCTCTATCGGTGTAAACACCAAAGATGAGAATTGTTCACGTGTCAGTGGACCATACGAATGGGGTAATGCTTGCCGACCCCAACAATGGATCATAGATCCATCCCAATTAAATAGCAGGCGTCTTTTCTTCGACAATTTTTTTGAGGACTTTTTCTTAGATTTAGCCTGCAGGAGTTGCGTCAGCCCCCCTGCTCCAGCAATCAAAAAACCTCGTCTTGTTATTGATTTCATAATTTAGCCCCTTACTAGTTACTACATTAATCTTAAAAACTTCTATCACCAATCAATGATAACAATAAAGACTTTCTCTATACCAGACCCTAAAACTAATAAGTTTCATTATTTTAATTGCTAAGATTAGCAGAAAATTTAATAAAGCTTAAGGTGAGTAAAGGTTTATGAGAGTTTTAGTTCACCAATAATATTCCCGTTTCTTAATAGTTAATTTTTCAACTTAGCCAACAATTTTTCAGCTTTAACTCGTTTTGCAGTGTCATCACCCCGAGCAATAATTCTTTGAAGAACTGAAAGAGCCCGGGAATCTCCAGCAGCAGCCATTGCAAAACCAAGTTGATCTCTTTTTTCATTATAACTCAAGTCATAAGGCTGAAATCTAAGATCATACTTCTTCCAGTAATATTTCAGTTGGTTATTCTGAGGCCAATCTTTATAAATTGCTTTCCAATCCCTCACTTCTTTGCCATGTGGTTCAAGACTGTTGGGACAAATCGGTTGATCAGTCCTCTGGAATCGGGCATCCATTGAAAGACGCAATTGCTTGGCATTATTAGATACACCTTTGTGTACCATCATACTATGAAAAAAAACTATATCTCCTTGTTGCATTGGGTTGTTAACCCATGTTCCTTCAAGTGGGTCAACAACTTCCATTGCTCCTGCTCCCAAGGCTGGTTGAAAATCATAAATCCCACTTTGATGAGAACCAGTACAAAGCTGTAAACCTCCCATTTCCTTGGTAACATCACTCAAAGGAATCCATGCTGTATAAGTTTCAGGAGTTCCCTGAATGGGAACCCAGTCCTGATGGGGAGGAGTAGTATAATCGGTTCTTTGCGGAAAAATTGTCCGACCTATCAAACGAGGGTGACTTATAATCGTCCCACCTAACATTCGTTCAAAAAAACCAACAACATTGGAATGATGGGGAATGGAATGGTATTCTATTAATGAAAAAACTTTAGTCATTACCTCCATGTAGGGGATTTCAGGTTCAACACAAAAAGCATCTAAATTTGGAATTCCACTTTCAGGCGCTGTTCCTTTTTCTAACCAACCTGCTTCACCTAAAATTCCTAACCACTTTAAACGCAACTCTTCAAGAATTTTCTGAGGTAGCAAATTTCTAATGTAAAGGTAGCCATCTCGATTCATCCGAGTTCGCAATTCCAGCCCATCATTAACATATCTAGTTGAATCAACAAAAGGTTCCAAAAAGCCTCCTAGTTATCCAAACTTTTTTCTTTAAAATCTTTTAAAGACATTTTAAAAACACCGATAGAAGTACCACTATAAAGATTTGGTGTTTCTGACAAATCAATTGCTCCGCTTAACATTTGTTTTTGAATACCTAGTTGTCTTTTGCCAACTTGGTCAATCCCGATCTTTTTCCAACTAGTTCCGCCATCAATACTTCTAAACAATCCCTGAGAAAGAGTCAGGTAAACAGTTGATGGCCGATTAGGATTCACAACCAGAGAGCGAACAACTGGCAAAATCGGTAATCCTTGGCTAATTGAAGACCAAGCAACTCCCTCATTAATACTTTTGAACAGGCCACTACCAAAAGTTCCTGCATAAAGTGTTGATGGAGAAAGAGGATCGATCACTAAATCATCAATTAAAGTATTCAATAAACTATCTTGAAGTTGGGCCCAGTTGCCTCCACCATTAATTGTCTTAAAAATCCCCGAACCATCAGAAGCCGCATACAATTTATCAGGAGTCAACGGATCAATTACCAAAGCTTGTATTTGCTTATTACTAATGCCTTTGTTGACACTTTCCCATGATGCAGCACTATCTACCGATTTAAAAATTCCCCTCCCATCTACTGTAGCATATAGGATAGATGCATTATTTGGATGTCCAATCAACGATCTAATAATACTTGAGGGAGGTAAACCACTGTTAGCTGAAGTCCATTTTTCCCCTTGATCATTACTTTTAAAAACCCCACTGCCAAATGTTCCTACAAAAAGTTTCTTTGGCTCAGTAGGATGTATAAGAAAAGTTTCTATTCGTTTTTCGGTTAAACCTTCATTAGCACTTATCCAAGTTTGACCTCCGTCAATACTCTTGAAAATACCAGAACCATATGTCCCTGCATAAGCCAAATTAAAATCAACAGGATCAATAGCTACAGCCTGTACAACAATTTCAGTTAAACCCTGATTGGAAGATTTCCAAGTAGCACCTCCATCAACACTCTTGAAAACACCTACACCTCTAGTTCCCGCATAAATTTTAGATCCATCAACTGAATCAAAAACCATGGACTTGACAGGAAATAAACTAGGCAAGCTTTCTTTTTTAGAGTCTTTATTCTGGGCAAAAACTTTGGGATCCAAGTTATCAATCCACTTGGCAATTAAATCAATTTGTTTTTCTGAAAGGGGATTTCCATTTAAAGGCATCTGGGGTGCTTTAGTTCCACGCAGACGCTGGATCAAAGGACTCTCATGACTTTTTCCAGGAATAATTGCTGGACCTTGAAGAGCACCACCTTGAGCAACTAATTCTTGAGTTTCAAGAACCAGTCCGCTTTTATGACTATCGGAATTATGACAGCTAAAGCAGTTTTTTTCTAACAATGGTTTTATCGTAGTTTCAAATTCATGGACTGAAGCTTTTGTCCCTACAGGAGCTTTTATAGTCTCCCACCGAATACCACCATCCGTTGTTTTAAGTAACCCTTCAGTAAGTGTTCCAAGAAAAAGATCGGATGAATTTAACGGATTTATAACTAAGCTAATGATTTCGGGACTCTTTCTCAATATTTTCCAACTTGCACCGCGGTCGATACTTTTATGAACCGCACTACCCAAGTTTCCATCTGTTACTGCATAGAGATTTTTGGGATTAACTGGATCAACAATTAGACTCGAAACCCAAGCTCCGTCCAAACCGTTTTTCTTCCAGTTTTTACCCTTATTGAAACTTGTAAACACCCCAAAACGTCGAGTCCCTACATAAAAAATATTATGGTCGATAGGATCAATTAACAAAGTCTCAATCTGTTTCCCTAACAGCCCTTTATTTATAGGTTTCCAATTTTTCCCTCTATTTTTACTCTTGAAAACACCCCCACCAAATGTAGCAGTATATAGAGTAGACGACTTATCCAGATCAATGACAAGGGCTTGAACAGCTTCTCCTGGCAATCGGGAACCCGGAGAAATCCAATTTTCCCCTCCGTCATCACTCCTAAAAATTTCTCCGGAAATTGTTCCAACATAAAGAATTAATGGGTTAGAAAAATCTATCACCATTGTCTCAATTTGACTTCCACTTAAGCCACTATTCCTTGCTTCCCACGTATCTCCTCCATTGGTAGTTCTAAAAACACTCCCTTTACTAGTCGAAAGGTAAAATGTATGAGGATCAATAGGATGGGAGACAACAGCAGAAATAGTTGCACCAAAAGGGCCATTCGATGTCCACTGTTTGGTTTCTGATCTGCTAACACCGAGTACAAACCCTAAAAACATTGTTCCAGCAACAAGAACTTTAAAATGGAATTGTTTCAACAAAACCTAATCTCTGTTCATGACATATCTAAAAAATTTGAACTAAATACCTTTAGGAAACTTAAGAGCTCGCTTAATCCTTTATAGTACACTATATGACCCCTAAAATCTTGCGAGTTATCCGGAATGAAACACAATATTGAATTAGTGCTTCTCCTCTATGGTTGAAGTTAGACAATCAATTGAAAGGGTGCTTTTTTTGAAATAGTAAAAACTGTTCCAGAATAGCTTTACATAAAATAAATTATAGTGGTAAGCTGAGTATAATTTCCTATATTTCTAATGAAAAGAAAAATAAATCAATAATCAATCATGCTCAATATGATGTTAAACGGCTTCCAGGACTAATAGGAGAGGTGTAAAGGCAATGCTTACTATTTATGGTGGAAAACACCAGTTGTGTGACGGCGTAAATAGACGTAACTTTATCAAAATTGGTGCTCTAGGAATGGGAGGCCTCTCCTTCCCCCAACTGTTAAAAGCCGAGCAAAAGGCAGGTGTGGGAAAATCTAATAAAGCTATCATTATGATTTATTTACCTGGAGGTCCTCCCCACCAGGATATGTATGAGATTAAAACAGATGCTCCGTCAGAAATTCGCGGGGAATTTAGCCCTATTAATACTAACGTCTCTGGCATCCAAATCTGTGAGCTCCTTCCAAGATTGGCTAAGATTACCGACAAGCTGGTTCTTCTTCGAACGATTGTTGGAGCTAAAGATAGTCATTCTTCATATCAATGTATGACCGGTCGGCTAAAGGATGATGCACCACCAGGTGGATGGCCTGAAATCGGGTCGGTACTTTCAAAATTGCAGGGACCAACAAACCCAGTCATTCCACCTTATGTCAATCTCACTCCAAAAATGAAGGGACCATTTAACTTTGGACATCCTAGTTTTCTAGGTGTGCCTCATACACCTTTTCGACCTGATGGAGACATCCGCAAAGATATGGTTCTTCAAGACATCAGTATAGAACAGCTTGCTGATCGTAAAATGTTACTGAAAAGCTTTGATCAGTTTCGCAGAGATACAGACCTCAGCGGATCAATGAGAGGAATGGATGCATTTAATGAACAAGCATTCGATGTCTTAACATCCAGCCGTCTTCTGGAAGCTTTAGACATCCAAAAAGAAGACCCGCGAACCCGAGAACGTTATGGGGAAGGAACACCTAAACATCAAGCTGATGCTGCTCCCCGACTCATGTCACAATTTCTTCTGGCACGTAGATTGGTTGAAGCTGGAGTTCGTTGTGTTACTGTCAGTTTTAGTTTTTGGGATTGGCACAGCGTAAATTTCAAGAGAGCTCGGACTAACCTTCCCCCATTTGATCAGGGAGTTAGTGCGTTAGTAGAGGATCTCCATGAGAGAGGACTTGACAAGGATGTAACTGTAATTGCTTGGGGAGAATTTGGTCGTACTCCTAAAATTAATAGTGCAGGGGGTCGTGATCATTGGCCTAGAGTCTCTTCTGCTCTACTCGCTGGGGGAGGCATGAGAACTGGACAGGCAATTGGTACTACTAATCGATTGGGGGAGGAACCTAAAGAACGTCCAATCCATTTCCAAGAAGTTTTTGCAACGCTATACCACAACTTGGGCATTAACACCCAAAAAACCCAGCTTCTTGATCTAGCTAATCGTCCCCACTTTCTTCTTGACGATTATAAAGCATTACCAGAAGTGATCTAGAACCTAACTAACATTTTTAAAAAGCTAAAAAGTGATATTAGTAAGTTTCAATTTTCATGATGATTGCTTTACATTACTAGTCCCAAAATGGTAAATTAGGGCTGTATTTCTAGGTAAAAAGAAAAAGAGGAGGATATAACAAATGCTCACTATTTACGGGGCTAATAATAGAATGTGTGATGGTATTTCCCGCCGAAACTTCATTCAGATTGGTGCCTTAGGAATGGGTGGGCTAACAATGCCCCAATTATTACAAGCAGAAAAAAACTCTACCCTAGGAAAATCTGGTAAAGCAATCATCATGATTTATTTACCTGGAGGACCTCCTCATCAGGATATGTATGAAATTAAAACAGATGCTCCGTCAGAAATTCGAGGGGAATTTAGCCCTATTAAGACTAATGTTCCTGGTATAGAAATTTGTGAACATCTCCCTCGTATGGCCAAGATCATGGATAAACTTGTATTAGTGCGTAGTCTGGTTGGAGCTGAAAATTCACACTCTTCCTATCAGTGTATGACAGGTCGTATCAGTGAAAACAGAGGTACCCCTCCCCCAGGAGGTTGGCCGGAATTGGGATCAGTTCTTTCTAAAATCAAGGGACCGACCCATCCCGCAGTACCTGCCTATGTCAACCTATCTCATAAGTCAAGACATGGGGAGTATAACTTTGGTCGTAATAGCTTTTTAGGAGTAGCTCACACTCCGTTTAAACCAGCAGGAGACATCCGGTATGACATGACTCTTAATGGTGTTAGTTTGGATAGACTAGCTGATCGAAGACAATTGCTGCAAAGCTTTGATTCTTTTCGACGTGACGTGGATGGAAGTGGTTTGATGAAAGGTATGGACAGTTTTAACGAACAGGCTTTTGATGTTTTAACTTCCAGTAAATTACTTAAAGCTTTGGATGTTGAGCAAGAAGACCCTAAACTTCGTGATCGCTATGGCAGAGGTTCAGCACGACCAGAACGGGATGCTGCTCCGATGCATATGGATCAGTTCCTTGTAGCTCGGCGACTAGTAGAAGCTGGCGTTCGTTGTGTTACTGTAAGTTTTGGCTATTGGGATTGGCACGGAAAAAATTTCTGGAATGGACGCCGTTATATTCCTCCCTTTGATCAAGGTGTTAGTGCCCTGGTTGAAGATCTTCATCAACGTGGACTTGATAAGGATGTTTCGGTTGTCGCTTGGGGTGAGTTTGGTCGTACTCCCAAAATTAACAAAGAAGGTGGACGGGATCATTGGCCTCGTGTTTCTTGCGCCCTTTTAGCTGGTGGCGGCATGCGGACTGGACAAGCGATTGGTTCTACTAATCGACTAGGTGAAGAGCCCAAAGAAAGACCTGTTCACGTTCAGGAAGTATTTTCCACGCTTTACCATAACCTAGGAATTGACGCGAACAAAACACATATAAAAGATTTAGCTGACCGACCTCATTACCTTGTCGATGGCTATAATCCAATTCCAGAAGTCACCTAAAAGTGAGGATTAGGATCGTGCTCTTTTCTCGATCAACTCTTCTCAGAGTGGCTGGTATGGTTTTAGTACCTTTAACCGTTTTTGCGGGAGAAAGTACACTCCAACCAGATACCGCTCCCGATGGTAATCAATTAAAAAAATTAACGATTGAAACTATTCACCTGAATTCAGAAAATCCAGACAAAGGATTTGTTCTTCATGGACGAGAATCCAGACTGCAATTACTGGTAACAGGTCTGATGGATAATGGAAAACTAGCCGATTATACTCGACAAGTGAAATATCAATCTGTTCCTGCTGGGTTAATCAAAATTGATGAAAACGGCTATATCACTCCTTTCCTGAATGGTGTGGTTAAAATTATAGTAAAAGGACCAAATGGTTTAGAGTCCAAAACCAAACTAGATATAAGAGACACAACTAAGTCAAGACGGATTAATTTTACTAACCAGATCGTACCTATTTTTACGAAGTTGGGATGCAATAGTGGGGGTTGTCATGGTAAAGCATCTGGTCAAAACGGATTTAGACTTTCTCTACTTGGTTTTGAACCTAAAGAAGATTTTGAACATCTAGTGATTGAAGGAAAGGGAAGACGCCTTTCCCCAGCAGCACCTGACCAAAGCCTTCTGCTGCTCAAAGCGGCAGGCATCGTTCCCCATGGAGGTGGTAGCCGAATTGACCATGATTCTCCAACCTTTGAGTTACTCTCACGTTGGATCAAACAAGGAATGCCTTTTGGAAAAATTGGTGATCCAAAAGTTACAAAAATCATAGTTTCACCCACTCATCGTCTAATGTCCCAAAAACAAAAACAACAGCTTGCAGTTACAGCAATTTATACTGACGGTTCTACCAAGGATGTAACCCGTCTGGTCCAGTACGAATCGAATGAAAAAGAGATGGCTGAAGTTAGTAAAACAGGCTTAGTAGAATTAGGGAAAACTGCAGGACAAGTAGCTGTAATGATTCGATTTCAAGACCAAGTAACAGTTTTTCGGGCAACTATTCCGCACGGTGCTCCAATTGAGAAAAAACTTATTGTAAAAAATTTCATAGACGAGTTAGTTCAAAAAACTCTAAAAACACTTGAGCTTTCATCATCTCCACCCTGTGATGACGCTACCTTTGTTCGTAGAGCCTCAATAGACATTACAGGCCGGTTGCCAACTCCCACAGAAACCAAGAATTTTCTTGAAAATTCTGATCCTAAAAAACGTGAAAAATGGATTCATTCTCTTTTAGAGAGTCCTGGATATTCTGATTATTTTGCTAATAAGTGGAACGCGATTCTTCGTAATAAACGCCGTACTAACAATTCAATGCGAGGTAATTTTCTTCTCCATTCATGGATCCGACAAAGCTTTCAAGAAAACAAGTCTTATGATCTTTTTGCTAAGGAAATTATTACCGCCTCTGGTGATATTGCTCGAACACCCGCAGTCACTTGGTTTAGAGAAGTTAAGAATCAAGAAGATCAGGTTCAGGACGTCGCTCAAATCTTCCTTGGTGTAAGACTACAATGTGCTCAATGTCATCACCATCCTTTTGAAAAATGGAGTCAACAAGACTACTATGGTTTTGCGGCTTTTTTCTCACAAATGGGTCGAAAACCTGGAAGTCAAACTGGAGAAGAAATAATTTTTCATCAACCTGGTATTCCTGCCGCAATTAATCCTAAAACTAAACTTCCCGTAAGAGCTACAGGATTAGGAACAGGAGTCATCGATATTCCACCCGATCAGGATCCTAGGGTTTCTCTAGCTGATTGGATGGCTCAAAAAGACAATCCTTTCTTTGCACGAATGCTTGTAAATCGTTACTGGAAACACTTCTTAGGACGCGGACTGGTAGAGCCTGAAGATGATATGAGAATAACTAACCCACCAACAAATCCAGAATTACTTGATGCTCTTGCTAAACATTTTATTGATAATGGATATGATCTTAAAAATTTGATCTATACCATATGTGAGTCACAAACCTATCAACGAAGTTCCCTCCCCAACAAGTATAACTCTAAAGATAGTCAAACTTTTTCCCGTTACTATGCCAAACGTTTAACCGCTGAAGTTTTGTTAGATGCGATCGATCAGGTTACTAATGTAAATACAATATTTCCTGGTCAACCAGAAGGCATCCGAGCTGTCCAGCTACCCGACGACAGTTTCAACTCTGACTCTTATTTTTTATCACTGTTTGGTAGACCAAACAATGACAGTGCGTCGGAATCAGAACGGACTAATGATGCCAATCTCGCTCAGAGTCTCCACCTAATAAATTCTCCAATGATTTACAAGAAGATTAGCAACCCTAAAGGCAGGGCAGTGGTGCTGGCTAATGACAAAAGCCTAACCGACGAAGAAAAGGTAAGAGAGCTCTACTCTTGGGTCTACTCACGTCAGCCCGATAATAACGAATTGAAAGTGTTTCTAGATTATATTGATTTTAAACGACGTTCTTCTGACAAAACAACAACCCTACAAGATCAAGTACGAATAGGATATCAAGATACTCTCTGGGCTTTGATTAATTCAAAAGAATTTCTTTTTAATCACTGAATGCGATGGTTTTCTTATTTGACTGTTGTTTAGTTACTAGGAAGCCTAAGTTTTGAGTATCAACGGAGTAAATGTAGTTACACAAAAAATAGCTACAGCACATGGAAGTACCAAAATTAAAAGTTACTGGCATATTTTCAAATGTGGTTATCAGCCAAATTAATTAAAAACCGTGAGAAAACCTGTGGAATCTTTATCACACTGGTTTTCTGTTTGATTGGCAGTATAGCTTTAACCGCTAATTTCCCATATGTTCAACTATTAACAATCTTTCCATCAGGAGGAAAACAGGGTTCAACCATCGAAATAAGTGTGACTGGCGTTGAGATGGATCAGGTTAACAAGCTCTATTTCTCTCATCCAGGGATCATTAGCTCACCAATTCCAGTGGACCCTTTAGCACTAACAACCAAACTCGATCGCTTCTCTGATAAATTTAAAGTCAAAATTGGGAAAAACGTTCCTACTGGAATTTATGAGGTCAGAATAGTTGGTCGATATGGAATCTCCAATGCCCGTGCTTTTTTTGTAGGTGATCAAGACGAAAAAAAAATAACATCCTCTCCTAACTCACATTCAGCAGCTTTAGAAATTCCATTAGGAACAACCGTTAATGGACAAGCTACAAAAGATACTGGGGATTACTTCAAATTTGAAGGAAAAAAAGGACAGCGCATCATCATTGAAGGATGGGGACGGCGTATTGATTCAAAAATAGACGCTACCCTTTCAGTGTATGATGCATCTGGAAAAGAACTACAAAGCAATCGGGATACTTACCGCCTTGACCCATTTATTGATTTCTTAGTCCCAAAGAATGGCATTTATACTGTCAAAATTTATGACTATCTTTATAGGGGAGGACCAGAATATTCTTACAGGTTATCTATTGGAATCCAACCTCATATCGAATATATTTTTCCTCCAGCAGGACTGCCAGGAACTCGCCAACAATATGTAGTTTACGGGCAAAACCTTCCTGGAAGCGTACCCTCATCTATCATGAATAGTAACGGGATACCCCTTGAAGAAAAAAAAGTTGAAATTTCTATTCCCAATAAATCTGAACAGACGCCGTTACTTTCTCTTTTGAAGCCCAGTCAGATCGTAATTGATGCGAAAGACCACCAAATTATTTCTTCCAAAGGCACTTCTAATTCATTTAGCCTGCAAGTTGCTACCGCACCTGTTATTTTAGAAAATGAGCCTAACAACAAAAAATCTCAGGCACAAAAAGTTAAACTTCCTTGTGAAATTAACGGTCAGTTTTTTCCTAATAAGGATGTAGATTGGATAATTTTTGAAGCTAAGAAAGATCATCTCTACTGGATAGAAGTGTTTTCACATCGTATGGGACTCTCTACAGATCCATCAGTCAGTATCTATAGGATTTTGAAAGATTTTTATGGAGAGGAAAAAACTGAATTAGTAGTTAATTCAGATGACTGGAACTCTAATCTAGGAGACAAAATGTACAGTCCTGGAACACGAGATCCATTATTTTCATTTAAAGCTGAACAGGATAGCCGATATCTTTTAAAAATTCATGATCTTTCAGCAAGTCAGGATAGTCGTCCCTCCCATCTCTACCGGCTTTCTATTAGAGAATCCTCTCCAGATTTTCGGCTTTTAGTGGTTGCTGACGATCCTGGAGGCTCCAATGATGACTCTAACATTTGGGAACCTTCACTTCGACGAGGTGGCAAGACAAGAATGAACGTCCTAGCAATACGTCGTGATGGTTTTGATGGCAAGATTAAAATTAAAGTCGAAGGGTTGCCCCCAGGAATTGGTTTCAATGAAGCAACAATCCCTGCTAAAAGTACAGGAACATTTTTAATTTTTGAGGCTGCTTCAAGTGTTCCCAGTTGGCATGGATCAATTCAAGTAACTGGCACTGGAATGATTAATGGGAAAAAAGTTGTGCGTAATGCCCACCATGCTTCTTTAGTGTGGCAGACAGGATCTCTTAGAACAGGTACCATTCAGTCCCGTGTTGTCCGTAACCTTACCCTGGGTGTTAGAGGTAATGAAATAGCACCTAAATTACCAGAAATAAAAATAGAGAAACAACTGTGGGAAGTTTCTCTTGAAGGCGAATTAGCAATACCTATTAAGATAGTTAATCGTTCTGGCTTAAAAGGAGAATTAAACCTACGATTAAAAGATCTGCCTGGAATACGAGATGGCACCTCCAAACTTAAACTTGATGAAAAAACTAACAAAGGGATTGTAAAATTCAAACTGAGGGGAGGGCGAAATATTAAACCAGGAAAATATACATTTTCAGTTGTAGCTTTCGGTCAGCTCACCTATCGAAATCAGCCAGAGGCGGTTAGTTTAGCCCATCAAGAAATGGTCCGGATCGAACAATTAGTAAACAGTCAAAAACTCGAAGCTGCAGCAGCTGTCAAGTTAGAACAAAAATCTACTAAATCGATCATTAAATTAGAAAAATCCTTACTGCTAGCTGAACGGGCTCGAAGAAAAGCTGAAAATCGTCTACGCTTAGTTACAGAGCGGGCCAAACCCCGCTCTGTAAGAGTTGTTGCTCACTCCCAGTCTTTAGATCTGATTATCCATCCTGCACCTATATCTATAGTTACAGAACAATCATTTAAACAAATTTCTCCAGGGAATAGCCTACAAGTTCCAGTCTCGATTAAGCGATTGTTTGATTATGTTGAACCAGTAGAAGTTACCTTTGAGGTTCCAACATATTTGTTAGGAATCGAAGCTGAATCCATTACGATCCCAAAGGGGAAAACTACTGAACCCCTTATGATCCAAGTTTCTCCAGATGTTAAACCCGGAAACTATCACTGCAAACTTCAAGTAATAATCAAACTTAATAATCGTGAATTAAAAGTACAAAAACCAATAAAACTCCAAGTCGTCCCTGAAAAAAATTTGCAGAATAACAAAGTTTCTCTTAAGAACCGTCAATGAAGAAATGTCCTGATAATCTTTTTGAACAAGTCCAAGAATTCTGTCAACAACTAACTTCATTTATTGCCTTAGCTTTGATTTTTGTTTTTGTCTTCATCAGCTTCGCTACCGCTCAAAAAAGTAAGTTATTAGAAATTGAACGAAACAAACCTCTACACTTTGAAAAAAATATACTGCCTATCTTCCAAACTAAGTGCCTAGCATGTCATAGTAAATCCTTGGCCCTTGGAAATGTTGTTTTAGAAAATAGAGAAACGATTCTAGCAGGAACCCCTCAAAGTCTCATTGTCACTCCAGGAAATTCTGATGCGAGCAAATTGTTCCGCGTGGTGGCCCATCTTGATGAACCATTTATGCCTCCTCCTGGTAATGACATCCAACCTACTTCAATGACTTCTGAGGAAATCAAGCTGCTTAAAACTTGGATTGATCAAGGTGCCTTGGGTGCAGATAATGATAGTCTTTTTACCCAGTCTCAGGTTAAATGGAAATCCCTCCCTGCAACCGTAACTCCAATTTATAGTGCAGCTATTACACCTGATAGTCAGTATGTAGCTTGTGGACGATCGAATCAAATTTTTCTCTATCATCTAATTTCAGGTCAAATAGTCCAACGTCTTGTTGATCCTAATCTAGTGAATCAGAATAAATTCCATGCCGAATCTAAGACAGCTCATCACGACTTAGTTTATTCTCTGGCCTTCAGTCCTAAGGAAAATCTCTTGATATCTGGAGGCTACCGAACCATTAAGTTTTGGCGCTCAAACGAACAGGAAAAACCTAATCTAGCTTTAGATAGGGTCATTGGAAACGTTGAGGACCCTTCAAAAATAATTGGAAGAGTAACGGCATTAGCCTTTAGCCCTGATGGCAAACTCTTAGCCACTGGAAGTGGTGAAAGTTCTCGTGCTGGCGAGCTTAAGATTTGGAATATTGAAAATGCCAAGCTGGTAAAAGAGATCTCTGATCCTCATAGTGACACTATAATGGGTCTGGAATTCTCCCCTGACGGTAAATTTTTAGCTACTGCATCTACTGATCGTTTGGCAAAAATTTTTGACGTTAGTACTAGTCAGTTAGTTCACCTCTATGAAGGACATTCGCATCATGTACTAGATGTGACTTGGAAAGCTGATGGGAAAGTATTAGCTAGTAGTGGAGCTGATGGTGTAATCAAACTCTGGGATACTGAAACTGGTGAACAGAAGGAAACAATCGAGGGCTACGAAAAAGAAATCACCTCTTTAAGTTTTATTGGCAAGACTGACCAACTATTGGCTAGTTCAGGCGATCCTACTGTTCGACGCGGTCAACAACGATTAAGAGGTATATCTAATTTTATACATACTTCTGTGGTTAGTGCTGATGGCAAAACAGTCGTTGCTGGAGATCAAGATGGCAGATTATTTATTTGGCATACTCCTGACATTATGCCTGTACATATTCTCAGACCAACTGCAGTGCCACCAACTATCCCTCTCAGCAGTCGATAGTTCTTGATAAATTAATTCGATGTTACTCCAAAACATGACTTCAGGTAGAAATAGAACAAGTCCAGCTTAAGTCTTGGTCTTCTCATCTATGATCACATCCTTTCTATTTCAAGTTTTTAGGGCTTTTGCTGATGCTCTCTTACCTCCTATCTTTTTTGCTGGACTTGGTGTAATCACTGATCGGTTGTTACACTTTGAACTTCGTACACTAAGTCGATTGTGTCTCTACATTTTTTCCCCTGCTCTACTCTTCTCTTCTCTAATGAAAGTAGAAGTTACTCTTGAGCAAACTACTCAAGTTATCTTATTTGTTCTCCTAGTGATGGGAGGAATGGGGTTATTAAGTTACATTTATGCAAGAATCTGTCGAATGGATCGTCCTACCACTGCATCAACTATTATGGCAGGAACCTTTTTTAATGCTGTAACTTTAGGCTTTCCGTTCGTTCTATTTGCATTTGGTGAAAAAGGATTGAGTTTAGCCGCTATTCTCGTCGCTATAAACTCATTGCCTCACAATG
This sequence comes from Terriglobia bacterium, assembly GCA_022452285.1. Classification (GTDB taxonomy): domain Bacteria; phylum Acidobacteriota; class Terriglobia; order Versatilivoradales; family Versatilivoraceae; genus JAKUNG01. The sequence goes on along the minus strand of JAKUNG010000010.1, from coordinate 137,152 downwards.
TCTGTGGATTGCTTCTAGCGGCAAGAGGTGTCCAAAGTACGCGACAGTCCCTTTGTGGACTCTTAAAAATGCCAATCCCTTATGCTATTCTTGCGGCATTGTTCTTTAGAACTTTTTCCTTTTCCCTACCTCCGTCTGTTTTTGAGCCCATTGATATTTTAGGCAGAGCTGGAATCCCTGTGGTTTTAATTACTATTGGAATGGAATTAGGACGAATCCCCATTAGGACAAATCACTCGGATGTAGTAGGTGTTGTAATTCTTCGGTTAATTGTAGGACCCTTATGGGCTTGGACTGTGGGTTCAATAGTAGGACTAACCGGATTATTAGGACAGGTAGTGTTGCTTCAAGCAAGTATGCCAACCGCTATCATGCCAATCGTTTTTGCTAGAGAATTTGGCAGTAACGTCGGATTTGTTTCTCGGGCAGTCCTTTTCTCAACCCTTGCTAGTATTCTCACTATCTCAGTGATACTAGTACTAATCAGATCCACTTAAAGTTAACGACTAACGACGCTTTCTAGTTTTCTTATCCACTCCTCTGACTATTAAAATTTTAGACACAGGTAGATAGTAGGGGTATTATAGGTATTGATCATGAATAATTAATCCTGTTAATTTTAGAAATAAATATTTGTGAGGAAAAGTACTATGCATGTTCGAGATTTATTTGATCTTTCCGGATGCACAGCTATTGTAACTGGTGGAACCGGACTCTATGGAACTCCAATGTCAGAGGCTTTAGCTGAAGCTGGAGCTTTTGTAATTATCGCCTCCCGCAACAAGTCTCGATGTGAAGAATGGGCCAGCAAACTGGTCAAACGTGGTTTTGAGGCTAAAGGTGACGGCTATGATCAATCCAGTGAAGACTCAATTTTAGCCTTCAGTGAGAGGACATTAGAGCAACATGGTTCAGTAGATATTTTAGTCAATAATTCAGTAGGCCGTTCAATGCAAGGCTACGACGGTTCTCTCGAGGATTGGCGAAAATCTATGGATGTTAATGCAACCGGGCTTTTTGCAATTTCAAGAGCTTTTCTTGATCCAATGATCAAAAGAAAGAAGGGAACAATGATCAATATTAGTTCTGTTCAGGGTGTCGTTGCTCCAGATTTTAGCAATTATGCAGGCACAGATATGACAACCCCACCTGATTATCAGTTCCACAAACATGGACTAGTAGGCCTTACCAAATACCTTGCTGCTTGGGCTGGCCCCAGTGGTGTTAGGGTAAATACTATTTCACCTGGAGGATACAATCCTGAGGTAGCCACAGAACCCTTTCTCTCCCAGTATAATCGCCGCGTCTTTCTAGAGAGGATGGCAGAGTATGATGATATAAAAGGTGTAATTCTCTTTCTTGCTTCTGAAGCTTCCCGCTATATCACTGGCCAAAATATAATTCTTGATGGTGGATACTGTTCATAAGTATAGAGTGGGTTAAACTTTACTTGTGTAAACTTAATTAGAACTGAATTTGATAGTCCTTTCATGAAATTCTAGTCATTGGAGGTTCATTTGAATCGTTTACTTGTAGTGGATGATGACAGTGAACTCTGTTTGCTAGTAACAAAGTACCTAGAAATGGAGGGATTTCAAGTTGATACCGTAAATGAAAGTGAACAGGGAATACGCCAGGCACTTTCTGGGGAATATGCCCTCATCATCCTTGACATTATGCTGCCCGGAATCAATGGATTTGATGTTTTGCGTCAAATTCGAATTAAATCGGACGTTCCAGTATTAATGTTGTCAGCACGAACTGAAGACACAAAACGGATTGTTAGCCTTGAGATTGGTGCCGATGATTATCTCTCTAAACCATTCAATCCCCATGAGCTGGTCGCTAGAATTCGAGCAATCATTCGGAGATCTCAAGCACAGTTTCAGAAGGACAAGGAAAATCCATCTCATCTTTTGCTAACCGTCGGTGATATTGAATTAGATAAAAATACCTGGAAAATCAAGAAAGGTGGTAATTCATTAGATCTCACAGCCCTAGAGTTTAACCTATTAGAAATACTGCTAAAAGAATCTGACAATGTTGTAACTCGAGAAACATTATTTAAAACCGTCTTAGATCGAGAATTAGATCCCTTTGACCGCAGTCTTGACACCCATGTTAGTAATTTAAGAAAGAAATTGGGTTCACACATAAATGGAGATGAAAGAATTAAAACAGTTCGTGGAGTTGGATACATTTATCAAAATGTAAATGTTAATTGAACAAGTGATCTGTCTGCAGATACAAATCTTAGGCCACTTAATTTCTATTCAGTCTCAATGATGATCCAAAGTCTTTATTTAAAAATCTTTCTATGGTTTTGGCTTGCCATGGCGCTTGTAGGTTTAGCCCTCTATTTTTCAACATACACAACTATGAGGGAACGTGCAGAACACAGCAGTCAGGTGTGGATGGAAACTGCAATGGCTGCAGTAATTCAAACGTCCACTGACCTTTTAGAAAATAACGAAACAGTAGATCTGACCCTAGATGACCTTTTTGAAGATAATCAAACACCAGATCAAATAACCTCTGACTCATACCAAACGGACGAAACCTCAGAGTTAAACCTCTCCGATCTTTTTGAGTACGATGAAATATCAGCTCTGACTACTTATGTCCAACAAGTTAATCAAAACGACCAAATGAACGTATCTTTATTCAACCAAGAGGGTCAACTGATTGCTGGATCTACCTTGTCTGATCAAATAAAAGATCTAGCTCAACAGGTAATCAGAAGTGGCCAACGTGAAATAAAACGATTAGATAATCAATATATAGTGGGAGAAAGCATAATCTCCCCTCAAGGAAAACGTTTAACTTTAGTTGGACAGGTTACAGGACCAGATTTTCCAGGACTCCAGAAAGATCAAAGACCTTCACGTTTTTTCTTAAGCTTTCTAGGAATTCCTCGTACTAAACCTTCAACTCAGATATTTCGTTTGTTAGCTGTTTTTCTGACAGCTGGAATCGTATGTTATGCCCTTGCTCGCTACTTAACAGCTCCGTTAGTTCAGCTTCGCTCCGCCACCCAAAAATTGACTCAAGGGAACTTGTCTGCCCGGGTTACCAGTCAAGGGCGACGTAGGGATGAATTGGCAAACCTTGGTGGTGATTTTAACCTCATGGCTGAGAAAATTCAGACGATGGTAGTAGCTCAACAACGCCTTTTAAGTGATATTTCTCATGAACTGAGATCACCCCTAGCTCGCCTGAAGGTAGCATTGGAACTAGTTCGCCAGCAACCTAATCAAAAAGGTAAAGAAGAATTGACTCGAATCGGTGTAGAAGCGGATCGGCTTAATAATCTCATTAGTCACTTGTTAACCCTCAATCAAATGGAAGAAAACAAAGAGATTCTTCGGAGAGAAAAAGTAAATCTCACTGAAATTGTAAGGAAAGTTGCTGCTGATGCTGCATTTGAAGCCAAGAGCCTAGAACGAAATGTTAGGATTTTGACCTGCATCTCTTGCACTGTAAATGGAAATCATGAACTCTTGCAAAGTGCCATAGAAAACATTGTTCGAAATGGTGTCTACTACACAGCAACTGGAACTGATGTGGAAATCACACTTGATTACACACAAAACGATTCGTCTGAAATAGCAGTTCGGATTAGTGATCATGGAAAAGGTGTTCCAGAATCAGAATTAAGTAAACTCTTTCGTCCTTTTTATCGAGTTGCTGAGGCACGCGATCGGGAAACTGGAGGAGTAGGATTGGGTCTAGCCATTACAGACAGGGCTGTAAAGCTCCATGGTGGAACTGTTAAGGCTTTCAATGCCCCACGACGTGGTGGTCTGACTGTTGAGATAATCCTACCTGTCGAAGTCAATAACACCAATAAACAAAAACCTGTTTAACACCTTACCTAGTCGGTGATCAGAAAACCGTTTCACCCTCCAGGATATGGTTTTGTTATTTAGATTCAAAAAATTGATGACATTTGAAAAAAAATTGTCAGCGATTTAACTTCAAACTCAAAAGGCAGGACAAATACTATTTAAGAGAAAAATGGCAGGCTTATACCAAAATTTCTTTAATGACTTTTCCTCCAAGATCGGTTAGACGTTTAAAACGACCGGCATGATAATAAGTCAACCGCATATCATCTAATCCCATTAAACGGAGAATCGTAGCATGGAGGTCATGGAGGTGATAGACATTTTCAACGGCTTTAATCCCTAGCTCATCAGTATTACCAACAACCGTCCCTCCTTTTATTCCTCCACCAGCAAACCACATCACCATAGCCTCTTTATTGTGGTCCCGGCCAGGGTTGGAACTGAAAAAGCTCATCGTATTATCTGCAGTACGACCGAATTCGCCACCCCATATCACCAAGGTTTCATCCAGCAGTCCTCTTTGTTTAAGATCTTTCAAGAGTCCCGCAACCGGTCGATCTGTTTCATAACCTTTCAGCCTCAGCCCATCTTTGACATTCTCATGATGGTCCCAGCCATCAGAATAGATCTGAACAAACCGAACACCTCGCTCAACCAGGCGTCTTGCCATCAAGCATTTTCTCCCCATTGGCTCGCTAATAGTCTCATTAATCCCATATAATTCTTGGATCTTGGAAGGTTCACTTTTAAGGTCAAGAGCCTGGGGCAATGCATTTTGCATTCGAAAGGCTAACTCGTAACCTTTCATCCGACCAAGAAGATCAATGTTACTGGGGTTAGATGCCAAGTAAGGTTTATTAATCTCATTAACTAAATCCAGTGTCGCTTCTTGCTGTTCGTAACTTACCCCCTGGGGAGGATTAATATTGAAGATGGGAACTCCCTTTGGATTAAGCCGTGTTCCTTGGTAGGTGGTTGGAAGATATGCATTTGAGTAAAGATCTGTCTGCGGTGTTCTTTTGTCCGGCAGCACCACAAAAGCTGGAAGATTCTGGTTTTCTGTTCCAAGACCATAAGTTATCCATGACCCCAGAGCGGGGCTTGTTCCCGGTCTCTGAACACCTGTATTCATCAAAGTAAAACCTGTAGGGTGACTATTGCTGTCAGTATGAAGTGATCGTACTACCGCAATATCATCCACACACTTAGAAATTTGGGGAAATACCTCAGAAACTTCCATCCCACATTGTCCATATTTAGCAAACTTGAAAGGGCTCCCAACATAGATGCGTTTCTCCATGCTACCGTACTTACGAGTAACAGGCGTGCCGTGATAGCGGGCAAGTGCAGGTTTAGGATCGAAGGTGTCCATCTGACTTGGAGCACCAGCCATAAATAAAAAAATACAGGATTTAGCTTTTGTAGCAAAATGAGGAGGCTTTGCAACTAAAGGATTGGAGGGAGACTCGCCACCCATCAGCCCATCCTGATATAGAAGTGAGCTCAATGCAAGCCCTCCTAAACCTCGACCAAATCGGAAAAGTAAATCTCGTCTCCCTAACTCCCCCAGTCGAGGGTCGGGCGCTGGTTCAACATTTTGGCAGAGGCCTGTTCGCTTTGACATCACCATTTATACCTTTTTTTTAAAGGACTATTTCTGTCCTTCATATCAACTATATATAGTAATCCTACTCCATAAAGATAAATTCATTAACGTTAAATAAAGCTAAACATAAATCTGATAAGGTACCATTATACTTTTTATTATCTCTAACTACAGCAGTTTTTTGGTCAGAGTCATTAACAGAAAGATTCGCTGAAATTTTCTTAATGCTAGCCTCATGGATTTGGTTCTTTTCTTGACCCAGAAAGGCTAAACTTTTTTGCTTCTCAGCTAAGGTGGGTTCCCGCTGCAGAGCCAACTGGAAAGCGCGTTGGATTTGGTCTTGAGGAACATTACCTACTTCCTGTTTTATCCGTTGGGCCATTAGTTTACTTTGACGATGAGCCAATGGACCATTAAACAGGGCAAAAACTTGAGGGGTAACCGTGGTAACACTTCTCACTGAACAACTCTGACTAGTATCTGCCCCATCAAACACAGTCATAAATGGAGAAATCAGGGAACGTAGTTGTAACATGTAGATGCTACGTCTCGATCTCTCTTCCTCAGAGTCAGGTTCCCACCAAGTGCTATTTTGTCTCATCATTTCATTGTTAAAATCAGGAAAAAAGCTAGGACCTCCCATCAGTGGATTGAGTTGACCGCTAACAGCCAACATAGAATCTCGTATGACTTCAGATTCTAATCGAATTGACGGCATCTTCCATAAATAATGGTTCTGAGGATCAATTTTTTCTAGTTGTTGAGCGTGTGGATGGTTAACTGATTGACGATAAACACTTGATTGTAGGATCAGTCTGTGCATATTCTTGATACTCCATCCACTCTCAATAAACTTCGTAGCTAGGTGATCTATCAGTGCAGGATGTACCGTTCCCATTCCATTGTTTCCAAAGTCACTAGGGCTAGGTACAAGGCCCTTAGTAAAATGATGTTGCCAAATCCTGTTTACCATTACCCTAGCTGTTAAAGGATTTTCAGCACTTGCAATCCAGTTAGCCATTAGTCGGCGTCTACTACCAGAAAACCCATCTAAGTTAACGGATTCAGGACCATCATGTAAAACTCTAATAAACCCCGGTTCTACAATTCCTTCTTTGAGTTTAGTATTTCCTCCTTGAAGTAGAAAGGTAGTGGGAGCATACATCGTGCTACCCATAGGCTCTTTGGGAACATAAGCAATTGGTTTAAAACGGGTTGGATGGTTCGGATTGATAAAGGGTGTGGTTTGTTTTCCAATTATCCTAAGTTGTTCTTCTTCTTCCTTGGTATAAAGTGATGACCTAGAAATGGAGGTATGTTTCAATCCCGAAAGAGCCCAGTCTTTTAAATCTTGGGGACTGGTAAGGACATAATTAAGTTGCCCCTCCGTTCTCTCTTTTAACTTCTTTTTAAATTCTTCTCCCGATTTTTTCCAGTTTGCTAGCTTATCGTCCCATCCTTGGGATTTACGTTTCCAGATCTTTGGATTTAAGTTAGGGAGCTCATATGGCGTAAATGGAACATCCGTTAGCCAAAGTTTACCTGAATTCTGATTACTGGCTGGAGTAGGTTGATGGGTTGGTGCAAAAAAAGCTTCAATTCGATAAAAGTCTTTATGTGATATCGGATCATACTTATGGTCATGACAGCGTGCACAACCTAGTGTTACTCCAAGAAACACTGATCCAGTTGTATTAACCACATCATTAAGAAAATCTCGTCTCGAGTCCCCAGACCCTTCAATTTGAACTCCTAGACGCATGAATCCAAGAGCAATTTTTCCTTCTGCACCGTATCCTCTATAAGCATCACCCGCTAACTGTTCTTTAATGAAACGATCATATGGACGGTCTTGGTTGAAGGCGCGAATAACATAGTCACGATAACGCCAGATATGAGGCAAGGGATAGTCCAGTCCACCACCAAAAGAATCTGCATATCTCACTAGGTCTAACCAATGTCGCCCCCAGCGTTCACCGTAACGGGGGTTAGCAAGCAGTTTTTCAATTTGATTTTTATAAGCATTTTCAGAAGGGTCTTCTAAAAATGCTCTCATCTCTTCAGGAGATGGAGGCAACCCAATAAGGTCAAAGTAGAGCCGCCTTAATAGAGCTCGAGGAGAAGCTGGTGGTGCGGAGTGTAATCCTTTTTTCTCCTGCTTGTTCAAGATAAAAGCATCAATAGAGCTTTTACCCCAGTTAGTGTTATTTACTTCAGGAATTAAGGGCGTTTGCAATTTAGTCCAGGGCCACTTAAGCTCTTTTTTTTTCTTCTGAGAAGTAACTTTTAACTGGTCAATCCATGCAGCTATAGTTAAAATTTCTTCCTTACTAAGAGCATTTCCACTAAGAGGCATTTGTGGTTGTTTTTCCCCTAATAAATACTCAATTAATGGACTATTCTGACTAGATCCTCCTATAACAGAAGGACCGTGAAGAGCTCCTCCTTCTAACAGTGAATCTAAATTCTCCAGAACAAGCCCACTTTGATGTCTCTCAGAATTATGGCAGGACAGACAATATTTTTCTAACAGTGGCTTGACATCGGATTCGAAAGTCTTAGCTGCTGAGGCACAAAGCACTTCCGAATTGGTTAAAGCACTAAAAATCCAGGTAAAAGATACTATGAAAAAAGTGATCTTAAATTGTCTCATCTGTGTTTTTCCCTAATGACATTTAAAACCAAACTTGAGGTTAATTTTTAAAATCTTTTTTGTTCACTAAAAGTATACTAAATAAATCCATTTAGTAAAAAGAAAAGAAACACTGGAGGGACACATAAGGCCAGATTTCGTCATTATGTCAGAAAAACCCTCATTCATTTTAAATTCATATGAGTTTTTAGAAGAAATCTAATAGAATGTGGACATCTAGGCATGTTTCGCAACTACTTTGCTGAACTTGGTGTAGAGTGGGATGTAGTTGAACTCGATCAGGGTCAACCAATTCCTAAGCTGAATACTTTAGTTTATTAATTAGATATCCTAATTTTTTGATAATGCTCATTAAATAACCTTGGTTAAATATGAACGATATTCTTTTAAACCATAGAGATCAAAATATTGAAACCGTTACCTTGAACCGACCCCAAAAACTAAACGCACTAAGCATAGATCTCTGGCAACAGGTAGCTAAGATTATGCATCGACTCTCAGATGATCAAAAATTAAGGTGTATTGTTTTACGTGGAGCAGGTGAAAAAGCATTTTCCCCGGGAGCAGACATTTCAGAATTCGAAGAGCACCGATCCAATCGTCAACAGGCTCGAAATTATGGGCAATTAATCCACAATGCAATGCAGGCTATTCGACAGTGCCGTCATCCTGTGATTGCCATGATTCAAGGTGTTTGTGTTGGCGGAGGCTTGGAGTTAGCCTCAATGTGTGACTTAAGAATCTGTAGCGAATCAAGTCGATTTGGAGTCCCTATTAATAGAATTGGTATCACCATGGCTTACCCCGAAATTATTGCATTGATTGATCTAGTAGGCCGTTCAACCGCTTTGGAAATTCTTCTTGAAGGACGGGTATTTAGTGCTCAAGAAGCAAAAAATAAGGGTCTTGTAACTCGCGTTGTACAGGACAACCAGTTAGAGAAGGAAACCTACCAGACTGCCCATCGAATAGCATCAGGAGCTCCGTTAGCAAATAGTCTTCACAAAAAATTTGCCTATCGTCTGTTAGACTCCAAACCACTTACTCCAGAAGAATTAGACGAGGGGTTTAAAATTGTTGGGACTAAAGATCACCAAGAAGGCTATAAATCCTTTTTAAACAAATCCAAGCCCCGATTCACGGGTCATTAAACCGATGAATTCTTTCTCGTCAACTAATTCACAATCAGGACCACTTACAGGTTTAAAAGTACTAGAAGCTACTCATGTAATGGCTGGCCCCACTTGTGGACTAATGTTAGCTGATATGGGGGCCGATGTCATCAAGGTAGAAAAACTTCCAGAAGGAGATGATACTCGAAGAGCTGTTCCTCCTCAAATTCAAGGAGAATCTGCAGCATTTATGATGATGAACCGAAACAAAAGAGGTATAGGGCTTAACTTAAAACACAAAAGCGGAAAAAAAGTTTTTAAGCACTTAGCTACGAATAGTGACATCTTAATTGAAAATTTTCGAAAGGGTAGCATGGATCGATTAGGACTTGGGTATGAACAGTTGAATGCTGAAAACCCAGGCTTAATTTATTGTTCCCTATCAGGTTTTGGACAAACAGGACCTTACGCGGACCAAGGAGGATTTGACCTAATCGCTCAAGGGATGAGTGGTTTAATGAGTATTACAGGCGAAGGCCCTGGAAGATCTCCAGTAAAGGTAGGGGCTCCAATGACAGATATCACAGCTGGAATTTTAGCAGCTATGGGGATTCTAGCAGCTTATATTCATCGGCAAAAAACTGGACAAGGGCAAGTTGTTGACACTTCATTATTTGAGGCAGGAATTATTCACACCTACTGGCAATCTGCTATCTATCTGGCAACAGGTATTTCCCCTACTGCCATGGGTTCATCCCACCCGTTAATGGCTCCTTATCAAGCTTTCGAAACAGAAGATGGTTGGATCAATATAGGCGCAGCTAACCAAAACAACTGGGAACGATTATTAAATGTTTTAAACGCCAGCCATTTAGCTAAAGACAAACGTTTCCTAAATAATGCATCTCGCATGACTAATTTAAATGACTTAGTCGAAATATTGTCACCATACTTCTTAACTAAAACTACTCAAACCTGGTTGGATCAATTAAAACAGGCCGGGATCCCATCAGGTCCAGTCTTGTCCATTGCCTCAATGCATGCTGATCCTCAAGTCAGATCTCGAAAAATGGTAACGGAAGTTCAACACAGTCGTTTAGGATCAGTTAAAACTCTTGGAATGCCCGTTAAGTTTTCTTTGACACCAGCTTCTCCTGCTCGTGGCGCGCCTATTTTAGGTGAACATACACTGGAAATTTTAAAAGAGCATGGCTATAGTCAAAATGAAATCAAACGTTTAGAATCAGAAGGTACCATTCTAATTGGTTCATAAGCACAAACAACAATACAATGACTATTCGAAACAAAAAGTTTGGCTGGGCCAACATTGAAATTCCAGTTTTGGGCCAAGGTACATGGATGATTGAGGGTGATCAACTCCAAGAACGTAAAGCGATTGAAGCACTTCGGCTAGGGCTTGACTTAGGATTAAGCCATATCGATACTGCAGAAATGTATGGTAACGGTCGAGCTGAAGAACTAGTTGGAGAAGCTATCAGTACAAGACGCAGTGAGGTTTTTTTAGTTAGTAAAGTACTACCTCAAAATGCTTCTTATAAAGGAACACTGAAAGCTTGTGAGCGAAGCCTAAAAAGACTGAAAACTGAATGGCTGGATCTTTATTTGTTGCACTGGCAGGGGCAGTACCCAATAAAAGAAACCATGAGGGCAATGGAAACCCTAGTTGATCAAGGAAAGATTCGCTTTATTGGGGTTAGTAATTTTGATTTGGATCAAATAAAGGAAGCTGAACAAGCACTTAATCATCACCGATTGCTTTGTAATCAGGTCCTTTATCACCTCGGAGATCGGGGGATTGAACGACATCTGATCCCTTATTGTTCTGCTCAAGAAATTTCCGTAGTTGCCTATAGCCCTTTTGGACACTCAGATTTTCCCTCTCTTCATAGCAAAGGAGGAAAACTTTTAAGTGAAATTGCTAGTAGCCGCGGTCGAACTATTCGACAAATCATCTTAAACTTCCTTACTAGGAATCCAGCTGTTTTCACAATACCCAAAGCTAGCAAAACCCAGCACGTACATGAAAACAGTGGTTCAACTGATTGGGACTTATTGAAAGAAGACATAGAGATAATTGATCAAGCTTTTCCAGCTCCTGACTACGACGTACCCTTAGGCATGCTTTGACAAAAGTAACAATCCGCGCTTAGATCCGGCAAAACGTCTCATGTTCCGTTTTTGTTCCCCGTTAGGCATCAGTTCATACTTATAGGCTTGAAGCCGTTTCATGGCAGCGATCCTTACTTGTTAGATTTTTGTTAGAAGTTTCTAAGATTTTACAACGGATTTTTTGGAGGAGCAAGATCTAACAGGTCCACTAAAAATATTTCATCGGGATTTAAAACCGGTGGGGCATTTCACTTCTAGGTTTGAATTCTCTGGCTAGTTTCTGGGCTTCAGATATTTGGGAGGGTGTCATGAATGTGGCTAGCTCATCTCTGACTTCAGCAGCCCTTCTCTGTCCTTGAACAGCAGCTAGGTTGAACCACTTGTAGGCTAGGACATGGTCCTTTGGAACTCCTTCACCATCCTTATAACTAAATCCTAAAAAGAATTGACCCTGAGCATTACCCTGTGCAGCAGATCTTCTGTACCACCTGACGGCTAATTGGGAACTTTGAGGAACACCATGACCTTTATCATACATCTGTCCTAAATTGTATTGAGCCTGAGGATGTCCGTGTTCAGCAGCTACTCTCCACCACCAAAAAGCTTTCTGTTGGTTCTTTCTGACCCCTCGACCATTTTCATACCTCACCCCTAAATTGTATTGAGCCTCAGCATCACTTTGTTCAGCTAGTGAGAACAATTCTTTAACTGATTTCTTGGAATAGTCCTGTCCAAACACACTGGTGCATCCAGCAAGAAAGAGAACTGCTATTAGGAGGTAGTTCAGAATCCTCATGGTATTACCTGTTTGTTTTGGAAGTTTCTACAATTTTACAGCGGTTCTTCTTCAGATTGCAAGCATCTCCAGAGACTAATATTATTAGGCATGGTTAGTTACACCACCTATATTAGAAGATCATTTTACCCGACACTTTCCCGAAAAGTGGAGAGACTATCTGCTAGTATTTTACGTTTGAGATTCACGTCAACACCTACAAAAAACAGACGCACCCCAAGGTTTCGATAGTGAGCAATCTGTTCAGGTGAACTACCTCCCATCGCCAAAATTTTTTCCTTTTTATGAGCCTTAACCAAAACCTCCTCTATTTTTGGACGAAGCACTCTTTTTGCCTCATCTCCAAAAATACCTAAACTAACCGACCAATCCATTTCTCCTATTGTTAAGAGATCAATCCCCTCTACTTCAAGGATTTCGTCTAAGGCATGATATCCTTCATCACTTTCAATCATAACCATCAGTGAAGTACCTTCATTGACATTTTTCAAAGTTTGCTTAGGATCGACCCCTAATGTAAAATTTGTTCCAGCACAGGAGGTAGATATCCCCCGTTGGCCTTTGGGAGGAAATTTTCCTAGCTGAACAAACTGTGACGCCTGGTCAGAACTTTTAACATCTGGCAAGGTTAAAATCTCAATTCCACCATCTAATAAACACTGAACATGAGATCGAGACAATTCAGGAATTCTGACTAATGGAACCATTCCTAAATGATGAATGACACGGCCTAAACGCAGAACCTCAGCTGTTGATTGTGAACTATGTTCAAGATCCAAAAAAACCACTGTATAACCAATCTGAGCCATTAGTTCCAAGTCCGTTATTGAAACATCCCTACAAATTACTCCATAAAGTACTTCATTTTTTTTCAGTAGTTCACGAAAACGACCACTCATGTATCCCCCTATATGAAAAAGTAGACCCAAAAATAGGTTTTTTAATCCTTCTTTGAAGTAAAATAAGGTCGAAGAAAAATTTCCCGCTACAAATAAATTTCTTTTTAAATAATACTGTGAAAAACAAAACAGCGGAATGACAAATAATTATGTAACAAATTAAAAGGAGCTAATTATGTTTGAATTGTCAGTTTGTGAAGGAACTTTTTTTCCTGATCTCCCCTTCAAACAGCGTGTTAAAGAAGTTGCCAAAGCTGGATTTTCCATAGAGCTGTGGGGTTGGGAAAATGACTCCTTAGAAGATATTAGTAATGATCCTAAGATTAAGATTGCCTCAATGCCAGGGTGGGGTCCAGGGAGTATGGTCCATCCTGATGGCGTAGCTACTTTCCTTACCGGTACCAAAAAGAATCTAGAGATCGCCAAAAAACTTAATTGCCGAAGTTTGGCCATTGCAACAGGTGAGCTCGACAAAGAAGGCAAGGTCATTCATTCTATCGCCTCACATCCTGCTGATGTATGGATAACTGCCTATCGATGTCTAAGTGAACTAGCGGAAGTAGCTGAGCAAAACAATATTTTTTATAATTTCGAGGTCCTAAATACCAAAGTTGACCACTTTGGTTATCCCTTTCCTAAACTGGAGGATGCAGCTCGGTTGATTGAACAGGTTGGGAGTTCCCGAATACGGATGTTAGTTGATATCTACCACCTCCAGATAGAGGAGGGTAATATCATTCAAGGAATTAGGGATTATCAAAAACTGATCGGACACATTCATGTAGCAGATGTCCCTGGTCGACATGAGCCTGGCACAGGAGAAATTAATTACCCTCACGTAGTTTCAGTGCTTAAAGAGATAAAATATAATGGAGTGATTGGATTAGAAGCCTTTCCACAAAGCGATGATCATTTAGCCATGAACCGTTTTCGGGAAGTATTCACAGAATAAACCACTAATTAACTAATACCACCTTTAAGATGATATAGAGCCTAAATAGTTTTCAAGACTTAGATTTCCTAACCAAATATTCAGTTAGTCAACCTCTTCAAAAAAAATCAATCTAGGAGATTCTTGTTTTGATTTTAGTTCTACTGATAACCTGAGGGTTCCAGCACTACTACAGTTGGTCTATGATTATTAACACTAAGGATCGGTAAAGAAATAGTGTGATGACGAACAAAGAAAAGAGGTTCCTGAGGATGACGTTTTAAAAAGCCATCCAGAGGAGTCATGCCACCATCAATAGGAGGAAGATAGTAATGCATTGGCAGAATCCATCTTGGGTTCAAAATATCGATCATTGGATCCAGTTCGTCAAGTGTCAACGTCAATTTCTCACCCACAATAGCCAATAAAACATCACAATGACCAATAAAAGGTTTGAGCTGTTCCGCGGTAAGTCCATAGCCAAGGTCTCCCATATGTACTATCCAGAGATCTTCAGCTTTAAAAGCAAAAAGAGCGTTGTCATCTGCCCCTTCAGGGTGATCAGCAGCTTCTGCAGCTTTAACTGTTAAAATAGGTTCACCGTCTATTTCAGCTTGTTGATATCCTTCGGACAGGTCCAGGGCATTGATCACTGGAGGATTACCCTCTACAATCTTAATGCATGAATGCCCCTTATCAGTTAAAGAGCTTACGATTATTTGATCTGCTTGGAGAAAAGGGGTATCAGGGCCCCCTACTCCTACCGCTGAGGGGGTATAAGGGTCCAAAACCAGCCAGGGCCTACCATTTTTCCAAAGACGGAAGCACGCTAATCCAACCCACTCGATTGAGAGAGACACCCCTTAATCCTCCTTCCATAGGCTTCCGGCATCACTCATCCCAGCTATTTCCCACCATTTAGGACCAGGTTTTTTTTCTAATAGAATAGGTTTCAGAAAATCAACAGATTTCTTTAAACCTTCCTCAACATTTAGATATTCACATTCCATCTCAATAGACAAAACGTGATCATAGCCTACAAAATCTAGAGCAGTCACAAAGTCCTTCCAATCAGATTCATTATGTCCCCAACCGGGAATGGTAAAATTCCACGGACGTTTTTCCGGGCATTCGGTAGAAGTTGAGTCATTAAACCCCCTTAAGCGAACATTGTGCTCCTGTATATGGGTATCTTTAGCATGAACGTGCTGTACCAGCTTACCCAGATAACGCACAGCTTCACCGGGATTAATACTTTGGAACCATACATGAGAAATGTCGAAGTTACATGCTACTACTGAACCTACTTCTTCATGCAATCTCTTCAATGTAATTGGGTTATGAATAAGATCTCCTCCGTGCATCTCGAAACATAGAGTGACTCCATGGTCACTAGCAATTTTCCCATGCTCCTTCCAATAAGGAATAAGTCTTTTTTCCCATTGCCACTCAACGGTATCACGTAAAAAAGGTAAATCCGCAAAAGTGACCCAAACTGGAGTGGTATCTCCTTCGGCTCCCTCTGGCAAACCAGCTAGTAGGGTCATTCGCCTAATTCCTGCCCATTCCATTAGTTGACAGGTTTGTCTAAATTGACGGGAATACTCTTTGGCTATATCTTTGTTTGGCATCAGTGGAGCACCATGTCCAATTAGAGCACTAATCTCTAAATCATTTCTGGCAAAAGCATCCAGCCAAGCTGGAATTTCATCCCTATGGCTTACAAGGTGTTCTCGATCACAGTATTTTTTATTGCTTGCAAGTCCACAGGCTCCTACCTCTACCGCACCAAGCCCAAGTTTTTTTGCATAACGCAGACCTTCCTCAAATTCAAACTGCATTAGGTTAGAAGAGATCACTCCAAGTTTCATACTACCCTCCTCATTTAAGAAGTGTATTTCTATTTTTTAACATTCTTACTAAACTTTTATGGATGATTTCTCTTGATTTAAAAAGCGCATCTTCCAAGCTAACACAAAACAAACAGCCAAAAAGAGTGCCAGTACAACGTATCCCCAAACTGGATCGTAGTCCCAAAGGGCTTTGAGGCCAAAACAAGAAAGAACTAGTCCAGAAATAATATTGAGGGCAACTAATGTAGATCCCATACGAATAGAAGTTGGCAAAAAATGCCTATCCACCCAAACATTTATTAGGGCATAAAAGCCACAGGAAAGGACTCCTGTATAAATACCCGCAGGAGTTACAATTTCTAGAAGACTAACATCAGGGTTGAAGCGACTCCACCAGAGGACAATAACACCACCACCTAACCCCCAGATAATCCAACCAGCTCGAAGTCGTTTTAAAGGGACGCCAGAACGGAAACGCGGAAGGGATTTTAAATATTCCAAGAGAACTCTATAGCTAAGTTCTGGACCTCCATATAGGATGCCAAAAAAAGCTAGAAACACTGCTAAATAATAGAGAGGTAGCAACCAAGGATGCAGGGTAGTTAAAAAAGCAGCTTGATATGTCAGCATGTTAAGTCCTTCAGGGACCTGTTCATTGGGTTGAAGAATGATTTTTCCCAAAATAGCAAAGCAAGCCCCAATAAAAACAACCATAAAAAAACTAGCTGTCGTATCGATAAATGCTGCTCGAACCCAAATACGAGCTGGATGATCTTTTTGCTGCTCAATCGTTTTTAGTTGCTCTGGACTAGCAGTTTCCAGATGACTCCAGCCCCATTTTTTTTCACGCAAAAAAGACAGGTACCCCAGGTAATCGTAGCTTTGTCCCCCAATTGCAGAAGAATAGACAACAACCTCAACCCAGACTGAACGGTCACGCATTTGCGGCATTACACCATATAACCAGTCTGGATAACTTAAAACCTGTGGGAAGAAGCCCTTGATTACCTGCCCCCATTGGGGAGAAACGTAAAAAACAGCCACAATTATACAAATCACCATTAACCCAAGGATAGCTGTTTGCGTTTTTTCGAGAAAATCATAACCCCCTAATGATAAAAGAATCATAGCTGCCACTACACAGATTGTAGCCCAAATATATTGATCCCCAATTCCAGTAATCGTACTGCAAATCTGTCCGGTTAATGCACTCAGAAAAGAAAACCACAGTGGCGTTGCAATAACAACGATAATGATAAGGAAAAGTGGGAACCAACCGCTAGGGCCGGGAAGTTTTCGCCACCGCTCTAGAGGATGTCCTCCACTTATGATCATGTGTCTAATACTAGAATAGACAAAGATCCACTTCAGTAACGCCACAAAGAGAATTACCCATAGAATTTTAAAACCAAAAATAGCCCCACCCCTAGAGGGAAACAAAATTTCTCCACTGCCTACAGTTACAGAGGCTAAAATTGCTCCTGGACCAAAAAACCGAAGCCAGCGTAAAGGGTTAGTTGAGATTAAAGCTTTAGGTGGTTCTTGTAGTTGGGGTTGTTTAGAATTCATGTTAGATCTCATCTTAAATCATCGGTTGTTTAGTAATCTCATGTCAAGAAACAAAACGTATTTGCGCTAAGTAGATGCTAGATTGACCTTCGTGGGAAGAATAGTAACTTATCCAAAGTAACTGGTCATGCCACACCATACCAGGATAGCTAGTATCACCTCCCCCACTCGGCAATGTTAATACTGGGTCGAAACTATCAGTAGTCATTCTTGAAAGTACAGTCTTTCCCTGTAACCTACTTGCTGCCCAAAGACTTCCATCCGTTATACGGATAAAGTTCGGACCTCCTATACTATGATCTATTTCGTTGAATATCCATTTTTTGTAAGGTGGCAAACTTCTTCCCAAATAACGAGGTCTTATCAGAGCCAGCATTTCACCATTAGGCATTACTCTCAATGTAGTTTCACTAACTCCCTTAACTTTAAATTCGGTTAACCACTGCCAGTTAAGACCATCTGTTGTCCAGTACAAAAACCCTCTCCTAGGATTTGGCGTCTCGCCCATTTTAGAAAGGGCATATCCTTTACCCTGATACCAAGTTGCTCTCCATAACCAATGATCTTCTGCTAAAACCCTTTGGGTAGGAGTCCAATTGATTCCATCCTTCGAGAACGCAACCCGAGGGGATCGTGTGAGGTATCCCCATTGTTCCTTTTTTTTAGGGTCATTAATAATACCGCCAGCTAGTAACATTAAACGACCATCTGCCATTACTGAAAGTTTGGGATCACGCAAATCCACCCCTTTTTCACGCAAAAGAGCCACAGATTTCCAGTTTTCACCATTCTCAGAAACAATAACTCTCACCTCCCCATTACGACCTTCTTTTCCTTCTGGCATTACTGCTTTCGTTGGCCGGGTTCCATGAAAATCAGCCTCTCTGAAGATACAAAACCATTTTCTCTGAAATCGAATAAGATCAGTAAAAGCGTTATGCGGAGCCTGGTCCCAAATTTTTTTTACTGAAACAATTTCCGGTTTTTCACCCAGCAAAAGTAATGGTTTTCCAGTCAAGAATCCCAAAATAAATAAGAACATTAAGATTAATCTTGTCATTGCTGATTGCCCCCTTAGACAGCGGTGTTTGTAATCGATTATTAATTCCTTTCTTAAATCACGATACATAAACATGCAGAACTATTTAATTATTCAAATTAATTCACAGAGTCAGTCAACTATTTAAATTTTGATTCCTTACCGGATCACAACAGTCAGAAAAATTATTCTACAAGGCATTCCCCCTATTGTGATCATTTTAATTCTGATTGGCTAAAAATAGAAAATTCAATAGAACACTTTAACTAAATAACCCCTCAAGACAAAAATAGAGTTTATTGAAACATAAAAAATGACGTACATATTCAATTAAAAGTATACTCTTAGGAATTTGACACAAAGAATTGAGTATTAATAAGCTATATTTAGATACAAACATCAATGGTGGTCGTTGTGACAATTCATTTGCTTTTTTCTACCTTTGTTAATTATCTAAATTGAATCCATGTAAAAGGAAAAATACTCTTTATACTTTGGGTAAAAATCAATTTTCTCTACACCTTATCAATTACATCAAATAGATCAATTTCCATTGAGACAAATATGACAGCGCTAAGCGTAAACCTAAATAAATTTGCCTTACTTAGAAATTCCAGAGACAAGAATTCACCTAACATCATTAGTTTAGCTAGGCGTTGTATCAAAGCTGGCGCCAACGGCATAACAGTTCACCCACGTCCAGACCAGAGACATACCAAATACCGGGATGTCTATGATTTAGCCTCTCTAATTAAAAAATTCCCGACCATTGAATTTAACGTTGAAGGTAACCCCATTTATTCATTCTTAGAATTAGTCAAACAGGTCAAACCAAATCAGTGTACCCTTGTGCCTGATTCTCCTAACCAACTAACTTCTGATCATGGCTGGGACCTTCGTCATAACACAGAAAGACTTAAACCAATTGTGAATGATCTCCAGAAATTAGGAATCCGCGTAAGCATTTTTTTAGATCCAGATTCTAATCAAATCAGTTTAGCTAAAATGCTAGGTACCGACCGAATTGAACTCTACACAGAAACTTTTGCCAATTCATTTGGCAAAGAATCCCAGGAAGACGTTCTTGAACAATATCGAAAACTTTCGATGGAAGCTCAGGAATTAGGTTTAGGAGTAAATGCTGGCCACGACCTAAATCTTCACAACCTAGGCCTCTTCCTTACCATACCCAAAATCTTAGAAGTTTCAATTGGCCATGCCATTGCTGTTGATTCAATAGATTATGGTTTAGAGGTTACTCTGAACAAATACCTTGAAACTATTCAGATAGCTCATCTGAAAACACAATAGAAATAGTAGTGTTCTATAAGGCCATTCTTTATTTCTCTGACGGTAGTTATCAATAAATAGCAGTTCTTAGCAAAAGGGAATTCATGAAAAGTAAAACTGTCACTATGATACGACAACAACGTCCTTCAAAATCCTTGTCCAGAGTGTCATTCCACAAACGCCTTGTGGAAAAGTCAATCCCTATAAGGTGTGTGAGCTTATGATCTCTGAAAAAGATTTCTGGATCTAGTTTTCTCGATATAAATATATTATTTTTCAAAGATTTAGGAGATGCCTCTTTTTATGTGCAACTTGGTCTTTGTCTTTGTTTAACAATAAGTTTCAGTACTTTAATTCTGTTTTTCCACAGGATTTCCCACAAAAACTGTGAATAGTTTTTTTGTACATCTTTTTTAGTTCTCATTGCAAAATGAGTAAACAAGTTTTAAGAGGTTTTAAATATTTTTAATGGTCTCGAAACACCAATGGTCATTGAATTTTGTAATCGAAAAATCGAATTGTTAAAAAGGAGTTTTAAAAGGAATGTGTCTAGCCTTTACAACTCAATTGCTGATGTTCTTAATAATTTATAAAAATCAGAAACATTATTAAAGAAAAGTTGGCTGGGAGGCAGGGATTCGAACCCCGATAAGCAGGTCCAGAACCTGCTGTCCTACCATTAGACGACCTCCCAGACGAGGAGAACTACAATAGAGAAACTATGGGGTTGATTTTCTAACATCTCTTTCCAAAGTTGTCAACGCTCCTTACCAATGACTCATAATTATTAAAATCTAAAACATTTTTGTTCAGTTGGAAATGACTTCTTGCTTAACAGAGTTTGCCTATAATTACTAAAATGACTTTTTAAATTTAATTTGGTAACTAGACAATTAATATTAACTTAAACTTTTTTATGAACAAAACCGCACCTAGAACAAAGATTTTGAAGGCCTTTTATCTTCAAGGAAAAACACAAATCTAACAAGTATCTTAGGTTATTGAAAATAAATTCTTATGCCCAAATCAATTGAGACTGAGATTAAAATAAAGATCCATAATCTCCAAAAGATTTCTGAAAAATTAAAGCTTTTAGGTTTCCACATCAAAATAAATCGCTCCTTCGAAGATAATTGGATCTTTGATTCTCCAAACCAAGATTTATCTCGGCGTCATTGGTTATTACGGATACGCACTTTTAATAATCGGGCATGGATTACTCTCAAAACTCCTTCCGAGAATTCAAATCAGTTCAAAGTAAGAGAGGAATTAGAAACAGAGATTGGAGAACCTTCGATAGGTAAAGAGATACTTCATCGGTTTGGTATAAAACCCAGCTTCCATTATCAAAAATTTCGTACGGTCTTTACACATTCTAACTACTCAGAACATGAATTAACTGTAACACTTGATGAAACACCAATTGGCAATTTTCTCGAAATTGAAGGATCTTCTATAAACATATGCAGTCTTGCTGCCCAACTTGGTTATGAAACGCCAGCTTTTATTGTGAAAAGTTATATGAAACTTTACCGTGAATTATTCCCAGATTCATCAAGTACCTCTATGATTTTCACGAATGATGCGCTTAAAAACCCATCCTAGTAAATCAATTTCTAGAGGACAAATTGATTTAGTGCCTTAGCCACCCCTAAGTCATCATTACTAGCAGTTAAATAGAACCCTCTTCCTTTGAGTTCTTCTACACAATTTGCCATCACCACCCCAACCCCCGCATACTCCAACATTTCAAGGTCACTATAGTTATCTCCGATTGCTAAAATATTTGCAGGATTAATTTGATTAGAATCGGCTAAAAATTTCAGAGCACGGGACTTCGAACAATCTTTATTTAGCACATCAATGATTCCTAAATTTCTTTTCTTATAATAAGTTTTAGCAATTTTTACTTCTTCCAGCAAACCGGATTCCTGAATACATTCTTCAACAGTATCCATTAAATCAATTGATCCACTAAACATGATCTGGATCAAGTCGTCGTCAACTTCATCCTTTAAGGATTTTACGAGAACCACAGACTCAGAAACTCTTGAGAGATAAGCATGTAAAGGTCCATTCGCCTTGAACTGAGAACAAACTACTATCTGGCCTGACAAGGATCTATCCTTGTGTAAAACTGTACAATCTACAAAAGATTCTGTTACCTTTAAAATAGATCTGGCTACTTTGGATTGAAGAAACCAGGCAGCGAAACGTCTTGATTCTCTAGAAGATTTAATCATAGCTCCATTGTGTACGATAAGAGGAGATGATAAACCGAGAGTTTCAGCTACCCAAAGCGCACCACTTAGTCTCCTTCCTGTCACCAAAATTACCCTAACACCACAATTGATAACCTGATTAATTGCCTTGATGTTCCCTTCAGGAATTCGACCAGAACTATCTAGTAACGTTCCATCAATATCAACTGCTACCCATTTCACACCCATCTCATCTCCAAATCATAGTCAAGTCAGGTATAATCAAAGAAATTAACATATCGAGTGCCACGAATAAAAGAAACTCCTAATACCATGACACCTAAAACAAGAAACTAGCTCTATTAAATGAGTATCCCTGGTTTATTTCCATTACTTATAATCTTCACTCAACTTACTTTTTCCACAATTCTTTTAGCCGGACAATCTCCAGCCATTGAAAAACCAAGTAGCTTCTATTCAAAATTAGCTGATATCGATAAGGTTGTTGACCGAGCCATTAGACAGGATGAAATACCTGGAGCTGTTGTATTAATAGGATACAACGGTACAACAATCTTTGAAAAAGCCTACGGCAACCGAAGTCTACAACCAGAAATTGAACCTATGACTATAGACACTAAGTTCGACTTAGCCTCATTAACTAAAGTAGTTGCTACTACGCCTGCTATAATGCTTCTTGAACAAAACGGAAAACTCCAACTAAAAGATCCGGTTGCCAAGTATCTACCCGAATTTGGTCAGTTTGGGAAACAGGATGTTACATACCATCAAATCCTAACTCATTATTCAGGATTACCTCCATTCTTCCAGCTACCAAAAAATGAATCTTTTACCAAAAATAAACTCTTTAATAAAATTTATAACATTACCTTGTTATCTAAGCCTGGAGAAGAATTTATTTACAGTGACCTTGGTTTTATCTTATTGGGAAAAGTGATTGAAAAAAAAACAGGACAGGCCTTTGAACACTTTATCAAAATGCACTTATTTTCTCCGCTCAAGATGTCAAATACTGGATTTCTTCCATGCCCAAAGAATTATCGATTAATTGCTCCTACGGAGAGACTGGCAACAGGAATGTTTATAAGGGGAAAGGTACACGATCCCATAGCTGCTTTTCTAGGTGGGGTTGCAGGGCACGCTGGAATTTTTTCTACTGCTCGTGATCTTGCTCGATTTTGCCAAATGCTACTAAATGAGGGATTTTTAGATGGAAAAAGAGTACTTAACGTAGAAAGTGTGAAAAAAATGATTTCTCGGCAATCACCTTTAGGCAAA
Organism: Terriglobia bacterium; assembly: GCA_022452285.1. Classification (GTDB taxonomy): domain Bacteria; phylum Acidobacteriota; class Terriglobia; order Versatilivoradales; family Versatilivoraceae; genus JAKUNG01. The sequence continues at coordinate 113,926 of JAKUNG010000010.1, read as the reverse complement.
AAAGATATTCGAGGACTTGGTTGGGATATACAGTCATCTTATTCCTCCTTAAAAGGTTCTCATTTTTCTCCGGATTCTTATGGACATACTGGTTTTACTGGAACGTCCTTATGGATTGACCCTAAAATTCAAACCTTCGTTATTTTGCTAACTAACCGGGTTCATCCTAATGGAAAAGGTAGAGTGAAAAATCTTCGAAAACGACTTGCAAACATTGTTGGACAAACTTTATCATCCGAGTAAGAAACCTTTTGAGCACTCTAGTCCTGATCTTGTGTTACTAACAAATCTCGCTCAATCAGAACTTTTCTAACCATTAGACCCACTACATGATATTTTCAAGACTCAACAATCGAACACTTAGTTATTAATAGATTGCACTTTTCGAACAAGATCTGAAAGGTCTACATCCACAATTTTTTTTGTTGACCGCTCAACCCATTCAACTTTGCCCTGAGCAAACTTTTTGCTTCCAAAATTTATACGGTAAGGAATTCCAATCAGATCAGCATCTTTAAATTTAACCCCTGCACGTTCATCTCTATCATCCAACAATACTTCAATGCCTAACGCTTGTAATTGTTTATAAACCTTGTCTGCCTGCTCTACTAATAGGTGGTCTTTACTACTCAAAATACTAAGCACACACTGGAAGGGGGCTATTGAAAGTGGCCATACAATCCCATCTTTGTCATAACCAGCTTCAATAGCAGCAGCAAGAATTCTTTCAATTCCAATGCCATAGCTACCCATCACAATAGGAACCTCTTCACCTTGAGAATTAAGAACCTTAGCGCCCAAACTTTCTGAATATTTGGTGCCTAGCTTGAAGATATGTCCAATTTCGAGAGCCTTAGCAACCTTGAGACTAGAACCACATTTTGGGCAAGGTTCCCCAGACTGCACTTTACGCAAATCAAAATACTCAGCCTGATAGTCTCTTTCTGGAGTTACCCCTGACAAGTGAAAATTATCTTTGTTTGCTCCACAAGTAAGATTTTTCCTACCTTGGAGAGCTTGATCAGAAATTATCTGTACATTAGAAACGTCTATCGGCCCTAACGAACCAGCACCAGCACCCATGATCTCCAGGATCTCCTTTAAACTTGCGGCACGAGGTTCGCCACCGATTAATGATTGCAGCTTTGCTTCATTCAACTGGTGATCCCCTCGGAGTAACACCAAATAAGTTTTTTTACCTGACAAGTAAACAAGTGACTTGATTTGTCGTGAGGAGGGGATTCCAAGAAAATGGACAATATCTTCAATTGTTTTTTGGTTAGGGGTGGAAACCTCATGTGGAGTATCCGGTCCATCCTCATCTACCAAATGATCTAATTTTGAAGTTGCTTTCTCCAAATTTGCGGCATAGCCACAAGAACAATAAACTATTTCATCCTCACCTGCATCTGTTAAAACCATGAATTCGTGAGATTGACCATCACCCATTGCACCACTGTTTGCCTCAACAATCTTAAACTTTAGACCACACCGATTATATATACGACAGTAAAGGTCATAGTGCTTACGATAATTAACTTCTAAACCTTCAAAATCAATGTCAAAGGAATAAGAATCTTTCATCGTAAATTGACGAACCCTCAATATTCCTGATTTTGGTCTTGGTTCATCACGAAATTTAGTTTGAATTTGATACCAAATTTGAGGTAACTGTCGATAAGAGCGGAATTCATTACTAGCAATTACTGTAAAGATTTCTTCATGGGTCATTCCTAAACACATATCACGATTGGATCGATCCTTTAGTCGGAACATATTTGATCCCATAGTTTCCCACCTACCACTCTCCTGCCAAACTTCAGCTGGGTGAAGTCCAGGTAAAACAAATTCCTGCCCACCAACAAGATTTAACTCTTCACGAACGATATTCATGATTTTCATCATTACTTTTTGAGCTAATGGCAGGTAAGAATAAATTCCTGAGGCTAATTGTCGAATGTATCCACCCCGCAGCAGTAAAATGTGGCTAGCAACTTCTGCTTCTGCTGGTGCCTCTCTAAGTGTCGGAATAAAAATTTGGGTCCAACGCATGCTTACTCCCTGGGAAAAAACCTAGAGTCAAACTAATCTTCAGACAAGGAAACAATAGGCTTCAAGAACCATCAAAATGGAAAGAAATGAACTAGGTAACAGATCCATAAGAAATCTGAGCTACCGTCATTAATAGTCCAAACCGTCTAGATACGATATCCTTAGATTACAACATAAACTAGAAAATAATATCTGTATCGTCAAGAAAAAAAATTTTGTTAATCCTTGAAAACCCACACTAGAAGGGGATAATCAGGATTCTCTCGGCAATTTTTAATTTGTCACTAGGTTATTTCTTGGATACAATCCAAACTGGCTATTAAATTATTTGACCTATTTTTTTTTATAATTTACTCAGGATCAGATATTTATTCTTAAGAGGAAACTCATTATGTCAGGGGTCAGCAGTAATTTCTTTTCAACAAAGCTTGTCCTTAGTGATCCAGAGATTTTTCAAGCTATTGGTAATGAAGTTCAAAGACAAGCTTCACAGCTTGAACTTATTGCTTCTGAAAATTTTGTAAGTGAAGCAGTCTTAGAAGCTACAGGAAGTGTATTTACTAATAAATACGCAGAGGGGTACCCTGGGCGTCGCTACTACGGAGGCTGTGAATTTACAGATGTTGTTGAACGACTTGCTATTGCTCGAGCCAAGAAACTGTTTGGTGCAGACCATGTAAATGTACAGCCCCATTCTGGAACCCAAGCAAACGTTGCAGTTTATATGACAGTGCTTCAACCTGGGGACACAATGCTCGGTATGGATCTTTCTCATGGCGGACATTTGACACACGGTCATCCTTTAAATTTTTCTGGAAAAATGTATCATGTTGTTTCCTATGGAGTCGGTAAAGATACAGAAAAGATCAATTACACTGCGCTAGAAGACCTGGTTATAGAAAATAAGCCAAAGCTAATTGTAATAGGCGCGAGTGCTTATCCACGTGAAATCAATTTTAAGTTGATCGGAGAAATTGCTCGAAGAAATGGCTCCTTAGTAATGGCTGATATTGCTCACATAGCTGGACTTATTGCTGTTGGTGAACATCCTAGTCCAATTCCCCACTGTGATTTTGTTACCACGACTACTCATAAAACCCTTAGAGGACCTCGCGGAGGAATGGTTATGTGCAAACAGGTCTTCGGAAAGGATTTGGATAGAGTAGTTTTTCCTGGAAACCAAGGCGGACCACTTGTGCATGTCATTGCTGCAAAAGCTGTTTGTTTTAAAGAAGCTTTGCAGCCTCAATACAAAAGTTATATTCAGCAGGTTAAGAAAAATGCTACAGAGCTAGCTAAAAGTATTCAAAATAGTGGATATCGAATTGTGTCTGGAGGTACCGACAACCACCTAATCCTTGTAGATGTTTTCTCCAAAGGAATTACCGGGAAACAAGCTGAGATAGCTCTAGACAAAGCAGGAATTACTGTTAACAAAAATACTATTCCATTCGACACTAATTCTCCAATGATAACTAGTGGAGTTCGCTTAGGAACCCCTGCTTTGACCACTCGTGGAATGACTGAAGCAGAAATGTCTATCATTGGTAAACTAATTGGTCAAGTTCTTGACAACATTGATAGTCAAGAAATCATTCAGAAAGTTCATTCACGTGTTGTAAAACTTTCAAGTAAGTTTCCACTTTACCAACAAAGTAGAACTTAAATAAGCTATCTTAGTAGTGTATTTAAACTAAATAAACCACTGAAGAAAAACCTAACCAAAGTCTGGAGAGATGATTTTGATTTTTGAAAATATACCTGTCGGACCTTTACAATGCAATTGTTACATACTCGGATGTGAGAATACCCGAGAAGCACTGGTCATTGATCCCGGAGACGAAATAGAATTAATCCTACCATCATTGGAAAAACATCAACTAAATGTAAGATATATTCTGAGTACTCATGCTCATATTGACCATGTTGGTGATCTAGAAAAGCTTAAGGACAAAACTGGTGCAAAAACCCTCTTACATGAAAAAGATCTGTACTTATATGAAAATCTGCCTGCTCAGGCTGATTATCTTGGTCTATCTGTTCCCACTACAACTGAGATTGACCACTTTATTCACCAAGATGATCAGATTACTTTTGGCGATCAATCCACTGTTAGTAACGAAAAGCAAACAAATCCATACTGTGGCAATATCTTGTTTACCCCCGGTCACACTCCAGGCAGTCTCTGTATTCATTTCCCAGAAAATGGAAAGCTATTCGCCGGAGACACCTTATTTCAAATGAGTATTGGAAGAACTGACCTTTGGGGTGGCTCATATAACGATATTATCCAATCGATTCAAAATCATCTCCTAGTACTTGAAGATGATACTATTGTCTATCCTGGTCATGGTCCCCCTACAACTATAGGCAAGGAGAGACAGTACAACCCGTTTCTGAACAATCGTAGATAAAAGATGGGGTTCTAAACTCTTCTTTCAAAATAATTCAAACATTATTAGGTCCTAGAAAAATACTAGCCAAATCCTTTATGAATCATCTCAGAGAATCTCACTGATTGCTTTTAAAAGGGTTGCTTCATCTTGATAGTTGACAAAATGACGGCGGATAATCCCTTTTTTATCCACAAGAAATAGGCTTGGGAATAACTGTATTCCCCCATAAGCTTCCTGGACCTTACCAGTTAGATGTCCTATAGGAAAATTGATTTTATACTTTTCTAGATAAGACAGCCGCTCAGATTCTGGATAGGATAATTCTAAAATCCGATCAGCATTTAAACCAATAACAGAAAAATTTTGGGCCATAAATCGCTTTTGCAAAGAAACTAGATGAGGTGTAATTTTCATACAAGGGGGACAATTTGAAAACCAGAAGTAAACTAGTCGGACCTTACCTTCTAACTGAGTCAGCTTTAAATCAGTTCCATCTAATAATTGGAGCACAAATCCAGGAGCTTGCTTGCCTTCCCAACCAGCAATAGATCTCTCAATTATCTTATTAAAACGAGCATCCGCTCTAATTTTTTCAAGATCTATATTGATTATTTCTCCGTTTACTGGATCTCGAGTTATAAAGCGAGGAACTCGACTATCGTATTCCACAATTTTCAAGATCACATCTACTTCTCCTGGAATTGTTAGATCAAATTGCTCAGCAATCTGATGAAGTTTAGGCGGCTGATTATGGATAACATAATATTGAGCTAAAAAATTGGGTATTTTAAAAAAGATGTTGTAAAGACGACTAAGAACTTTTCGTTCTTCGGGGAGGCTAAACATTTGGTGTAGTTCAGTAACTAATAAGGGTTTTCCTGGTTTCAAGTTATTCTGTAAGTAGCGGACGATTTTTTTCTCAGCTGCCCGTTCATGTTGCTGTCCACTCACAATAAAAAGCATTCCTAGGAAAAATGCCAAAGCTAGAGTCATGCTTGTCCAATTTTTAACAGAAAAAAACATTTTTTCATTACCTCTTGACGTTTAATAATAAAGTATTCTACAAACTATTTTTAAATAGAACCAGTGTCTTGAATCTTAATCTCATCTAAGGAAAGACTTTTGTTAAGTACTAAAAGAAGTTTTCCACCATCTGAATTTATTAAAGGTGTCGACTTGTTCAACCGTCAGTTCTATTACGAATGTCATGATGTCTGGGAAGAAATTTGGAGTGAGGCAAAAGGGAAAGAAAAGATTTTTTATCAGGCACTTATCATGTCAGCAGTTTCTCTATACCATTTTGGTAATGAAAATATAGAGGGAGCTTTAAGCTGTTACCAGAAAGGGCTTGAACGTTTTGGTCAATTACCCGATCACTTCTTACAATTTAACATTAAGGAATTTGTCGAACAAATGGAACGATTCTATTCCAACATACCCACTAAAAAAAATTTATTAACTCAAGACCTACTAAATAAATCTAGACCCAAAATTCAAATGGAACACAGCTTTTTTGAGAAACTTATGTAAATAAAAACTCATCTGATTATTAAACCCTAGAGATGTTTTGATAACTGATTGAAAACAGCCAAGTAATCAATTATTCCACACCCTTGATAGAATTGTATTTGTGGGGTACTCACTACTAGGCTGCAACGGTTCGATTTACTGGCTGATAAAGAGTGTCCCGCTCAATCGGCTCTCGACCTGCTTCACGAACCAAATGTTCGATATCTGATCGTGTCATTCCGATTGGAGTTTTCGCACCAGCCATATGTACAATTTTCTCCTCCACAACAGTTCCATCCAAATCATCAGCTCCAAAGTTTAATCCAATCTGAGCCGTTTTGGCTCCAATCATGATCCAGTATGCCTTAATATGCGGAAAGTTATCCAATAACAGTCGGCTTACAGCAATTGTTCGGAGATCTGTCATGGCAGTAGGGGATGGCAAATGGTCAAGTTGTGTATTAACAGGATGAAAAGCAAGAGGGATAAAACATTGAAATCCAGCAGTCTTGTCCTGTAGTTCTCTAAGTTTAATTAAATGATCCACTCGCTCTTCAATTGTTTCCACATGACCATAGAGCATTGTTGCATTAGACTTCAGTCCAGACTGGTGAACTTTTTCAGCAATTTCAAGCCAACGATTTCCAGATACTTTATGGTCACAGATGATACTTCGGGCACGATCTGCAAAAATCTCTGCGCCACCTCCAGGGCAACTATCCATTCCTGCATCTCTCAGAGCTTGAATTGTGTCCTCAATCGATAACTTTGCTCTACGAGAAAGGAACTCAAGTTCAACCATAGTAAAGGCTTTAAGATGAACTTTAGGGAATCGCTTTTTTAAACCTTCAAGTAAATCAGTAAAGTATGTCAAAGAGAGGTATGGGTGGAGGCCACCTACAATATGAAATTCAGTTACTGCTTCAGTATAATCTGCTGCAACATGATTAAAAGCCTCCTCAAGTGACATTGTATACCCACCCTTGTCAGGCTTGCGAGCAAACCCACAAAACTTGCAGTCTACGACACAAACATTGGTTGGATTCAAGTGTCTGTTGATGTTGTAGTATCCCTTATTCCCATTCAATTTCTCGCGAACCCAGTTAGCCAAGAATCCCAATGTATGAATATCTGGAGATTGATATAAGGTTAAACCATCATTAAAAGATAAGCGCTCCCCGGACAATACTTTATCACTAATCTGTACTAGCTCGGGATGCATTCTACGGCTCTCCATACCCATTTTTTCCATAATAAACCAAACTTGTCTTTTTAAACATTTGTTGATTCGGCTTCATAATAGCCGAGCCATGTAAGAGGTGTCAAACAGGATTGTAATGGTGTAGTACTGATTATTACCAAAGCTATCTAAAACTTTCTATTTTTTCTGAAATTCACACAACAAAATTCCCATAATAATCTGCAGATTATTAACTCTGATGATTTGAATAATAACAACCAAAACTTTTAATTGATTGCCAAAGGTTTTATCCTTTAAATAAAAATTTGACCAACTTTACCTAGACAATCAGTAATGATAGTCTTCCAACAATGTCGTTGCAAACAAACATCTTTCAAGATAAAGTGGAAAGTTGAAAGATTAAATTCTACTGTGACTTTGAATTAATTTGATAGAAACTGATTTTTCCCTTACCCATCCGGATAGTTTAAAAGTTTCCTGTACTATCCGATTACCTGCTGGAAAACAAAAACTCAATCCCATCATAGTTGGCCATGGTTTTCGAGGATTCAAGGACTGGGGATTTTTTCCGTACCTATGCAAACATTTGAGCAATGCGGGATTTGCAGTAGTCTCCTTCAACCATGCACTTTCAGGAATTAGCAATAATCTATTGGAAATCGATGACATTGAAAGTTTTTCTAAAAATTCAACCACTCAGGAACTACTTGACTGGCGTTTAGTAATGGACAATCTTTTATGGGGAGATTTTCCATATATAGAACGATTACGGTTAAACGCACTAGGTATTGTTGGACATAGTAGAGGGGGTAGTTATGGGATACTTTTTTCTCGGCAAATAGTACAGATACAATCAATAGTGACTTGGGGAGCGATTAAAACTTTTGAACGGTTCGATTCCGCAACTTGTCAACAATGGAAACGTGAGGGGATCTTAAGGATAGGCAGTACTAAACAGGGCAGACCTCTAGAACTAAAGGTTAAAGCATTAGAAGATTTGGAGAATAATCTTGACCAATTAGATGTTATCCAAGCCATACGTCAATTATCAATTCCGGCTTTAATTTTACATGGTCGAAACGACAAGGTTGTTTCACTCTCTGAAGCAAAACAACTATGGAAATGCTCTGACCAAAAACTTTCAGCATTTCACATCATCGAAGGGAGTGGACACACATTTCATACTCAACATCCCTTAGTTATCACTTCCCCAGCCCTTAAAGAAGCCGTCGACAAAACTATATCTTGGTTCAAAAATACCCTTTCCAGTAAAAAATATCTATGACACTACTGATTACAGTTGTCAGAATTATATGGAAAATGAATTTTCTCAATTATCACTAAGGAATACATTGTCTATTTTGAGCCCAGAGCCCACTGACAAACTTCATCAAAGTGGGAAGCAAACTTCACCTTAAGACCTCTCTTTAAATGGGCGGGTAGTTCTTCATAATCCTTTCTGTTCCCTTCAGGAAAGATTACACTTTTATATTTTGCCCTACGAGCAGCAATGACTTTCTCTTTGACTCCACCAATTGGCAAAATTCTTCCAGTTAGAGTAAGCTCACCGGTCATAGCTAGACCTTTTTTAGATGGCTTTTTCTTAATTAAAGAAACTAGAGCAGTTGCCATAGTAATCCCAGCAGAAGGGCCGTCCTTAGGAATTGCTCCAGCGGGAACATGCAAATGTACAAAGTGGTTGTCAAAAAAATTTGATTCCAAACCTAACTCTTTTGACCGAGCCATAACATATGAATAAGCAATTTCCGAACTTTCGACCATGACGACTCCAAGTTGCCCGGTTTGTTTGAATCCTTTACGCTGACTCGCAACTGCTGTCGCTTCAACCTGTAACGTGACTCCACCTAAATTAGTCCAAGCTAAACCTGAAACTACTCCGGGAATATGTTCAGCAAGTTCATCAGAGGCAAAGACAGGCTTTCCAAGATAGGACTCTACATCTTGAGTATTGATAACAATCTTCTTCTTGGCTTTCTCTACTAATTCAAGTGTGGATTTTCGAACTATCTTTTTTATAACGTTTTCGAGACTCCGAACTCCTGCCTCACGAGCATAACCATTAATCATGTTCCTCAAAGATCTCTCCCCAATCTTAACTTGAGAGCGATTTAGGCCATGACTTTGTACAACCTTAGGAATAAGATAACGACGTGCAATTTGCATCTTCTCCTCTAAAATATAACCTGCTAACCGTATCACTTCCATCCGATCAAGTAAGGCTAATGGAATGGTCTCCGTATGATTTGCAGTGACTACAAATAGAACATTAGAAAGATCAAATGGAACATCTAGATAGTGGTCACGGAAACTTGAGTTCTGCTCTGGATCCAGAACTTCCAATAAAGCCGATGCTGGATCTCCATGAAAAGAAGACCCAATTTTGTCAATTTCATCCAGCATGATTACAGGGTTAGCTGTTCCAACAGTTTTCATTGACTGAATAAACTTCCCCGGCATAGCCCCAATGTAGGTCCGTCTGTGGCCTTTGATCTCACCTTCATCTCTCATTCCTCCCAAGGAAAAACGATAAAAACGACGTCCAAGAGCAGAGGCGATACTCTTCCCTATCGAGGTCTTACCAACTCCTGGAGGACCTACCAAGCAAAGTATTGACCCAGAAATATCTCCTTTCATCTTACCCACTGCGATAAACTCCAAGATACGCTCCTTAACATCTTCGAGTCCAAAATGATCACGATTCAATATTTTTCGTGCCTGACCCAACTCATAAGAGTCTGAACTGTACTTCCCCCAAGGAAGTACAGTTAGCCAATCTAAATAATTTCGTGTGACTGTATACTCTGGAGAAATTGGTTCTAGAACTTTAAGTTTTTCTAATTCCTCATCCAGTGTCTGCTTGGCTTCAGGAGATAATTGTAATGACACTAACCGTTCTTCAAATTTCTCAATTTCTGTTGTCTTACCTTCCTTTTCAAGTCCCAATTCCTTCTTTATAGCTTTTAGCTGCTCTTTGAGGAAAAAGTTTCTTTGTTGATCCGAAATTTTTTCTTCAATTTGTTTAGTAATTTTTCTTTGGAGTTTAGATAGTTCTAACTCTCTATGGAGAAGAGCCAATACCCGATTAATACGAGTACGAACATCAAAAGTTTCCAAAATCTCCTGAAGTTCTACTCCCTCTGCCGTGGTCAAATGAGCAGCAAAATCAGCTAACTTCCCAGGATCATTTAGACTAGATCGACTTAGAAATATCTTGATCGCCTCAGCTTGTAAGGGGTCTAACTTTACCAATTCTTTTAGACACGAGATAATAGCAAGTGAACATGCCTTTAACTCCATGTTCACTGAAAGTTCCAAGGCATAGTGATATTCAACCTGAGCAAATAATCCTTCTTCCCCAACCTCAATTCTCTTAATGGTGAACCGTTCCAGGCAGTTCGTCAAAACCTGCAATACTTCTGAATCAACATCAACTGTTTTAATGATTTTAGCAGCTACTCCTACACGATGAAGATTTTCAGGTACTTCTTCGCCCGACGGGTCCTTCATTAGCACTAAACCTAGCGTCTTATTAGTAGATTCTGATGCCCAATCAATAGCGTTTAAAGGATTTTCCCCTATTATTTCCAAAGGAACAGGCAATCCTGGAAAGAAGGGGCGCTGACGTATCGCTAAAATTGGAATCCGAGTTGGTAGCAGTTTGCTTGCTAAAACTAGACCCGAGCCACCATTTTTCTTCTTAGTGGTTGAGCGCTTATTATTGGAAGGCTTTAAAGGGATTTCTTTCTTTTTGCTTCTTTTGTTTCGATATAATTTTTTTTTCTTCTCGGCAGATTTACTTTTTTCCGATTCCATTAACTCCCCCACAGTCAAACAAAATAGTTATTTAGCCTTTTTTGATTTTTCTTAATCTCAAAAACGTGGATTGGCTATTCTTTTAGAGCGGGGACAATATAATATCTGAATATCTCTATGTCAAATAAGTACTAGTTAACAGTTAACAAGATCTGACACTAAATTTAAAAATCTTCTATAAAAAGCATAATCCTGTGTAAAACTAACCGATAAGGGATCCTGATTCGAATTTCTAAAAAGTTAAAATCGTGGAATATAGAAGAATAGAACCTACTGATTAATACTTAGAAAAAATCTGGACCCTATACTTTTTTAAGGCCTGCATATTTTACAATTAACTTTTTCAGTCCAAAACGGGAAAAGTTTACAGTTAACTTAGAATCATCTCCCAATCCTTCACAACGGACAACACTGCCTGTACCAAACTTAGGATGGCGAACATAATGACCAACTCTAAAAGTTTTCCCAAAGTTCTTTTGTTTTTGGGGTAAGAAGTCGATAGTCTTTCCTCTTTTTCGATAAAACTCTTTGATACTTTCAGCATCGTTGTAACTAGGACCGTCATAAGTCTTCTTTTTGACATTAACTGACTTCTTTTCATTTTCTATTAGTTCTACTGGAATTTCTCCAATAAACCGTGAAACTTCTGTTTCATTAAAACTTTCACCACCTAAAAAACGACGATACTTTGCTCTAGTCAAAACTAATCTTTTTTGGGCTCGAGTCAAAGCCACATAACATAATCTCCTTTCTTCTTCGATATCATTTGAGTCTGAAAGTGTTCGACTATGCGGAAAGAGACCCTCCTCTACACCAACCAAACAAACAAGGGGAAATTCCAATCCTTTGGCACTGTGAATTGTCATTAAACTCACTTTGGATTTTTCGTCATAGTTATCTGTTTCTGATACAAGAGCAGCATGATCCAAAAACTCATGTAACGTCTCTCCCCTATCCTCACTGTCCCTAGCGGCATTGACTAGCTCCTGCAAGTTCTCGAGACGGGTTTGACTCTCTTCAGTGCCTTCTTCTCTTAACCACCGGACATACCCAGATTCTTCTAGAATAAGATCTAGTAACTCAGGTAGTGGTTTGTTATCAAGGGCCTGTTTAAATGATTGAATCTGCTTATTAAAACCTTTGAGAGCTCTCAAGGCTCGTGGCGAGAGTTTATTTGTCGAAATTACATGCTCAATGACTTCTAAGATCGACCTCTGGGAACTTTGAGATTCATTTTGAAGGGTTTCAACAGTAACTTTTCCAATACCGCGGGGAGGAGTGTTAATGATCCGTAAGAGACTAATTCGATCTTTTGGATTCGAAGTGACCTTAAGATAGGATAAAAGATCCTTAATTTCAGCCCTTTCATAAAAACTAAAACCACCCACTACAGAGTATTGCAAACTGTAGCGACGACAGGCCTCTTCAAAATAACGTGACTGGAAGTTAGTTCTGTAAAGAACTGCAACCTGATCATCTGGTTCGAGTCGTTGGTGAGCGAGAATCTGTTGAATGACAAAAAGTGATTCATCTTCAGCATCAGATCCTTCATAAAAACGGATCAAAGATCCGTTTTCCTTCTCGGTCCATAATCGTTTCCCTTTGCGAGCCTGATTATTGGCAACTACAGCACTAGCAGCACCAAGAATGTTCTTAGTAGAACGATAGTTCTGTTCCAACTTGATAACTTTAACCCTATGATAGTCCTCTTCAAAATTTAAGATATTCTGGATATCTGCACCGCGCCAACTATAAATTGATTGGTCCTCATCTCCAACAACACAAATATTTTGATGGTCTTGTGTTAATAGACGAATTAGTCGATATTGAGCATGATTAGTGTCCTGATATTCATCGACCATTAAATACTCAAAATGATTATTGAGCCGTTTTCTAATATCGTCATGTTGTTCCAACAGTTCAACGGTTTTTAAAAGTAGGTCATCAAAATCTAAGGCGTTTGCTTCAGCTAATTTTTTCTGATAAAGATCAAAGGCGACAGCCAATCGCTCAATTTTTTCATCATAAGCCTGTTGATAAAGAGTCTCTGGGTGTTTGCCTTTATTTTTCGCTTCAGATATTCGTGACAAAGTCCACCGAGGAGAGAGTACCCTATCCTCTAGACCCATCTCTTTTAAACAGGTCTTTATTAGTTTTAATTGGTCCGTAGAATCATAAATTGTAAAGTCTCTCCCTTGCCCAATTACAGTTATGTCACGACGCAACACTCGAACACAAAATGAATGAAACGTAGAAAGCGCTGGATTACCTGTCCTTCCAGGAGTCAAGAGAGTTTGAACCCGTTCTTTCATTTGCTGAGCTGCTTTGTTTGTGAAAGTAACTCCCAAAATCTTGTTAGGGATTACTTTCTTATTTTCAATGAGATGACCGATTCTAAAGGTAATGACCCGCGTTTTACCACTACCCGCACCTGCTAAAATTAGTAACGGACCCTCGGTAGTTTCCACGGCCTCAATTTGTTGTGGATTAAGTTTTTTTGTTAATTGGAGCATAAAAACATTAACGAATAACAGGGTTTTGAAACGGACAAAAAACTACTGTTGACATTCTAACTTCTAAAGACTTTTTTTAGGAAGTGTTCTTACTTTTTCCAGAAACCAGGAGTAAAAATAACTATTGCAGTATAAAACTCTAGTCGACCAGCCAACATACAAAAACTTAGAATCCATTTGGCTAGTCCAGGCAAATTTCCATAGCCTTCTGTAGGTCCCACAGATCCTAAACCTGGTCCTATGTTAAACATACATGCTGCTACCGCTGAAATACTGGTAAAAACATCAACCCCTGAAGCTGCTAAAAGTAAACAGCTAACAAAGTTAATCAAAAATGCCAGATAAAATAAATTCAGCAAGCTTTGTAACGTCTCTTCAGCAATAAACTGCCTACCGATTTTAATAGGAAATACTCCACGCCGTTCAACCATTCGCTTAAATTCTCGAGAAACGACCTTTCCTAGAAGCAGCATTCTAGATACTTTTAGTCCTCCACTAGTTGAGCCTGTGCATCCCCCACTAAACATTAGTACCAAGAGTATAAGTTGAGGGAAGGGAAGCCAAATAGAAAAGTTGTCGGTTGTTAATCCAGTAGTAGTCAGGATAGAAACTACCTGGAACAGTGCTCTCCGAAAACCAAAATCTCCTGGATATTGATTGGTCACACTCATTACACTAAATACCAAAAGGCTAGAAACTATGAGGAGTAAAAAATACATTTTCAATTCAGTATCTAAGAAAAGACGTTTCAACTTCAATTCGACCCAGAGACGGTAATGCAAAGTGAAGTTCATGCCTGATAGAACCATAAAAAGGAGTGCAACATACTCGGCACCAGGATTCTGAAAAGCTCCTAAACTGGCGGTACGGGTTGAAAAACCACCGGTAGCAGCAACAGTAAAGGCATGACAAATTGAGTCAAAAATATTCATCCCCACTAGGTAGAATCCACAAAATGCTAAAAAACTTAGACTAAGATAGATTTTCCATAAAGCTAGGGCGGTTTGAGTTACTCTTGGTCTAAGCTTCTCCGACTTGGCACCTGAGAATTCAGCTCTATACATTGACATACCGCCCATACCAATTAGGGGCAAGATTGCAATCCCAAGTAACACAATTCCCATGCCCCCCAACCAATGAGCAAGATGCCTCCATAGTTGGATGTCCAGTGTGAGAATTTCCACATTGTTTAATACCGTGGCTCCAGTTGCTGTAAAGCCTGAGGTTGCTTCAAAAAAAGCATCAGTAAAGCTAGGGAAATAACCGGAAAAATAGAAAGGAAGTGATCCAAAAAAACATACCAAAAACCAGATCAAACAAACCAAGAGTAATGCTTCTCTCCGATTCAAATCATAATTAGGCTTAGGAAAGGCAAGACGGAAAGAAATACCTAAAAAAATAGTAATCAAACAAGAATAGCCCAGTGGGGTGACATCATTCCCATTCCAAAATGCTAATGCAAGTGGAACTAACATGATTCCACTCAAAGCTATTAGAAAGTTTCCAATGATGTACCAAAGGTTGAGAAACCTAATCACATTTTTTCCTTCTGGGTATCATTTAAGGAAGGTGGACTCCAGAAGAGGGACTATTGTTTCAAGACTAAAAAAAATGACTCGATCCCCTGCTTGAACTTTAACATCGCCACGTGGCACAATAACTTCACCATTAGGCCTTGCAATGGCCCCTACAATAGCTCCCCGAGGTAATTTAATTTCTTTAAGTAAACGTCCAACATATTTAGATCCAGGAGTAGCGATCAGTTCGATTGCTTCAGCCTCTTCTTCCCTAAAGCTAGTTACAGAAAGGACACTCCCCTTCCGTACAAATTGGAGAATCCGATCAACGGTAGCCAAGCGAGGACTAACCGAAGTATTAATACCAAAACGTTGAATCATGGGCAGGTAGTTTAGTCGGTTAATAAGAGCAATAATCTTATTAGCTCCTAATTTCCGAGCCAACAAAGAAGCAATAATATTGTCTTCATCATCGTTAGTCATTGCCAAAAAAGCTCCTACTCCTTTAATATTTTCGTCAACTAGAACACCTTCCTCTGTACCATCAGCGTGAATAACCACTGCCTGCTTCAGAATTTGGCTAATCCTGTTACAGCGATCTATGTCCCGTTCAAAAATCTTAACCCTTACTCCTTGAGATTCCAACAATTCTGCTACCCTAATCCCAATCTGTTTTCCTCCTAGGATAAAAACTCGGTTAAGAGCCTTCTGTCTCTTTAAACCCATAAATTGTACAACAGCCTTCAGATCTTGATCAGTGGTGACAATGTACACATGGTCGCCTGGATTTAACACCTGTGCCCCATGAGGAATGATGACATCCTGTCCTCTGAAAATCATTGCAATGAGAGAATTTTTAGGTGGTCCTGCTTTATCTAAATCCTCTACCGTTTTCCCAGCAACCCAATTCCCTTCATCAATATTCATCCCAAAAAGCTTCACTTTGCCCTCGGCAAAATCAATGACATCCGATACTCCAGGCAAGCGAACTACTCTTAATATGCGGTCGGCTATTTCAGTTTCAGGGTGGATTATCAAATCAATATCCAAACCCAATCTATCAAAAATATTTTTCCAGTCACCGACTTCATGTGTGCGCATTCTTACTAGCTTAACTTTAATATTAGACTGGATCGAGGCAACTAAACAAACAATGACATTAATCTGATCTTCACTTGTCAGAGCAATTAACATTTCAGCAGTTTGGAGTCCCGCTTCTTCTAAAGTTCTAATGCTAACCGCATCACCGACAACTATTTGGGCATCTAAGACTTCTTCTAAATATTCACAACGGGCAGAATTTTTCTCGACAATAACAACCTCGTTACCTTCTTTAATCAGGCGCTTGGCAACAAGAACAGCAGTTTGTCCCCCCCCGGCAATTAAGATTTTCATAGGCTAAAAAGCATTCCAACAAAAATATTTAGTTGATAAGTCACTATTCATTCTAGTTGAGAAAGTCTCAGCTAGAGAACTTCGTTCTTAAATAACCTATCGATATAGTTGCAGTGCTACAAATGATTGTCAAGAACTCACTATATAGCTTGAAAAGAGAATGAACCACTAAGCCTTTTCTATAAAATAAATAATTGTTTCAGGAAGAAATATTGTAAAAATAAGTAAACTGGAGAGTGAGGTAATCTCCAACAAAATCAGCTGGGAAACTAGGAAATGGCTCCGACAGTTTAAGTGAAGAAATTGCAGCTCGATCGTAGGGAGAACGACCTGAACTTTTTACAACTGCAAGTTCCTCAAGGACACCATTGCTACGAACATCAAAGACTATAACTACTACCCCTCTCATCCCAGTTCGATAGACTTGTGGGATTACAGAGTACCAATTATCTCTTACACGAAAATAAATGGAACTTAACCAAGGATTAAAATTAACGCCATGCGTTTCTGAAATAATTGTCGGACGCTTTACAGAAAAATTAGGTTGACGTCTAATGAAATCCGATCGTATAGCATCATTATCGGAAAGAGGCTTCCCAAAACTACCTCCCTCATTAACTTTTTCCAATGAACGTGAACTCATGTTTCCTGGAAGACTCAGTCCAGCAAAAAGATTCTTTAAGTCTGACTTATCCGACTTCTTTTCTATTTTAACTATCTTTTTACTATCAGAACTCTTCCTTTCAACTTGAATTTTTGGAGAAATATTTGGAGTTGTCATAGAGGTTTTTGGGGCCCTTAAAGAACTGAGTGGCTGAGTGGCTGGGTTTGGCACATTCAATTTATTAACTAATTTTTTAGTTTGGTTAGGATAGGGAGTGGAAAGACGTTTTGAATTAATCTTTGGTTTATCCTCTTGAACACTTCTACTTGGTGGGGGCACAACTGAGGGCACTTGTCTTTCCTTTATCTGTTGATAATCCTTTGGTAAGGCTAAGAATCCTAGTCGCTTTGGAGGAGATACCTTAATAGGTTTGGATAACTGACTTTGTGGAAGCACACTTGGCCCAAACAACACTATGACGAGAAGAATCAGGTGAAGGATCCCTGATATAAGAAAAGCCTGGCCCTTCTCATTAGATGTAATTTCTTCTGATTGTGGTTTAGTCAGTAAATTGATTGGTTGCTTCATGATGATCTAGAAAAAATAAAACTTAAACATTTTTCAACGGTATAACAACGGACTGATTATGCTCTTGAATCTTCGAAACAACCTGCAAAGCAAGTTCCAGTGCTGCTTTACTACTCTCAGGGTTTACTTCAGGTTGTTTCCTAGTCTGAACACATTTTAGAAAAGATTGGATTTCTAGTTTTAGAGGTTCTAGTCTTGGTGTTTCAATTTTGTGAGGAATAATTCCTGGTTGTACTGCATTTCCTTTTTTTTCAACACTCAAAATCACTACATCTTGTCGAGAAAAATCAAGAGAAACATATTGATTGGGTTGGAAAAATCTCAGTTTGCGAACTTTTTCCGTGCTGACTCGGCTTGCTGTTAAATTTGCCACACAACCACTTAAAAACTCAATCCGAGCATTTGCAATATCAACTTTATCACTGAGAATAGGTAACCCGACAGCATGCAATTGTTTAACCGAACTCTTAGAAAACTCTAGAACTAAATCTAAGTCATGAATCATTAAATCCAGAACTACATCAACATCTAAACTGCGAGGACTAAAAACACCCAGTCGATGAACCTCAAAGAAAAGCGGTGCCGTCAAAATCTTTCGAGTTTCTATTACAGCGGGATTAAAACGCTCTAGATGACCGACCTGGAGGATTCTACTATGCTGGCAAGCTGTTTGGATTAAACGCTCGGCTTCCGATAATGAAGAAGCAATCGGTTTCTCAACCAATAAATCTGTTCCATGGTTCAAAAAATCGCAACCAATCGCCGCATGATTTTGGGTTGGCACTGCTAAAATAACAGCCGACACTTTTCCTAACAGAACTTCATGATTAGGGTAAGCAATGGTGGAAAATTCTTTTGCTACTTTTTGTGCTGTTGTAGGATTTTTGTCTACAATTCCCACGAGTTCAACATTTGGCTGTTCCGACAAAACCCTAACATGTTGCCTTCCAAGATAACCTGTTCCAACTACAGCAACCCGGATCTTTTCCATATTTAAACCCTTAAAACATTTTTTGAAATCTCAAATCTTCTCTGGTTTATGAAACTTACTGAACTCCATTCTTGACAAGATGAAACTTTTAATTCCCTGGTCTGAAAGCCGAAATAGTAATTCCATTTTCATCGGCTAGTTTAATAAGGTTATTGCGATCGAAAAGTAGCGTTCGACCTGCATCGATTGCAAGGGCTGAAGCATTTGCCTCAATCATTAAACGGATCGTAGGCAAACCAACAACTGGAACATCAAACCGCATATCTTGATTAGGTTTGCTCACCTTTATTAGGGTCAATCGCTGATTAACAGCCATACTGGAAGCCCGACGAAGCATATCATCTGTCCCTTCCATTGCTTCTACTGCAATGCAAGCCTGATCTCGCACAACAACTGATTGGCCAATATCCAATCTGGCAATTTCCTGAGCGATCTTACGTCCGTACTGAATATCCCTATTCTCGGGGTCACTAGGAGATCGTTTTGTCAGCACCCCAGGATCTGGAATAAGGGGTCTAAGAAAAACAGTAGAATCTATCAATTGAATTCCCTCTTCTTCTAAAACCCTAGCTACAGCGCCAATTAAGGAATCAGTATTTTTCGAACCCAAACTAGCTAAAAGTTTAAAGAGTTTCCTATCAGGAATGATCCGACTGAAAATTTGTTTGTGCTTCACTTGACCAGCCATGATAACTTGGCTAATACCCTCTTGTTTCAAAAGCTCAATTAGTTTTCCTAATTGACCCAGACTAAGCCAATGCGTTGTATAACCCTGCGATTCAATTTGTAACGATGCTTCTTCCTTAATAGCCATTACAACCATATCAACGGATTCACTTCTCGCTGCATCAAGCACAAGTAGAGGAAACTTTCCGTTACCAGCAATAAGGCCATATCGTCCAGTGGGTATTGACATATTTCTTTAGGAGAAGTACTTAAACACTGATCAATATTATGAAGCAGTTTTTTTTGATCTGATTTTCATCTATAAAGATCCATCAAGAAAAGAAAAATAACAAGAAACAGATAACGAAATATTACTTACTTGATAATTCCCCGTTCGCTATTTTCAATAAAATTAATGAGAATTTGAATTTCTGAGTTATCCAAAAATCTTTTTTTTAGTTCTTCAAGTGCCTGAGATGTATTTAGATTAGACTGCAACAAGAGACGATAGGCTGAACGAATTGCTTTTATTGATTCAGCTGAAAAACTTCGACGCTCAAGTCCAATAGTGTTGACGCCATAATTCTTGGCTTCTCGGGCACTAACTGTTTTGGAATAGGGTAGTACATCCTTGGTGATAACCGAATAGCCTCCAACAAAGCCATAGGCACCTACTCTGCAAAATTGATGGACACCTGAAAAGGCACCAACAGTAGCATGATCTTCAATAGTCACATGCCCAGCAAGGGTAGCAGCATTAGCTAAAAGAATATGGTTACCCAGAATACAATCATGGGCGATATGCCCATAGGCCATAATACAGTTATGATCTCCAATCAAAGTTTGGCCGCCTCCGCCCAGTGTTCCACGATTCACCGTAACGTATTCCCTAAAAATATTATGAGCACCAATCACTAATTTGGTAGGTTCACCTTGAAACTTAAGATCTTGGGGAGGGAAACCAATCGAACAAAAAGAAAAGAATTGGCAATGACTACCAACAGTGGTAGGACCTTGAATCACAACATGAGGATCTATTCTACAACTGGATCCTATTACTACATCCTCACCAATAATCGAATAAGGCCCAATTTTAACATCATCTCCTAGTGAGGCATTTGGACTGATTACTGCTGTGGAATGAATGTTCATTTAATCTCCCCGATCCACAATTGTAGAGAGAATCTCTGCTTCTGCAACTAGCTTCTCCCGGACAAATGCTTCACCCCGTAATTTCCCCAACCTAGGCTTTAATCGCAAAACTTCTACTACAAGTTTTAACTGATCACCAGGGACAACTGGTTGACGAAACCGGGCACGATCAATACCACTGAAATAAACAAGTTTCTTATCTCGATCCGGAATTTCTTTTAAAACCATAACTGCCGCAGCTTGAGCTAAAGCTTCTACAATTAGCACACCTGGCATTACAGGAATACTAGGGAAATGTCCTTTGAAAAAAGGTTCATTAAACGTTACGTTCTTAACTCCAACAATCTTCTTACTTGGTTCAAGTGAAACAATAGCATCTATCAAAAGAAACGGATGCCGATGAGGAATAATTTTTTGAATTTGATTTGTATCTAAAAACATAAACAAACCCTCTACTTTGGAAACCCACATTTTTAAATAAAAAAGAAATATAGCACAGGGCTACTCCAGGTTAGAATCAGATTTATTCAGAAGGAAAGATCGAAACAGGCTGAAAAAAAATGATTAAGAGGAAAACTAGATAGTAACTAGAGCTTAAATCAGTTGGTCATAATATAAAGGGAGGCTTGAAAGCCTCCCTTTATTATTCTTAAAAAGTCGAGAACTAAGAAGTCACTTCACTGTTGGTGCAGTTGCTGCTGGGCTTGTGGAAGAAGTTTGGGCTAGATTAAACTGTTTAATTATATCTGTTGTAATGTCCACTGCTGCAGCATTAAAAACTACCTGATTATTTTGATTGGATGAATCAAGAATAACCAGAAAGTCATTTTCCTTGGCATACGTTTGAACAATTCCATTCAACTTTTTCCCAATCGTAGCCATTATGTCAAACCGAAGCTGCTCAAACTCTCGCTGTGCATCTTGAGTTGCTCTTTGAAAATTGGTCTGCTTTTTCTCCAGATTTCTCGTAAGAACCACTCTTGCTTCTTCATTCAAAGTCGCACCTTGCTGTTGTATCTGTTGCTGAAGCGTCTGAATTTCTTGTTGTTGCTTGGCAAAGCTCTCTTTTCTAGCATCTACTTTTTTCTGAAGATCGGCAAAAGCAGCTTTACCTTCTTCGGATTGTGAAATAGCTCCGACTACATTAAAAACCCCCACTTTACCTGAACCTTGACTCTGTCCTATACAGGGTGCAATCAAAATAAGAACCAGCACTGTTACAAAAAACATCTTCTTGTTAATCATGGCAAACAAACTCCTTATAAATAATTCTTTTTTTAATATACAGATTATACAGAGAATTTCCGTTATTGGGTAGATCTGTTAAAAATACTAGTCTTGATCTACCTCAAAGTAAGACCTTGAAATCACTTTAATCAATAACTGGAAGGTCAACAGGAACTGCTACAAGAAAACCTCCTGTACCTGAATTACTAGTAATCAAAGCAGCAGCAATTATAGGTTGACCTGTTGCTGAATCAATCTCAAGGGATCCATAGTCATTTCCTAAACCCAAGTCACTTATAATATCATTGGTTTCATAAAAACCGTTGGGTTCAATTGGTATAGTACCTACCGACCCAACTACTTCTCCTGTTTCTTTATCACGTGCACGAACCCTTGCCGCTGCACCTATGTTACCTAAGTTCATAATTACCAGCCTAGTACCAAAAGGACTTATATTAGTAGAAGAACTAAGGAGCAATCTAGAAGAACCTTGTAACATTCCTACCTGTAAAGAAGGATCGTTTGTATTGTTATCAATTACTGATACAAAACTATGGAAAGGTTTATTCGAAGAAAGACGTAGTGTTCCAGAAATATTAGTGGCTACAGCCATATTTTTTAAAAATTGTAAAACATTGTTTACTTGATTAAATCCTCTTGGACCTAATGCAACCGTTTGTTCATCACTAATTACACCATCTTTATTTGCCCAACTCACTGCAACTGTACTCTCAGTATCCCCTAAATTTCGGATTCCAAGATTTGTACGATACTCTCCTGTATCTATAACTAGAGGAAAATAATTAAGAAATCCCATGGTAGCAATTTGTAACATGTTATCAATAGGATTAGCTACCAAGATGGTATTATTACCATTATTAACTGCAACATGCTGAGGGTTATTTCCAATAAACTGCGGTTGAGTCGTAAGTTTGCCAGGCACCTTTAAATCAACTAAAGAAATACTTCGAGATTGACGAAGGAGCACAGCCACCATATTCGTTTTTGTGTTCAAACCAATAGAAGTCGGATTATCTTTAACTGGAACTAAACCTTTAAATTTAATGGGCCTTTTGGAAGTATCTAAGAGTCCAAGAGCTTTGGTCCCGGTCATACAAATTACAGCTAAGTCCAGAATAGGATCTAACACAATCTCACTAGGAGAACTACCAATGAAGAAGCTATTAACCACCCACCCACGCTTTAGAGAAAGATCCCATTTTACAATGGACACATTGGAGTCTCCATAATTCACTACTATTGCAACTTCATTTTGTTCATCAAAAACCACACTGATGGGGTTAGAGCCAACCTCTATAGGGGTAGGTAATACAGGAGTATTGGTGTTAAGGTCCAACAAGGTAACAACATTCCCGTTCACATGGGTAATGATGGCAATATTATTTCTAGTATCAATAGCTATACTTCTGGGACCAGATCCAGCTGTACCTACTGGTACTACTGCTTCAGTAGCTTTAGCTTCCAGATTGACTATCGAAACATTGTCGCTACCAAAGTTTACGACTACTGCTTTTTTAGTTACTTCGTTTACTGCTAGCGAAAGAGGTGCATTCACTAAGACGTTGTTACCATCAGAATCCTTCAGCGGTATCCCATTG
This sequence comes from Terriglobia bacterium, assembly GCA_022452285.1. Classification (GTDB taxonomy): domain Bacteria; phylum Acidobacteriota; class Terriglobia; order Versatilivoradales; family Versatilivoraceae; genus JAKUNG01. The sequence goes on along the minus strand of JAKUNG010000010.1, from coordinate 90,662 downwards.
GCGTCCTTGTCCAGTGCAACTTTAGTATAGATTGGAACAGCCGGCGTTAAATCATAAATATATAAGGAATTGTCGCTGCGGCTAACTACTAACGCTTCGTTACTGTCCTGCCTTACGACTGTATAAATAGGGAAGGTACCTTCAGACAGTAAAAGCTCCTGTCCCGTAACAAGGGTGCTTCCACAAAAAATAAGTACAATTATTAAAGAAAAGAAAGATTTCATCTTTAGTCCCATATCCCACAAAAATCGGAAAGTTTCAACTCAGAAGGTTCTACCAACAGTAAATTTAACATCTTTGCGCCTTTCAAACATAATAGGAATTGGTAATCCTCCAGAAGGGTTAGGAACGAATTCATTAAATCTAAGAGGATTATATCCGACAATGACTCTAAATGGAGCATTAACTACTGGCATAATAAATTGCAGTTCGACACCCGTACTGGCTCTCCACTTGTCAGTGCCTGGAATAATCTGGATGTTATCCCCTGCCGCAATTGGCCGAAAAACTCCATTTTTTAGAACTTGTAAATTAGCTTGGCTATTGTCAGCAACGACTAGTGCTGAATCTCTTGTCACCCAAGATCTTCCAATATCAAAAAAAGGTGCTAGGGTTACTGGACCCATAATGGGAATACGATACTCTAAATTGTAAATGAATTGAGTGTCACCACCCAGAAATTGAAATGAACTTGTGTAGCGATCTTCTAATCTAACTAAGGAATCTCCAGAAATTGGATCAATCCTTGGAGAACCATCAGGATTGCGAATTTCCACTGGTTTTGTACTTTTAAATGTAGTAATAGCCAAAGGACTAATTAGTCGAATGTCAAAACCACGAAGACTATCTTCACCACCAATGAAATTTCTTTCAAAAACTGGTGGTTGTAAACCGCCAAATCCAGTAACGATAGAATAAAGGGCTCTCATTCCTAGAGTCTGTCTTCCCTTATTCACCGGTTTGAACCACTTAGCTTCTATTGTTGGTCGGAATACGTTAGCTCCACCACCAAGTGGTCCTCCAGTTAATTGCATATGAACAGACAAATACTTTCCTTTGGTTGGGGAAAAAGGATTATTAACCGTATTGTAGGTAATAGAAGGCGTTATAGAGCTTCGGATAAGGTTATCAAAATAAGAACGCCCAGAAAATTGATCAGGTGGCTGAAAAGCATTAAAGAAGGACTTGTTCTGATCGGAAGTAAACCCGGTCGAGGATTTATCTCGACCATAACTCATTCCAAAATAGGTGAATTGTTTTATTGGATAACTAGTAAAAACAGTAAAACCGGTACTTTTCTGTTTGAAAAGCTCTGAACCCAAAGGGACCATTCCAGACAAAAATCCAAGGGTATCTGCTTCATGAAAACTGAAACGCCTATGAAAAATACTAAAACCAGTAGTTAACGGGCGATTTTTAATATAGGGCTCGGTAAAAGTAAGATTATAATTAGACATCCGAGTACCACCTTGTAGCTGAAGATCGATGGACTCACCATAACCCATAAAATTATTGGTGGAATATCCCATTCCAATAAAATTACCGCCAAAACCACTAGTTCCTCCAGAAAATGAGACTGAATTCTTACCCTTTTCTTTAACTTTCAAAACGACATCAACTTCACCAGTTTTTTCATCTCCAGCTGCTGGGTCTGGTTTAATTTCTGAATCTTCTTCTGCTTTGAGTCTGTCAAAGTAGCCTAATTGGTTTAACCTAAGGATACTGTAATCCCATAAGGTTGTGCTGAAGGGCTCACCTTCATGAACCAAAACCTCACGACGCAGCACTTTATCTCGAGTAGTTGTGTTACCTACAAAATCTAATCTTCTTAGATAAAACTGTTTGCCCTCTTCAAAGTCAAAAACAATATTAACCACATTATTGACCTCATCACGTTCTTGCCGAGGAATAGGTGTCCAGTTAATAAATCCTCTTGAACCGTAAATTTTCTTGAGATTTTCAAAACCCTTTCGAATCAAGTCTGAATTAAAAACATCACCTTCCCGCATACCAAAAACACGCAACAAGACTTCTTTTTCAAATAGGTCATTTCCAGTAAATTGAATAGTGCCAACACGATACTGGTCATTCTCCTCTACTTCAATATCGATATAAACACCTTTACCTTTCGTCCGTCTAAAAGGAATTGGGAATAATGAGATTCCCTTAACGTCTTTGACCTCGATCTTCGGCTCCTTAATGAGAAGTTTCATATAACCCTTCTCCTCATATTTTTTTCGGACCCCTAACTCTAAAGAGCCTTCTAGTCTTCGCTTGTCAAATTTAGTTTTACCTGTAAAGAACGCAATTAACCCTGCCTGTTTAATGAACTTCATTGACTTACGCAACTCTCTATCAGAAAAAAGAGTATTTCCATGAAAATTGATTTTCTTCACTTTAACCTTGGGTCCTTCATCAATTTGAAAAATGAGAACTCTAGCATTAGGTGGAACATTTTCTGACCGATAACTAATTTCTGCATATTGGCGGCCCTTTTCTGCCAAAAGGTCATTCAAAGCAACGATCGCTCGTTGAATTGCAGTAGGTTCAAAAGGAGTTTCAATACCTATACCAACCTTCTCTTCCTTATATTTTTCAAGAACTTCACTCTGAGTAGCAGACTTTAGCCCTTCATACTCAATACTCCGAATCAGAGGACGTTCTTTTACATAGAAGATTACAATTTTTCCCTTATCTCCATCTTCTAGTTCAACTCTCACATCATCGAAGTATCCTGTTTCCCATATTGTTCTGAAATCCCGTCTCAGCAACTTTGGATTTAATAATTCATTAGGTCTAGATAACATATGGAACTTTACGGTCTCCTGGGGCACCCTTCTAGTACCCCTAACCTCAATATTTTCTATAAACTGATTATCTTGACCAAGTAGACGTTCGTATCCACTTACCGCAATAAGAAAAAAGATTCCAAATACAAAAAGGAGTCTCTTACCCACGGCTTCCCCCGCAACATGGCTTGGATAAAAAGCACATCTCTGAATTAAACCCATAAGTATCTGAATTAAACCCATAAGTATTTGATGCAGTTATTGGGAAATTATTTGTATAAAAGAGAGGTCTCATTGAATAAAAAGCACATCTCTGAATTAAACCCATAAGTATTTGATGCAGTTATTGGGAAATTATTTGTATAAAAGAGAGGTCTCAATGGCTGTTTGATTTAAGTTCCTATAATAAAGACCTTTATCTACCTCATAAATTTCGATCTCTGACCCAGCTTCTATTTCACCCCGGATAAGTGCATCGGCAAGGGGATCCTCAACATATCGTTGCAATGCACGCCTAAGTGGTCTAGCTCCATATGACCTATCATGACAAGTCTTCTCAAGAATCCAACGTTTAGCCTCAGAAGTAAGAGAGATATGTACATTTTTGGTCACCATAGTTTCATTAATTTGGTCGACCAGAAATTCAATAATCTTCTCCAAATCACTGTCTGTCAAGGAATTAAATACTATAATTTCATCCAAACGATTGATAAATTCGGGGTTAAACGCTCTCTTAACTTCTGAAAGCACCATTTCCTCCATTTTTTCAGAGTTAGCTTCTTCATTAGAACTATGAAATCCCATTTGATGTTTCTTCTCTAAAACCCGGGCGCCTAAATTGGAAGTCATAATAATAATAGTATTTTTACAATCGACAGTCGTACCAAGTCCATCAGTTAGTTGTCCATCCTCAAAAACTTGGAGCAAAATGTTAAAAACATCATGATGAGATTTTTCAATCTCATCTAACAAAATAATCGAATATGGTGAACGCTTAATGCGTTCTGTTAGTTGACCACCTTCCTCATATCCAATATAACCAGGGGGGGAACCTATAAATTTAGATACTGAATGTTTTTCCATATATTCTGACATATCAAATCGAATCAATGCCTTTTCAGTACCAAATAAAAAATGAGCAAGGGACCTCGCAACTTCTGTTTTTCCTACACCAGTAGGGCCTAGAAAAAGAAATGATCCTACCGGTCGATTAGGGTTTTTGAGACCTGCTCTAGAACGCCTAATTGCCCTAGCTAATGCACCAATTGCTTTATCTTGACTAATAACCCGATGGTGAATCTCTTTCTCAATTCTCATGAGTTTAGCCATTTCCTCTTCTTTAATGGCCATTACTGGAACTCCAGTCCATTTTGCAACTACATTTTCCACATCTTCTTTTGTTACGATGCCGCGACTTGATTCGTCCAAGTTAAATTTTCCTTTGATGGACCTCAAGTGATTCGTAGCAAGTTGCTCTTCTTTTTTAAGATGCTCTACTTTTTCGAATTCTTCGCCAGAAATGGCTGTTTGTTGCTGAGCCTCCAAAGCTTTAATCTTGGTTTGAATCTCATTCATTTCCTGAATGTGACTATCGTGCTTTAACTTAACCAAGGCCCCGGCCTCATCGATTAAATCAATAGCTTTGTCGGGTAAAAAGCGATCCGAAATATACCGACTAGATTGATAAACAGCTGTATCAACTGCCGCGGAGTCATAACTAACCATGTGAAATTTTTCGTAACGTTGTTTAACTCCATTAAGAACACAAATGGCTTCTTCTTCAGAAAGAGAGGGTATTTTTACTGACTGAAAACGTCTTTCTAATGCTCGATCTTTCTCAATAGACTTTCTAAAATCACCAGGTGTTGTTGCTCCAATAAACTGAATTTCCCTACGACTAAGAGCTGGTTTGAGAATATTAGCAGCATCTAAGGATCCTTCTGCAGAACCAGCACCCACTAATGTATGGATTTCATCAATAAAAACTAGGAAATTCGGGTTCTCGATTAATTCTTTAATAATATTCTTGAGGCGTTCCTCAAATTGGCCCCGATATTTTGTACCAGCTACTATCAAGGAAAGATCTAATGCCAAGATTCGTTTATCAGACAAATAACTCGGAACCTTATTATTAACTATTCGTTGGGCTAGTCCTTCAACAATTGCTGTCTTTCCTACACCAGGCTCTCCAATTAACACAGGATTATTTTTGGTACGTCTACAGAGAATATGAATCAAACGTTCAATTTCTCCGTCTCGTCCCACTAGAGGATCCAAGCTATCCTTGCTAGCCAGGCTAGTCAGATCACGACTAAATTCTCCAAGAAGAGGGGTCTCTTTACTAGCATTTTCAGTTGATTTCTCGATCTTGACCTGACTCAATTCATCTCGAATTGCATCTAGTTCTAAACCCCGTTCGAACAAGATCTCAGATGCTAAACACTTCTTCTCTCTCAAAATGCCCAGCAGTAGGTGCTCCGTGCCAATATGACGATGATGAAGTCGCTCAGCCTCATCTGCCGAAAAAGTTAAGATTCGCTTACACTCAGTGCTCAAAGGTAGATCAATAGAAGTCGACACCTTTTCTCTGATTACCGTTCGCTCTTCAATATCTTTCTTAATAGAATCAATAGAGGAGTTAAACCGCAGGAAACGATTTGTTAAGCTTTTGTCCTCTCGGATCAAACCCAACAAAAGATGCTCAGTTTCTATCGAGGGACTTCCAAATTGGCTGGCCTCATAACGAGCAAAAAAGATTACTCGTCGAGCCTTTTCAGTATATCTTTCAAACATAGTTTCCGTGAATACGTTGTAGGGTACCGTTCTCTAATTTAAGAACTCTATTACATTTAGAAGCTAGTTTAACATTGTGAGTTGCCAGTATGAAAGTATGTTTTTTCTTGGCTTGTATTTTCTCAATCAAGTTAAACACCATTGTACCTGTACTACCATCCAAGTTTCCAGTTGGTTCATCAGCAAGAACAATTCGAGGTTGATTTACCAAAGCACGAGCAATAGCTACACGTTGCCTTTCACCACCAGATAATTCACTCGGATAATGATTGAATCTTCCATTTAGATCTACTAGGTCCAAAAGTTCCTTACCAAAATCATCATTAGTATAGGTCCCCTGTATTCTTTTGGGCATCATGACATTTTCTAATGCTGAAAATTCAGGAAGTAGATTATGAAACTGAAAAATAAATCCAATTGATGATCTTCGATAATCAGCTAGTGGCCCCCGGCCTAGCTTAAATAGATTCAGATCCCCAAAATGGACAGAACCACTAGTGGGGCGATCGAGAGCTCCAATTATGTGCAACAATGTACTTTTTCCGGCACCTGACTGACCCATTATAGCAATCATTTCTCCCTGCTCAACTTTTAGATCGAGACCTTTTAGAACTTCCAAACGGTCATTAGGCATATCATAAGCCTTATAAAGATTATTTATTCTAATGTTGTTGGGGGAGTCAATAATGCACTTACCTAATTCCATAAATCTTCCATTAAACTCAAATATTTGTTTTGCTTGATTCTTGATATCTCATGGAAAACCACTAATCCTAATAAAGCTATTCATAATGCAAAGCATCGACTGGATCCAATCGAGATGCCCTTTTGGAAGGATAAAGAGTTGCCAAAAAACTAACAAAAATAGCTACTACCATGACTAATAAACCATCTGTAATTAACATTTCAAAAGGAACATGTGAAATAGAATAGACATCTGCCTGTAGTTGGATTAACTGATATTTGTCGCAGATCCAACAAATACTATACCCTAAAATTAATCCAAAAAAGGATCCGACAATCCCAATTATCAAACCTTGAAAGATGAAGATCTTTCGAATATTCCACTCGGTTGCACCCATAGACATCAACACTGCAATATCTCGAGTCTTCTCCATAACCATCATGGTTAGCGTGGTAATAATGTTAAGAGCTGCCACAAAAATAATTAATCCTATTGTAATGATCATCACTAATTTTTCTAGTCGGAGAGCCTCAAAGACGGGACGATTAAGTTCCTTCCAATCAATAGTCTCAAAACCTTTACCTAATAAGGTTTTAATCGCAAGTGAAATTTTTTCCACCTCATCAACATTATCTACATGACATTCAATGACAGAAACGTGTCTACCTACACCTAAAACCTTCTGGGCTGATTTCAAAGAAGTAAAAACCCAATGGTCATCAAAATCATACAACCCAGACTCAAAAATCACTGCAATTTTAAATCGCCTATTAAGTGAAACTTCACCAAGGGGTGACAGGACTGTTTCATCGCCAAAAATACTAACTGTATCTCCCAAAAAAAGTCCTAATCGCTTTGAAAGAGTTGTACCGACAGCAATCTTTTTAAAATCTTCATCAGCAGAATCAAATCTCAACTCATTCAAATCACCTTCAATAATTTTGAAAAAATGTTGCTTGACATCAGATACTTCAACAGAAATCCCTTTTAACATGACTCCATCTTGACGAGGGCCCGCACTTAACAAAACAGTACCATACAAAGCAGGAGATGCATTCAGGACACCAGGAATTTTTACAATTTTCTTGGTAACTACAGAATGATTTTTAATACCTTCAATTTCTAAAACAGGTTTAACATTAATGTGTGCAGTACCACCCAGCAATTTTTTCTGTAAATCAGATCGAAATCCTGTACTAACAGCCAATGCTACTATCAAAGCAGCAACTCCTGATGCCACTCCTAGAATCGCAATAATTGTAACGATTGAAATAAACGTCTGTTTACGTTTTGCTACAAGATAACGTAAAGCGACAAAACCCTCAAACGTCATTTTTAGCTCTTTTTTCCTGGTTTCAAGAGAGGAAAGAGAATCACATCTCTGATGGATAGTGAATTAGTAAATAGCATTGTTAAACGGTCAATACCAATACCCTCACCAGCAGTCGGTGGCATTCCATAACAAAGGGCACGAACATAATCTTCATCCATTTGATGCGCTTCTTCATCACCTTCCGACCTTGCTACCATCTGGGCTTCAAAACGGTTTCGTTGTTCTTGGGGATCATTAAGTTCACTATAAGCATTAGCAATTTCCATTCCAGCAATAAAAAGCTCAAAACGCTCTGCTACCATGGGATCGCTAGGCTTAGTTTTACTTAAAGGAGAAAGTTCTAGTGGATAGTCATAAATAATAGTCGGCTGAATCAAGTGTTTTTCTACAACTACATCAAATAATCCTGCAAGAAGTTTTCCTTTAGAATCACTAGGCTTAAAAGGTATTTGATCCAGTTCATTTGAAATTGCATGTTCGTTCCATTTTTCACAAACATAATTTAATCGACCAGTATCTTCCAAATCATGTGATTTGAGTGAAAATAACTCACTTGTAGGCCAGAATTTTTGAATAGCATCCTTCAGTGAATAACGAGACCAAACATCAAAAGAGATTTGATCTCCATTATACTCAAATTCTAAACTGCCAAAGATCTCTAGGGCTAGCCGTTTCATTAAATTCTCTGTTAAATCCATCAGCTCAAAATAGTCACTATATGACTGATAGAATTCCACCATAGTAAATTCGGGATTATGTCGAGTAGAAATCCCTTCGTTACGAAAGTTTCGATTGATTTCATAAACACGTTCCAACTGTCCTACAATTAAACGCTTCAGGTATAATTCTGGAGCAATCCTCAAAAATAATGGAAGATTAAGAGCGTTATGAAAAGTCTTAAAGGGACGAGCCGAAGCCCCTCCAGCAACTGCTTGCATCATTGGAGTTTCAACTTCAATATAATTCATTTCATCTAGAAAATTCCGAATCCCCTTAATTATTTTGCTACGTGTCTGAAATACCGTTCGCACTTTTTTGTTACTTATCAAATCCAAGTAGCGCTGGCGATAACGAATTTCAACATCTGACAGCCCATGCCACTTCTCTGGAAGTGGAAGCAACGATTTAGCCAGAAATACAATATTTTCAGCATGAACAGTCAACTCTTCAGTTCTTGTCCTAAAAAGATACCCTTCCACACCTACAAAATCTCCAAGATCTAATAGTCGATAAAGCTGGAATTGCTTCTCACCTAGAGCATCTTTACGCAGATAAATTTGTAAGCGATGATCACCGTCTGACAAATTAATAAAACCTGCCTTGCCCTGACCTCTCATTGCAACTATTCGACCTCTCACTTTTACATTTATCCGTTCAGCTTCTAACTCTGATTTAGCAGTATCTTGATGTTGAAACAGGATTTGCCCTAAAAAGTGAGTTGCCCTATAGGCATTAGGGTAAACCGCATAACCTAAAGTTCTGATCTGCTCTAGCTTATTGTGACGTTGAGCAACTAGATGTTGTTCAGATTTAGATTCACTCAAAATTTTTACTCCCTAGGGAATTAAGCTCTTTAAGAATACTGTCCAGAATACCGTTAATGAACTGGACAGAATCCGAAGTACTAAACTTTCGAGCAATTTCAAGAGCCTCATTAATAACTACTATTTTGGGTGTTTCACTCTCGAACATTAGTTCGAAAGTAGCAATTCTAACAATATTCCTGTCAACCACAGACATACGTGGAATTCGCCAGTGCTCAGCATGGCGCTCCAAAAGGATATCAATCTGATTAATATGTTGGACAGTACCAGCAGTAAGATGATCTGCAAAGTCCTTCGTTTGAACATCTACACTATCATTACTATCATTCAGCGTCCAAAATGAACTGCGGACCTTCTTAAAAGACTCCTTGGAGAGATCCCACTGAAAAACCATTTGTAAAGCATGCTCACGCCCTCTCCTTCTTCTACCGATCATTAAAAGGTTTCCTCAGAATGCTAATTAAAAATTAAACTTTAACAAAATTGCTTGAGGATTTTAGCCATCTCAATAGCTGAAACAGCAGCTTCAAATCCTTTGTTTGCAGATTTGAGCCCAGCTCGATCAATCGCCTGTTCCACATTTTCAGTAGTAAGAACTCCAAATGTTATTGGAACCTCTGATTCTAAAGAAACCCTAGCAATACCTTTTGTAACCTCGCTGGAAATATAACTAAAATGAGGAGTTTCTCCCCGAATTAAAGCACCAAGACAAATCACAGCGTCATACTTATTGGTCTTCACGACTTTCTTAGCTACAAGGGGAATTTCAAATGCACCTGGTACTCTAAAAATATCAACATCAGTTTCCAAAGTACCCGTATCAGATAGCGCATCTAAAGCGCCTCTAAGTAAGCGATCCGTTACAAAATCGTTAAATTGACTAACAACAATTGCGAATTTCAAGCTTTGAGAATTGAGATTCAAGGTACGAGAGTTGAAATTTTTCTGGCTAGTGATTGCCACCCTGTATTTCTCCTTAATAGAGTTTACAAACTACTCTTATTCCGCCGAAACCCTTTACCTATAATGCTATCAGCTTGACCTAAAGTTTGATAATAGCAGTTTTTAAGTCGGAGTCTAGCACAATTTCAACCTTTTTCTTTCAGGAAACAACCAAACTACTAGTCTGATTTATCAAGAAAAAATTTCAGGACACTTGTCTCTCTATATCGACTGACTTAACATAATCTATCCTTATAATAGGTTCGAATTTATTTTAGTTTATAGTTTATTATGTTGATTACTCGTCTCCGCTGGAAATTACGACGCCTTGCCATCCGCTTAGAAGGACAAATCAATTCTTGGGAAAATATTTTTAAAGGTACTAGGGTAAAGACACGTATGTGTCCATCTTGTAGGGCACTCATCAGTAATGCAGAATCTTCTTGTTCCTTATGTGGAGCCAAGTTGAACTATCGCCCTAGTGGACTAGCCAAGTTATTAACTAATTTCTTTCCTAGATTCATGCCTATTTCTTTTACGCTTCTGACGGTTAATTTTCTTTTTTTTATATTTACTTTTGCTTTTGAACAAAATGCATCCTTAGAAGATTTAGGACTTTTGATTTTTGGAGGTGATAGGACAACATTAATAAACTGGGGAGCAGACATAGGAGCATATGTTGCTCAAGGTGAATGGTGGCGCCTTATTTCAGGCTTATTTATTCACATTGGAATAATTCACCTTTTTTTTAATTCCTACGCACTAATATTCATTGGCCCCCTTCTAGAAGAATGTTTAGGAAAAGAACGATTCTTTTTTACTTATATCGCAACAGGAGTATGCAGTTTTATTTTTAGTAACTGGTACTATCCTCCTTTCTTAGTTACGGCAGGTGCCTCAGGATCTGTTTTTGGGCTAATTGGATTAGCAGTAGTAATTTCTAAGCGCTGGGGCACTTGGGGAAATCTGGTACAGCAACAACTAATACATTGGATTATTTACGCATTTTTCTTTGGAATTATAATAGGTGCAAATAATGCTGCTCACTTAGCTGGAGCGCTATCTGGAGCTCTTTTAGGGCTTTTATTCCCCGATCCCAACAAACAAGGAGAAACTGTCTATGGAAGTTTCGTTACAAAAATACTCTACTGGATTCTCCTCTTAATTACTTTAGTTGCCCTCACCATGGCAATCAAAAACCGTTTTGAGTTGGGATGGTCAGCAACTTCTACAGTTCTAACTAATAATATCTTAACTCTTATCCAGACCAAATCTGGGCTATAATGAGAGTCAAATGAAGGTCGACAACTCCAATTATTATTCGTCTTTAAACAAAATCCATAAATCACTGGTAACTTTGCTTGGACCAGAGTGGGTACTTCACACACCAGAGGAATTACTTGTCTATGAGTGTGACGGTCTGACTTTACATACCCATCCTCCTGATTTTGTCGTCTTTCCCAACTCTACTTCAGATGTTATTAAAATTGTTACGTTAGCCCAAAAATATAAGATCCCCTTCCTAGCTAGAGGGGCGGGTACTAGCTTAAGTGGAGGTACTATAGCAGCAGCAGGGGGGATTATTTTGGAATTTTCTCGGATGAATAAGATCATAGCCGTTGACCAAGATAATCGTCTTGCAAATGTTCAACCTGGAGTAGTAAACCTACATGTAACTCAGGCAACTGAAAATATAAACCTGCACTACGCACCTGACCCCTCAAGTCAAGTAGCCTCTACAATCGGAGGTAATGTAGCTGAAAATGCTGGAGGACCTCACACCTTAAAGTACGGAGTAACTACAAATCACGTAGTAGCTTTACAGGTGGTCTTGCCAAATGGGGAAGATTACCAAATAGGAACAACAGCTGGCGATCAGGTTGGGTACGATTTGGTTGGAACATTTGTTGGCTCTGAAGGAACTTTGGGAATTGCTACTGAAGTTACCGTTCGTTTAATCTATTCCCCACAAGCAGTCAAAACTTTATTAGTTATTTATGACTCAGTCGTAGATGCAACTAAAACGGTCTCCGGTATTATCTCACGGGGAATTATCCCAGCTGCTCTCGAAATGATTGACAAGAACACCATCCAAGCAATTGAAGCTGGTGTGTATGCCACAGGAATACCTCTAGATGCTGAAGCGGTTTTGTTAATTGAAGTTGATGGCTTAGAAGCTGGCATCGAACAACAGCTCGATGAAATTTTATCAGTAGTGAAAGATTATCAAGCAAGAGAAGTTCGTATTGCTCAAACTTCTTCCGAGCGAAAAAAACTCTGGGCAGCACGAAAGAATGCGTTTGGAGCTTACGGGCGGATCAGCCCGAATTACTACACCATGGACGGTGTTATACCAAGAAGCAAGCTCCCAGAGATTCTTAATCGTATTGATGGTCTCGGAAAGCAATACGGATTACGTATGGCGAATGTTTTTCATGCTGGTGATGGTAATCTTCATCCAATTATTCTTTACGATATTAACCAGATAGATGCAAAAAAGAAAGTTTTGGGGTTAGCAGGAGATATATTGCGCTGTTGTGTTGAAGCTGGCGGAACACTTAGTGGAGAACATGGGATTGGCCTTGAAAAAAAAGATTTCATGCCTCTTTTTTTTAGTGAAGAAGCGATTGAGGTGATGCGCAAGCTGAAAACTGTTTTTAATCCTAATAATCTTGCTAATCCAAAAAAGATATTTCCAATGCGACGAGGATGTGGGGAAATGTCTATAGATCCAGAAATTAACAGAAGCAAAACAATAGCCCACGAAAAAGATCCTGAATTTGTTCAGTTCTAGTACTAACTAGAGGAAATATACTCGTAGGTATTCAGTTTTGTACCATTAAAAATTAAATTTAGGGTATTTATCTTGCAAGATTCATTTCAGTCCAAAACAAAGTTGTCTATACCTAGCAGTCTCCCAAATTCTCAGCTTTCTAAGTTTAAAGTTCATGGCCTTCAACCAAGAATAGCAGCTTCCCCGAAAACCTCAGAGGAAATGAGTGAAATAATCAGGATTGCCCAGAAATCAAATTGGGGTGTTGCACCTTTTGGATCAGGAACTAAACAAGAAATAGGCAATTCTCCAAAACGGTTTGATTTAGCTCTTTCTACGAGGTTCTTTAATCAAATTCCAGAGTATGAACCTCAAGATTTAGTCGTTCGAGTAGAAAGTGGCTGTTGTCTACGCAAGTTACAAAATCATTTAATGACAGACCGGTTATGGTTGCCAATCGATCCACCGTATTCTGAAAAATCAACTTTAGGGGGAATTGTTGCTACAAATTCAAGTGGCCCGTGTCGCTTTGGTAATGGCACAATTCGTGATTACTTGTTAGGTATTGGAATCTTTCAATCAGATGGCTCATGGACACAATTTGGTTCAAGGGTAGTTAAAAATGTAACGGGTTATGACATGTGTAAGCTCTATACAGGATCTTTGGGAACTCTTGGTATTTTTTCTGATTTTTATTTTAAGTTGAAACCTCTTCCTGCCTGCGAAAAAAGTGTGGTCATGCTATTCAAAAACCTTCAAAACATCTATGATGCCATGTCCCTTCTTGCTAAAAGTTCTCTTCAACCTTCTGCTTTAGAATTTCTTAATTCAGAGGGCCTAAGAATTGTTTTTCAAAAAATGGATTTGTCCCAAAAATATAATCGTTATGCACTTATCGTCAGGTTTAGTGATTTAGACAAAGCAGTTAATTGGCAAGTTAGGGAGCTCCAACAAAAGTGGTTGCCCTATGTTGATGAAGGAATTGAGGTAAGTAATTACAAACAACACCGCCTCTTATGGGAAATGTTGAGGGAAAATAAGCCCTATCTTTCAAAGTACCTGAATAAGAATGTAAAGCTAAAAATCAATATTCTTCCTAGTCAACTAGTGCACTGGATTGATCTATTAGAAGAAAATTTAGCTGGAATTAATAGCTCTGTCGTTCTAAAAGCACACGCTGGAAATGGTATCATTCAAATGTATTGTCATCTTGAAAACTCTGTTCCAACTATTCAAACACTAGCCAACTTAATTAACGAATGGCGAGCGAAGCTACGATCTTCACGGGGTAGTGTTATCATTGAATCTGGACCTAAGAATCTAAAAAAAATAGTTGATACTTGGGGTTATTGCTATAAGGATCTAAAAATAATGAGTCAAATTAAAAATCAGTTGGATCCTCAAGAAATATTAAATCCAGGCAGATTTGTAGTCTAAGTGTACCAAGCAAGATTCTTTTACAATTATTATTAACTAAGTAACTTTTCAAACTGGCCCTTTATGAAGCCTATAAAAAATCAAGATAGCAATACAACAACTGACTTAACCCCTCAATGTATTCATTGTGGGTTGTGCTTACAGTCTTGCCCTACCTATGTTGAGCTAGGAAAGGAAGCAGACTCACCACGTGGAAGGATTTATTTGATGCAAGCTCAACAGAAAGGAAAATTAGATGTCCAAGGGAGTTTTGCTCAACACATTTCTGCTTGTCTTGATTGTCGGGCCTGTGAATCAGCATGCCCCTCTGGAGTACCCTATGGTCATCTAATAGAAAATGCTCGTGAACTAGTCGAGAAACAACTCCACAGACCTTGGCCAGTAAAAATGCTTCGCCGTTATATATTTGAGTTTGTATTCTCCTCTCCAAAAAAACTGAGATTTCATTTCGATTTACTACGGCTTTACCAACGTAGTGGCTTACAAAAACTAGTTCGGAATTCTCGGTTATTAAAGTTATTTCCTAACCATTTGGAGGAATTGGAGCAGTTGTTACCTGATCTTACTCTAAAAAGCGATCGGATAAATATCGGTTCAATTTTTAAACCAAAAGCTTCTGTTCATCATCGAGTAGGACTACTGACCGGGTGTGTAATGAACGAAATCTTTGGCTCAATTCACCATGCAACCATCAGAGTGTTACAACTTAATGGATGTGAAGTTGTTGTTCCACAATCCCAAGTTTGTTGTGCAGCACTTCATTCCCATGCTGGAATTAATTCGACTGCTAAACAAATGGCTAAAAAAAATATTGAAGCTTTTGAAAAAGCTGGGGTTGACAAGATTATAGTAAACGCTGCTGGCTGTGGGGCTAAGCTCAAAGAATATGACTCTCTTTTAGAACAAGACCCCGAATTTAAATCTAGAGCCCAAACTTTCAGTCAAAAAGTAGTAGACATCTCAGAATTTTTATATGACCTGCCTAGTCTTTCTCCACCTGGACCATTTCACGCTCGTGTAGCTTATGATGACCCTTGTCACCTCCTGCATGCCCAGAGAATTGACCAAGCTCCTCGAGGATTGCTAAAACGTATCCCGGAACTCCAGTTAGTTGAATTACAAAACCCTGATCAATGTTGTGGAAGTGCTGGAATTTATAATATAACGCAGCATGATCTTTCAATGCGTATCCTTAAAAGAAAAATTGAGGACATAGAAAATTGCTCCCCTACTATACTGGCAACAGGAAATGCTGGTTGTCTAATGCAGATTGCTTACGGATTGAATTTGGCTAATCTTCCACAGATTAAAGTAATGCACCCAATTGAAATTCTTGACCAAGCCTATAGTGCTTCCTCCAAATCTTAAGACTTTGTCTAATACAGTTTAACAAATGAAATAAGCGGCGTTACTAATGCTTATTTAATGATCTTTTTGTCTTCATAGAGAGCTCTAAAATTTCATTAAAACACAAAGGATCTACTCATGTTAAAGTAATATCTTAATAAAAATAGTTTCTATCTTTCTATTAACTTCTTACTAAGAAGATTTCTTAAAAAGAAAGAAATTTACTTTGTTTGGTTACGTTCTGGAATGTCAAAACAATGTGGAGAATCAATTCTTTTGTTATCTATATTCACTGTGTAATGTATAATTTTAGAGCTAACTTTCTTCATTAAAAATCAATTAGAGGCCACACACTAATAAATAGCATCAGTGGTGTTCATTCGCTGAGGTAAAAGTTGTCATTAAAAACGAGTTTCAATTTGTGGAGTAAGAAAAGGGGTAAGGAGACAGAAGTCAGTGACTCTAAAGGAGACAATCTCATGACTGCGTTTGAGGGAAAAAATGCTACTAATAACCAGTATGGACTAAGCAAGGAAGGAGTAGTTAATATTGGAAAATCCGTCTTTATCAAAGGTGAATTAACTGGAGACGAAGACTTAACTATCGAAGGTAGAGTAGAGGGGAAAATTGATTTAAGGGAGCATAATCTTATCATAGGGCCAAACGGGAAAATAACAGCAGAAGTTTTTGCCAAGAGCATTACCGTTATGGGTAGTATTGTCGGCAACATTAGCACTAGCGGCCTTCTAGAGATTAAAGCTTCTGGTTCAGTAGTTGGAGATCTTTCATCTCCTCGTATCAGTGTCGCAGATGGAGCTTACTTCAAAGGAAGTATTGACATGAAAAAATCTACCCAAACAGTAAAAAAAACAGAATCTCCAAAGACCGAACTAAACTTTAGCCAACAGTCAGTCTCTCTACCAAAAAACCTAAAAAATACAACATTTTAAAAGTTTGGATTAACAATCTTAACAGGTAATTTACAGATACTATTTAGTTTGAATCTAACCTTGTCAGCTGTTCTTAAGGAGTTCAGCTAATCCAGAATAAATTCAAAAGGTTCTCATAAAAACCATGTCAGCTCGACTAAATATCTGGAGAAGACTGTCTAGCACCAACACAGTAGAACAAAGAGAAAATTGCAACAAAACTAATTCGAGTACAATAACACTTCCATCAAACATTCTCAGGGAATTTCTTCAGGTCTTAGGTCGCAAAGAAAAGGCAGTGATTCTAGATATCGGGACTGTTGTTGGGCCAAACGTGGAATATTTTTTAGAATTAGGTACAAAAGTGTATTTGGAAGACTTAATTGAAGTATATACCAAACCTATTTACCTCCGGGCTGTTGATGACAGACCCGTTTTTGATGAACAAAAATTTTTCGATGAAAATTTTCAATACTCCCAAGCTTTTTTTGATGGAGTTATATGTTGGGACAGTTTGAGCTTTTTAGAGCCTAAATTTGCTAAGAGTTTCATAATTAAGCTCTCTTCAATGATGAAACCCAATAGCCTTGTTCTAGGACTCTTTCACACACGAAAAGAGAGTACCCCAACTAGACTGCATAAATATCAAATATTTGGGGAAAATTATTTAGAAGCAATTCCACTTAGTCGAAAATTGGAACTTCCCACAATTTATCAAATAAGGGATATCATTCAGTTATTCAATGGGTATGAAAGTAAAAAGTTCTATTTAATGAAACACAACATCTTAGAAGTCCTTTTCCAAAAAAAATAATGTTATCGGCTTAAATTTCATTTAAGAAAAACTCTAAAAATTAAATGCATAAACATTGTTCATAGTTTAATTTTCTCGAACAATTCATCTATATTGCTCGATTTTAGATCAATTTAAACTTTCGGATTTTGACTCCGGCTTGCTCAAATAACTGAAATGAAATCTCATTCAAAGGGTATTCTACATTGAAAATAACCTCTACAATTCCGCTATTTATAACCATTTTAGCGCACATTAAACACGGTGAAAACGTAGTGTAGAGGACTCCATCTTTGACAGTAGTTCCATGAAAAGCCGCCTGAGTAATAGCATTTTCCTCGGCGTGAGAACACAAACAATCCTCCAAACGAGTTCCCGAGGCCGTCAAACTGTTACAACGTGGACATCCCCCTTCGTTACAATTTTTCGTGCCACGAGGGGTCCCATTATACCCAGTGGAAATTATTCGACGGTCTCTTATGATTAGCGCTCCTACCTTGCGCTTGATACAGTTACTGCGCATTGAAGCTACCTGGGCAATCCTCATAAAATATTCATCCCAAGAAGGTCTTACTAGACTGGATGATGGATCATTATCTTCTATATCAGACATATTTATCCTTTTCCTCATTCTGTTTTAAATCATGGGTCTAGCAGTAAATCAAAAACTCTTTTAAAAAACACCATATACACACGAACCCTATCTGATTTTTTCTAAATATTGCATTCTTCTCAAGAGTAAAATAAAATTTTTACTTGTTTAGTTAAGATATTTTCTACGAAATAATCTCCAGATGAATATTTTAAAACCTGAGCTCAATGATTATCTTCACTCCTTAACTCCCACCCAAGATCCTGTATTAAAAAAAATGGAGCTACTAGCCGACAAAAAAGAATTCCCAATTATTGGCCCCCTTGTAGGCCGTCTTTTATGTCAGTTAGCACTGCTTACAAAAGCCAAACGGATTCTGGAGTTAGGTTCAGGATTTGGTTACTCAGCAATTTGGTTTTCAAAAGGCATTCACCCAACAGGCCAGATTCTCTGTACTGACGGATCTAATGAAAATGCTTCTTTAGCAGCCCAATTTTTTAAACAAGCTCAAATTGAGAACATGGTACAATATCGCGTCTGTGATGCTTTATCTGTCTTGAATCAGGATTCAGGTTTGTTTGATATCATACTAAATGACGTCGACAAACACGAGTATCCAAAGGTTTTTAGCCTAGCAGTCCCCCTATTGAAAAAGGGAGGACTACTCATTACAGATAATACCCTTTGGCAAGGGAGAGTCATTGATACTAATCCCTCACCCAGCACTGTGGGAATTCAGAGGTTTAATAAACTTAGCTATGAGTCACCCTTAGTTCTAACTACCCTGCTGCCGTTGAGAGACGGCGTTACTGTGAGCTTAAAACTATGAAAATTGGCAATTATGAAGTTTTTTCAATCGAAACTGGCCGCTTTGGGCTTGATGGTGGTGCAATGTTTGGAGTGGTTCCTAAAACCCTGTGGAGTAAGAAAATTCCTAGTGATCCCTATAATCGAATAAACCTTGCTTCAAGAACCCTTCTTATTTTTTATAAAGATCGAAAAATTTTAGTAGATGTTGGCTGTGGTCATAAATTCTCAGAAAAACAACAAGAAATTTATAATGTTGATTACAGTAAATATAGTCTTAAGAACTCTCTATCCAAATTTGACCTTGAGACCACTGATATCACTGATGTGATTTTAACTCACTTCCACTTTGACCATGCTGGAGGTGCTACTCAGTATAAGGATAAACATCTAGAACCAACTTTCCCATTAGCTAGCTACTTCACACAAAAAAGCCAATGGGAAAGAGCACTTAATCCTTCTGAAAAAGATCGTGGCAGCTATCATCGAGAAGACATTGAGCCTTTCCAAAATAGCTCCCAACTAAATGTGTTGGACGGAGCTTCTGAACTTTTTCCTGGTCTTGATCTTTTAATCTCAGATGGCCATACAACGGGATTAGAAATGGTTAGAATCCAAGATGGTTCTACTACTCTCTTTTTTTGTGGGGACCTAATGCCAACAGCGTCTCACCTCCCCCTACCTTACCTTATGGGATTTGATGTCTATCCCTTAACAACAGTTGAAGAAAAACGGGCTTATCTAAAACAAGCCTGCCAGGAAGATTGGTTAATAGCTCTTCAACATGACCCCAACTATGAAGCTATTCGAATTCGACAAGGGGAAAAACATTACGAAATTAGTGAATCAATTAATTTGTAAAGGTCTAGAATAGTTTTTTTCTGTCTAATAATTTCATCAGTATAGTAAGTCATTGCTCTAATACCCTATAAACTACCGTGGCCCTATGTTCACTGGAAACTGGCTGTCCTTCCTTAAAACCAGGAGCAAAGTCCCACCAATTTCTTACCTCATACAGGGCAGGTTCTACAAATTCAGCTTCAACGGGTTCCGTCAGTACTACCTTAAGAACCTCACCATTTTCATCCAACTTTAAAGAGACACTAACACTCGTAATCCCTTTCTTTAAAGCTTCTTTAGTTGGTATTGGAAACGTCCTTAGTATTGTAATAGGGGAACGATTACCATAACTTAACCTAGAAGCTTTAACTCGCCGATAGCGAATTTTTGACCCATAAAAACTATTTCCATATAACACTCTTAAGTTAAACATTTTAAGATAGTCACTAGTACCTTCAACATTAATCTTTTCTAGGTTCTTGACAAATGATTCGTATTCACTTGACGACAGTGGTTGCAATCTAAAAGCTTGCCGACCAATTAAAAAAACTACCTTGCGTACTTTTCCAGGAAACTCAAAATTATATCCCAGCTCGAATTTCCGCCGAGTCTTTTGACGTACACAGGCTCTAGAATTTCCCTTTAACTTAGAGGTATTCCCGTCATAAAGAAAGGAATTGAATTTAATAACCTTCCCCTCCTCGGTTCTCATAGTAATACGCTCCACAGAAAGACACCTTCGATTCTCTCCAAGGTTAAGAATTTCAACAAAAGCTTCCTGGGTAGGTGTCAACTCAAAAGCAAAGAGCATCTCAGAATCTACATACACGTGGAAAGAGCTAACAGTAGGAGAAAAATGAGAAGCTCCTTGCAAAAAAACTGCTACTGTAAGAAAGAAACTTGGTAATAAAAACCAAGTAAACCCTCGAATCTTCATGCTACCTCCTATTACTTTTAAAATAGGCTAGCCTTTTACTGTTGAGTTTCCTACGCTTGCCAAAAATACTCATCTTCAAGAACAACATAACTAGTAGTTGTTCAATAGGCCAGTAAGAATATTATTTTAGTTCCAAGAAACATTAAAATTATTAATATCTATATTACATCTCTAATCCCCCTAACAAGTTAAATCCATTTTTCTATTTACAAAAGATTCCATCAAGAAATCTTAGAGACGATCATTGCTGTTATAATTACTGGATAGAGTAATGCCACTATTTTCATATGGGTCTAATTCACCCTTTAATGAAAGAATATGGTTTTACAAATTAAATAATTATTTTTTCAGATTCTTTCTTCTATGAAAGAAAATCTATCACTTTTGGGAAACAAAAAATTTCTTAGTGTTTAAAAAAAGGGGGTTAATAGTGGACCTTCGAGAATCGCATTTCTGTGCCGCTCACGCATTTGTTGATAAAGCTAAGGTGCTTGGCTATGGTGACTTAAGTAATTACTATTGGTACCACACCATTGAGTTAGGAGAAAATCTAACTACTCCTGGCTGTTATGATTACCGTTCAAGTTTTCCATTATTCCAGTTTCCTACTGACATGGATGGTATGAGAATCCTTGACGTAGGTTCAGCCACTGGTTTTTTTTCATTTGAATTTGAAAAGCGCGGTGCAGAAGTCCTCTCTGTCGAAGTGCCGTCACTTAACGATCTAGATGTTTTCCCTGGCGAAGACATTAATCAGACACTTACTGAAATTAAGGCCATGATGTATAACCATTCTGCCTTTACTAGTGAACAGAATGAAAGGTTATTCAATGAAAAAACTCTCGAACAGATATATTTTTTGCTTTTAGAGGGTCCGTTTCAGCTTTGTAGCAAGATTCTCAAATCCCAAGTTAAGCGCTGTTACTCCAACATCTATGATTTGTCTCTGGAAAAAACTGGCGGAATGGCCTTTGATATAGTTTTCATTGGAGATGTTCTACTTCACACTCTATACCCTCTCAAGGCACTAGCAACTGTAGCATCATTATGCAAGGGGAAATTAATAATTTCCCAAGGTCTCCCGTCTAGTTTTGATTCTATACCTGCTATGGAATATGTTGGAGGCGATCAACCTGGGCAGGATGCCGTTTCCTGGTTTTGGCCAAACTTTGCTTGCTTTGAGCAACTTCTCAAGAAGCTAAGCTTTCAAAAAGTATCACTAGTTGGCCATCATGAAGGAATCATAAAACCTGGAGGGGGCCACTACAAACGGGCTATTTTGCACGCATCACGCTAGTACATATCACGCTCTATTTTTTACAAAACATCTGCAAAAGAGCGTTTAACATATCTAAAAAAAATACCACCAACAATGAACGTAACAAGGGCAATACCGTAGATTGCTACCATTCCCTGCCAAGTAGGCATTTCACCAATTAATAGACATTTTCTATAGGCTATAACTACCTCTGCCAAAGGATTGAAATGCATGACAAATACCAGTTTGCTGCTAACACGACTTAACTGATTTTCATCGAAAAAAATGGGAGTAAACCAAAACCAGAAAGTTAAAATTACTATCACCACTTGAGCTGTGTCTCGAAGAAAAACCTGAATACCTGAAACAATCCAGCTCAATCCTAAGGAAAAAATCATCAAGCCAAAAAGATAAATAGGAATTAGCAGAACGTAGATAGTCAAATTTTGCAGATAAAACAAAATGATTCCCAGAAAGATAGAAACTCCAATCAAATGGTTAAACAAATTAGCTATTAGTACTGAAACTGGCAAAATCTCAGCTGGGAATAGTGTCTTAGTAATCAAGTTTGAGTGCTCGACCAAAACATTGCTAGAACGAACTAGAGTTTCTTGAAACATCATCCAAGGTAGAATTCCACAAAATAAATAAATTGCAAAACTAGTTGTTCCACTTTCAGGACCAAGAGGATGTTTAATGATGACTGAAAAAACAAATGTGTAGCTAATTAGAAGAACCAAAGGGTGAATTACTGACCAAATAATCCCAATTGCTGACCCTATGTATCGGTTTTTTAAATCTCGCTCAACCATTGATCGAATAAGTCCCCTATGCTGAACAATTTTTTTTATAAAACTAAAAAACGATCCAATCACTAATGGCTTCTTCGTTTTTTCAGATAAGTATTTATTACTTTCCATCATTTAAGCTATTGTTGGCTTTCAATAACTGATAACAACTCATTTGCCTCTACCTGCTGACCTGCCGCTACAAAAACAGCACTGATTCGACCTGAGATTGGAGCATAAATCGTGCTTTGCATTTTCATTGCTTCCAAAATAAACAGCTTTTCAGCCCGTTTAATCTTTTGACCAGCCTGAACAAATACATGGGTGATCAACCCTGCTGACGGCGGACCAACATGCCCCGAATGGGTAGGATCTATTTTAGGATGCGCTGGTATTGGTTCCTTCATTGATTCATCGAAAACTACTACTTCCCGCGGCTGTCCATTTAGCTCAAAAAATACTGTTCTCTGTCCATCGGGATTAGGCTCACTAATAGTCCAAAATTTAATAACTAAAGTCTTTCCCGGCTCCAAATCCACTGTGATTTCCTCGCCAGATTTCATACCATAAAAAAAATTCGGTGTGGGAATCACGCTTACATCACCAAAACGTTGGCGCTTACGAACATACTCCTGAAAAACTTTTGGATATAGCAAATAACTCAAAACTTCGTCATGCCTGACAACACGTCCAAACTGATGTTCCAAAGTCTGTTTTGTCTTGGCAAAATCCACGGGAGGCAAGTTATTTTCAACCGCAGTCCTGCTAGGTTTTTTCCCTCTTAACACTATTTTCTGGACTTTTTTTGGCCATCCTCCTGCTGGAATTCCTAAAGCACCATCAAAAAGTTCTATCACTGATGAAGGCAAGCCTAGGTCATGTTGTACATCTAACTTGAGAAGATCATTTGGAACCATCCCTCTAGCAATGAAAAAGAGTGCTAAGTCTCCCACTACCTTACTCGAAGGTGTAACCTTGACAATATCTCCAAATAACTGATTTACCTCGGCGTAGGTAGTCTCAACTTCAGACCAACGATCAATTAAACCTAAAGCTGCTGCCTGTTGCTTCAAGTTAGTATATTGCCCACCTGGAATTTCATGATGATAAACCCCAGAATCACTTGATCGAAGCCCATTGTCAAAAGATCGGTAGTAACTCCTAACAATTTCCCAGTATTTTGAGTAGTAGTTCAGGATGAGTGGATCAAGCTGAGTATCTCTGGGTTGAAAGCGGAGTGCCTCTACCACAGAATTGAGATTCGGCTGACTGGTATTACCACTCATAGAAGAAGTAGCTGCATCAACTATATCAACTTCTGCCTCACATGCTTTGAGAATAGAAGCAGAATTAATGCCACTGGTGTCATGGGTGTGAAAATGAATTGGAATACTAATTTCTTGTCGAAGAACTTTGATTAGTTGATGGGCTGCATACGGTTTACACAGTCCTGCCATATCCTTGATTGCCAAAATGTGAGCACCAAACTTTTCCAACTTACGCGCCATTTCAACATAATATGATAGGGAATACTTTGGTTTGCTATTATCAAGGATGTCACCCGTATAACAGATAGCAGCTTCACATACAGCATTAGTCTCTATAATTGCTGCCATAGCCCCTTTCATGTTTTCCACTGAGTTCAATGAGTCAAAAACACGGAAGATGTCAATACCCCGTTTCTTAGACTCCTTTACAAACTCAGAAACTACATTCTGGGGATAACTGGTATAACCCACTGCATTAGAAGCTCGTAACAACATCTGAAAACATATATTTGGAATACGCTCGCGCAAAACATCTAGACGTTGCCATGGGTCTTCATTCAAAAATCGAAAAGAGGTATCAAATGTTGCACCTCCCCACATTTCAAGACTAAAAAGCTGCGGCAAGCGATTTGCCACCAATTCTGATATCTTCAATAAATCAATTGTGCGCACTCTAGTAGCGAGCAAAGATTGATGGGCATCACGAAAGGTAGTATCTGTGATCAGTAATCGCTTTTGTTGATTGATCCACTCGGAAAACTTTTTTGGACCCAATTGAAGTAAGATTTGTCGAGTTCCCTCTGAAGAAGTATGTACTTCTGAGGATGAAATCCGGTGCAAAGAAATTAAATCATTTTTATTATGACCATTATCCTCATAGATAAGTTTTTCAGGTTGATGCCGGTCATTGATCTGAGGATTGCCATTAACAATGACTTCGGCTAAAAAACGTAATAACCTGCTAGCACGATCTTTTTTTCGGGCAAATCGAAAAAGTTCTGGGGTATCATCTAGAAATGTTATGGTTGAATTACCATCTTGAAAATTAGGATGATTAATAACATTTTCTAGAAAGGGAATGTTAGTTTTCACCCCACGTATCCTAAATTCTCTGAGTGACCGATCCATACGCTGGCAAGCTTCTTTAAATGTTCGACCCCAAGCCGTTGCTTTCACAAGAAGAGAATCATAAAATGGAACCAGGACAGCACCTGCTGCAGTATTGCCGCCATCTAACCTAAGACCAAATCCAGAGGGAGAACGATAAGTTGTTATTTTTCCAAAATCCGGAGCAAAGCCATTCTGGGGATCCTCAGTAGTTATACGACACTGAACAGCAGTCCCATAAAGAGGCAACTCCTTTTGAAGAGGAAGGGATAGGGGTGGTTCCTGAAGTCGACATCCTTGAGCAATCAAAATCTGAGATCGAACAAGATCAATTCCGGTTACCATCTCAGTCACAGTATGCTCTACCTGAATTCGTGGATTAAATTCCATGAAGTACCAGGATTCTCTATCTAGATCTACAAGGAACTCTACTGTTCCGGCATTGACATATCCTATTTTCTGGGCTAAATGCATCGATGCTTCATAGAGCTCTTTTCTTAATTTCAAAGAAATAGCTGCAGCTGGGGCCACTTCCACAACTTTTTGATAACGTCTCTGTATGGAACAATCTCGCTCATAAAGATGCATGACCTGACCATAGCTATCAGCCAAAATTTGTACTTCCACATGTTTAGCCCGCTCAATAAAACGCTCCATGAAGAGAGAACCATCTCCAAAAGTAACCTCTGCTTCTCTGCGAGCCTCCTCTAATTGATTTTCCAATTGATCGGAGCTACGTATGATTCTCATCCCACGCCCACCACCTCCATAGGTCGCTTTGATAATTAAAGGAAATCCTAATTCCTTAACAACTATAGAAGCTTGATCCAGATCTTTGACAACTTGATCGGCTCCAGGAATTACTGAGATTCCTAGCCCTTTAGCAATATGACGAGCTACAACTTTATTTCCTAACTTCTCTAGTAGTTCAGAAGAAGGTCCCACAAAAGTAATTCCCGACTCTGCACACCGTCTGGAAAATCTAGGTTCTTCTGATAAAAACCCATAACCCGGATGGATAGCATCAACATTTTTTTCTTTAGCAATGGCAATTATCTCTTCAACATCAAGATAGGCATCAATCGGTCCCTTACTTTTGGATAGAACATATGCCTCATCTGCTTTAAAACGATGCAAACTAAGTTTATCGACCTCGGAAAAAACAGCGACAGTTCTTAAACCTAGTTCTGTAGCTGCCCGCATCACTCGAATAGCAATTTCGCCCCGATTGGCAATTAAAATTTTTTTCATTAAAATTTTTTTCATAGATTTTTTTTTAAATAATTCAATAGAACTGTTACTGAGTACTACTAAAATCAGTGGTTATGTTACACACAAATTTCCTATATAGGAAATTTGAGTTTAACAAATTAAACTGAGGAATCTATCTGTCATTTAAATAAAAACAAAAATCAAAAATTATATTTACGGTTACTAGAAACTAGGAAGTGTTTTACGGCTCCAAAAATTCCTTTAAAATACTGTTTCACTGATCATTGTTTTCTTGAAGGATTTTTTTCAAGTATGATTCTAGAGCGATTCCCTTTAAGTGTTGTAAAATAAAAAGCTGTTTTAAAGTTTAAAACATAATCAAAGTAGAAAATTACATTAAAAACAACTATTGCTTTAAAAAATATATTATATTCTCCTTTAATTTTTATAACCATATTGAACTGATTAAGCTGATGTCTCTGGTTTTAAAGTGATTAATTATGGAACACGAACATTTGTATCGAAGTTTAAGGCTTCCTAAAAGACCCAAGGGTAAAATTGTCTTACTGGTTTTGGACGGCATAGGTGATATCACTTCCAGTTGTAGTAAACAATTAACTCCTCTAGAAGCTGCTCGAACCCCTCAGTTAGATGAACTAGCTAAGACTTCAGTAATGGGTCGACTAACTCCTGTTCTTCCTGGTATTACCCCGGGGAGTGGACCAGCTCATCTAGGTCTTTTTGGCTATGATCCGTTAGAAACCCAAGTTGCTAGAGGAGCAATTGAGGCATTGGGTCTCGGTATTGAATTGCAACCTAAAGACATAGCTGCCCGCGCAAATTTCTGCTCCATAGATACCAAAGGTATTATTATCGATCGTCGAGCAGGACGCATTACTAGTGAACTGAACAAGCTTCTTTGTAAAAAACTACAACTTATTGAAAAAATTCAAGAGACTGAAATTATCATTCAGCCTGGAACATCACATCGCTTCGTAGTCGTCTTCCGCGGTGGCAATATTGAGGGTCCACTTTCCGATTCTGACCCTCATACCGAAGGAGAACCTATTAGAAAAATAAAGCCAAAATTTTCTTCTATTAAAACAAACAGAGCTGTTTCAATAGTAAATCAATTTTATCAAAAAGCACTTTTACTGCTTCAAGAAGAAAGACCCGCCAACGGATTTTTATTACGTGGTATCAGTCATACTCCAAAGATCCCAACTTTCCCGGAACGCTTTGAATTAGAAGCAGCGGTAATTGCAACTTATCCTATGTACAAGGGTCTAGCTAAACTTATTGGCATGAAAGCTTTGGAGAGTAATCATGGTATTGAAGGACAATTTAAACAATATGTTCATTCATTTGACGCGTTTGATTATTTTTTCATACATATTAAAGGAACTGACATAGCAGGCGAAGATGGTAATTTTGAACAGAAAGTTTCAGTTATTGAGGAAGTAGATAAATTCCTTCCAATTCTACTTAAAAAAGCTCCCCAAGTTTTAGCAATTACTGGAGATCATTCGACACCCGTTTCTTTGAAAGCCCACAGCTGGCACCCCCCACCTGTCTTACTTCATAGCCCAAGTTCTGGAAGTGACAAACTAAGCCGTTTTACTGAAATAAATGCAAATTATGGCTCATTAGGAATTTTTCAGAGTAAATTTCTGATTAGGTTAATGATGGCTAATGCAGGCCTGTACGATAAGTTTGGAGCTTGATCCTTAGGCAATTTAATATTTGATCTAAATGTAACTGTTCATTGCGTTTTAGGGGCTAACTATGTAATATCCTGCAGTATTAGAGTACAAGTTAGATAAACATTTTCTAAAGTCATAAGGATATTTTCTATGTCATTTCCTCATTCTGTGCAGCGAGCCCTCGAGGCAAAAGGAAATCGAAAACCAGACTACCAAAGACTCAAGAGTGCCCTAAAACACCAGGAACCCGACCTCGTTCCCCTGTTTGAAATGGGTATTGAGCCTGAAATTAAACAACTATTTATGGGACATTCAGTGCAAGGCCATGCTCAAGAAATAGAATTCTTTGAAACAGCTGGCTTCGATGCATATCCAGTTTCTTTAAGTGTAATCAATGCGAATACTAAGTCTAACGCTAACCTCAAACCAGTTGAAACTGATAACGAACAAATTGAAAAGAGTCCCGATGGGGTTCAAGTTACTAGCTATAGTATTACCACTTATAAAGCTGAGTTAGAGGCCTACACTGAGCGACACTGGGCAGAAATGCATAAAGGAGTAATAACCAATAAAGATGAATTCGTTGCCTATCCGTGGCCAAATCCAGATGACCTTGACTTCTCCATACTTGATCAGGTAGGGGCAATGCTACCTCCTGGAATGAAAATTGGAGTTGTAATTGGAAAAGTTTTTACAGGTGTTTGGTTTATGATGGGTATGGAAACTTTTATGTTGTCTTATATAGATGATCCTGAACTTATCGAAATGATGTATGACAAAATTATCCCTTTACAACAACGAGTCATGGAAGTTGCAATGGAACATCCAGCAGTTGGCCTTAGTTTCCATGCAGACGACTTGTCAGGAAAAAACGGGCCTCTAGTACATCCTGACCATTATAGAAAGTATGCCTTCCCCTGCTACAAGAAAATGTGTGACATGGCCAAAGCTGCAGACAAGCCATTTGTTTTCCATACTGATGGCGATATTTCCATGGTAATTGATGAATTAATTGATTTAGGTATCTCTGGTTGGCACCCCGTAGAAAAACAAGCACATGACATTAATGAAATTAAAGCTAAGTATGGTGACCGACTAGCCCTTCTAGGAAATATTGATTTACAGTACACTCTTACCCAAGGGACTCCACAAGAAGTTGAGGATGAAGTACGCACTCGAATTCGTGATTTAGCTCCAGGTGGTGGTTATTGCGTCTCCTCTGGAAATTCAATTCCTGAGTATGTTCCTATAGACAATTATGCAGCGATGCTCGAAGCAACCTTTAAATATGGTAAATACCCTATTTCTCTTGGTTAAAATTGAATTTCGGGTTTATTTGCATTATAAGCTACTAGTTTTCTAAAAAAAAGGAACGAAAGATAATCTATGTCAATTCTTAATGATGGCCTTGAAGAAGAACTTAATTGGGTTACAATCCCTGAAGAAAACAGTCGAATAAGGGGTGTGCTGGAAAATGCAGATGGATTGATGCAGGACATAGCTTACAATGTAATAATTGGCAACCATCATGAATCTGACCGTTTGACAAAAGAAGCACTAGATAAGGGATTCTTGGCAAATACAATCCTAGATGACGGTTTAATTGCTGGAATGTCAATAGTCGGTGTAAAGTTTCGAGACAATGTTATCTTTGTGCCAGAGGTTTTAGTTGCTGCCCGAGCTATGAAAGTTGGGATGAAACATTTAGAACCAATTCTCTCAGCTTCTGGAATTGAACCCATCGGAACAGTGATAATGGGAACGGTCCAAGGTGATCTTCATGACATAGGAAAAAACCTCTGTGGGATGATGCTCTCTGGCGCTGGATTTGCTGTCCACGACCTAGGAGTGGACACTAAACCAGATGAATTTATTACTGCCGTCAAAGAACATAAAGCCGAGTTAGTTGGTATGTCAGCCCTCTTAACAACCACTATGAGGAATATTGAAAAAATTAATCAGGCCTTTCAAGAAGTAGGCCTACGGAACAAGATTAAAACCATGGCCGGGGGAGCTGCATTAACAGAAGACCTAGCTTTAAAAATGCGCTGTGATGGTTACGGAAAAGATGCACTCGGGTGTGTTGAAAAAGCCAAGGAATTGTTGGAAATATTAAACCAGTCAGAACCTGTGACCAATTAATTAGGCTTGTAGATGACAAAACTACCTATGGATTCTCCTCAATCTCTAGCGAATAAATCTTAAATGTTTTGCTCATCAGGAAGTTCTCTAATCGTTAGTTGCTAGTTCTTTATTATCTATACCCATAGCATTAGCAGCATTACCCCAAAAAAGACCTTCTACTTGATCTTTTGAAAGCTCCGCTATTTCCACAGCAAATTTTAGAGACATTAACTGTTCATAAACAGCTAATATGGGTCTTCCATCACAGTGAGGGAACTCCAAACCTCCTTGATCAGCATCGTTATGCTGCCAAGCACGACCAAGAGCAGCATAATGACCATGGAAAAATGCTGCTCCAACACCATCTGATCCCCAGAAAATCCGTTGTGGGTTTTCTTGGGTGAGCAAAGTGATGTAGGGACGTACATCAGTTACTGCTGAAGTATCGTAATGAATGTTAGGCATGTCCCTCAGACGCATAACTGCCTGACGAATTGGCCAATAGGTAAAACTTCGGGCACAATGCGCCAGAAGCCATTTAATGTTTGGATATCTTTTGCTGGTATATTCTTCCAGATCCTTTAAATTTTGGTGGTCTGCACAACCATGCCATCGAGATAGATGCATGGTAACCCATAAGCTATGTTGATTAGCAAATTCCATTTGCTCATGTGGCAGAAATTCGTGGATGCGACATTGACCAATATCGCCAGTAACTGAATAAGTTCTATAGGGCTTAAGTCCTATAAATTGAGGGTTTTTAAGATCTCGCTCTATATCTTCAATTTTACATGATGGTGTTACTAAACGATTGTACCTAATACCAGGGACTCCTGCAATTTCAGCTCTGACTGATTCTATATGTCTTGCTACATCAGTTCCAGGAAAAGGAGATCCTAAAATAAGATACTGCATTTTCCGACCTGGATATAGTACTTTGGCCCATTGATTTAGGGTATTTAAATTATTGTCATCTCTTTGGATTGGCTCAACCCCTTCAACAATATTTGATCGCCAAAAAAAATGAATATGGGAATCAAAAATCTTGGACGGAACAAAGTCAGCTAATTCCTCCTCCCAGATCTGCCGATCACAATCACGGTAATCAATGTTCTCTTGAATCATAGTTGGTCTCCCTATAAAAAATTAGAAGTATTGCAGATAGATTCTTATCACCCTTCACCCTGAACAATTTTCACATATTAGTCTGACACTTTTTTTTACTTTCTTGGAGATTAAAATTATAATTTGACTACATTAAAACTAATATTTTCTTTTCATGTATCATTATCAAGAATTTTAAAACCAGATAATAGTTTTTATAGATCTAGAGGCAAGCTACTTTTAAAATGGTCCAAATCATTTTATACTTCTTGAAACCGCTACTAATAGCATCTAGTGCTGCTTCCATTTGATTTTCATGAACTCAATGAGACATTTGACTATTTTCAAGTTTATATTCCTTATTTCCTTCTTAACATTAGTGATTGAGATAACTGCAGAAGGGCAAAGTCAAACAGCAGTCGAAGCTAAATCAATATTGGTTAAACATTGCTCGATGTGCCATGGATCTAACCAAAGTTCTGGCTTAGATCTTAGAGAATCACAAACCCTACTGAAGGGAGGATTGCGCGGTCCTGCAGTTATTCCTGGTAAAAGCTCTGAAAGCCTCCTTTTCCAAGTCCTCACTGGGGTTGGAAAACTCAAGATGCCTCCTAACAATCAATTACTTTCACCAAATGAGATTGAGACAATACGCCTCTGGATTGATGAAGAGTCTTCTTGGAAAGAACCCTCTCTAGCAAAAAAAGAAAAACTTTGGTGGGCGTTTCGTAAGCCGTTACGTCCAAAAGTCCCAAATGTTAATAATTCTAGTTGGATAAAAAATCCTATCGACGCTTTTGTCTTAGCCAGACTCACAGAAAAAAAATTGACACCTGCTCCTCCAGCTAATAAACAAACTTTGGTTCGACGAGCTTATTTTGACTTATTAGGCTTACCTCCAACACCAGAACAAGTAGAGCAATTTTTGTTGGATACATCCCCCCATGCTTTCTCCCGATTAATTGATAAGCTACTAAAATCCCCTCATTACGGAGAACGTTGGGGTCGACATTGGTTGGATGTGGTTCGCTATGCTGACACTGGAGGTTTTGAAACCGACATGTATTTTAGAAATGCCTGGCGGTATCGTGATTATGTTGTGAAATCCTTTAACGATGATAAACCATATGATCGTTTTTTACAGGAACAGATTGCAGGTGACGAACTGTGGCCAGACAACTTAGATCTTGAAAATATTTATACCCTTTCACAAAAAAAACTAGAACATCTAGAGGCAAAAATTGGTACTGGGCTTTATACTCTCGGACCTGAAGTTCATGAAAGTAATATGGATAGCGAAAAATTGTTAAATGAAAAGCTCACTGATGCGGTAGATATAACGGGAGCCGCTTTCATGGGTCTTACAATGGGCTGTGCTCGATGTCATGATCATAAATTTGATCCTCTTTCACAGAGAGACTACTATAGCCTGCAAGCTATTTTTGCAGAGAGCAAGGAAGTATTAACCCCTCTTTCGGCTGGTATGGCTATAGCTGATCATAAACAATTTTACCCTTTGGTTATTGCTGCTGATGAAGTAAGAAAATCTTTTAGGGCTTTTGAAAAGAAAGCTCAAGAAAGAATTATTAAATTAAAGAAAAAAGAATTTCCTTTTGATGTTGTTACGGCTTATGAGATTCCTGAGGAAAAACAAACACCTTCCCAGCAAGCTTTGGCTAAACCTTTAAAAATACTCATTGACTCAATTCTGGCTAAAACTCCTGAAGGACAAGAAAAATTTAACAAAGAACTTTCTATTGAGGAAAAAAGAGAAAAGCAGAAGCTTTTAGTAGCCTTGGGCAAAGCTATTCTTGAAATCCCTGAAAAAGATGCCCAGGGGAAAAATTTTGATGGAATAATGGAAGTCCGGACAGCATCTGTTTTAGGACATATTGACCCTGAACTGATACCTAAAATTTACGTTCTTAATCGAGGCGATTTAGGAAAACAAAATCAACTCGTCCACCCATCCCTGCCCAAAGCTTTAGCTCAAGATATTGAATTAAATGAGATTCTGCCTAAATCCTCACACCGTCGCAGTCGCAAGAGATTAGCACTCTGGTTAAGTCGAACGGACCATCCTCTAACATCCAGAGTAATGATAAATCGAATTTGGCTCTGGCATTTTGGCAGAGGTATTGTTGGGACTCCAAATGACTTTGGTCGCAAAGGGGAGCGCCCCTCTCATGAAAAACTTCTCAACTGGTTGGCTACAGAATTTGTATCAAGTGGATGGAGCATCAAATCGATGCATCGCATGATCATGTTATCTAATACCTATCAGATGTCCAGCCAGGTCTTTGAACCACTTTATGCCAAAATAGATCCTGAAAATCGTTATTTGTGGCGAATGAACAGAAGAAGACTAGAAGGAGAAGCCCTTTGGGATAGTATGCATTCGGTTGCTGGGACATTGAATCTGAATATGGGTGGTCGAGCAGTTACGCCCCCTCTATCTCCCGACGAATTTTCTGCTTTAAGTGGAAATGGCCCATATAAATGGCATGTATCTTCTGATCTAGCTGACCACCGACGTCGGGGAATCTATATTCTTGTTAGAAGAAATTTCACTTATCCTATGTTCGAAGCTTTCGACAACCCAGACAATTCAGTTAGTTGTCCTAAACGTGAAGTCACAACAGTAACACCTCAGGTTCTTTGGTTCATGAACCATCAACAATCTTTAAATCAAGCTCAAGAGTTTGCTAAACGTTTATTAAAAGGTAATAACACTCCTTCTAAATGGATTGAAAAGGGCTGGTATCTAGCTTTAGGACGTCTTCCTACAAAACAGGAAAAAAACGAGTCACTTCTTCTATTACAGGCTTTTGAAAAAAAAGAAATTAAAGCTGAAAACTGGTTAGACCTAGCGTCTGCTAATAATAGTATCCCTCTCTCTAAAGCCGTAGCTTTGACCAAGTTTTGCCTATCACTTTTTAATTTGAGTGAATTCATGTATGTTGACTAGTAAATAGTGCTGATCTGGGATGGTGTAACGCCAGAACTTATATTAAAATCACAAATCGTAATAAAGAAAATAAGTTAGCACCTTAGGAGGTTACATTTGTCATTCACGGGTTGTAATAATCATATTGAGGTTCACTCTCGCCGTGAATTCCTAGAAAAATCCGGTTTTGGACTAGGAGCAATGGCATTAGCCCATTTGCTAGACAAAGACAAAATCTTTGCGCAGAAAAGGAGTATTGCCTCTTTAAACCCCTTAACAGCTAAAGTTTCCCATTTTCCAGCCAAGGCAAAAAGTATTATTTACTTGTTCATGCAGGGAGGACCTAGTCAAGTAGACACCTTTGATCCAAAGCCTATGTTGGCAAAATATGATGGGCATCCTCTACCTCCAAGTATGCACCTCGAAAAAGGGATAAACTTACAAAATATTCAAGCCAATAGAGCTAAACTAATGCAATCACCGTTTAGTTTTAGTAGATATGGAAAATCTGGTTTGGCAATTTCTGAACTCTTCCATAAGCTTGGCAACCATGCTGATGATCTAGCTGTGATTCGTTCCTGCTATCATGATCTTTTCATTCATGGACCTGCATTAAACATGATGTACTCTGGTTCTAATCTAAATGGTCATCCCAGCATAGGTTCATGGGTACTTTACGGATTAGGCAGTGAAACAGATAACTTGCCAGCTTTCATGGCAATGACTGAAGGAATAGTAGGTACACGCAGTAGAAAATCCTTTCGTTCGGGATTCCTGCCTGCAATTTATCAAGGAACCCTACTCCGCAGTGAAGGATCTCCTATCATGAATCTCAGTCCGCCTGTGCAAATCGACCAAAATGATCAGCGTGTTCTTCTTAATCAAGTTAATCAATGGAATCAAAGACATATGGATACTCGCCAAGATGACACTCGACTTGCAGCAAGGATCTCCAATTATGAATTGGCTTTTCGAATGCAGACTGCTGCCCCAGAACTCATGGATATTTCTCGGGAACCTAGACATGTTCGACGTTCCTATGGCATTGGTGAAAACCCTACCGATGAATTCGGGCGAATGTGCCTACTAGGTCGTCGGATGGTTGAACGTGGAGTGCGGTTTGTCCAGTTGATTAGCACTGACTGGGATGGACACGCTGAGTGTGAAACCAACCATAGAACAAATGGAGCTAAGGTTGACAAACCTATAGCTGCATTGTTGTCAGACCTAAAACAACGTGGACTGTTAGAAAGTACTCTAGTAGTTAGTGTCGGTGAGTTTGGACGTACACCTATGGTACAAGGAGTTCGAGGACGAGATCATCATCCCTATGGATTCTCAGCTTGGATGGCTGGTGGTGGAATTCAAGGGGGCAAAGTAATTGGATCCACTGATGATATAGGTTTCCATTCTGTTGAGGATAAAGTCCATGCTCATGATTTACATGCCACAATGTTGACACTACTTGGTCTTGACCACGAAAAATTAACCTACTTCTATCAAGGCCGTGATCGCCGACTAACCGATGTTGGAGGCAACAACAATCTAGCAGAGAGATTAATAAGAGCATAAGTCTGAGAGTGAATTATCGTATCAAGTTTCTAGCACCCCTTTAGACAATTTAATTTCAGTAAAAATACTTTTAATCTGTTTTTATGGATCAATGGCAAGTTAAAAAAACAATGGGCCTAACAAGTATTCTTTTAGTAATGTTTACACTCTTATTGTTAGGAAAAGGATATTCTACAGAAGTACAAACCTACAACGGAGAAATCCGCCTACCCATCGACTTGTTAACAAGTAACGGCACACTGGTAAAAAGCGGTAAGTTCGATGTTCAGATCTGGCTGAAACCTGAAAAGATTTCTCTCTTTTTCCTTGAAGGAGAAAATGTAATTGCAAAGGTTCCTGGATACAAACTATCTAATGCAGAAAACCTAAACAACGCCCATCAGACTATACCCCTAATAGGAACTTTATTGCTAACATCTTCAAAATCCTTAGAAGAACAAAATATAGAGGATGAAAAACAAGATCCGTACATCCCCAAATTTGACTGGAGAGCCACCCTAAGAGCTTATAGAGCAATAACCTCTGATAATTCAGAAATCATTTTAAACCTTCAATACAGAGATGAATCAGGAAAATCTTCAAAAATTAATTTTAAAATGTACCTTAGGCAGCCCTTGAAAAATATTTCCCCCGACAAAAAATAAATGGATGGTTAGCCTATTTTTTTGAGGTTTGAGTTAGAATTTCAACACAAAAATCATATACTGAACTTGAATTTTAAAAAGAATTATTTTTCTAGCTTTACAGTTGATACCCTAGGCATTTATTATAATAGTTTCCTAGATTAATTAATTTAGCATTACACAATATAATTTTTGATTTTATCGAAAACTTCAAGGGGAAATATGGCGACTAAAATGACGCAGTCACAACTGGTTAAGAAGCTTGCAGAAGCTACTGGCACTAACAATAAGATTGCAAAATCCTTTCTTGAGAGCTATGCCAGCATTGCTATCGAAGAAACCAAGAACAACGGATTATTTGTTCTTTCAGGTATCGGACGCTTAGTTCTAGTGCAACGAGAGGCAAGGAATGGTCGAAATCCTGCTACTGGTGAAACAATCCGGATTCCTGCCAAAAAAGTTGTCAAATTTAGAGTTGCAAAGTCCGTCAAGGATACTCTGCTAACTTAAAATAACAGATAGATTATATTTAGATATTCGTTTTGTTCAAAAAAATTTTTCAATTAAATTGGTAACCATTGTTGCCAAAAAAAGTTTTATTTCTTCACTTGATCAAGCGACTCGAAATTTCTCTACCCCATTGGTGTCAAGCTCAATTCCCAAGCCTGGCTCCTGGGGTATGGAAAGATATCCATCCTGAGCAACCAGCTTTTGGCGGGTGATTTCTTCTCGAAGCTGCGTTCCTTCCTCAACTACAAATTCCATAATAAAAGAATTTGGTATTGAATTTAAAAAATGCAAGGCAGCAGCTACATTAATATAGGTGGTGAAGCCGTGATTTACGCATCTTAAACCTCTATCTCCAGCTAAACTGGCTATTTTTACTGCCTCAGTAAAGCCGCCACAGCGCGTCAGGTCAACCTGTACAATATCAATTTTCCCCTTATCCATGAGCTCTAAAAAAGACCGATGTTCACTTTCTTCTTCTCCAGCAGCAATTGGAATCTCTGTAGCTGCAGTTAATCGAGAATAGCCTTCATAATCATCAGGGTGTAGAGGTTCTTCAAGCCAGAAAATATTAAACTCGGTAAAAGCTCTTGCCCGTTGAATGGCAGTCTTAGCATCCCAAGCTAAACCTGCATCAATTAGTAAGTCTCCATCTTCTCCAAGACCTGATCGAGCCTCTCGTACTAAAGCTAAATCATTAGCCGCATTCTCTCCCATTGGAGCCCAGCCAAACTTAACAGCATCGAAACCATTATCCCGAAAACGCCGGGCTCGTTCACCAGTCTCATGAGGAGTCTCTCCAAATAAAGAGCTAGCATAGGCACGCATTTTTGTGTGAAAGCCTCCTCCTAACAACTTCCAAATAGGTAGTCCCAGCGCCTTCCCCTTAATATCCCACAAGGCAATATCTATGCCACTCATGGCATGGATTGCAATACCTCTTCTACCTCCATAAATATTCTGGTAGTACATCTTGTTCCAAAGATACTCTGTCTGGAGGGGATCTTCACCAATTAAGAGTTCCCGCAACCCACTGCTTAGTGGATGACAATAAGGACCTTCAATGAGCCCTTTAACTGCCATGGGTGAAGAATCTACTTCGCCAATTCCATATAATCCAGCATCAGTTTCAATGCGAACAATAAGAGCATCTTGCCCACTATCCGTCTGTTCCTTAACCTGAGGAAGACGTACATAGAGCGTTTCAACGTTGGTTATTTTCACGAGTTCTCCTAAACGGTTTATCTGGTATGGAATTAGTCAAACCTTTTACTAACAGCAAACTTAGATTCATGAAACTGATTTTAGATTTGGTGATCGAAGAAAAAAGCTGTAATCCAGTTTCTACTATTAAAAAAACTTTTCTAGAAACTAAATAAACTTGCCTATTCCTATACGAGATTTCAATAATTCATAATAAATGACTCATAACAGAATTATTAAATGCTTGTTAACTTGCCAACTCAATTGAAAACTGAACCTTAAAAAAACTTTTGTCTTTCTAGAATCACCTGTTTTAAGAAAAAGCTTGAAAGGTGGGTTTAATTATTAATTCTGGAACGTGAGCACGAGGAGGAAGCATCGCTACAAACAAAACAGCAGCTGCTACATCTTCAGGCTGAAGTATTCGATCCCGATGTTCAGTAGTCACTGGAACCGGCCTAGCCTCAAGTAAAGGCGTGTCAACCTCACCAGGAGCAATAACAGTCGCTCGAATCCCGTTTTTGCCTTCTTCTAAGCCAATCACTTTAGTAAAAGCTGTCATGGCATGCTTGGAGGCACTATAAGCACCTCCTCCTAATTCACTTGGACGGCAACCTGCAATGGAACCTATACTAATAATCATGCCGTTCTTGCTTGTTCTCATATGAGGTAAAACAGCATGGGTAATATTAAAAACTCCTGTCGAGTTAATATCCATAATGTAATCCCAGTCTTTTGGAGACAATTGATTAATCGACCGATCAACAACATTAACACCAGCATTGTTAATCAAAAAATCAATCTTTCCAAACCGATTAATAATATCTCCAACCAGGACATCGACTTGAGACCGTTTAGAAACATCCAAGTGGTATGCATATACAGTTTGATTGTTTGTCATCATTTCAATTGAAGCTTGAAGCTTTTCTTCATTGCGACCACAAATTATTACCGTGGCTCCGCTTTCAGCAAATTGATTTGCTACAGCAGCCCCAATGCCTGTTCCCCCTCCAGTAACTAGGGAAACTTTATCTGTAAACTGAAGCTTATGTTTTTCTTTCACTCTTGAACCTCCGCTATTGATGTAGCTAGCCCAAAACAGTAGAGATGATCACTTGAACGAAGATAAATCCGCCCCTCGGAAATTGCTGGAGTAGACCAAACTTCTTCAGTAAAATCAGCCTTACTTAACTCTTCCCACTGCTTCTTGGCACTAATCACACTTAACTCACCTTTTTGACTGATGAAATAGATCTTTCCATCTCCAGCTACTGGTGAGCTATAGTAACTGGATTGACCAAAGATACGTCCTACCTTAAATATTTCCCCTGTTTTAGGATCAATGCTAGCAGCAATACCACCACGTTTGACCCAGAAAAGTATCCCTTTGTAAAATATTGGTGAGGGAATATAAGGCAGGTAACGAGGCTGTTTCCACAACACATGAGAACCGGTAACATTACCTCGACCTCCTGTGTTAATAGCTAAAGCAACATTTTCAACCCTTTCAAAAATATCTTTCATACCAACATACTCAACTCCAGATAGATGATCGTCTTTATTTAGGTCAAATTGATTAAAGCGACCTTTAAGAGAACCTTCTGGTAACTCCTTGGCTTCAATCATTCCATTATTATTCTTGTCAAACTTTTTTTTAACTTGAGAAAAAGTTTCTAATACTTCACGGTTTCCTGGATCAGCGCCGGGTGAGCTTGTGGCACTAAAAATTACGCCTCCATCTCCAACAACGGGTGTCGTACTAACAATGCGAGAAATACCTCCAACCGTCCAAACTTCCTGACCCGTTTCAAAATCGTATCCGATTATTTTTAGTGTTCCAGAAACTACAATCTGTTTTTTCCCATCAACATTTAAAGTGATTGGGGTGGCAAAACCTCGAGGAAATTCTGGCCGATCTGTTTTCCATTTTATTGTTCCAGTTCTTTTATCAACTGCAATCAAAAAAGAATCTTTGTCATGATCTTGGTTGAGAATAACCCAGTTTCCGGAAATTATAGGAGAACTCGCGGCACCAAAACCATTTTTAAATGGTCCCATAGGAAGATGCCAAAGAAGTTTTCCCTCAAGGGAATAGCAAAAAAGACCACTAGAGCCAAAAAAACTAATAACTCGTTCTCCGTCAGTTGCAGGACTGGACTGAGCATGATTGCCATGACGATGAACCTCTTCCAAAGTTTTGTGTTCTGCTTTTACTTTCCAAAGAACCTTTCCAGTTTCTTTACTTAATCCTACTGTATAAAGTGAACCGTCCTCGACAGCTGTGAGAAACACTTGATTACCAAAAACCACCGGAGAAGAATGACCCGGTGGTAAAGGAGTTTTCCATAAAAGATTTTCGTTGGGACCAATTTGATCCGGCAATTTATAATTACCCTGAGCTACGCCAGAGGCATTAACTCCTCGAAACTGGGGCCATAAGGCAAAAGATACAAATCGAAATGAAAAAAAACAATAAATCAATAAGCTTAGAATCAAAACATTTTTCATATAACACCTCAGCTTGTGACATGTTTTTTGAAGGTGGCAGATCATTTCTTCATTATTCACAATAACGTTAATTCTGCATTTCTGAAAATACTTTTCTATTCAAAATTTTCATACCAAAGAAAATAATCAGGCAACTTTCTAAATTAAAGCCCTTACCTTATAAAAGTAAAGCAGCATCTGATAAATTAAAACTTTTTCTAATTCTAAACATTTATTTGTGAGAAAGTATCCCCTTAAAGGAAAGTTCATGATAAACACAATGGCTAAAAATCAAATCAGTTATAGCACCGTCGGGTTCAGAGACCGAAACGTTCAAAAAGCTTTAGAAGCAGTCGCCAAGGCTGGCTTTCCCCAAGTAGAAATTCTAGGCCAAGAACCCCACGTAGCGAACCCACTCTGTGAGAAACAATTGTCCGCTCTTAAAAGCTGTCTTAAAAATTGTGGGTTGT
Organism: Terriglobia bacterium; assembly: GCA_022452285.1. GTDB lineage: Bacteria > Acidobacteriota > Terriglobia > Versatilivoradales > Versatilivoraceae > JAKUNG01. Next base: position 49,748 of record JAKUNG010000010.1, on the reverse strand, counting down.
CAGCAAGAACGGTTCATGCTCCTTTAAAAAAGAATGTCTTAGGGGCCCCCGAAGAAGAGTGGCGCCGTGGGGTTGTTAATATATTGGGTAACTACCTTCGTTTTGCCGCAGCCCTGCACGCAAAAGACGTAATCATCCATCCAGTTCCAAATCCTATTTTCGTCCCTAACAGCAATCACCCTTCAATTATAAACCGCATTTCTGAAGCAGTTCCTCGATCCCTCGATCAACTTATTCCAGTTGCAGCCCGAGAAGGAGTACGGATCCTTCTGGAAAATCTCCCTTATCCATGCAACTATCCTTATTTAGGAATGAATGAACTGAAGTGTTTGGTTGATGATTATCCTTACAAACAACTAGGTCTGGTAATCGATACGGGACATGCCTGGACCTCAAAAAAAGATCCATCATCAGAAATTATTTTAGCTGGCAATCGACTTAGAGGAACTCACTTACAAGATGTTGACTTTGATTATCCTGATGATAACCACTGGTTACCAACAGAAGGTGGACTTGACTGGACAGCAATTCTTAAGTCCTTAAACTCTGTCAATTATTCGGGACCATTGACCTTTGAAGTCTATCAGGCTCGACGAGGAGAAACTCCTGAACAACTCGCAAGCCTTGCCTACAAGTTAGGTAAATCCTGGAGTGAAGGAGTAGCAAATAAACAATCTATGTAAAGAAAAGGGGTTCTGATTGAGGCAACTGGACCAGTGAGATTATGTCTGATTTCTTTATTCATTCATTCCCTCCAAATAGTTTCTTCATTTCTATCCCGAGACTTTTTAGTCCCTCACATCCTTAATTCATGGTATTCAAGTAGGCCATAAAATATGTTTCAATTTCATTATGCTACATTGGAGAAAATTTAGCCTGAGGTTTTGAATGAATAACAGGGCGGGACTTGGACTGAATACTGTTAATTTCAGCTTCAAGAGCTTCCACTTGTTCGTGGTTATCACAGACTTCAAGTATGAGTTGGCAATGATGGCTCTCCCCAGGATCCAAACGAATTATCCGATCATTCTCACGCTCGAAACGTTTCAGGTTAGGATAATTAGTTCCCGGCTCAAGACCGGTAACATAACCATCTGTCATGGCAGTAGTATTTTTCCACTGAGTAAAACAGGGAAGTTCACTTTTATTAAAACGAAGTGCTATTGCTTTATCACCAGCGGAGTTTTTTAATGACACCAAGGTCCGATGGTCAGAATCTTCTGCCAAATCATAAAAATAGACCTGTTCTACATAACCTGGAGTTGGTGCCATATACTCATCAATTTTTAGGATTCCCTCAACTGCTCGAGCATCTCTAGGAGCAGCTTCTTTAGTGGGAACCAATAATTTAGACCCTTCTTCTAAGAAAGGCTGCCCAAAATTACAGTGGTAAACTAATTCAAGCTCAGATGGCGTCGACTTTAAATTGATGATCTCATCTTCAATCGTTAAGCGGTTTGACCCTGAGGTTGTTTTTATCTTAGATCTGAGCCGCAGTCCAGGCAGAAAAAGGGAGGATTCATCAACTTCACCAATAATGGAAACTAAACCGGATTTTGAATCAGCAATTACTTCTAAATAATGTGCTGGCAGATTTGCAATCTTCCCATGTAGTGTCAGATCAACTGAAACAGCATTGCCATTATTATCAATTATAACGTCTTCACCAGGAGCTCCATTAGAATCTAATCCACAACGGACAATGCACTCGTCAAAGCCTTTTAACCAGCCTAGTCCACCTCTGTCTACTTCATCAACCCACATAGGATGCACTGGACCTTGAATTGGCGACTTCCATCCAATAGGGATCCCCTTATAAGATCCTTTCCAAATACCCATTCCTCTGGTAGGTAAAACTGAGAAGGTTAAATTCCCGTTGGTCACTTCTACCAAATCAACTCCTTCACGCAAACCTCCTTTTAGGGATGTTTTAGAAACTGTACAATCTGCAACACCTAAGTCGTCGTGACCTAAAAATAGACTCTCCTTCCGAACATTATTTCCAACATCGGTGAGAATCCAGGAATTCAAGTTCGGCATAATTATTAATCTCCTTTTGGAATTGTTGGCAGGTAAATTAAAGGATCTTCCCAACATTTATCTAAATAATGTTTAAATAAGGACAATAACCTGATTTCTATATCAATCAAAGAGAATATCATTCGTTTGATAAGTAAGGTCTGGTTCGGCTAAAATTACATCACCTTTAAATCAACTTTAGAGGAACTAGTTAAGTCGATGTTTTTTCAAAACACTCTATGATAACTTCTACCCAAAATTTAGAGGACAGGACAACAAGTTTCCAGATAGGAGATTAACTTGAGGCAACAAGATACAAAGTCAAATATTTCTTGGGTTATTGGTTTCGGCCTTGGAGGATTGATCACTTTAATATTATTAAATTCATTTACAGAAACTTTGACTGTAACTAAGCTCAATGCTGCAGAAATCTCTAAGAATCTAGCGATCAACTTCAATAGTGATATCCGACCTATACTTGCCAACAATTGTTATGCCTGTCATGGCCCTGATCAGGAAAAACGGATGGCTGGCTTAAGACTTGATAACGAAAAAGCTGCTAAAAGTATCTTAAGATCAGGCCACGTTGCTGTTGCCGAAAAAAATATTGGAAAAAGTTCACTTATTAGTCGTATTACGGCAAAAGATGATGCCATACGAATGCCTCCAGTTTATTCAGGAAATCAACTAACACAAAAACAAATAGTTTTGCTAACTGAATGGATCCGTCAAGGAGCTAATTGGGAAACTCATTGGGCTTATCTTTCACCTATAAAACCTTCCCTTCCAAAAATAAAAAACAAGAATTGGATAAAAAATAACATTGATAATTTCGTTCTTGCCCGATTAGAGGAGGAAGGAATCAAACCGTCTCCCAAGGCAGACAAGAGAACACTTATCCGGAGGCTTTCGTTTGATTTGAGAGGGTTGCCTCCTACACTTTTAGAAGTAGAAACGTTCCTATCTGACAAAAGCCCCGAGGCTTACTCGAATTTGATCGATCAATTCATGGACTCTCCCCTTTACGGAGAAAGAATGACTATGCATTGGCTTGACCTAGCCCGCTATGCTGACTCTGACGGGTATCACATCGACCATCCTCGGTCCATGTGGAAGTACCGTGACTGGGTAATCGATGCTTTTAATAACAAGAAGCGCTTTGATGAATTCACTGTAGAACAAATTGCTGGAGATCTCCTAATTAGACCAACAATCGATCAAAAAATTGCAACAGCTTTTAATCGAAATGGAATGACCTCTACCGAAGGTGGAGCTGATGCTCGAGAATATCTTTCAAAGTACGTAATCGATCGTGTAAACACTACAGCAACAGTTTGGTTGGGTTCCACCGTAGCCTGTGCTGAATGTCACGATCATAAGTTTGATCCTTTCACTCAAGAAGAGTTCTATCAGTTTTATGACTTTTTCCATCAAATACCCGAGAAAGGATTAGATCGGGACCCCGCTCCTCCCTACATGAGACTACCTTCTATTGAACAATCAACACAGGTTCATCAACTAGAAACAGAAATTAGAGATCTTGAATCTCAAAAAAAAGCTTTCTTCGAAATGACTCATGATGGCTTAGAAGATGCTCAAGCTCTGTGGGAACATAAGCTGATTGACCGGGATAAAAATACTCAAGGTCTGGAAAAGCAACATTGGTGGACGATTGGACCATTCCTTTCAAATTCAGGAGATCAGGCTTTTCATACAGCTTTCCCACCTGAAAAGGAGATTAGTCTTTCAGGGATTTATGAAGATGGCAAACTTTCATGGAGTGAAAGACCTGGATGGGAGGATGACAAGAATCATGGTTTGTTGGGTCAAAAAGCAGCAACTTACCTTTACCGAAAGATTCTAACAAAATCTTCTAGGGAAATTACTTTTTTCATTGGAGGAAATTCACCGTTTTCAGACGGCTTAAAAATTTGGTTAAACGGAAAAAATATTTTAAATAAACCAGTAAAAGGATGTGAACCTGCTGAACCTTTAGAACTACCAGTCAAGCTCACAGCTGGACTTAACCAGCTTCTTATAAAAGTAGTCAACTATGGTGGAGGTTATGGGTTTTATTTTTCAACTGAAATTCCTCAAGGGAACAAGAAGTTAAAACAGGTTAAAGTTGCCTTAAAAAAGCCCTTGCTCGAGCGATCTGGGGCAGAGAAGGTCGCGCTGAGAAACTATTTTCGAGAAAATCATTTTAAGAGAATGAAAATCCTCAATAAACAACTGAAAAAACTACGTAAAGACAAGGATTTAATCGAGAAAAACATTCCTACAATTCGAATTATGGAAGACATGGATTTTCAGCGTCCAACTCATGTTTTGATCCGTGGAGATTATAGAAACTTAGGTAAAAAGGTATCTGCTGGAGTTCCTCAATTTTTGCCCGCCCTGCCAAAAGAAAAAAAAGTGAACCGACTTGATTTAGCAAAATGGTTGGTAGATTTCAATCATCCATTAGTGGGCCGTGTAACTGTTAATCGTTTATGGCAATTATATTTTGGTACTGGACTTGTAAAAACCAGTAACGAATTTGGCACACAAGGGGAGTTGCCCTCTCATCCAAAACTTCTTGATTGGCTGGCACGGGAATTTGTCGATGGGGGATGGAATGTTCAGGATATTCAAAAAAAGATCCTGACATCAGCTACTTACCAACAGAGTTCTCGATATCGTTCAGAGCTTCTTGAAAAGGACCCTGAAAATCGTTTGCTAGCCAAAGGTCCTCGACTGCGTCTTTCAGCTGAAATGATTAGAGACAATGCACTGAGTATAAGTGGGCTATTGGATCGAAACCGCGCAACTGGAGGACCAAGTGTTTTTCCATATCAACCGACCGGTCTATGGGAAAATAAAGCCTTTTATTGCCGCACGCTATATGAACAGAGCCAAGGTGCTGATCTGTACAGAAGAAGTCTTTATACTTTCTGGAAGCGTTCCGTACCTAATCCTGTTTTGATGACTTTTGATGCTCCAGATCGCGAAGTATGTACCGTAAAAAGAGAAAGAACTGTTACTCCTCTACAAGCATTTGTTACATTAAACGAAATTACATATGTTGAAGCATCTAGGGTTTTTGCAGAACGTATTCTTAGAAAAGCAGGCCCGACCTTCAACGAGCGTATCCAATATGCCTATCAAGTTGCATTGGCTCGTCTACCAAGTTCTACTGAGCAAAAAATTGTTAGAGGTACTTATCAAAAAATCCTAAAAAACTACCAAGGTGATAGGAAAATGGCCTTGTCACTCGTGAATATTGGGCAAAGTCCAAGGATTGAGGAACTTGATTTGATGCAACATGCAGCCTGGACAGGTGTAGCTAGTATGATTCTGAATCTTGATGAAACAATGACTAAGGAGTGATGCAATGACTTTTTGGAAAGAGAATGCACTTTCGATGACACGCCGGCATTTTTTTGGTCGTGGAGCCAAAGGTATAGGCTCCCTGGCACTGGGAAGCATGTTGCAAAAAGATTTATTCTCTGAACCATCAAAAAAAACATTTGGAGCCCTCAATGCGTTGCACTTTGCGCCGAAAGCTAAAAGAGTTATCTATTTATTCATGTCAGGAGCTCCTTCTCAACTTGATCTGTTTGACCCCAAACCAAAGCTAGTTCAAATGAATGGCAAGCCAATGCCAGAAAGTTTTACTAAAGGACAACGAATTGCTCAACTTGCAGGTAAAAAGTTAGTTTGTGTAGGTTCAAAATTTCGTTTTATGAAACATGGACAATCAGGAGCTGAACTGTCTGAGTTGTTGCCACATACTGCAACAATCGCCGATGAAATTAGCCTCGTCCGTTCTGTTCATACTGACGCTATTAACCACGATCCAGCCGTAACCTTAATCCAAACGGGTGGACAGCAACCAGGCAGGCCAACCATGGGCGCTTGGCTCTCATACGGGTTGGGAAGTGAAAATAGTCAGCTACCAACATTTGTGGTTTTAACCTCTGGAGGGGGTCAGGGACAACCATTGCTTTCTCGATACTGGGGAAGTGGTTTCCTACCCAGCAGCCATCAGGGAGTAGAATTCCGTTCCCAGGGAGAACCCATATTGTTTGTTTCTAATCCTGAAGGTGTAAGTCAGTCATCGCGTCGCAGTTTACTTGATGGACTAAATGATTTAAACCAGCTCAAATTAAAAGAAGTAGGCGATCCTGAAATAGATGCTCGAATTCAGTCTTTCGAGATGGCATATCGAATGCAAACCAGTGTGCCAGACCTGATGGACATCAGACAGGAACCTAAGAAAGTGATAGAACAATACGGTGCAGAACCTGGCAGTCCTTCTTTTGCTAATAATTGCCTCCTTGCAAGGCGTTTAGTCGAGCGGGGTGTCAGATTTATTCAGCTTTATCATCGAGGCTGGGATCACCATAACAACCTACCATCTAATATCAGTCTGCAGTGTCAACAAACTGATCAGGCTTCTGCTGCTTTGATTAAAGATCTTAAGCAAAGGGGATTACTTCAAGACACATTAGTTATCTGGGGAGGTGAATTTGGTCGAACTCCTATGAATCAAGGAGATATGACCCGAGGTAACTACGGGAGGGATCACCATATGAAATCCTTCGCAATTTGGATGGCAGGTGGCGGCATCAAGCCTGGAGTCACTATCGGGACTACCGACGAATTAGGATATAATCCTGTCCAAGATACAGTTCACATTAATGATCTTCAAGCCACCATGCTCCATTGCCTTGGAGTTAACCACGAGAAGTTAACTTATCGATTCCAAGGACGTGACTTTCGACTTACCGATGTTGGCGGAAAAATTATCAAGAAAATTCTGATATAAATAATCCTAACTTGCGTGCTGGTAGGTTAACGATCTGTTAAGTTAAAAATTTATCAATTAAAGATCGATTAACAATATCGCCACTGAACCCCATTTATGACCGTTTCCAGCCAATCGGAATTACTCCATAACATACGTTTTATCTTCAACCAGCATGTCAAAATGCGGGATGGTGTTGATCTCTCTGTGGACCTTCTCCTGCCTAGATCACCTGGACCTTTTCCAACGATTTTTTTGCGGACACCCTATGAAAATAGTAGTCGCCGTTTTCTTGAGCGTGGACTCTGGTGGGCTCGAAATGGTTATGCCTTTGTAAGTGGGGATTGCCGGGGTCGATATGAATCCGGTGGAACTTTTACTCCCTACCATTCAGATGCTTCTGATGGTCAGGATACTTTGGAATGGATTTCTAAACAGAGTTGGTCTAATGGCAAGATTGGTATGGCAGGTCAATCATACGGAGCAATCATTCAATGGCTTACTGCACCCTTTAGACATCCATCTCTAAAGGCTTTAGCTCCACACGTTATTTGTGACGAGTATTTTAGTAACTGCCATTATGTTGGAGGTGCGTTCCAGTTAGGCCTCTCGATTATGGCAGCGGTTACATTTTCGACCAATCCAACTATCCCTGAAATGCCTGAAGTTTTTGATCATGGAAAAACCTTCAACCACCTACCCTTGATCGACATGGATCTAGAAACAATAGGACAAAAAATTCCTTTTTATCGTCAGTGGCTTGAACATTCAACCTACGATGACTATTGGCAAACAATTGATACTTCCAAACAGTATAATCAAATCGATGTTCCCGTATTTATTCGGGCGGGTTGGTTTGATGCTTATCCTGATGCAGCTTTTAGAATGTGGAATGGGATGCGTGAAAATGCTCGATCAGAACAAAGCCGTAACAATCAAAAGCTTATTATAGGCCCATGGACTCATGCAGAGCCCACTGGAACGAAATTAGGCGACTTAGACTTTGGACCCAATTCCTACAGAGTCATTCTTGAAGAAGAACTTCGATGGTTTAACTATTGGCTAAAAGGTGTCGACAATGAACTTGTGGAAGAACCTCCAATCCATCTTTTTGTGATGGGAACAAACCACTGGCGTTATGAACACGAATGGCCTCTAGCACGAACTGAATTTACTCCTTACTATTTTCATAGCCAAGGCCAGGCTAATTCCTCTAATAGTGATGGGATCCTCAATCTTGAACGACCAACCGCAGAATCCACAGATCAGTATCAATATGATCCTGAAAAACCTGTACCAAGCATAGGGGGAAATCTTTCAACTGCTTCCTGGCCCTGGACTGAAAAAGGTGAAAATCCAATTGTTGCTGGACCTGTCGACCAACGGACCCTCGAAAAACGCCCTGACATCCTGGTCTATACAAGCTCTCCGTTAGAGAAAGATCTTGAGGTCACTGGTCCACTAAAAGTTATTCTATTTGCAGCTTCAACAGCTTCAGACACTGATTTTACAGCCAGGCTAGTAGATGTTTACCCAGACGGAAATGCAATCTTTTTGGCTGAGGGGATTAGGAGGGCAAGATTCAGGAATGGTTTTGAAAAAGAGGAACTGCTGAAACCTAATAAGGTAGAACGCTATTGCATAGAACTCTATCCAACAAGCAATGTCTTTCTAAAGGGTCATCGGATCCGGGTAGATATCTCAAGTTCAAATTTTCCCCGTTTTAGTCGTAACCTAAACACAGGCGAAGATGTTGGGACTGGAACTCGGCTACAGATTGCCCATCAAACCATATTCCACGACAGGGACTATCCATCACATATCATTCTTCCTCTGATTCCTGAGTAGAAAAAATTTAAATGCTTTGTTATCAAGCATAGTGCCCAGTCAAACTAGGTAACTTTACAGGTCAATCCTCCGTCTACAAGCAGTTCTATTCCAGTAATATATCTAGACTCCTCTGAAGCTAAAAATAAGGCCGCATAAGCAACATCCCATCCAGTCCCCATTTTACCCATTGGAACCATTGCATCTCGCTTGCGAATCATTTCTTGAACTCCCCCAGTACCATAAGTATCCTTGAGAGGTTCGACTATCATTGGAGTATTCATAAACCCAGGGAGAATGGTATTAGCTCGAATCCCCATAGGTGCATATTGAATAGCAATACTCTGAGTCAATTGGTTAACTGCTCCTTTTGATGCATGATAAGAAACAGCGGGGTATCCCGTGTACCTGATCGCAGCAAAAGAAGAAATGTTAACAATGACACCTTTACTCTGACTCTCCATAATAGGTAAGACGTACTTGCAGGTAAGAAACATTCCCTTCACATTAATAGCAAATAGTTGATCCCATTGTTCTTCAGAAATATCAACCGGACCACCCACATGGATAATCCCAACATTGTTATGAAGAATGTCAACTTTCCCATAGATCTCCAAACATCGATTTACCATAGTTTCTACCTGTTCTGCTTTAGAAACATCCGTTTGCTGAGTTCTACATTCCCCTCCCTCCTGTTCAATAATTTTTCTAGTTTCATCAGCTGCATCAGGATTGTTGTCAACAGCCAATACTTTGGCACCTTCCCGGGCAAAAAGAACAGCTGTAGCTTTGCCATTCCCCCAACCAGGACCTACTGACCCAGCACCCGTTACAATTGCTACCTTGTTTTTTAACCGGTCGCCCATACACTAACTCCTCCAATGAATGTCTTGCACCAAACTTCAATTCCCTGATTTGTGGAATTTTACAAACGCCTGACCCACCGACTTAATTATGGCGGCTAAACAGGTCTTCCCCCGTTCTGCATCTCCTTGATCTGGACTATCCGTGTACCCATTGATTTTCTCAAGCCATTGATGTCTTTCATCACGATATGCAGCATGAAAACTCTGAGGGTCTGAATCAGTAACCCCATCTCGGTGAGGTCTGGGCTCACGAACTAATTCAGGTCGCAAAGCCATGATCGCTGAAGTTTCAAAACTGCCAGCATGACCTGGTAAATTACACTGCTTATGAGCTCCTACTTTAATCAGGGCATCCCAAGCCACTGTCCAGTAAGACATAGCTGCAAATTTAATTTTATGTTTGATAGCCAGATCACGGGCAACTAGCTGGATTAAGTCATGATTTCCACCATGACCATTTAAAAGCACCAAACTCCGAAACCCAGAAATAATCATCGATTCACCTAAATCGATAAGTGTTCGATAATACGTCTCTGTACTAAGTGACATTGTCCCCCCAAAAGAAAGATGGTGGTGAGAAGATCCAAACGGAAGAGTCGGCGCTATCAGAATAGGAATCTCCTCTTTAACTTGATTTGCTGCTTCCCGGGCAAGATACTCAACCGTTAAATAATCTGTACCGACAGGAAGGTGAGGACCATGTTGTTCAATTGCTCCCACAGGCAATACCAGAAGAGTCTCTGGTGCAACAGCACCAGCATCTTCTCGAGTTAGTTCATGCAACAATATACTAGAAGTCATCGGAATTAATCTCTCCTTTCAAAAAACCAATCTAAATTATCAGTCTATACGGATACCTTTTTCCTTTTATCCATAGTACTGTATTATGTATAAATCATACTTCATAAATTCGTTCTAATGTCTAATTTAAATTGAAATATACATCAACTATCCCAAGTGATTATTTAAACTTATGGTTATGTCAATTTCTAATAAAAAAATTTAATTTGAGGCTTGGACTGATGCCTCCTAAAAGTTGTATTTATTTGACCTAATCTTGTTCGTAGTAATCCCTTTGAGCAGTACAATGATCAATTATCTAAGAGAAACTCTATGAGAAAACAACTTTTTAGTATTGGACTAGTCTTAATAAGTTTTTTGTTTCAGGGATATTCAAAAGATATTCCCAAAATTACTGATTTAGAGGATCAACCTCTGTTGGCCCATGCTCAGCGTCTTAATGAGGCTCTGAACTTTTTAGGGAGTTCCCTAACCTCAATAGATTCACAGCGACTTAAAGAGCTAAAAAATGAGGTTCCAAGTGCGAAAACTTCTCAACTCATTCAAGAAATTTTAGATCCCTACTGCTTGGCAATGATAACCATTAATCCAGAGGCTCGGGTAAAGGTCATGCGTGGATCGTCTAAACCCCAGTTAGTGCAAAATGGTTGGAAAAGCTTTTTGGTCAAGATTAACAATGAGGCTCATATAACAGCTCGTCTAGAGGTAGCTAGCCCCAATTCCAAACCAATTCTTTATAAATCAAGTAATGCTAAACGAGCAAAGCCAGAAAACCTACTTAATTCAGGCCAAATTGCTAACCGATTTCTAGAAGTTCATATGTACCGACGACGTCCGTTATTGCCTAATCTTTCTGGGGTCAAGCTAGAATATGGAGTGGTTCAAATTTATACCAAGGACGAAGGCTTGCGAGAAGGGCGGATTGGTTTCCATGTCGGCCAGGGAACCCAAGATATTGGTTTCAGAAATACTATTGATATCCTGTTCAATTGTCAGCCCTCAGTTAAAGTAGTATTTCAGATCAAGGATGATGACGGAGCACCTGCTTCAATGGCTTCATTAGTCATTACAGATGGTATTGAAAGAATATTAGAAGAATCTGAAGAAATAAAAATCCCGTTGGTAAGAAGAAGAGGCATTTCTCCACTATTAGGAGAAGAAAAACGTTTAATAGGAGTATATCCTTTACCTTCGCGTCGTTTAGCGGCTTTTGATGAATTTCCTGATTTTTTCTTTCATCCCCAAGTATATCGAGCATCTGGAGAACACGTATTTCTTCCACCAGGCAACTACAAAATTACAATGACCAGAGGTCCCGAATATATTCCAATCACTAGACCCTTTCGGGTACCCACAGGAAAAAAGGTTTTTCAAGTCAACCTCCAGCTCAAACGTTGGGTGCATATGGCAAAGCTGGGATGGTTCAGCGCCGACCACCACGTACATGCTGCTGGATGTAGTCACTACGAGAGTCCTGAAGAAGGAGTACTACCAGAACACATGTGGCGTCAAACCCAAGGGGAAGATCTCAATATCGCTTGCAATTTAACTTGGGGGCCTTGTTGGTACCACCAAAAAAATTACTTCACTGGAAAAATTCATCCTTTATCAAATAAAAACAACCTGTTGCGTTATGATGTTGAGATCTCTGGCTTCCCTTCCTCACACGCTGGTCACATTTGTCTGCTTCGACTAAAAGAAGATGATTTCCCAGGAACAACTAAAGTAGAACAATGGCCGAGCTGGACACTTCCAATCCTCAAATGGGCAAAAAAACAAAAGGCCGTAGTCGGCTATGCACATTCAGGGTGGGGATTAGAACCAATGCGGCCTACAAAAAATTTACCTAACTATATAATTCCTAAGTTTGATGGAATTGGAGCCAATGAATACATTGTAACCGTTACACAAGGTGTGATTGATTTTTTCTCAGCTGGGGATACTCCAGCTCCTTGGGAACTTAATATGTGGTACCACACACTCAACAGCGGTTTCAGAACCCGTCTTAGTGGCGAAACAGATTTTCCTTGTATTTTTGACGATCGAGTTGGTATGGCACGCAGTTATGCCAAACTGGACGGTCCCCTTAATTTTGATACCTATATGAAACAAATTCAAAAAGGTAGGAGCTACGTTTCAGATGGAGCTTCTCATATAATTGATTTCACAATTAATGGATTCGAACTAGGTACTGGTACTCAAAGTAGTGAGTTGAAAATTTCAAGACCCGACATTGTTAATATTAAAGCTAAAGTAGCGGCTTACCTGCCGATTGAGCAAAGCGTTTTAGGCAAAGTTATTGCTTCTCAAAGTTTAGATCAACCACCTTATTGGAATATTGAAAGAGCTCGTTCTGGTAAGAGTCAGAAAGTTCCTATTGAACTTATTGTAAATGGTGAGCCAGTCGAAAAGAAGATGGTCAAGGCTGATGGACAATGGGTTAGTTTAAACTTTACCTACCCAATTGAAAAATCTAGTTGGCTTGCTCTCCGGATTTATCCTAGTTCTCATTCAAATCCCATTTTTGTCTTGGTTAATAATAAACCAATCAGAGCATCCAAACGCAGTGCTGAATGGTGCCGAAAGTCAGTTGATCGCTGCTGGAAAATGAAAAGTGTAAGAATCCGTCCAGCAGAACTAGAATCAGCTAGAATTGCCTATGACAAAGCTAGGTTAGTTTACGATCAGATTATCAAAGAGAGTCAGAGTCCTTAGAAAATTGGAGAGATGCTTATGAGCGACTTGAAAGTGGGTATTGTTGGTCTTGGTTGGGTAGCTGGTGCGCATATTGAAACCTTTAAATCTATATCTGGGGCTAAAGTAACTGCAGTATGCTCTCGTCGTAAACTTGATGAAAAAGAGTTACAGAAAACCTATGGTCTTCAATTGAAAACTTTTACTGATTACCAGTCTATGTTAGAAGATCCTGAAATTGATATCATTGACATCTGTACTCCTCATCCACAGCATGCCCAGCAAGCAATAAGTGCAGCCAAAGCAGGTAAAAACCTAATCATAGAAAAACCACTTTGCATCTCCTATCCAGATGCATTAGCAATGAAATCAGCGATTCAACAGGCTAAAGTCCAAGTCTGCGTCTGCTTTGAATGTCGTTTTAGTCAGCATTTTAATCTAATTCGCTCCTGTATCGATAACGGTTTACTGGGTGAAATTCACTATGGAGAGGTTGATTACTACCATGGAATCGGACCCTGGTACGGACAGTATGAATGGAATATGAAAAAAGACTTTGGTGGCAGTAGCCTGTTGACGGCTGGATGCCATGCTCTTGATGGACTTCTCTACTTTTTAGGAAATGAAGTTGAAGAAATAACGAGCTACGGCACAAAATCTGGCAGCCATCTATTCGAACCTTATGAATACGATACTACAACAGTAACCCTACTAAAATTTAGAGATGGGAAAATAGGAAAAGTTGCTTCAGTAGTTGATTGCTTACAACCCTACTACTTTCACATTCATCTAGTTGGCAGTGAGGGTAGTTTGCTTGATAATCGCATCTATAGTCAAAAACTTAAGGGACTGACCAAAGAACGTTGGAGTGTTTTAGAAACAGCCTTGATTGATTCAGGGGATGTCAGCGACCATCCCTATCAGCCTCAGTTTCAATCCTTTATTAATAGTCTCAAAAATGGGGAACGAATGCCCTTAACTAATTTTGATATTGCTTACGAAACCCATAGAGCAGTTTTTGCGGCTGACCTTTCAGCAAAAGAAAATCGGCCCGTTAAATTAAATGAGTTTCCCTAGAAGAAAATTAAGAGGAATTACCTTCTAAAAACTTACCATCATTCATTAACGTAGTTATCTTTCTAAGTTAGATATGGCAAGCATTTATACAAGTAACTATACGACTTCAGCTTACTCAATTCCAGAAAATTTCACACCCAATGCTGATCTGAATAAAGCGGTTTGGCAAGATGTACCCAAATTAAAATTGGAGCACTTTCGTAAACCTAAAAGTTACATTCCAAGAATTGATACCCAAGTTGCTGTTGTTTATACTCCTTCACATTTCTATCTAGCTTATTGGTGTCAATATTTTGAAATCAACCACTTTAAAAGTGAAAATCTTGATGTTGAGTTCTGGCAACTATGGGATAAAGATGTGGTGGAAGTCTTTATTAACCCTTTTCCAGAGCAAATAAATACCTATTTTGAATTTGAAGTGGCGCCCAATAATCAATGGATAGATTTGGCAATTAATCTTGATAATGAACCAGTGTTAAATGTTAATTGGGATTCTGGATTTACACATGCCACACGCATCTATACAAAAACATGGGTATGTGAAATGAGTATTCCTGTTAAATCTATGGGTCTGAAACAAATTGATCCCGGGATGAATTGGCGAATCAACTTTTATCGTTGTGATGGTATAGGAAATGTTGACCAACGTAGACTATTAGCTTGGAGTCCTACCCTAGATAATTCTTTTCACATTCCACAACGCTTTGGCACAATTCATTTTCAGAAATAAGCTGTCTTAATTTGAAAGTTGTTCAAGCCATTAAGACAGATCTTTTAAACCTGACATACATATACAAAAAATAACTTGTCAATCAAGACACCACATTTTGGGGGGCACCTTTCAAGAACGCAATTACATTTTCAACCACACCCTCATTCAACAACTCAACTCCCTCGGGAGTCATATCTGCACAATGGGGCGTAAAGACAGCTTGATCACATGATAGTAGAGGATGATCTATCTGTGGAGGTTCTATTCCATAAACATCAATACCCGCTCCACCTAAATGCCCGGACTGTAAAGCTGCGGCTAAAGCTTCTTCATCAACAAGAGCCCCACGCCCCACATTAATTAAAATAGCCCCAGATTTCATTAGAGAAAGCTCTTTTTGACCGATCACATGGTGAGATAGATCGGTAAGTTTCAAATGGAGACTAACTACATCAGAAATCCTAAGTAATTCATCAAATTCAACAAAAGGTATTCCCAATTTGGTAGATCTTTCACCTGAGGGATGATAGGTCCAGGCAACAACCCTCATACCCATGGCTTGACCTAACCGGACCATCTCAGACCCAATGTTGCCTGTTCCAATCACTCCTAGTGTTTTACCCTGTATAAAAACATTATCAACTCGACTCCAGTTACCAGCGCGAACTGCAACCGTCTGATAGGCTGCCCGTTTAGCGACGCTAAACATGAGTCCAAATGCATGTTCAGCCACAATTGGTGCTGTTTTTCCAGGAATGTTACAAACTAGAATGTTTTTAGCTTTAGCTGTAGTCAGATCAATAGCATCAACACCAATTCCACAGACGGTAATCATTCGAAGATTAGGGAGTGCCTCTAATACCTCACCAGGCCATTTAACAGCACTACGAGAATTAATCAATACAGATGCATCCCTAGCTCGCTCTATTTTTTCCTGATTCGACTCTGGCCGATTAGAGTGCAAAACAATCTCTCCAAAAGTTTCTAACTTCTTTAATTGCGGTGACCCTTGGCACTGAGGAGGATCATCTCCAGGAATAATAATGATAGGTTTGTTATTCATTTTTTATGTCCAAGAAATCTGTATATAAAACCGCCGTTGGATCTACGATGTCAGATATCAAAAAATGTATGGTATTATTTTAAAATCGTCAAGGCTATATGCTCTATTAATAATCGAGAAAAAGAATCTGATTAATTTAATCTCTGGATCATCAAGGGCTGTGAAAATTCATACTATTAAACGATTAACTGGCTTAATTTTAATAGTTGTCCTAAGTTCTAGCTTGTTACCTCTAGGTCCTGTAACGAACTTATTAAGCGATGAGCATGTGGTCTGCAAGAAACATGGATCTTCTTGCAGCTGTGCCCATTTTTGTAATATTTTTTATAAACAAAAATCACACCTTTCAGAGTATAAAGGCCAGTCCTCTCAAGGTAAAGCCTCAAGAAAGTGTCACTCTGAAGCAAAGGAATCAAAGAAAAATCAGGCTTACCAGAAAATTTATCTCCGCAATGGTTGCGGTGTAAAAGGTAAGTCAGTCCATTTAACTAATGTGGAACCTTTTCTCATAAGAGAAATCTCTCTAGAAAATCCAATTCATTTGCCTATAGCTAATCGAATGGATAGCAATCTGCATAAAAAGCCATGCTTTTATTTTGATATCCCTTCACCCCCACCCCAGAATAATTTTAGATTCAAATCAACCAATGTGAATCTGGAACTATTCTAGATATTAATTTCGTTAAAAGTAATTAGGTCTTTTGCAAGGCTGACGATAACCATTCAGTTTTCAGGGTTAGTTTGTCAAATTGTAATTGATCAGAAAGTTATTGGTATACTTTAATGAAAAATGTTTTCCTTTGCTTAGTAGTATTACTCCCCACAACTATCTTATTTGCTGATGGTGAAAGAGCAGTTGATCATGCACCAATAGGTGTAATGGGAGATCATTTTCACAAAAAAGGGGAATCTATGATTTCCCTTAGACATATAAAAATGTATATGGCTGGAAATCTTGTTGGAAGCAAAGATGTCTCAGACGGCCAAATTATTGAACTTCCCAATCCCTATCAAATGGGCAATATGCCTTCCAAACTGAGTGTAGTCCCTCAAAATATGGAAATGGATATGACAATGTTAGGCATGATGTATGCTCCCTCTGATTCATTAACCATTATGGGAATGGGAATGTTTATGGGCAAAGAAATGAAGTTAAACACTTACAAAGGAATGATGGACAGAGCACTTCTTGGAACATTTAATTCTTCATCTTTTGATTTATCTGAGTTTTCAGTTTCAGCACTGATCAAGTTGCGAAAAACAGAAAACTCTAGATGGCATGCTCAACTTGGCATTCAAAAATCAGTTGGGAAAGAAAACACATCTGGTGAAGTACTGACTCCAATGAATACAACTCAGTCTATAATCCTTCCATATGGGATGCAATCAGGCGACAAGTCAACCGCTCTAATTTCTGCCCTTACTTATGTCACCACTCGAGAAAACTGGGTTTTTGGCGGACAATTAAGAATGAAAAGCAACATTTCTGAGGATAAATGGCATTTTGGCAACAGTCTTTCGCCTACAGGTTGGTTGCAACGGGAATTATCTTCAAAGACCTCTGTTTCCCTTAGGCTTACTTATTCTCATCAATACCCAATAAATGGTAGAAACAATTTAATCATGGCTCCAGTCCAAACTGCAAACCCCAATAATTATGGAGGGAAAACCTTCAAGCTGGGTACTGGATTAAATCAACTGTTCAAGATTTTTCCTGGGGATCATGCAGATCGATTCGGCCTTGAAGTATCATATCCTATTTACCAAAATTTAAATGGTCCCCAAATGAAATCTGGATTGTCTATTCAGCTGGGTTATCAAAAAAGTTTTTGAATGATTAAAAGTGATAAATACCAATTAATATTTTCTCAAATCTCTCCTGAAAAATTACATTCTCATTAAAGGAAATTTAAACTGGCTATTAGAAATAACAACCACACAAAAAGAAAATTTCAAAAACCATCTTTAGCAATGCTTCGATATGCTTTTCAGACAATCATTTGGCCCAGAAGAAAACTTGTTCTTGTCGGATTAGTGCTGATAATTATTAATCGAATTGCAAGTTTAGCTCTACCTGGATCCACTAAGTACCTTATGGATAATGTGATAGCAAAGGGAGATATTGAGCTCTTAAATATGCTGCTACTTGGAGTAGCAACCGCACTTCTAATTCAAGCAGGCAGCTCATTCGCACTAACACGATTACTGAGTGTTGAGGCACAACATTTAATTTCGTTGTTACGCGTTAATGTCCAAAAACATGTTCTTTACCTTCCTGTTCGTTATTTTGACAATACTAAATCCGGTGAGCTCGTTTCGAGAATTATGACTGATGTTGAGGGAATTAGAAATTTAGTTGGCACGGGATTGGTACAAATGTTTGGTGGTGTTCTAACTTCTTGCATTGCTTTTGTTATCCTAATCAAATTAAATGCAATACTAACACTCTATGTCTTAGTACCCCTTCTTTTCTTTGGATTAATTTCCCTCAAGGCTTTTAGTTATATCCGTCCTATTTTTCGGCAACGTGGGAAAATAAATGCTGAAGTAACTGGAAGATTGACTGAATCCCTTGGAGGAATTCGAGTAATTAAAGGTTTCAATGCAGAACAGTCGGAAATCAAAGTATTTGAAAACGGTGTGGCCCGAATTTTTGAAAATGTTAAAAGATCACTAACTGCCACAAGTTTAGTAACTAGTTCTGGAACCTTATTGATTGGACTCGCTACAATAGGAATTATTTGGTTTGGTAGTGGTGAAATTATTAATGGAAGCATGACTATTGGTGATTTAGTAGCATTTATTTCATTCCTTGCCCTACTAGTTACTCCAATGGTTCAAATGGGTAATATTGGCAGTCAATTCACAGAAGCATTCGCTGGCCTTGATCGAACAAACGAATTATTGAGTCTCAGTGAAGAAAATGAAGATGTGAAGCGGTCAATAAAGTTGAGTGATTGTAAGGGTCACCTTACTTTTTGTGATGTAAGTTTTGGCTATGAAAAAAATGTAAAGGTTCTAAAGAATATCTCATTTGACGCTCCTGAAGGTTCGGTTACTGCCTTAGTAGGTAGTTCTGGCTCTGGTAAAACAACTATTGCTGGATTAGCAGCAACCTTTCTTACCCCTGACGAAGGAACAATCAAAATCGATGGAGTTGATTTGTCAACTGTTACCCTAGACAGCTATCGTTCCCAACTTGGTGTTGTCCTACAGGATGATTTCCTTTATGACGGAACTATTCGGGAAAATATTCTATTCAGTAAATCCACAACTGACGAAACTAAATTACTCGAGGCTATTAAAGCTTCGCATGTAGATAAATTTTCAAATAGCTTAGAAAAAGGACTGGAAACAGTAATTGGAGAACGCGGAATTAAGCTGTCCGGAGGACAGAGGCAAAGAGTTTCAATCGCACGGGCGATTCTTGCAAACCCAAGGATATTAATTTTAGATGAGGCTACATCTAACCTTGATACTGAAAGTGAAATGTACATTCAGGAAAGTCTAACGGAGTTAATGAGGAGTAGAACAACTATCGTAATCGCTCATCGCCTGAGTACAATCCGCAAAGCAGATCAAATCCTAGTGATTGAAGAAGGGAAGATTGTAGAACAAGGAACTCACGATGAATTAATCAATAAACGAGGTAGGTACTTTAAATTATATACCTACCAAGCACGGATCTAAACTCATCAATTATTTGACAAATACCTTATTCCATGGTTCATTCGGCATTATACAAGTTGGGTTCTAATCTCCAAAACTAAAGGAGTAGAGATCTGCATCGCTAAGGACAAAACGTAAACGAACTGGTTTTCCAGCTAATTTTCCTAGATCTGGATTGTCCTTCCATTTCAAAACACTTTTAATCTGGTCCCCAAAATTTTCTGCAGAATCAGATAAAGTAAACCCTGGAATTGGACGTCCGCTTATCTCCTGAACTTCTGATTTTATACTACCTGCTGCAGAAGTTGAAAAATTCACACTCAATTTTTTCCCCTTAAATATAATAGGTTTAGTGACTATTTCACCTCCAGCTAAAGGAGCCCGCAAGGATACGAATCCATCAATTCTAAGAGTATAACGACGAAGCCGAGAGGCTATCCCACCAGAAGTCCAATAACCACCATCATTAATGTAAAATGATAATTCATTTGGCATTCCTCTGCTCAAATTCTCAGTTACCGTTAATCCATAGGCAGGAAATGTATTTGGATAAATCCAACGTTCTTTCCGAAGCCCAGGACGTACAAATGCTTCTCCCCAGCGTTTAAAATTTATCCCATCCCGGCTAGTCATAAAAAGTGTTTCTGAAATTGAACCAAACTTATAGGATGGATGCTCAGTAATTGGAAGTCCTTCTTCAATCTCACGACCAGCCATAAAACGGCCAGGAAAACCGATTAAAATATGAGGAGCCCTATAATAAGGACGAATCTGATTGAGGTAGATCTGTTCCCGACGAGATCCAGGGTACTGAATCCACTGAGGTTGCGTCCAATAACGAAAATCCGAGGAACTGGAAGTCATTACATCACGAGCTTGACCCATTTGATCGAGTCCGAGTTGAAGTCCGCCTGGCCTTATCTCGTCACCTTGACCCCGCATTTCTCGATAAAACACTAAGTAGCGATTATTCACATTGCACCAAAAAGCCAAGTTCTGTGAATCAAATTTTCCTTTAGTGATGATTGGATCCTTTGACATTGGCTGCCAATGAATACCATCAGACGATGAAAATGAATACAACCCTTTGGTCGGTTGACTCAACGCAGCTATAGCTTTGTATCGTTCTTCTGGATTACAGTTTGGATTTGTATCCTTAAACGGTACAAAGGTATTACTAATTTCACCTGACAAAATAATATTGTTTTTCTTTGAACTATTAAAAATAACTAAATCTAGATTAGGTCTTTCCCAATTGATTCCATCTTTACTCTCGGCATAGCAGGTAAATAGGGTACTCTGTTTGTCGAAACCTCCCCAATCTTGACCTCGATAGTACATACGATAAATCGAACCATCCTTAAATATCGTGGCATAACCAGAGCTGCTTCCTTCCCAAGGTTGGTCAAAAGTAAAAACTACTTCTCTTTCGGTTGGTTTTTGTAATGTTAATTTGGCACTACCTATTATTTGATCAATAAGAAAATTATCAACCATAAGCTCTAATCTTGATCCAATATTAATAGGGGCTTGGGGAGTACTACAACCCATGCCAATTAAAAGACTCATCGCAGTTAAAGATTTCAAATTAAACATTAGAACAAACCTAAGAAAGAAAGAGGTGCAATGACAAATCACATTCATTATGGCACCCGTTTGTAATTCACTAAATTCTTACTATATGTGATATTAGTTGCAAAAAAAATCCTCTGTCAAATTAATTTATTAGGCGGGAAAGTAGAAATTAGAGACCTAGACCTTGTCACTACTTCATCTAGAAAATACAGGACTGGATTTTTTTTGAAGATAGGAATTGGTAGCGGGGGCGGGATTTGAACCCGCGACCTTTGGGTTATGAGCCCAACGAGCTACCAGACTGCTCCACCCCGCATGCGGATTCTATTTTCTCCACAGCTGTATAGTCAAGTTATTTGTTTTAGGAAATTTCA
This sequence comes from Terriglobia bacterium, assembly GCA_022452285.1. Taxonomy (GTDB): domain Bacteria; phylum Acidobacteriota; class Terriglobia; order Versatilivoradales; family Versatilivoraceae; genus JAKUNG01. The sequence continues at coordinate 28,282 of JAKUNG010000010.1, read as the reverse complement.
ATCTAAAGAGAAAACCTTTTATTCAGAGGGGGTGTACTTCTGGCCTATTTTCTCATTATTATTAGGTTTGATCACAACTTTGTGCTCTCCTGGTTTGACCATACCTAATTCTTCTCGAGCAATTTTTTCAATTTCTTCTGGGTCAGTCTTCAGTCTCTCAATTTCGTTCTCTAATTGCTTGTTCTCAGACTTAATAGCTTCAATACGTCGAATCAAGTTGTTACTTTTACCTTTAAGCTTTTGACCCTCTTGATAACCTCCAGGACCAATCATAGCCTGAATAAGCATTATCAATAATGCAACACCAAGCACAACTACTAAAATAGATTTAATTTTGAAAACACTTTTTTTCTTTACCATGAATAGCCCTAAGTTTCGGGAAATAGATTCTAAACCAACCGCAGTTTGGCAAACTTGCTCATTGCTAGTTTCAATCGAAATTCAATCCAGAGTCTAGCCCAAAAACGGTATAATGAAAAATATTTTTGTTTGATGGAAAAATTTATTGTATAAACAATATTTTAAAAACTCAGCCTGGTAAGAAAATGACTGACAAAATAGTTGTTTTGGTTAATTGTTCCACTTCAGATGAGGCTAAAAACATCGGCAAGTATTTAGTAGAACAACGTCTGGCTGCGTGCGTTAACATTATCCCTATGATGCAGTCTTGGTACTGGTGGGAAGACAAAGTAACTCAGGACAATGAGGTTCTCATTATAATCAAAACCTCTCGTAAAAAGTTTTCTAAATTGGAAAAAGAAGTCGTACGGCTTCACTCCTATGCAGTTCCAGAAGTTGTTGCTCTTCAAATTGTTGAAGGATCCAGTAACTATCTCAATTGGATTGACAGTTCTTTGCAACATTAGTCGATGTTAAAATGGAGATCATAGTTTATTAGACAGCGGACATTTAACTTTTCCTAACTTCTCCCCTGTCAAAAAGGAAAAAACGTGACTATCAGTCAATCAATTTGGAAATCCAATCAATTCCGCTTTGGCCTAAACTTTCTTATCTGTTTATTAGTCTTGTTCACCGAATCAAGTTGGCCTTTGAACAAGTCAATTGAAAATCATCACACTATTTCCTTGCACTCAGCTAGCTCCTGGGAAAAAAGTTTCAGACTAAATCAAGGAGAAAGTGTTCAGATTTCAATCCATCTTCCTCAACCATCGCTCCTGCCTTCAAATGGACTTGTTGGTGTTACCTGGAAGCTTGCAGAACAATATGAACAGACAGATGAAAAAGCTAGTAAGACCCTCACTCCCGATTTGAAATCAAGAGAACTAAATGATTTTGGGATTTACACTAAACCCACTCCTAATTGGAAAAAAGTACTCCATGCTCTAGATCCCGACCTTTTTTTAGTTTATCGAGCTCCAGTGTCTGGAACGTATATCTTAAATATTGCCCCAGAAAAAAATCTAACTTCGTTATTTAATGGTCCTAGGTGGCGAGAAACTGGTCTTGCTCCTCAATTCCCTACGTTTTCAAAAGCCATCTTCTGGCCAAAAAACATCAAGATTCCCATTGAATTCCAAGTAGTCCCCATTAATTTAAAGGGGAATAACAAGTTAAATTTTCATGTGGAACATGAGCCCAACGATACCCCGGAACAAGCCCAATTGATTCCAATTCCGTATGGTGAAAAGATACAACGTATTCTAATCACAGCAGGAGCTGATGATATTGAATATTTTGATAATGGTAAAGTGGGTCAGTCCGGTGATGACTGGTTTCGCTTCAATTACAATGGTTCTGAACAACGACTACTCACCTGCAATTTAACACTGCCTGACCACACTATAGCAGCTCGTCTAAGGTTCTATACATTGGATCTTCCTTCAAAAAATTCTGAAACCTTAGATGATCGAATAGGTAACGCTTTTAATCTTGATGGCTTAAACCAACAGCTATTGCCTCTTCTAGAATATACAAAAGGGCGAAATCAAAATGAACGGGTACATCAACAAAACGAAGAACACCGTGCTGAAATAAATCGATTGCTGGAACCCGGTGGTATTTATTTCTTAAGGGCTGAAGCTAATGCACCTGGTTATGAATTAGAACTTCGAGTTTTAAAACCTGCACCCTATAAAGATCCCAAAAGAGCTGTCAAGCAAGCTATGTATGACCACTTAGGTCAAGTTGATTCTTGGCTCTCTAATCGTCCCCGAGGTGCAAGCGTTGAAAGGCGAATACGGGATGCTGGAAATTTATTAGGCACCCACTGTATGAGTTGTCATACTCAAGCAGGGGTATGGGGACCAGCAGTTCCATTAGAAAATGGATATAAAATCGAAAATGTGCAAAATTTTAGACGATTAGTAAATATCATGTATGAATCTTTACGCCCAACTAACTATTTAAAGAATGCAGCCAATAATACAAGTTTAGCTCCATTAGATGTGGGCGATGGGCCAGCTGGAACCCGGGTTGCTGGACACAATGTGTGTACAGTAGAACGGGTGGTTTCCCCTAGAAAACTTCATTCTCAACAACTAATTCGAGTGGCAAACCATGTCTTACAGACTGCTGATCCAAGTGGGATTAACGCAGCTGGTCCCGGTTCTAATGTCGGGCAAGCAGTCGTGTTTAGTTTCGCGGGAGAAATTCTTTATACAGCATGGAACCGAACTAGCCATCCTCGCTATTTTGCCGCAATGGAAAAAAAAGCACAGGAAATCCTAAAGGTAGAACCTAAATATAGTGATGATCTCTCCCATCGTATTGAGTTTTTTCATCGATTTTTTCCTCAAAATTATCTCGAGCAAAACCAAAGAGCCCAAAAACTCCAGAAAGAAATCAAACCTCTTTCTGCAAAGAAAGTTAAGAAAGTTGTTACATCTTCTAAGAAAAAAGAACCCAAAGTTGCTGAATTTCCAGAATACAGAATCTTATCAACAGACGAATCTCAAAAATTATGGTCTCAAATTCGACAAAAAATTATAAAAGACGAAAAGCGACTAAGAAGAATTCAAAATTCGGATGGTTCATGGGGATTTGACCCAGGAAAAACTCAAACTGGTAGTGGTAGCTGGGAAACTGATGGCAAATCTGACCCTGCCCCCACCGCCTTGGCTCTGATTGCTTTGGAATCCCTTGGCTATAGGGCGAATGATCCTGCAATCAGTCGCGGGGTTGAAGCCCTCCTAAAGATGCAGAAACCCTATGGTCTATGGAATGAAAGTGCTCAAACAGGTTTTGTAACAACAGGCTATGCACTTCATGCACTCAGTCGACTTTTTCCAGCTTCTCCCGTTAACTTTAGCCGAAAAGATTTTGTACCTTCCCCAAATGAATCACTTATAGAAACACTTAAAAGAGTGCGGACTCTATCTCATACGGAAGATTTTAATTTGGTAGATTTAATGATTAAAGCTGCTCAAAATCCTAACCCATTGGTTCGATATTGGGGAGTGATGGCATTAGGAGGAATTCATCAAAAAGATGGGGTTTCTACACTGATTCAAGCAATGTCTGATCCTTCTAAAATGGTCCGGGATGCCTCGGCTTGGGCAATGGAACAAACGCTGCTTGATGATTTAGGCTTTGACAAACTTTTTGCTGCCTATGATCGAGGTAATGATGCTACTCGAGAAACAATTTTAAAAGCACTTGGGATGCGCGCCGATACAGTGATGACCAATCCTGATTTTAACCATTCACGACTGGTTAACCTTTTAAGTAAGGCACTCAACTACGATCCTCATCCAGGAGTGCGAGCTTGGGCAACTAAGGCTATTTGGCAGTGGTGGGTTTGGAACCCTCCAATGCGAAAAAAACTTCAACAGGCATGGGAAAAGAGATTACTTTCTGTTGAACCTAATTCTCTTGTAGAACATTCCATACGTTATCAAAGTCATGCTTTATTTATTGCTAATGGTCACAAAGCCAATAGTAGTAAAGACCATCAGTATCCTGAATTAAAATTGCTCTTTAAGAGCTTGAATGATCGCCTAGATGACACCAATCTTCCTATTGAATCCAAAGACCTGCTGGCTCGCAGGTTAGTTCAGATTGGAGCTACTTTCTATAATACTTCTGGGGGCGATGGAGGACCTGGCCAAATGGGGTACGCTACCCCTGGAAGTGCTGAAATGATGGGCAAGGCAGTCCTTCATTATTGGAAAAAAATGGAGAATCTAGAAAATAAATTGGGCGTCCAGTTAGCGCTAGAAGCTGCATCTAGCATCCCTTTTCCAAGGTTACAAGATCGATTAATCGACTTTGCCACAAATGGTCCCGAAGATTTTCGTACTTTAGCTGCAGGTGCTATCTCTGATCCTAGTGCAGTAACCCTGCCAGCAACACAGGAGCAAGTGCAACCTATGATTGAACAAATTTATAGAGGAGCTCAAGTTTACGAACGCCGTAAGACCTTGGCCGACCCTATGATCCAGTTAATCAGTAGAGCTGGCTGGACTGTTCCACAAACGCTAGAACAGCAAACAATTCTTTATAAACTCTTAATTCCAGCTTTCGAAGAAAAACCTAATTCCGACTCTCTTAGCAAAATTCTAGAGGATGCTGCAAATGCTCTCAAAAATTCTAGAACCATGGATGCCGATTGGTTCATTGCTGATCGTATGGGAAAGCTTTTAGCTAGCAACCCTGATTTACACACTAATACTTTAACCAGTTTATTCCCCAGTTCTTTTAGTAATCCTTTAAGTGCTCACTTCTGGCTTCCTAGTGCCGATTGGGTTTCAAACTATGAGGAAAAAATCCCAGATATTGTTCCGAAATCTTCTTCTAAAATTTCTACTGGGAACATTAATTCCGAACTGATTGCTGCGAAGATCCGAGCTCGAAAGCTACTGGTACAAATGCTAAACAAAAGGGCTCCAGAATTCAGTCGAATGGTAGCTGTCAAAATAGCACACCTTACAGCTTACCGCAGAGATCCTATTATTCAAAAAACTGTTAGAAAATTAATTGAGTCAGAATCCAATAAAGACATCAAAGAAACAGCAAGGAATATCTTAAAATGGGAACCTACTCTTTGGTTTTCAAATCTTCAAGAAGCCCTTGCTTCAGAACCTCTCGCTTCCACCCTTCGGACAGAACAAGGAGAGGTTAACCTGACAGATGAGTTCCTAGACAGTTTCCATTTCTTTAGTGACTTTGTAGCTCCTGAGCTTAACCGGCCCAAAAAAGGTGATGGAATGGCCTGCATGAGCTGCCATGGAGTTCCAGGACGTGTTCCATCAATGGAACTAGAGCGTCCTGATGGGTCAGGTTATTTGTCAGTTTCTAAAATGTTAAAAAATTACCTGATTCTAAAGGCACGAGTAAATTTACGTAAAGTGAAAAAAAGCAAGTTATTAAGAAAACCTCTTAATGTTCAGACTGGAAAGGAAGATGGTCATCAAGGAGGAAGGCGTTATACACCTTCAGACCGTGGATATCAGATAATCAAAAAATGGAGTTCTCATCTACCAAAGGTGCAGAAAAGTATTCGTCAACTAAAATCAAGCAAAATAAAGACCCGCCCTAACATGAAACAAACGAAAATTTCAAAAATGGGGAGAAGCATTCATAAAACTGATTCTCCTTGAATTCTTGCTTGGAGATAGATGGGGTTCTTCTAAGTAAGTGTAGCCTTGTAAACCTGATTCATAAAACCTAAGAAAACGACCAGATTCCTCCAGTGTAATCTTTTTGTTCCGCACTGCTAATTCTACATCTTTTCGCATAGAAGCAAGTAATTCATCTGAACTGTATTGAACATAACTAAGTACATCTCTAACTCGGTCACCCTTTACTACATGATCAATGACAACCTCACCTTCCTCATCTTGACTAATGTGAACTGCATTAGTATCCCCTAGCAAATTATGGAGGTCTCCCAAGATTTCTTGATAGGCTCCTACTAAAAAAGATGCTAAAAAATATGACTGACCAGTGAAAGAGTGTAATGGTAAAACACTCTTAGCATCGTATAAATCTATGAACCGGTCAATTCTTCCATCAGAATCACAAGTAATATCTGCTAGAGTAGCACGACGCATTGGCTCTTCATTTAACCGATGAATAGGTAAAATAGGGAAAAGATGCCTAATTGCCCAACTATCAGGCATTGATTGAAAAATTGAGTAGTTGCAAAAATAAGTATCAGAAATTAATTCTTCCAAATTACTCAACTCATCTGGTATGTATTCCAGGTTATTAATAATCTCTAGCACTCTACGACAAATATGCCAATAGAGACTTTCACTAATACTTCGCTGTTCTAAACTAAGATATCCTAGATTAAATAGATTGAGGGTATCTTCATGGAGTTTAACTGCATCATGATAAGACTCTAATACATTTTTCTTAGAAAGATTATTACTAATCCAATGGAGATCCTCAAGGGGCTGGGGAGCATCGTTAGGTAGAGCCTGAGGCACATGAACCCCGTCAAATCCCGAAACGCCCAAAACGCCAAATACCAACACACTATGGTAAGCAACAACTGCACGTCCTGACTCTGAAATAATCACTGGATGCCTAACTCCCGCTTCATCACAAACCGATTTAATCCTAAAAACAATGTCATTAGCATACTCTTGCAACGTATAATTTACGGAAGATTCAAAATTTGACTGTGATCCATCGTAATCAATGCCTAGCCCCCCACCTACGTCCAGATATCTCAATCCTGCCCCAGCTCGAATAAGTTCTACATAGACCCTGGCTGATTCAGTAATTGCCCTCTTTACTTTTTGAATGTCAGTCACTTGACTGCCGAGGTGAAAGTGTAAAAGGTTTAGGCATTTACTCATTTTCCTACTACTGAGATAATTTAAAGCCTCCAACACCTCTGTAGATGTCAATCCAAATTTAGATTGATACCCTGCAGACGATTTCCACCGTCCAGCACCTCCACTAGCAAGTTTAACCCTCACACCAATCTTAGGGATTACTTCAAGTCTATTTGCATAATCAACAATAAGTTCTAGCTCGGCAAACCTTTCCACTACAGGAATAACATTTTTGCCAATTTTTTGAGCAAGAATAACCATCTCAATAAATTCATCATCCTTAAATCCATTGCAAATGATCGGAACATCATAACCTTGTGTAATAGCAAGTACAGCTAGAAGTTCGGGTTTTGAACCAGCTTCAAGGCCAAAGTCATATTCATGTCCAAAATCCAGTATCTCTTGAACAACATGACGTTGCTGGTTAACTTTGACTGGATAAATACAACTATATTTTCCTTGATAGTCAAATTCTTCAATTGCATTTAGAAAGGCCTGGTTAATCTCCTTTAACCGATTCCTCAAAATCTCAGTAAATCGAATAAGGATCGGAAGAGAAATTCCCCTAGTCTGAAGCTGGTCGACTAAGTGCATCAAATCAATTGATTTTTTAGATCCCTTGTCAGGATTGACGGTTATATGTCCTTTTTCATTAACTGAAAAATAATTTTCTCCCCAGTCCTTAATTCGATACAGTTTCAGAGAATCTTTGATTGTCCAATTACTTACAGACTCAACTAATTGTTTCACCTTATTCATAGATTTATTCCAAATCTTTCCAATTCAATAAACAAAAATTTAAAAACTGATTCAAGTTTTCAGCGACAACAAAAATTACTTAAGACTTCTTTCAGTCGAGGCACCGTTTAAAAACCCGCTCTGTACGCGTCATATTTTAATGTCAGCTACCACCTTACTAAAAATGAATGTCCGACAAGATTTCATCCAGTTTAATTGTTTTATTTTGACCCTCAAGTAAACCTCCTGCTGCTCTTACAAACTCTATCTCCGTGTTCTCGAAGTAACTTAGATTCTTTAGCAGTTGGCAATCTCCAATCAGCTAAAAGTTCCAAATTTTTGAGAAGTTCATTTCGATTGTCGGGAGCAGACAAAACAATTGAAACGGCAGGATGAGACAAGGAAAATCTATACCATTCTTTAACTGGAGGAAGAGTAAAATTTATTGGATCTTCGGGAGTTTTTTTGAGGAGATCTTTCCATCGAAGAGCAGTAAAAGCAACTACCGGCGTTTTAGATCCTTCAGTTGCTGGGAAGATAATCTCCTCAGCCCCCCGATGGGCTGCATTATATCTAATCATTAATAAATCAAGATGGTTTTCATCTAAAACTTGAGCTGCTAAATACCGCTGATGAGTAGTGAGACCGATCATCTTAACTTTTCCCTCGTCTTGAAGTTCTCTTAATCCTTCAAATGCCCCAAAAGGAGCCATAATTTCTTTCCATTCCTTGTCGTGCTCTACATAATAAAAATTTGCGACGTCAAGATGATCAGTTTCTAGTTGATCTAACATCTGTTCGACTTCATATTGGATCCCTTGGCTGTCTCGTGCCGACAATTGAGTTGCAAGCACAATTTGATTGCGTCGCAAACCAAGTGTCCTAAAAGCTTGTGCCATACCATCCTCATGCCCACACCAATTCCAATAGTTCACTCCTTGTTCAAGAGCAAAAAGCACATCATCTTTCGATAAATGGGTATTACCACGAGTAGCTAATCCCAAACGACAAACAAACTTATTAATTTGTTTAAGACGAAAAAATTTAGACATATAAACCATAATTTTTGAAATCCATCATGTTAAAGTTTTAATAAATAAAACATTTTCATTCAGCATACTAGTCGATCCCATCTACCCTTATTGCTGTCGATTTATTTGGTATACCTGTTAAAATTAAAATCAATTCTTAGATGACTCTGATGGAATAGAACCTGAACGGCATGAATTATTCAGAATGCCCAATTCCCTATTGTTAATGTTATAGTTAAGCTGATTAGAAACTGGGGTTTTCACAAAGAAAGGAACAACCTCTAAGTAAATCTTTAATGGCGGGGTAGCTCAGTGGTTAGAGCGAAGGTCTCATAATCCTTAGGTCGGGGGTTCAACTCCCCCCCCCGCTACCATATCCTCAATTGCTCAAAAATAGCAAGTTAACTAAAAAGCTGGTGGCATTAACCTAGTTTATGTTTTGTTGGTAAACCCGCCTAAAAGTGCTGGCCGGTCAATCTGCAATTAGACGCACACCGGAAGAGAACTTTTTATAATTGGCAAATTCAATTTCATTTCGCCTATGCAGAATTGTACTTTCCAAAATACCAACTTGTAACAATAATTGCGCTCGTACCGGCAACCAAAAAAGATTGCCATCAATCTCAATCTGATTATAGGAAACTTTCATATCTGCTGCTTTAACTGGAAATCCTTCTGGCAATTCCATAGCCCTTTTTGTCAGTTGAACCACTTGGTGTGTCTGAATATCTATCCAACAAAATCCATCATATCCAGCAACAAAAGGATTACCTTCATAGGAAATTGAAAGTGAAGATGTTGCTTTTGGAACCTTGTAAGCAACTCGAATAGTTTGGCGTCCACTTATTTTTTCTGGACCATCTAATTGAAAAGTTGTCTCTGCTTCTGGAGCAAACATTGTTTGAAGCGCTGCTGCATATTCGCCTATTGAATATGTGCCGATCTGTTCATAATTTTTATTTTTACTATTAGAAACCAATTCATAGTGCTCTTCGTGATCGATATAAGACAACTCTTCCTCATATTGGTCTTTTTCACGCCAACCTTGAAACAGTCTTTCGTATCGACGAGTCGATCTATGACAAAGAAAGTCTGGTAAATTATCTGTATAGTTAGCAACTCTTCGTCGGACAGCCCCTAAGAACTCAGGCCAATTTAAATCATTAGGAACACCACCTGGTTGAACAGGTACCACTGATAAGTTCTTCGATCGATTAATTGTAAATTCTCCAGAGCCTTTGGAATCGATAATAGCTATCTTGAATTTATAGGGTTCTGTAACAAATTTCATTTTTCGGGCTTTAGCACTTGTAAAATCAAAAGGTAGAATACTTGAGTCATCATATTTAGCGCCAGCCAACCGAGTCCGCCGGATTTGAACTTTACCAACAAGAGCAAGCGGGATATACAAATCAGACTCTTTCTCCTTAACCAAAGCAACTCCATCCAATTTTATTCCTCGAAGGTCACTTTTACGAAGGTCACAACCGAATAAGACCGAATTCGATAAATCAGCAACCTGAAGATTGCTTTCATTTAACTTAGCATCCTTAAGAATAGCACGTTGGAGATTAGCTCCAATTAATCGAGCACCCTGAAGGTCAGCTCCAGTTAAACTGGCATCCATAAGTTCTGCTCCATCCAATTTCGTTCCTCTAAGCTTAGCCTTAAGAAGCTCAGCCCCTGTTAGTTTGGCTCCTCGGAGATCAGCTCCACTTAAATTAGCTTCCCAGAGTTTAGCCCCTGTAAGATCTGCTCTTACTAGAATGGCTCCTCGGAGATCAGCCTTAGATAAATCCGCTTTCCTGAGATTTGCCCCAAAAAGATTCCTGCCTTTCAGGTTTACGTTCTTTAAGTCACTTTCTCTCAAATCACTACATTCATCCTGAATTCCCCTGTTATAGCCTACTTGTCCTTGAATGCTGGCACACTTTAATAACTGATTTCTAAATTGAAATTTCAAAGGGGAATTCTTGACTGCAGAGCTGGTGGGAATCTCTAGCATCCCTTTAATTTTTGTTCGGTCCAATTGAACAACTTGACGGACTGAAGGTTCCTCTGGCGACTTGGATTCAATCTTTGATTCTAAAGTCATCTCAGCCAATTCCCTCCCTGAAAGAGAGTCTCTTGCTTCAATAAACACTGGGGTCTGAGTTGTAATCGACTGACTCGTGGTTAAATCTTCTGTTGTTATCTTCAATTGATAGGGTCCGGAGGCCAGATGCTTGATAATAAGTTTAAATCCCACAGCAACTTGACCTTGATCTTGTTTTTTCAAGTGGTTTTGATCCAGAAAAATTGTTGGGAAGTCAAAATTTTTACCTTCTTTATTGATCATTTGAGCTTTAGCAGTCAGTTTTTCCTGATTTGATTTCCAAAGGTTATAAAGTTTATAAAAAATCACAAGAGGTTTCTGATTATTCACTTTATTGTGAGGAGCAGACAAAACTTGAAACCCTCGGTGAGCCAACCAACTTGCTTCAGGGGTCTGAAGACTAGCAATTTGACTAGGAAATGGCTCTATTGATTGACTAACAACTATACTGCTACTACTAATATCCTCCGGGGAGAGCATCGGGATCAATAAGTTCTGCCTAGTCATACCAAGCCGGCCATTCCTATCAGATGCTGCCAGTTTTATTTTATATTCCCCAGGAGGGAGTTTTAGGTAAGACCTATAAGTAAATTCTTCTTCACCTCTAGGATCCCTCATACTTTCTCCAAATAGAGAAATAATCTTGTCATTACTAGACAAAGCTACTCCTCGAACACTAACACCCTTTTGAGGCAACCATTGAATATCTTTTTTATGTTTACCGTCATTGCCAATTTTCGCAGCTACTAAAACTAATGCCTGCTCAGGGGTCTCATAAAAGGTGCTTGTTTTAAAGGTTACTGGCAACTGATTGAGTGGATCCAATGATTGTACAGCATTCAGCAAAGCCTTTTCCTGTTGGCTTCGAGGTGCTTCATTGCCAATTGTACCTAGCTCTACATTCCGTCGCAAAGAGCCCATACTAGAATTGATACTCTCTCTAGCTACAATTTTTACTAGATAACGTCCAGCTGGAACTTGGAGAGAAATCTTAGAAGCAAGTTTTTTCTTAAGCAAGGAGGTATAGCTGAGATCACTCAACTTGAAGTCCCACTCCTTTTGGTCTCCCCCAACGTACTTGTTATCTTTTTCATCGAAAACCACTACAACTAGTCTGATCTGATTGACACGTTTTCCATCTTCTATAGAAAAGGGTACCCCTTCCAGATTAATTTTAGTTGCAACATCAAGCTGATAAGTGTTCTCCCCTTTAAGAACACTATGATAGGAAAGTTGAAGTGGAATCTCCTTAAGTTCTCCAGGTGCCTTTATAGCTTCTACCATGTCTCTCTTTTTTTGTTCTTCTTTAGAAATTGTCTCCTTTGGAGAAAAATAACCTCTACGGTGGGTAACTCTAACTCCTGGTCGGGAAACTTTAACCTTGATTTTATGAAAACGACCATCGGATTTCTTTGGAGGCCTTGCATAACTCAACACATAAAATGAAAACTGCTGACGGACAATTTTTTGCAATCCAGCCAACAAATCATTACTGTTTCTATAGAAAACACCTCCAGTAGACCTCGTCAAATAAGCTAAAGAGGCTTCCTTCTGTCTACTATCCTCTCTGTTTAAAATAGACTGGCGAGCTAGCAGTTCACCTGCAGCAAAAGCCGTCTCATTGACTCCAAAAACTTGATTAGCTTCAAGGCCACGAATGCTGATGCTATTGAAAATCACCCCAACTTGTAAGGCCATATCGACAACACGTTCTAGTTCATAACGAAGAGACCGATGTAATAATCCATTCGAGAACAGTACTAAAGACTTTTGAGCCTCAAGTGGTTTTAGAGAACGAATATATTGGCGCAAAGTACCTAGAAGTAATCTAGACCGACTGCGAACCTCTGAGATCTGTTGCTTAGCCAGATTTTCTACAAACATCTCAGCATTATCGACTCCACAGCCGTCAGCTGCCTGAATAGTAAGACCATCGTCACGCCCCATGCTTGTGCCAAGCAACTCAATTCCTTCCGCTTGAGAATCGGTTAAACGGACACAGGTCATTGGGCGATGAGGTTGAGTTAAATCCAACTTTTTACCAAGTTGATTAAGTTCCTTTAACAGCAGGTCTCGGTCTTGTGTAAAAGGGATTTGATAGCCCCTAGAGGCCGTCAAAATTGAAATATAATCCTCTGACTGAATACCCTGCTTGACAAAGTCACGTATCACATTAATTGTCCGCATCAAACTATCAGGACTAGGAAATGTAAGATCATCAATTACTAAACTTAGTAGTCGCGGCTTAGAAACAGCTATTTTGGCTGCTTTATCTTCTTCATTAACTAGCAGACTTTCCAAATGCACTGAGATATCGGGACCTCGGTAAGACACAGGTGTAAAAGACTGGATCGTTTGTTTTTTGTCATTCTCATAGATTTCAAAATCATCAACCGAGAGGTTGGAAATATGATTACCAGTTCTATCAGTGACAACGGTATTAACAATAACAGCTTCAACAGGTACACTGAGTGTAAATTCAGAGGTTGAATCAAACTTGCCTTTCTCATCTACTTCTTTTGTCTGCTCCTCATTGTCTGCACTAAGAGTCAAAAAAGAACCTAATAAGAAGGCCGCTATCATAGGTAATACGTTTTTATTTCTCCAACCCATATTAAATCCTCAGACCAAGTCATTCTGATGTAATATTACAATTCATTAGTGATAATTATGCCATGTCAATCAGAACAATGACTTTTCTTTCCTATCTACAGGTTAATACACTTTACTTACTGGATGAGAATTTCCTGAGGAACTCTTCCAGCAACATCAGTTAATCTGAAATCACGACCAGCATGACGGTAGGTTAGTTTTGTATGGTCTAAACCCATGAGATGAAGCACAGTGGCATGGAAATCGTTAAGTGTCATTTTATTTTCAACAGCATACCATCCAAATTCATCTGTAGCTCCATACCGAATACCTGGTTTAATACCCCCTCCAGCCATCCAAATAGTAAAACCAGTTGGATTATGATCACGACCATCTTTACCCTGAACAGCCGGTGACCTGCCAAATTCTGTCCCAAAAACCAACAAAGTGTCTTCTAACATTCCAAGATTTTTTAGGTCCTTTAGCAGACCTGCAATTGGTTTATCAACCTTCTTTGAATTTTTTTCATGTCCTTCTCTGAGCTTGGAGTGTTGATCCCAATAGTTCCTAGGATAACTATGTGAAACCTGGATAAATCGAACCCCTCTTTGCGCTAACCGACGAGCCAGCAAACACTGTCGACCGTACTCGTCTGTTGGTTCAACACCAATACCATAAAGATCAAGTACACTCTTAGATTCCTTAGAAAAATCTAGAGCTTCAGGGGCGTGTTGTTGCATCCTAAATGCCAATTCAAAAGCTTCAATTCGTGCTTCAAGTCTTGCATCATAGGTCCTAGTCTGGAGATGGTCTTTGTTCCATTTTTTCATTAAATCAAGCTGTCGCCTCTGTTGAACTATATCCTTTTCACTAGCTGTTAGATTTGGAATTTCTCCTTGAACAAACTGGGTACCACCATCACCAATACTAGTTCCTTGATAAACTGCTGGTAAGAAGGCAGATCCATAGTTTTGACCTCCACCATGTACAAAGGGAGGTGAAATATTGATAAATCCAGGAAGATTTTCATTCTCTGTTCCCAATCCATAAAGGAGCCAGGAACCCATACTCGGACGAATTAAAATCCCATCTCCCGTATGCAGCTGCAAAGCCGCTCCTCCGTGTGAAACAAAGTCACTAACCATTGAATGAATCATACAAATGTCATCCACACAGGTTGCGATGTTAGGAAACAACTCGCTTACTGGTTGACCACACTCCCCGTATTGTTTGAATTCCCAAGGAGATTTCAACAAGTTACCTGTCTTGGCAAAAGTGAATTTTGGTTTCGCAAAAGGCAAGGGTTGTCCATTCATTTCTGTTAGCTTTGGCTTAGGATCGAATGAATCAATGTGCGAAACACCACCATGAAGGAATAGAAATATAACTCGTTTAGCTCTTGGATTGAAATGAGGAAGCTTAGGCTCAAGTAACCCCGGACTCACTGAAGATTTAGCTGAAAGGGCCTCTAATCCTGAAAGTCCTGCAAACGCCAGGTATCCAAATCCACAGCCAAATTGCTTCAGGAGATCACGACGAGATCTAGAGTAAAATGAATTCATTGCTAACCTTTGTTAGAGAGATATTAATTCAATAATAAACCAATAATTCATATTTAATCAATGTATAGGAATTCATTCAAACCAAAAAGTAGTTGGCAATAGCTGGACCATGCATCAAGAGAAAAATTTTGTTCTTTGTAACTCAAATTATTTTCATTTTGATTATACCTTTTGAGGTATGTAAGAGCTTGATTTTTCTCTATAACTGATGGCAATCGACCCAAAGTATTAAGGTGAGCTAAATTAATTCGGGCGTTTTCATTTTCTACTTTTAAATTGAGCAACCGTTCAGCAAATCGGCTAGCTTGCTTTTTTACAAAAAGGCTATTCATCATGTAAAGAGCTTGAGTGGCTACCGTAGAATCGTTTCTCTTTGATGTCACAGCATTTGAATCGGCAAAATCAAATATTTTGAATAATGGGAAAAGTTGATTTCTCACAACAGGAAGGTAGATACTTCGTCTAACACTTTGATATGCTTCAAACTCATAGCCTGCGTTCGCAGCAGAAAATAAACCGAGAAAATGGTCAACAGCATCCGTTTTTTCTTCATAGTCAAATATCGATCCCTGCATAGTTCTATCGAGACTACCACTAATTGCAAGCATGGCATCACGGAGAGCTTCTACTTCTAATCGATGACGCGGAAATTTCCAGAGAAGACGATTGTTAGCATCTGCTACTTCAGCCTGCGGATTTCTTATACTGCTTTGCATCTTGTAGGTGCTGGACATAAGTAACAATCGGTGCATCTGCTTTATGGACCATCCGGAACTAACAAAATAAGAAGCCAATCGATCAAGTAACTTAGGATGAGATGGCTTTTCTCCTAGTTTGCCAAAGTTATCACTTGTAGCTACTAACCCCGTTCCAAAATGCCATTGCCAAATCCGATTAACCATGACCCGGGCGGTTAGTGGATTATTAGAATTAGCAATCGCTTTAGCCAGTTCTAATCGTCCACTTTGTTCGCCACTTATGACTGGGTTTTCCTTATGCGACAAAATTTGAAGAAACCGACGCGGTACAAGTTTTCCAGGGTTTTCGTGATTACCTCGCACCATGATTCTCATTGGAATTTGGCTCCCCTCCTTGACAGCCATTACCATCAAAGGGTCTTCCGGGGGTTTAGAACAATCTCCTACAGAAAAAACTTCAGCCTCAGCAATATGAAGATACCGTTCCTTAGCTTGATTTGAACCTAACAGTTCTATTCGAATAATCTGTCCCTTAGTACCAGAAGGAGGACAAATACGAAAACCTTCTGCTGGCGTAGGGTATTTTTCTCCATCGGGGAAAAATACCTCGCTCCAAACTAATTGATGATCATTTGTCAGTACTGAAACCTGAAAATTAGAAAGTTTCTTAAAATCAGTATCAACTCTATTCCACAGAACAATTAATCCAATCGGACCACTTTTCCCTAGTTTTATTTCTAACCAAGGAGCAGAATCATTTTCTTCAGTCTGTTGGTAATTATTAAAAACTCCATCAATTGCTTTCTCTGCTGAAAATTCACAGTGAGTTGAAGACTGAGTAACATTTCCAGTTCTTGCTAAATTAAGCTCCGGTGGATAATCAGGTGGAGAAATTTTTTCTGGAAATCGCTTTCGCAACAGATGAATCAGTGGCCATTCTTGCCACTTCGAAGTAAAAGCCTCAACACCGTCCATAGTACTAGTACTCTTTAAGATTCCTGCCAAAGAATAGTAATCAGCTGTTGGTATCGGGTCAAATTTATGATCGTGGCAACGGCTGCAAGAAATGGTTAATCCTAGAAAACTCCGACCTATAACATCTAATTGCTCGTCAACAATGTCAAAAAGAAGTTTTTCCTTATCTTGTTCTGCTAATGCTTTAGGACCAAGTATCAGAAAACCAGTTGCCGTAATCCGATCAATAAAGGTCTGAAGATTTGACTTGCCTGGCATTAAATCCCCAGCCAATTGCTCAAAAACAAACTGATCATAGGGCTTATCACTATTAAAAGAACGGATAACGTAGTCACGGTAACGATAGGCATAACGCATTACAAAATTACCATCGTGGGCAGTAGTATCAGCATAGCGAGCCACATCTAACCAGTGTCGTGCCCAGCGTTCACCATAATGGGGAGAATTTAATAAACGCTCTACTAAGCTTTCGTAGGCATCGTGAGAACCATCATTCACAAAATCCTCAACTTCTTGAGGTGTTGGAGGTAGCCCTAAAAGTTTGAAATACAGCCGTCGAATAAGGGTTCGCTTATCTACAGGAGGGGCAGGTTGAAGTCCATTCTCCTCTAATTTTTTCAAAACAAAATCATCTAACCAGGAAGTTGACCATGTTTTATCGTTAACATTTGGGGTCTTATATTTAATAACAGGTTGAAAAGCCCAAAAAGACTTCTCTTTCTCAGTAAAATCAACCGTAGCCTCATCCACATTCCATGGCATAAGAATGTCATATTCTTCAGCTAGATACCCCTCAATAGAGCGAAGTTCTGTTTCACTTAAAGCTTTGTCATAGACCACTACCTCAGACAAGTCACCCTGAACTGACCAGGCATTTAGTAAGACTCCAGTTAAGAAAGACTCTAAATCTGAAATAGAGCTCTTACTGTTACTAAGCAGAGGAAATTTCTGACCGTTTAAATAGAATCTAGTAGGTAAATCTTGATTACCCTCCATCTTTGCCATTGAAATAATAAAGGGTCGGTTACTAGTACCTTTAAGACCCTTTGCATACTGAGATTTACCTTCAGTTGGTAATCGAAAGTTACCAACAAAAACAGTGGTAAAGGTCGGATTCTCTCTAATTTTGAGGAGATCTTTGGAAAAATTAACTAGATTACCTTCTAAAAAACGGATTGCTGGTTGCTCGTGAACACCACTGATTTTTATAAACTGTAAACCATTTTTAATAACCTCCAGATTGTTGTCATGACCACTTATATCTGGCCAACTGGAAAGAGCTTCTCCATCCTTTAATTTGGAGAATTTTGCTTTAAGCCATACCTGTAAGTTCTTTTTCAGATCAGGATGATCTGGAGGTTGAAACACAATCTCAGATTTTTCTGGAGTATTTTGAATTCGGACTTCGGTATTCTCAGGCCAAATGGCACCGTCTTGAATCCATTTCTCCAAAACCTTAATCTCCCTATCGTTGAGAGGGCCCGTCGGAGGCATTTGTAGATCAAGCTTTCCTTGAACAAGTTGCATCAATAAACTACTAGACGAATCTCCTGGAACAACAACAGGTCCAGACTTTCCACCCCGGCGAAAATGCTCAGCAGCATCAAGACGTAGTTCTCCTTGTTGAAGCTTCGACCCATGACAAGTGACACATTTTTCAAAAAATAGCGGCCGAATCATCTTTTCAAAGAAAACACCCTGGGCATCAGAGACTGGTTTGCTCTGTAATTCCCCAGTTTTAGCAGAAACCAACACCATTACCGACCAAATTAAGATAATCGTAAAGTTAAGATTAAATTCCATTAACCATTTTTTGATCTTTGACATAATCAGTAATTTAATTCGGGAAATTCCAGAAAATAACTAAAAGGATATCGGTCGTAACATTACCAACCAGTGGGCATATTCTTCAGTCAGCCCGTTGAAACCATTAAAGAAGAGGATTAAGATTCAGAGAAAAACCTAGTCAATATTTTTAAATATTATTATCCAAATGAAGGTTGGGCAGATAATTCAAGTAAATTGACTAGTCACGTTTTTCTCAGGTAAGAATTTCGTGAACGACTCTTCCATGGACGTCAGTCAAACTTACATCCCGTCCTCCAAACCGATAAATCAATTTTTGGTGGTCAAGACCTACCAAGTGGAGAATGGTAGCGTGGAGATCATGAACTGTAGTTATATTTTCTACTGATTTTTTTCCTATTTCATCAGTTGCACCAAAAACAGTTCCACCTTTAACCCCCCCACCAGCCATAAAAATTGTAAAAGCTGTTTCCAAGTGATCTCGGCCATCTCCGTTAGATGAATCAGGCGTTCGTCCAAATTCTGTTCCCCAGATAAGAAGAGTTTCGTCCAACATACCCCTTGATTTTAGATCTTTAATCAAGGCTGCCACAGCTTGATCAGTTACCTGAGCATTGGCTTCATGTCCCCTCGTTAAATCAGAGTGCTGATCCCAGGTGCCATTATTCTGTCCAAATAATACTGGACAGGTAATTTCAACAAAACGAACCCCTTCTTCAATCAATCGGCGAGCCCGTAAGCACTGGAGACTATACTGACGTTTTTCCTTATTTGAAGTGTCAAGTCCATATAAACGTTTAGTGGCTTCGCTTTCCTTGGCAAGATCAAGTACGTCTGGAACAAGGGATTGCATACGGTAAGCCATTTCATAATTACTGATTGCCGATTCAACAGCATCATTGCCACCAAGCTCAGAGGAAAATTCACGATCTTGTTTTAAAAGTAGATCTAGCTTCATCTGTTGTTGCAACTGATCATCAGCAGGAGTTAAGTTATCAATTGGAACTCCATCTGCCTTTACGGGGAGGGCCTGATGGGTTGCTGGGAGGAAACCATTAGAAAAATTCTCCAGCCCACCTGGAGGAATGTCTCCTGTATGTAGCAGTACATACCCTGGAAGATTATTATTTTCACTACCTAATGCATAGGTGATCCAAGAACCTAAACTAGGATGACCACCAACATTTCTTCCAGTATGGAATAAGATATTCCCTCGAGGATGAAGGGGGAAACCAGAAACCATTGAACGAACAATAGCTAAATCGTCAACACAGGTAGAAATATGCGGGAGCAACTCACTAACTGAAATACCAGCCTGTCCAAATCGTTTGAAAGTCCATGGACATTTTAACCAAGTTCGAGGACGGTCACCTGACTGCCACATTGGACCTGAGGGCTTACCATGAAGTTCATCAAGCTTTGGCTTAGGATCAAATGTATCCATATGAGATACACCACCTGGCATATAACAAAGAATGACATTCTTGATTTTTGGTGGAAAATGAGGAGTTGCAGAAGAAACAAGACCTGCATATGCTTTGTCAGCCATTAGACTAGAAAGTGCTAGCAGCCCAAAACCATTTGCTCCCTGCTTCAACATCTCACGACGTGATAATGGTGATCCCATAAACCCTGGGCATGCTGTTTTTAAGATTTCCTTAGGATTTTTATTCTTCGACATTAGATTGCCTCATTGAATATAAATCATTTCCTTTAAATTGAAAATCGAGTGTGCCAAATCCTTCCACACTTCTCGTGATTTCAACAGATCCTCTTGAGTAATTCCATGCAAATCACCTAATTGTACAACTAGGTACTTAAATCTTACCAGCTCTGAATCTTTAGGACTACGACCAAGTGCAGTTCTAAACATTTTTTCTACACGTTGCTCAACTGTTTGATTGGGAAAATTTAAAAGACGGTCTGCCCAAAATTCTGCTTGCCCAATCACAAAATCATCATTTAGAAGAGCCAGTGCCTGAGAAGCCACATTGGTAGTATCCCTTCGACCTCGAGTGACTGAGGGTAGGGGAAAATCAAAAAGTTCTAGAAACTGGGGACCTTCCATGCGGGTAACCTTTAGATAAAGACTTCGACGTCCTTCACCATCTAAGGGTCCAGACATTAATTTACGGTAATCATTAGGATTTTTTCTAAAAGGCTGGATACTAGGACCAAAAAAATTAGCCTGAAGTCGACCCGAAGTGGCAAGGATAGAGTCTCTAATTGCTTCGGCTCTTAAACGACGAAGTGGATAATGGTGAAGCATTCGGTTCTTGGGGTCTAGCTTAATAGCTTTCACTGAAGTTTGATTTGACTGCTGGAAGGTTGCAGAGAGTACTAAAAACCGAAGTAACTTTTTGATTGACCAACCATCACTGATGAAGCGATTAGACAGATAATCCAACAGTTCCGGATGGGATGGTTCACCACCAAACCGACCAAAATTATCTACAGTCTCAACTATCCCAGAACCAAAAATATGGTACCAAAGCCTATTAACCATTACCCGTGCCGTCAAGGGATTACGGTCTGAGGCTATAATTTCAGCTAGTTCTCTCCGACCGCTACCTGAACTTTTAATTTTCTGGGGAGAATTATTTAAATAAGAAAGATAACCTCGGGGCACTTGATCACCTGGACGTTTAACATCTCCTTTCTCCAGCAGGGAAACATCAAATCCAGGATCTAAATCGGCCATAGAACTAATCAGTTTTGGGTCTGAAAGCTTAGATTCGGTATCCCGATAAATCTGAACCAATTCATCTAGTTGAGTCGTAACTTTCCTAAAGTTTCTTAATAAATTATTGCGAACAAGCCAATCAATCCAACGTACATCTTGATCCGTAGCTCGTCCTTCCGACCAGGCAACTAAAGCCTGATGGCAAATCAACTGGTATCGTTCAGCTAATTCCTTACGTGTATTAAGGGGAGGACCATTAAATAGACGGTCCATATGTGCTAAATCCTGACGTGGTGTCTCATTCACATCATGAAGAACAACCCTGGACACTCCAAAATAAGAACCCACCTTAGACAGTAATTCAGGGTCTGGATTGTCACCGAATTTAGGTCGTTCTGGTAGCCGAGGATTTCCATATCTAGTTACAAGTTCAACATATACTGGGAATGGTTCCTTATTAGCTTTTATTGGCATTTTTACCCAAGAGAAGCGGTCACTGTTTAGAAGTTTATAGTGATCTCCTATAATACAATGATCAATTATCATTCTTCTAGCTGCTAACTTTCCTCCCATTATTTCAAAACTGATAAAGTTTTTGTCCTTGGGTAAATAAGGTGAACGCAACGCCCCATTAAGCCGGTCTGAAATACGATGGGTAAAAATCCCTGAAGGTAGAACACTCTTGACAATTTGGTCTCCGACTGCATGTATAGTTAGATCTCCTCCCCTGGTTGATCCTCCTTCAATACCCAACCCATCAGAATGCCAGCCATTCAGGCTGTTAGATCGAAAATCTGCAAAATCTAGAAAATTTTTCTGGTTGAATTGGAAACGTGAATCCATTTCACCTTCGTATTGAGTACCTAATTTAATCCAGGCGCCTCTAACTTGGTCAGAAGATGGGTTCGTTTCACAGGCAATTACAGTCCAAGGAAAAAGAAGACCTTCAGAATCAGTACTTTCCTTTCTTAGCACTTTAATCCAATGTTTTAATATACTTTGATCAAGATTCACAAAAGGTTTTTTTTGTCGATTGTACTGACCGTCCTGCATGGCCTGAGCTGATAGTAGGTAGCGCGAAATATCTTTGCTTTGAGAAATCCACTGGCTAGCAATTTCCTTACGAATTAGATCCTTGGTTTTAAGCAGAACCTCCTTGGGTTTTTGGTGCAATTCCCCCGTATCAAGAGTTCTAGAAACTTGTCTAGAGCTATTGAGGATTCCATAGAGAGCATAATAGTCTTTAGTAGGGATTGGGTCTATTTTATGGTCATGACAACGAGCACAGGCTACGGTTAAACCTTGAAACGCCTTAGTCAGAGTATCAATCTGATTATCGACTACATCAGTTCGCATTTCCCTAAAAGTCACACAGTTATCATGTCCCATTTCCCCTAATCGAAAAAATGCTGCACCTATAATTGATTCATTAACTCCCCGGTCCCTGTCAATCCTAGGTTTTTCTAGAAGATCACCGGCTATATGTTCACGAATCAATTTATTAAACGGCAAATCTTGATTGAAAGCACGAATTAGATAATCTCTATACCTCCATGCGGATGGGATTTCATAGTTCCATTCGAAGCCATAGGTTTCAGCAAACCGCATTAAATCCATCCAGTGCCTTGCCCAATGTTCTCCAAAGTGTGGAGAAGCCAAAAAGCGACTAACCAACTTCTCATAAGCCTCTGGAGATTCATCTTGGACAAACTCATCAACCACCTCTACCTCAGGAGGCATTCCAAGGAGCACAAACGATAGTCGACGGGCTATTATCTGACGGGCCGCTACCTGGTTTGGTTTCAAACCTATTTTATTCAAACTTGACCAGATATATTGATCAACAGGATGGACTACATCATTTATTCCAAATTCTGGTGTTTGTACTTTAGTCACAGGTTGAAAAGCCCAGTGCTCTTTAACCATGTTTTGATATAGTTGATTAACCCCCTTTGAACCCTGTTCACTTACTGAGTGTTCAGGCCATGGAATGCCCATTGCAACCCATTGTTCTATGTCCTTTGCCTGCTCTGGTGATAAAGGCCCTGAAGGAGGCATTTGCAGACCTTTATATTGAACTGCTTTTACAAGCCAACTAGACTGTGGTTTTTCCAGAGATATAGCTGAACCTCGGGTGCCTCCTTTAAGAATACTTTCCCTAGAATCTAGTCGAAGATTACCTTGTTGTAATTGAGAGCCATGACATTCATAACAATTTGTGGCCAAGAGGGGTCGTATTTTTGTCTCAAAAAACTCTATAGCTGCATTAGAATCTGCTTGGGCACCTAATACCCGTTGATTCAATAACAGCAACATAAAGACGAATAGAAGTTTTGATAAACAATTCCAAGTGTCAATTTTCATAACAAAATTATTCAATAGAACCTTTTTAAATTTATACCACCTATTTTATTGTGAGATGAAATAACTCGCAATAATAAAGAAAAATCAGACTGAGAAGTGTTAATTAGCTAGTCTGATTTTTAAAATATTCCAAGTAGTCTTAGAAACTGAAAAATGCTTCAAAGTAGCTTTTTGGTTTTTACTTGAGAAAGCGAATTAACCTAAAACCCAAGTCTGTATGTCGAAAATTAGGTGGTCTTCGGTCTCTGTAGGCAGGATTAAGTTCTGACTCCATAAATCCCCAACTTAGCCAACTTCCGCCTTTAAAAACCTTTCCTGCTGTTTTCACTCCTCGATATTCAAAAACTTCTGCCTCTGATTCTGTTGGTCCTTTGGGATCCGTTTTAGATTGACTTGAATGAGGTCCGTACCAATCTTGGACCCATTCCCAAACGTTACCTTGCATATCATAAATTCCTAGAAGGTTCGGCTTCTTGCTTCCAACTGGTAAAGGCATTTTAGGTCCAACTAGGCGTTCTGTTGGTAGGTCTCTATCTTTCCATTCATTACCTGCATTACCAAACCAATGTGCAATTTCATCAAATTTCTCTGAAGAAGTTTCTGGAATGCCAATTCGACATGCGTATTCCCATTCAGCTTCAGTTGGAAGGCGGTACTGATACTTTGAATCCTGATTATTTAACTTAGTGACAAACTCCTGCACTTCTTCCCAAGTTACACTATCTACTGGAATATTTTCAGATTTACTGCGATCCATCCAATGCATAGTCCAACTATCAACGTAAGCCGGATCCAATTTCTGAAGTTTTTTTACTTCTTTTTCATAGGCATTACTCCTCCGACTAGGATTACTTTCCATGAAAGCGTCCCATTGTTCCATTGTTACTTCATATTTACCAATTTGAAAGGAGTGTGTGATTTCTACTTTATGAACTGGCTCGATTGCAACGTGTCCTGGTATTTTAATTAAATCACTATTAAAACCCATTTCGAAGAATCCAGCTGGAACTTTTACAAACTCGAATTCCTGACCATTGATGATACTTGTCAATTTTTCATCTAAAGACACTTTAGGTTCTGTAGAGTTTTTCAAACTACAACTCCAAATGAAAAAACAAATGACTAAGCAAATCCAAAGATATTTTGTGTTGCGTTTTGGTAGATTTTTCTTATCAAAAACTCTCATGATCAAGTTCTCTCCACTTCAGCTATCAATTTGTTTCCTCTATAGAATGATTAGCAGAACTTAAGATTTTAAAAATCGAAGCATTTTTGTCTGAATATGTTACAAACAAATCATATAATGCTCTTAGGTTTAAGAACAGAAATAAAATTAAGCATTACCCACTTACATAAAACATCCCATTACACTCTCAAGTTCTTTAGAGAAAGTAGGATTGAGGAGGAGTATCAATGTTAACCAAAAAATCTAGGGGGAAAAGATTTAATTCCTTAGGCTACATAATGATTGTCACACTTTGTTTTTTCACTCTGAACTCTGTTTTCAAAGGAAACTCTTCTGAAAAGAATCGAAAAGAAGCAGCTTCTAATCCTCAACCCTCTGTCATTCCAGATCGAATCATTCTTACTTGGGAGGGTGATCCTATTAATAGCCAGGCTATAAGTTGGCGAACTGATCCTTCAGTTACTAAAGCTTTTGCTGAGATCAGTCCAGCAAATTCATCGCCTGATTTCGTAGAAAAAGCTAAAAGTCTTCATGCGGACACGGTTTTAGTAGTTACAGAAAGTGGTCCAGCACATCATCATTCTGTTAACTTTACGCAATTGAGTCCAAATAGCCTCTATGCATACCGAGTTGGCAGTGGAGACATATGGAGTGAGTGGTTTCATTTCCGAACTGCTAGTAAAGGTCCAGATCCTTTTACTTTTATCTATTTTGGAGATGCTCAAAACAATCTCCTATCCCTTTGGTCCCGAACAATTCGTGCAGCCTATTCAACTGCCCCTTCAGCTCGATTCATTGTTCATGCCGGTGACCTAGTAAACCAGGCAAACAATGATCAAGAATGGGGGGAATGGTTTCGAGCTGGTGGATGGATTCATGCCATGATGCCTAGTATCCCTGTGCCAGGAAACCATGAATATGCAAGAAACAAAGAAAATAATCGCAGAGTTTCAAAACTTTGGAAACCACATTTCAGGTTACCTGTTAACGGAGTAACTAGCTTAAAAGAAACTGTCTATTTCATTGATTACCAAGGAGTTAGAATCATTGCTCTGAACTCAAACGAAAAACCTCTGGAACAGAAAATTTGGCTTGAAAAAGTCTTAAAAAACAATCCAAATCGATGGACCTTTGTAACATTTCATCATCCAATTTATTCGTCAGCTAAGGGACGTGATAATCCAGAACTACGTAAACTCTGGAAGCCTGTTTTCGACAAATATAGAGTCGATATGGTTTTACAGGGTCATGACCATAGCTACGCAAGAGGACGTAATCTTCCTTTAGGGATCAACACCCACAATGAACAAAGTGGAACTGTATATGTTGTTTCTGTTAGTGGCCCTAAGATGTACGAGATCGGTTCCAGAGATTGGATGGACAGAGCTGGAGAAAACACCCAGCTTTTCCAAAAACTTTCAGTGACTTACAATAAAGTAGAGTACCAAGCAATTACTGCCACTGGGCAATTATATGACGCCTTCGAAATAATAAAGCAAGAAAATAGCCCTAATCGATTGGTTGAAAAGATACCTGCAGAACATACATTTTCTTCACACAAAAAAAAGTAATAATCCAAATGTCTTTATAATTGAAAGGATTTAATCAAGTGGAAAAACATTAAATAGAAAGTCGTCTCAACTAATAGTTACTTATCTATGCTTAATCGAACATATCGCTGATGAGTAACATGATCTAGCTCAGTTGCATAAAAGGTTACTAGAACGGTACCGTCATCTAACAGAGTGGGATGGGGCACTCCAAAATCCCAAGTAAACATTTCCGCCATACAACTTCCGTCCCAAGCTCTTTTTTCCCCCTGACTCGCTAACTCACCTGTCACTCGTCTGGTTTGTTGATCCCAAATTACATACTCATTGTCCATATCCCAGTGCTTTCCACTATTCTCACTAAGGGCACAGCGAATACCTTGAGGGTTACGCCGGTAGTTGTAAACGGCAAGTAGTCTTCCATCAGGAAGAACCAAGGGCAAGGTAGGGAAGCCCCACAGAACTGATTCTTCCGGCTTGGACCAATGTCGACCATCGTCTGAATAAGCAATGGTCGTATTTAAGGCTTCGTCAGTTTTCTTGTCATGAGTCCAGAAAAAACAGATCCATCGATCGTCTGACAACTTGGCTGGACGGGGATCAAAATAGATTAACCGATCATTCGGATCATGGACTACAAGGGTTTGTTCTCCCCAACTGTCTCCCCCATCTCGACTAAAAAGAGAACTTACCTCATGCTGCATTTCTTGAACAGTCTCTGTAAAGAAACTTTCAAACATAATCATTAACTCACCGGAGCTAAGTTCATTGACAGAGGTTGCTATCGTTGGGAATGCTCCAGGAGTAGGTTTTGGCTTAATATACTGAGGCTCTGACCATTTATAACCCTGATCTTGGGAACGACAGATAAAATTTTCACAATAAAGCCAACCACCATTGTCCTTTGTCCATCGGGGATGCTCTGGCTCAACCCAATGCCACCTCCCCGCTGCTGCCCAAAGAGTACCATCCTTGGTCAGTTTGGGCGTTGCCGTGGAATATGCAAATTGGGGATCGATATACTCGTCAGCAAGAAGTGAGTTAGTATGAAACCAAGTCTTACCATGATCTTTTGAACGTAAAACTTCACACTTTCCATCCAATCCTAACTTAGTCTTTCCCACCCTTGCTGTATGGATTAGATGTCCCCCACCTAAATTCTCTGTATGACCATGCCATGTAACCATAGCTCTAAAGTTAGGATAGGGATTTTTCCAAACTATTCCTTCATCCACAATATTGAATCTCATTGGATTTTCTCCTCTAATGAAACCAATTTACTTTCAAGAATAACAAACTGAGAGTTCTATTCCCCTTACCCAAATTAGGAGAAAGAGTAATTGAAAAACCGTACCATCTTCATGATTTGCACGCAACATGGTTCCATTCTAAAAGGATTCGATAAAATGCAAGTTTCCTATTAACGTTCATAAAGACAGAATCGTCTTATGGACTATAGGAAGTACACTAATCAAAGAAATGTTAGCAGACCCATGCGTTTACAAGAACAGATCAATAATTTGTGCTTTTTGGTGAACAAACATGCTTTGTGAAAATACATTCACAGGTCTTCTAACCCCAACAGACCTTTGGATATTTCTTTCAGAATGAGCCTTGCATTTTTATCTTCCTTGACGCAAACTACTCCTAACTTTTTGATTAATTTCATTATTCGGGTGGCTATCGAATTTGTTAACATCCACAATCTTTTGAATAAAGAAGTGGGTTTCTTTAAAGCAAGAAAAGGCAGCCGTATAGAAAGGTAAATCCAGATGTCTCGTCACTTGCAATTTTCAGAATACATGGCCCATCATGGAAACAGAAGAACGTTTCTTAAGGTTTTTGGAACTGCCACCGGCACAGCCATGCTGGGTGGACTGACCGGTTGTGAACAGGCCGCACCGCCGGCCCCGCCGGCAACCCGTCCTTCCCACTTAGTGAAATTTGGTCATTCTGACCTGTATGTTTCCAAGCTCTGCCAGGGAACAGCATTCCGAAGACATCTTAGCCGGGAAGGCGGCGATGCTGAGGCTCATAAATTAATCCGTTACTGTATTGACATTGGAATTAACTTCTTCGATTCAGCTGAGGGTTATGGTTTAGGCGGCTCAGAAATTGCCCTGGGCAAAGGTGTTGTTGGAAAGCGTGACCAGGTCATCATTGCCACCAAGGCATCTCCAACTCTAGCAGAAAAACCCATCACTTTTACCAAGGAGATTATTTTCCAAAAAGCTGAAGGGAGTCTTAAACGGTTAG
>JAKUNG010000001.1:354749-662276 GCA_022452285.1 Terriglobia bacterium | reverse complement strand
CCTTTTCCAGATTTAATGAGTCCACGGATATTATTCTTTTTTCTCCAGTCCCAATCATTTTTAAACGTTTTGTGTCTTTGACCAAAGACTTCAGCAACTTTGCTGTTATGGTGATAAACTTCTCGATCTCCAAGACAAA
This sequence comes from Terriglobia bacterium, assembly GCA_022452285.1. Taxonomy (GTDB): domain Bacteria; phylum Acidobacteriota; class Terriglobia; order Versatilivoradales; family Versatilivoraceae; genus JAKUNG01. Next base: position 662,137 of record JAKUNG010000001.1, on the reverse strand, counting down.
AGCAAATGGTATCTACTGGAGTTCCTTCGTAACTTTTTACCACTTCTCGAAAATGTTCCGCGGTTAGTGGGGGCTCTATCGACATAATGCCCCCGTCGTGGTTTGAAAGCATTCGACGTTTTTTGCGGGTCGGAAAGCCTAAAGGATTAGAAAAATGCGAAGTTGCCGGCCCTAAGAAAGAGGTGCCTATTAAAGTGGTACCGGCTGTTTTGAGAAACCGTCTGCGATTCATGAAGTTCTCCTTAAGAGTTTCTCGAAGGACAAAGCGGGGTAGTGTTTGTTAGCAGTCACATTGTTCCCAGAAGGGACCTTCAGCTGTTCGTTTCCAAATAGTTTTAAATTCTAGAGAATTAGTTTCATCCCAAAAATCAGTCACTACCGGATTAGCATAACCTGGAACCGGACCAGGAACGTCTGGTCCGAAACCAGAGTATCGTTTGCCAAATCCCGGTGGATTAAGGAATCGAACATTTGCTCCCGGAAGATCAGGATTGAAACGGAAATAAATGGTGAGTCCGTCGCTATAGCGAGTACGCACTAAAAATTTGGTTTGTTTAGGTCGTGGAGATTCAGCGAAATGCTTAAGCTTTTTGCGATCGAGAGTAACCCCTAGTCCAGGACCTTGTGGAAGAGCAATACTTCCACTGATTACAGGCATTTCCTCATGTGTTACCTGTTCCTTCCAAAGATGACACAAATTGACATGATCAAGGCTAGCCATATGAAAGACGGCAGCTTCATGGGCTAAAAAAGCTTGATTGATATTTCCTCCGGTTTGTTGGAGCATGAAAGGGGTATTAGAAGCTTCTGCAAGAGCAGCTAGCTTCATGGCTAGCCCTATGGAAGCGTGTCCACCCATGAATCCATCACACAGTCCGTGTCTCATAAAATAGTCATGAGGGCCATGATGAATGAGGATTGGGATAGTACATTTTTCTCGCAGTAAACGGTATCCATCATGGTCCTCAGATTTAATAGGATCCTCAATTCTACCAGCAATGGGAAATCGTTGAAGTTCCCGAAGTACTGGATAGACCGCTTCAAAATTGGCATCTTCGTTAAAATCGTAATGAATTTTAAATCCTGGAGGAGCTACTTTCTGCATCGCTTCAGTTTGGTCAATTGCATTCTGCAGGACATCGACATGATATTTCAACCAGTGGTATCCTCGACGAGAAACACTAAGCACTTCTTCGGCCATCGCATCAGGATGCCTAGATACGGTCCAGGCTCCTACAGGTATCCAAGAACGCACTTTTGGACCGATTAACTTCCAAGCTGGCAGATCTAAATATTTACCCATCAGGTCATACATAGCCATGTTCATCGGCAGATTCTTTTTGTCGCCCAACCAATCAAATGGATCAGTACCAATATAATCTTTAAATCGGCCCTTTGGGGCAAGCCCACTCTCTCCATAGCCTTCCAATCCTGTATCTGTCTTAACTACATAGATCATTCTTGTTTGTATCGAGAGACCGTGATATCGAAATAATTCCAGTGCATTGTAATCTTGAAAAGGTGGAACAATTTCATGTTCTTCAATATCAATAATTTTCATTTTTCCCCGGACAGCAGAAAGCAGGGAAACAGGAAAAGGAGCGAGACCAGCTGTTAAGGCAGCCACCTTTAATAATCGACGACGATGGATCATAATTTTTTCCTATGCCAGCTAAAAATCAACTGGACTTTTTATTTTAGATAAACAAAGAATGCTGAAATTACAAACGGTTCAAGAAATTGCTACTTAGTTAATGATTGGGTTCGATGCCAGAGGTATTCTAAATTGTCTTTAGGTTTAAAGCCAAGAATTCGTTTTGCCTTTTCATTAAGAAATTTTCCTTGAGGCATATCCCCAGAAATGAAAAAGGCTTCACAGCGAGAAGGTAATTTGTCGAGATCGATATCCAATCCCAGTCTGAAGGCTTCTCCTGCATCTGCCCAGGAAACTATAAAAGGAACTCCCCTGGAGCCTTTTTTTGCAGTTGCAGGATCTCTAAAATTATAGAATAAATAGTCTAGAACGTAGATATCGTGGTGTTCACTAAAAATTCGGCAAATTTCTTGTCCTAATGATTTTGTTAGTGCATAGAGAATTGTGCTGGGATGAGGCGGAACATCAGGTGTGATCGCGTGATCGAATCCCTCGTATAATGGCCCAGTAATGGTAAAGTGAGGGCCCGTATTGATTACTCTTCGAATACCTTCTTCAGCAGCCACTCGCATAATGTTGTAACAGCCAAGAGTATTAACATCAAAGGCAATCCGCCGATGGCCTCGAAGTACAGACAGATTGATTATGGCATCCTTCCCTTTAGAGGCCTGTTGAACTTGTTCAATAGAACTTACGTCTAGTATTTCAAATGGATGTGAGAGTTTTTCTTTAGGAGGTTTTATGTCGGTGAGGAGCATTTCATGGTGGCCTTCAAGAGCTTTTACAACGTGAGGTCCCAGATAACCATGTGCTCCAATGATAAGAACTTTCAAACCAGTATCCTCGGATTAAAATCTAAAATTATGATAAGTTCAACTACTTGTCATTCAGGTTTAAACCAGGGCCTATATCCAAGGCCTCCTTTAGCTGCACCTACTGAAAATCGTGCTCCAGGAAATTCTGACTGTATATGAAAAATGCGCCAACGGTTGACTCCTTGAGCATGAAATCTGGGATACGGTTTAACACTCAGTGCCCCAGAAACAGCCTGAGCAACTTCCTGCTCCTCCACCCAAAGTGGATCAGTCTTTTTCCCTTTTGTAGCGGTTGCATTAATTATTTTTCCAAGACGAAGAATAATTACTTGAAATTCTTCTTCGCGAGCAAATTCTCTACAAGTAAACTCGCCAAGGTATTTACCCAATAGCGCTGGGTCAGTTGTTGGTAATGGACGCCAACGTTCGCTTACTAAGTAATCTTCATTGTAGTTGGTCATCAGTTCGAGAGAACTTAAGAAAATGAAACGTTGTACATTTCCTGTAGCAGCAGCTCGCAGTAAGTTATAAGTTTTTCGGGTTTGATGATCAAGGTGTTCAAACTCATCTGCACTAGAAGAGGCTTGAGCTACATGTATAACTGTATCTATTCCCTGTACAAGTTTATTAGTAGACTCACTGTGATCCAGCTCAGAAACGATATAAGGAAATTTATTTTGGTTTTGGGTCAGGCCAGTCAAAGTTACTTGATTATCCTGACTAAGATAAGTGGCGATGATCTGGGCTAAATTAGATTCCCCGCTTGTGATTAAAATTCGCTGGCCTTTTTTTGGAGAAGCTTGGGCTTCTGATGGGTTCTTTAGGAAAGTTCCAGTACCTGTTAATAGGAGTCCAGCATTTTTCATAAAGGAACGTCGCCTCATTGTCACGGTTACTTTCTCCATTTCATGTCGATCAGAATCTACTGTGCTACTCGGTTTTTGGTACCTGAGCACCGAGATCAATTTCATCGAAGCGTCTCATGTTTTTTCCCATTAGATACTTAATTTCTAACTCAACATTTCGAATAGCGATCTGCGGTGTAACAACTGGATCCCGCTGTATCAATTCAATTTTCAGATGGTTAGATCCTTTTTTTGGCCAATGGCTAGAATCGAGTTTGTAAACAAACCAATAGCCGAATTGATAAAAACGAGATATCTTGAGCTTAAACATTTCATTGATCTTTCGCAAGTTCGAATTTAGAAGAGGGTGTCCATTTAAATGGAACTCAATATGGTCTATTTCAGTTGTATTGACTAAACGGATCCTTAAAAGTACCTCGTGGACCCGACCCACCTTATGCCAACGAGGAAGGTCATCGCTAATTTTAAACTTAATTTGAACGGGTTTATTCAAATGGAGATCAGCTGGTAGTTGGGGCCCGGTGTGATTAGGAAAGCGACCCATCGTGGTTGGAACAAAGTAAAACTTGTCTTTGCAATCCATGACTTCAGGATAAGGCAACTCCCGTAACTTCTCATAAAAGGATTTTTCATAAGGCCAATTACTGAACCATTGGTTGAGATAAAGGCCATCGACTCCTTGATCCCACAAGTTGCAAGCTGCTGCCCGAGTAATTGGTAGTGTTGAAGTGAGCAGTCGATCAGAATCTACTGTATTTCGAAGAGACCCATGAATTCGGCAGTTTGAATCTTGAGCAGCGGTTAATAGCGGTTTGAGATTGATCATTTGATCAACTTGAGAAAAGCTTTCTCCAATTAGAATATCAACAATGTTTTGACGTAACCATTCCCGTACATCCAAGCCAACCGATTCACATTTTTCAAGATCAGCTGGTATGCGTATAGCTAATTCACGTTCTTTACCACTATTCTTGATAGTCTCATAAACACGTTTGATCCATGCTGTCATTATGTGTTTCCCAGATTTGACTTCCCTGGGATGAAAGTAGTAGGGGAGGTAATTAAGCTGTAGCTCAAAACCATCGACTGGGTAACGGGTCATAGTTTCTTTTATTAATGCAAAGCGTTCTTCTCGAACCATCTTATGTTTGAAGTCCAGGCCGTGGAAACCAGGAAATGAAGCATTAAGTCCACCGGCAGCACCTATTTCCAGATGACGATTATTTAATCGGAATTCTGAGGCGCGCACGTCTTGTCCTCTTTTGCCAGTTCCCTGTTGGACTAGCAAGACTGGATAGACAAGTAGACCTTTACTATGGGCTCGATCGCAGACAACACGGAGAGGGTCATGTCCAGCTTGGATCAACGACTTGGCATTTTGGTAGGCCCGTCGAAAAATTAGATGTGGCCACTTCTTAATGTTCTGCCCCCAAAGTTCTCCCACAACTGTATCGTGCAATACTGTGCGTCCATCGCCCATTGTAAACATGATAGCGTCGACTGGAGTTCCGAGCAATTCATCAACAGCTGCTTGAAGTTCCTCTTTTTGCATAGGTGGTTCATACATATAGATTAAGGGATGACGCCCATCATGATAAAACATGATTTTTGGTTTTTTCCTGACTTTGGTTTTTAGTGAATGAGCCAACGCACTACTCTCGTTCACTATTCCAGTGTGGAATAGACCCGCCGGAATGATAGTTCCTAACAAGCTACGTCGTTTCATGTCTTAATTATCCACCCTTAAATGAAACAGCAATTCCCTAAAATCATCCACTAAGTGACTCTACCTCTCCAAGATCAGGGTCTTGTCCTCGGTGAAAGTTTTTCCCCAGAAGGTATTTGATATCTAGTTCTACATCCCGTACAAAGATCTGTGGGATGACTGAAGGATCCCTTCTGGTTAGGGTTATTGCCAATATATTTTTACCTTTTTTGGGCCAGTTGCTTCGGTCCAAACGGTAAATAAACCAATAGCTGTTATTAATTCTATAGCGAGGAGCTGTCATTCGGTAAAGTTGGTTGATTTTTCGAAGTAAAGATTCAGAAAGTGTTTTTCCATTCAAACGGAAATTTAACTGATCCAATTCAGTTGAATTAGTAATTCTTACTCGCAACAAAACTTCTTTGACACGTCCAGCTTTTTGCCATCGATGAAGTTCATCATTGATGGACATCTCGAGGTGAACAGCTTGATTAACTTTTAAATCAACTGGTAACTGCATCGAGAGGCCAGGTTCTAGCCTAGGTTTGGAATAGCGATTTGTAATTGTAGGTATAAAGTATGTTTTGTCCTTAGGGGCCATAACCTCAGGGTAGGGTGCCTCACGCAATTTTTCATAAAACGATCCTTCATAGGGCCAATTACTAAACCATTGGGCGAAGTAAAGCCCATCAATGCCCTGTTCCCAATAATTGCAGGCTGCGGCGCGCATCATTTTAATAGTCCCTTCAGATAATCGATCAGAGTCTATATGACTGTGGATGGCTGCATGAACTCTACAATTTGATCCCTTGGCAGCAGCTACCAGAGGACGGAAATCAGCCATTTGGTCAAGGAGTTCAGGGCCCGCGAAGTTTTGTCCAATGAGCACATCAACGATTCCACGATTAATCCACTCTTGGATATCCAATCCGACGGAATAACATCCTTCGATACTGGCAGGGATCCGAATAGCTAGTTCTCGTTGTTGCCCACTCTTTTTTACTGCTTGGTAAACACGGGCAATCCATTCTGTCATGATCGAACGTCCAGTCTCAATTTCATCTGGTCGAAAATAGTATGGCATGTAATTTAACTGTAGCTCAAAACCGTCTACTGGATAACGATTCACCGTTTCTTCAATTAATGCAAAGCGTTCATCCCGCACTTCCTCATATTTAAAGTCCAGACCATGAAATCCGGGAAACGAGGAATCAACTCCTCCACTAGAACCAATCTCCAAGTGTCGATTATTTAATCGGAATTCGGAGGCACGGGTGTCCTCGCCTCGTTTTCCAGTACCTTGTTGAACGAGTAGAACAGGATAAATTGCCAATCCTTTTTTACGGGCTCGCTCACAAACAACTCTTAAAGGGTCATTACCTGATTCAATTAAACCCTTTGCATTTTTGTAAGCTCGATTGAAAATCATGTGACTCCAACGTTTAAGATAGTGACCCCAGAGTTCACCAACTTGAGTGTCATGCAGCACAGTACGACCGTCTCCCATGGTAAACATTAAAGCTTCAATGGGAGTTCCAAGTAACTCGTCAACAGCAGATTCATATTCTTCTTTTTGCATTGGAGGTTCGTACATGTAAATCAATGGGTGGCGACCATCGTGATAGAACATCATTCGTGGTTTTTTGCTCAATTCTCCAGCCATTGAGGGGTTTGTTTTGGCTAAAGGCTTTGACTTCACCTCTTTTGAACTGAGCAGTCCTAATGAGGCCAAACTTGCTACGGTTCGATTGATGAAATTTCTTCGTTGAAGCATATGTTACTCCTTGGCTAAAGATTTAGGGAATTTGGATTATAAGCGTCAATGACTTGCTATAGGAAGTCAGGTCTGACGGAAACAGATTGGGGCTGATTGTATTCGACCAGGAGTTCACTTTGGTCAATGGTGACTCCTCCTTCCAGTCCTTCTGGTCTAGATCTTAATTGTACTGACAGGGTATTAGACCCTTGACGGGGTCGTATCTTGTTTAAGGTAAACTCCAGCCACTGAAAATCATAGCGGTGACTAGTACGACGAAGACTTTCCCCAGCCAATGATTGTTTGTTAAGAAAGACATTAAACTCATCAGCAGCTACTAGGTTTCTAACTCTCAACAATAGTCGAACCCGACCCACACGATTAGACCTGAAATCGTCAGCAGCATAAAATGTAATATCTTCTTTTAACTCTGGATGTGCACTTTTTAAATTTAGTGGAAGAGGATGATTATAACCTAGTTCGGCAGCATCTTTCAGGCGCGGTGAAATAAAGTAGTGTTTGTTGCTTTCTTTTACTATTGCGGGATCACCAATTTCAGTTAATAGGGTTCGTTCTTCTTCCCTAAAAGGCCAAGGAAACCACGGTCCAACAATAAGCCCGTCAGCACCTTTTGACCAGTAATTGGCAATAGCTGCTCGAAGCATGGCTGGTGTGGCATGTTCTGAATGTTCAAGAAAGTAGGGTTGAAGAACAGGATAGACTTCGGCGCCTGATCTGTGTGCTATTGTTACCAAGGATTCAAAAGGCAGGTTAGGATCCAGCAGAAAATATCCATAGTAGAGGGGAGCTACATAGTCTACCAGTTTTTGTTCTACCCAAGCTTTTACATCTAAACCAAGAGCTCGGTTCATACTCTCGGTCGGAAAAACTCTAGCGCCTACAATCCGATTGGGTCCTTTACTGCGTGCCATTTCTGAAAGACGACGGACATACTCGGTCATTAGGGACATATGGTCTTTAATTTGATTTGGTTTGAAGTAAAAAGGAGTATAGGCAAAATCAAACTCAATTCCTTCCACTGGATAACTAGCTAGTTCTTCAATCCAGGCAAAGCGCAAATCTCTCACTGGTTTTTGTGCAAAATCTGGATTATTTTCTTGACGATGACGCCCTCCTGCGCCAGCTAATGACCCAGAAGTGCCAATTTGGTAGCGGGGATCTCTGGGACCTCCTCCCATGCGCATGCTTATAATGAAATCCAACTCATGTTCATGAGCACGATCAATCAGAACTCGCAAAGGGTCGAGTCCGCGATCAATTAAGCTTTGCATGTTATACCAAGCACGCCAATAGTGAGCACCTTGAAAGGGACGAAGCTGTGACATAGCTCGAATTCCTACTTTAGTGTCACTAAAGAGTCCGCCGGTTTCCACTCCATAAATCAAGGTATTTACAGAGGTTCCTGTCAGCTCGTCTACAGGACGCCAGGCATCTTTCATCGATAGGGGAGGGTCGAAAGCATACAGATAGTAGTGCCGTGCATCATTAAAATACATCGTCCGTCTGGGCTTGGCTAACGGTTGTACGGATTTTATTGAATTGCTGGCTGAGGTTATGTTCGGCACTAGAGTTCCCGGCGCTAGAAGAGCAGATCCTCCAAGAAACTGTCGGCGATTGAGGGAAGGTTTCAAATTTCCCCCCCTTTTGCATCCTCGAGAGATTGTGGTCGGTCAGTTTCATCTCCTCCCAGCCAGCGGTAGGGTCTAGGATACAGAGTCAATGATCGATCCTCCAGCGGCAGCTTAATAGAGCGGTTTCCCAGCTGGGCTGAGAGTTTACAGGCAATGGCGATTTCAAGAGCTTGTCTTAAATCGTGACCGGAAATCCATAACTCACTCTTGGTTTTAACCGCATCAATAAATGAACGAATGGAGCTAACCAGGTAGTTATTGGTTTTACGAAGACTAGGGATTTCATCAATAATACTGCGCCATGCAAATGGACGATAGCTGGGATTGATTTGTTTCCGTTCCCCACTGGCATTAAACCCAAGATAAATTTCTGGACTCTTCCATCTCCAACGAACTAGAGCATCCTTGCTCCAAACGTCAACACCGCTTGGTTGTTTTTGTCCGTAGGGTTGCGTTAAACCAAAAACCTGACAATCGGGACCACGACTTAAATTAAAGAGTGCATTCACGTTAAGACCCTTGTCATCGTTTTTCTTTAAGGCTTCCGGCGGTCCAGCCCATGCGAGAACTTCTTCAACCTCAGAACCAGAGAACAGTCTGAGTACAGATAGGTGCTGACAGCCACCACCAGAGATTTCACCACCAAATCCGTGGATGGCAATCCCTTCTGGAGAACCATATTGACCAGATTTAAGTCTTTCAGCGGCCTCTTGTACCTCTGGCATAGCTCGCTGTAAATTTCCACCTGAAAAAACCACACCCCGTTTTTCACAGATTGCTACCATTGCATCAGCATCAGCCAGCGTAGCGGCAATAGGTTTGTCGGTAGAAACACCCTTGACTCCAGCTTCCGCTGAAGCAATCACAGCTTCCTTCATAAATTTGCTGGGTGTAATCACTGCAACTAAATCAGGAACCACTTCTTTTAGCATGGCGTTCACATCTTTATAGAGAGCCTTTACTCCATAACGTTTGCCTACAACCTTGCGTCGTTCTGAATTCCATTCTGCAATGGCAACCAGTTCAGTGTCAGGTAAGGCTTGGTAAACATCAGCAAAATGTTGGCCCATACGGCCACAGCCAACTATACCAACCCTATATTTGGTTGAAGACCGTTCTTGACTGAGGTGTTGGGTAGATAAACTGGCCAGACCAGCAGAAATGGTCACTGATTGGGTAAGAAACTTTCTTCGGTTGACATTCATGATGATTACTTTTCTATCTGGTCAAGATCGAAACTAACCAATCTAGACCAAAAAATAATTATTTCTCCAGCTGTATATTTTTTGATCTGAGATGTTTGATATAGACAAAAGCTATCTAATACAGCTTATTATATAGAGATAAATTAATATAGAGTTTTTTAAGAGACACAGGTTGTGCTAAAACTTGTGGGAATGAAGCTCTGGGTATTAGTGAATAAGGGTCACTAACAGCGGTTAGGTAGAGTCAAGTCATAAACATCAAAGTAATTTGCTGCTAGTGACCAGATGGAATATATTGAAACAAAGCGATGACTCAACTGACTTAAATACGTATTTAACCAGTCGATGAATACAAAAGAGGAGAACGGAATGGCTATGAGAGGGAACCGCGTAAAGGAAAAATTAAATAGGGGTGAAACAGTTTTTGTGGTTGGTGGACACAGTAATACTAGCGATACAATTGATTTTTTAGGTCCTTCAGGTTTCGATGGAATTTGGCTTGAAGGAGAACACGGACCTATTAACTGGAATCTTTTAGGAGATTTGTCCCGAGCTTGTGATCTTTGGGGCATGACTTCTATTGCTCGACTCCACCAGAATGACCCTGGAGTTATCACCCGAGTTTTAGATTTGGGTGCCAACGGTATTGTGATGCCCCACGTAAGCACGAAGGCTGAAGCAGAACAAGTGGTACAGTCTGCTTTCTTTGCTCCGATTGGTGGCCGAGGAATGTTTTCAGGAAGGCGATCTTATGGGGGATCTCAATTTTTTGAGAATGCTAATAAAGAGACCCTGGTAATCGTTCTCATTGAAGAGATGAAGGCGATTGAGAATTTGTCCAGTATTTTGACCGTTGATAATATTGATGTATTTTTCGTAGCGCCAGCAGATTTAGCTCAGACCATGGGTATGATTGGTAAACATTATGATCCAATAGTAGAAAAGGTTGTTGAAGACGCTCTTCAACAAATTGTTGCTTCTGGTCGAACTGCAGGAGCCTTGACCCTTAACCATGGTGAAAGAATGCAGCGATATTTTGATTTAGGCGTCCGTTTCTTTCTGAGTTTCTACGATTCTTGGCTTCAAAAAACAGCTCAAGAGTACTTGTCAAACGCTAAGCTAATTTCAAATGGAAAAAATTAAAGAATTGGTAGATCTTGGAGTTAGTACTTGATCAAACGTAATCTAGCATTCCAATATGAAATGTGAAAGGGAAGACCTGATCTAAAGCCTTAGCTGTTTCTGGAGACAGGCTGGTAACAGACGAGGGTTTCATAGGCCCAAAAATAAATTGAGCAGTTTCTCGAAGAGTGAGAGTTTTTTCTTCCGAGACTTGCTCGGTTCCAACCGTAAAGTGTTTGTTTTTCCACTTAAGGCTTGTTCGTTCTGCTGTTTCAGCTACGACAATTCCAAGTTCACCTGAGCTTTTCCCTAAACAATTTTGAATATGAGGTTTCAGTTTCTCCAGTAAGTTTTTTAAGGATAAAATTCTGATCATTTTTAAACCACATCCGTCTGCTTCTTCCATTGGGATACGTTCTTGACATCCAAGCGACTGTAATAATGTTTTCATGGGGTTTTTAAAACTTGGGACAAATACCTGTAATCGTGTTTCAAGAGTTGTGGATAATACATGGGCGAGCAGTGAGGAAAGTGCTTTAGTTGTGCCGCCCCATTCAATTACTCCGGACTTATTATGTGCTTCTGCAACTACGAGATAACCGGATACCAAGTTGTTTTCTTCAGCGACCCAGATTTTGATTGTAGGAATGTTAAAAAGAGTTTGGTAGGCCGATTGATTTCTAGTTAACTGTTCTGATTGGTTTTGATGAATTTCTATTATGCGGTTAAGATCTTTACCTTGCTGATAGGCTCGAACAAGGCAATAGGATTTAAAGTGGTTGAATTGAGTTGGTCGAAGAATATATGTCCAACCATTTGTGCCAATAACCTCCCATCCGAGTTGCCGATAAAAATCTCTAGCGGGACCGGTCCACAATAATCCAAAAGCATCGCCTCGAAGAGCCATGCTTGTTACTGCATCCTCCATGATGCTAGTAGCCGATCCACGCTTTCGGTAAACAGGATGAGTAGCCACAGCACAAATCATACTCATAGGAAGAACACAGTCTTTTGCTTTTAGTGTTCGTTCGGCCATGGCTGCATGACTGATAATTTCCCCTTTTTCGAGAACAACCCGAAGGTTGTTTAAATTTTTTTTGTCAAATACCAATGGATAATCCAAAGCCATATCTTGGTTGACACCACTACGAAACACGAGGTTTACTAGACTCAAAATAGTTTCTAGTTCCTGGTTATTTGCGGCTCTAGGTCCTTCCATTAAAGTCTCCTGATGTATTGGTTTTTCTGGGAGAAGAGTTTGTTAGTTCTTGTGATATCAGTTTTTTTTAATTGGAATCAACTTTCATAAATTGAACTAGCTTTCACCTAATTTTATCAGCATCTTAATTAGGAAACTACGATTTCAGACACAATAGATGTATTTTATTGACAAACTAAGGGTCTTCCTGCTGAATAGATAAAATGATTTCATATGGAGATTTTTTTAATGGTTAATCGAATATTTTTATTTTCTAAAATCCACCTTAGAGCAATGAGAAAACGTATAGTTTTTTCATGTTTGTTTGTCGTTTGTACCTTATTATTCCTATCTTATCAATCCCAGTCAGGCGAGAAAAAATGGAGTACTTCTACTTTTTTTGAGTTTAGTGAAGGAACCTTTGTTGACGGGGGAGAAAACATATATGTTACCGCAGATGGTGAGATTCGTTTAATTAATCAGTGGGATCTTAATCGAGATGGTTTTATTGATGTAGTTTTGCCAAATACCCATGACAACAATCAAAAGGTGGACCTATTTATTTATTGGGGTGTCAAAGGGTCCTCTAATGTCCGCAACCGGACTCGCCTTCCCAGTGACGGTGGATTATCCCAAACCATTGCTGATCTTAATCAGGATGGTTTTCCTGATTTAGTGGTTATTAATAGCTTCAATGGTACTAAGACTAATCTGAATTCATATATTTACTGGGGTGGAGCCAAGGGATTCAATGTTGATCGTCGAATGGAACTGCCTACTTTACAAGCAACTGGGGCTGCAGTGGAAGATCTTAATCATGATGGCTACCCAGATCTTGTTTTTGCCAATAGTGGCAATGTTGTTGTAGAAAGAAAAGAAAAAGGAGTTAATATTTCTAAGAATAAATCTTATCTTTATTGGGGATCAAAAGATGGTTTTTCACTGGATAGACGACTGACATTAACAACCGACAAAGCTACTGGTGTAACCATTGGTGATCTTAATCAAGATGGCTTTTTTGAACTCGTTTTTTCTAACGAAGGGAATTCCCAGTCTTCAGGAGGCGCTATGATTTTCTGGGGACAGATGGGAGGAAACTATTCTGAGAAACAATTGACAATACTATCGGGTCAGCGAAGTTCTAAGATTACCATTGCTGATCTTAACCAGGACAAGATACCCGAACTAATACTAGCTAATCGTTATCGACCTTTGACTAGGAAACCTGATGACAATAGAGAGTTAGATACGGATGTGGAAAGTGAAGCAATTAATTCATATATTTACTGGGGATCTACAGCTGGTTACGATGAGAAAAATCGGTTGGAACTTCCTACGGTTGCAGCCAGCAGCGTAACGTCAGGAGATTTAAATGACGATGGATTTCCAGAATTAGTTTTTGCTAATGGCCCCCAACGTTCTGGTCATGCGGCTCCTGGTCCTGGAAGTGGTTCAGTTATTTATTGGAACAGGTCTGGTAGATTCACTATCCAACGTCGAACTTTGTTACCAACTCTTAATCCAACTGATTGTCTGATTGATGATATTAATCAGGATGGTTTTCCCGATATAGCTTTTAGTAATGAACACGATGCCCATTCATTTAATGCTCTTTCCTATATTTATTGGGGAGGGACCGAAGGGTATGGTCCCAAGCATCGTTTAGAATTGCCAACCATGGGAGCGGGTAGTGTAGGGATTTCTGATTTTGATCGGGATGGAGAAAAGGATGTTGTTTTTATCAATCAACGTGATGGGTCAGCAGGGGATCCAGTACCAGCCTATATTTATTGGGGAAACGAGAATGGTGACTATCAAGTTGACCAACGTCTCGATCTTGATCATCCATTTGGTTCTCCAGGTGAAGGATATTCTACTGTAGATCTAAATAATGACGGTTGGGTAGACTTCTATATGGGAGGTCCAGAATCTGCAGTTTATTGGGGATCTCCTCAGGGATTCTCGACCCTGAACAAAACAGTTGTGTCTTCCAAGATGGCTTTTTCAGCAAGGGCCGCTGATTTTAACCGAGATGGTCACTTAGATCTAGTTCTAGGGGAGTATGCTACCGGAGGTAAAACGGATCTATACTGGGGTGGCCCTATGGGGTTTGCCAGTAACAATCGTTTTACTTTTGAAATCGATGGTGTTCGATTTTTGAGTATAGGAGATTTTGACAGTAATGGGTATTTAGACATTGTCTATCCTACAGTTCACAATCAAGTTGTAATCTTTTGGAATAACTCAAGTGGTTTTGACAATAATAATAAACAAATCCTGCCTTCAGGTTTAGCGGTGGGCGCAGATGTTGCTGACCTGAATCGAGATGGCTACTTGGATATAGTCATTACCAATTTGCATTCAGTTGAAGGCACTTATCAAAGTGATGTTCTTATATACTGGGGAGGGTCAAAGGGCTTTGAAAGTTCTCATGTTCAAAAATTACCTGCCTTGGGTCCTGAAGGCTCGGTTGTTGCTGACCTAAATCAGGATGGTTATCTCGATCTCACCGTTAGTAGTTATCATGCTGGCGAGACTCGTTCACATCCATCCTATATATACTGGAATGGTATTAACGGTTTCGATCCATCAAAAGTTACCTTAATCCCAACTAATTCAGCTTCAGGAGTACTGTCTGCAGATTATAATCTTGATGGATTTGCTGATCTTCTCTTTGCTTGTCATAAACTAGATGGACGGCATCGTACCGATTCTTTTCTTTACTTTGGATCATCCAAAGGGTTTTCAATCGAACGTCGCATCCATCTGCCAGGCCTCGGTCCACATGTTTTTACTGGAGTTGATATTGGGAATATTTTTGATAGACAACCCCAATTTGAGTATCGGTCAAAAATTTTCGATGCTGGCAGGTCCACCCAGTTTGATACTCTTGTTTGGAAAGGAGAGGCTCCATTCTCAGCTGAAATCAAGTTTCAGGTACGTGCAGGTAGCAGTATTGAAGCACTCCATAAAGCAAGTTGGCAGGGACCTCAAGGTGAAGGAAGTTTTTATACCAACAATAGTTCTAAATTAAAAAACCTCCCCTTAGATTTGCGTTATTTTCAGTTTAAAGCAATATTGATTAGTCCCAATGGAGCTAATAGTCCCGTTTTGAAATCCATATCTATTACTTATCACTAAAAGTTTTAGAGATCGAAAATTGGAGGATCCATTTATGAAAGAATTTAAAGGAATTTTTCCTGCCATCATGACACCTTTTGATGTTCAAGGTCAGGTTAGTGAGGTTGCCCTTCGAAAAACAGTTAAGTATTCCTTGGACACAGGTGTGGATGGTTTCTATATTTGTGGGGGAGGCGGAGAAGGTCTGTTTTTGACAGTTCCTGAGAGACAGAATATTCTTGAAATTGTATTAGATGAAGTTGGCGGTCGCGTTTCGGTGATGACGCACATTGGAGCTTTTCAGATTCCTGATACGATGACTTTGGCTCGTCATGCAAGTAAGGCTGGTGCGGACGCAGTAGCCAGCATGCCACCCGCTTATTTTGCTAAACCTAATTTGGAGAGCTTAGTAAAATTTTATCAGCAAATCGCTGGAGAGTCGGGTTTGCCTACTCTGGCCTATAATATTCCAGGTAGAGTGCCTATCAATTTGGATACAAGTACTTTTGACAAACTTATTAAAATTCCAGGCGTAATTGGCTTAAAAGATTCGACAGGAGATCTTTATCAATTAACTCTGTCGGCTATGCTCGATGGAGGTAAAATTACAGTTTTAAATGGTGGAGATCAGGTCCTGTGGTATGCCCTGATGGCAGGGTGCAAGGGGGGTATTGGGTCAACTTATCCAGCTATGCTTCCTTTATTTGTCCAAATATATAAAGCTTTCATAGCAGGAGATGGAAAAACAGGTCTGCAATTGCAGCAACAAGTTAATTTGGTTATTCAGGAAATTCTTAGGTTTGATACCCTTGCTGCTATGAAACAGATCCTCAAATGGATTGACTTGGATTCAGGGGATCCTCGGCAGCCAACTTCTCCACTAAACTCTAATCAAGCTACAGAACTCAAAGCAGGTTTAGAGCGAATTGGATTCTTTGATATCCACAAATAGAATTAGGAAGTCATTAGTAATAGGAATTAATTAACCCCTACTACCGAGCAGTTCTTTTCGAGTCTTTAAAAGACCTGTCCGTAGAATCCTGGTTAGGTGCACTGCAGTCAGTATGACTAATACTAAGGAACCCAATATAACCCTAACTCTCAAGCTAAAAGTCTGAGTATTGGAAAAATCGCTATCTATTTTTAATCCAGTTATTTCGATCAATGATTCGATTCAATTTATAACCAAGAAAACGATACTTACCCCAAGAATCATAATGTGAGCTTATTTTGTCTACAGGCAATCCAAGTATCTTTACGGCAAATTCTGCAACTTCACTATCAATAGCTAGTCTCGAGTAATCACCTAAAAGAATTCGGCAATGAGCAGCTGCATATGGTCCAATTCCTTTTAACCCAACTAGAAATTCATATGTTAGTTTTGATGAAGCACCTTCACCAGTAGCATTAATTTTGTTGGTGTTCAGCATTTGATCCAAACCACTAATAATCGTTTCAGCACGGAACCCAACTCGGCAATGACGTTTGAGATTCATTATGCCAAAATCTACCATTTGGACAGGATCAGGGAAAGCTCCATTACCAATTTTGGAAACAATATTAGCAATCATTCTTATTGTTGAAGACCAGTTGGTATTGATTGTGCAGACGGTTTTTACAAAATCTTCATGAAAAGTACTTGAACGGAGAAATCTTCCCCCACCTAATTGCACATGTTGTGCAATCGTTGGGTCTAAATTTTCTGCTAAACTGATAAAGTCCTTATAGTCATCATTTAATGAAAACCATTGCCAGACTAATTTTTTTAAGTGTTTTCTAGGCTTAACTTCTGTGCTGTCATACTTTATCTTGAGTTTCTGTTTATTAAGTTGTTTTATCTTAATTCGAAGTTTTTCTCCACAAATATTCTCAACTCGTAAAAGGTCATCATTATCCAATTCCCAAGGGGCCAAGTATACCCAACCATGATTTTTTAAAGATAGCTTCAGGTCAAGTGCGACAGGCATAAAAAAGACTAAATTATTTTCAGTCAATGCTATTTTCACTCTTCTTATTCAATATTTGACGATCACTTTTTCCAGTATCTAGAGAATAATACTATCGATAGATCATTCCTCCACAGTTATTGTGGAAAAATCTGTGGAAAAAAAGAATTATGACGCCGAAAACCACTGTTAGAAACGGAGAAAGACCAGATTGCACATAAAAAGGGACATTTTCCTAAGTTATTGAAAATAAACTACTTATATTAAAAGTCTTGTCTGGAGCTGGATTCCAAGGAGGCTTTGTTCAAGATGCTTATAAATACTGAGTTTTCCACAGATTGCTTGAGGGAATGAACCATTGGAAAAGGGTTTTAGAGGAGTTATCGCTGAACATTCAATGGCAGTAAGGCTTTTCATTTTTGCCTTGTTAACAGTTAATTCAATCAAAATATAATTTATCCTTTTTATTCTTTATGGTATCAGGAAAATACATAAATCTTAATGGTAAAATCATGCCAATACAAAGGCATGAACTTGTTCTTAATTTTCCAGTAAAGGTGGTGTTTTTTTCGAAAAACAAGTCATTTTTTCAAAAGCATGGGCCAACTGGAGGACGCCAAGGTCATCGTGATGTCTGCCGACGATTTGTAGACCTACAGGTAACCCATCTGGAGTAAACCCGGCTGGAACTGAAATGGCGGGAAGTCCTAGTATGGAAATTGCCCAACAAGATTCCATCCAGTCAATATAACTTTTCATCTGGATTCCATTAATCTCTTTAACGTATGGTTCGTCAACGTTAAAAGGGGGTACTTGATTAACGGGGCAAATAAGAAACTCATGAGTCTCCATAAATGCCCTGACGCGGTGATAGATTTCAGTTCTTTTGAGTTCAGCGCGAGAAAGATCAGTACCTTTTAGTTTTTTGGCTGCCTCAATCTCTTGGTGCAGAGTTCCTTTAAGAAGGTTTTTCTGAGGATGACTAAGTCGGGATAGAGATAATTCAAAACGCCAGGCTCTCCAGGTTTTAAAAACAATTTCTGCATCTTGAAGATCAGGTTCAGTTTCTTCAATGAAGCAGCCTAAGGATTGAAAAGTTTTTTTCTGTCCTTCAATAACTTGAGTTACTCGAGGGTCAACAGGCAAATTGCCTAAGTTAGCACTCCAGGCAATTCGAACCCCCTTAAAATCTCTTTGTAGTGGAATAGAGAACTTGCTGCCAGGCTCAGTGATTGAAATAGGTGAACGGTTATCTGGACCAGCAATGACACTTAGCATTAGAGCTGTGTCCTCTACAGTCCGAGCCATGGGACCTTCAACGCTAATAGGATACCAAGCAACTTGATTAGGCCAGACTGGAACTCTTCCTGGAGATGGACGGAATCCCACCACATTACAGAAATTGGCAGGGTTTCGTAGTGATCCTCCAGTGTCACTGCCGTCTGCCAAAGGTTGCATTCTGCAGGCTAAGGATACTGCAGCGCCCCCACTACTGCCTCCACAAGTTTTAGAGGTATCATATGGATTGAGTGTTTTACCAAAAACCTCATTAAAAGTTTGAGAGCCTGCTCCAAACTCTGGAGTGTTAGTTTTACCAATGGTTATAGCGCCTGCTTTTTTAAGGCGTTCCACAATCAAGGCATTTTGGTCTGGAATGTAGTCCTGAAAAGCAGGGGAGCCAAAAGTTGTACGTACATCCTTTGTTAGAGTTAAGTCTTTATGAGCAATAGGGATTCCATGGAGCGGGCCAACATCGTGGCCACTACAAAACATTTTGTCAGCTGCTTCAGCTTGATCAAGGGCTTGCTTACCAACCAACGTCACAATAGCATTTACCTTGGGATTGATGCGATCAATATGGGAAAGATGTGCTTGCATCACCTCTTTGGCAGAAACTTGTTTGGATTGGAGTAGTTTTACCAATTCATGGGCAGTAATAAAACAAAGCTTTGAATCCATCATTTTATTTAGGTTTAAAGTTAGACTTAGCTTAGTTCTAGAGTATTCATTTAGGGAAGTGGACCGACCTGAGTTGCTATATCTTTAGAACTACCTCCTGCTGCATATAATTTATGAACTTGTTCTTCCCATTGCTTAATAGATTCGGCATGTGAGATGTTCTTTTCAAGTTCTTGAGGAGGAACAACAATTACACCATCATTGTCTGCAACAATTACGTCGCCCTGATCTATTGTTTGTCCACCAACCATAACTGGACCATGAGTATCCAATACATTGGCTTTCCCAACAATATACCCTGGTGCTATCGTTCGGCTGAATGCGGGGAAATCCATTTTCTGTAGATCGGGGGTATCTCGCACTGCCCCTTCTACCAGTACTCCCAAAAATCCATTTTTTCTAGCTATTGTTGCAGCTCCATCACCAAAAATCCCATAACTATGTAGTGCTGTAGGCACTTCAATAACCATGATAACTCCAGGTTCAGTTTGGGATTCATAGGCTTCCAACATCCTCGTTAAATCTGCTGAGGCTTTATTTTCAGCAATGCCAAGCTTAACAGTAACTGCGGTACCAATCATAGAGATAAATGGGGTAAAGGGTCTGATATTAGGGTCGAGGTGTTTTTCTGGAAGCTCTAGTCTCGATCTAGCATCAGCTAATAATGCTGGGGATAGAGCTTGAAGGCGTTCTCTTAATTTAGAACAGAGCATTAACTCCTCCGGACTATAATTACAGGATTAAAAATTTTAAATTTCCGCATATTGCCTAGCTATTTCACTAATTCTTGGCCGATCCTCAGCTAAGACTTGGCCCATAGGAGGACGAGTAGGACCACCAGCGCGACCCATTGTTTCTAATGCTACTTTAATTCCTGCTGCACTATAGCCGGGTCTAAGACTCCGAACGGCAGACATAGGGTCAATCTGGGTTTGTAATACTTTTTGCATTTTGTCAATTTTTCCGGAGATGCCATATTCCCAGAAATCGTAACAAGCTTTTGGAACTAAGCAAGCGACTGCAGCAGTGTAGGCTCGAGCTCCCATGGGTAATGCTTGAGTAGCATGTTTTTCACCTCGGGCGATCCACAAAAAATCATCAGGAATCAATGAACCTAGAGTGTGACCTACTTGTGTACCACCACTAGAATCCTGAAAACCAATGACGTTAGGAAGTTCAGAGAGTTCTTCAATTACCTTAGCCCAATATTCTGCTACCGGTTGAGATTGGTGTCCATGAACCATGTTAACAAATACTCCCATTCTTACACTAGTTGTTACTTGATACATATATTCTAAAATACCTTTGGCGGTAGAGCTTCCGTGAGGAGGAGCAAATAGCATTAGGGCGTCCACTCCTGCCGCCTCAGCATTTCTTGCCATTTGTAAACTTAGTTTGTAGCCACCTGCAATGCCCTGAATGACTGGCATTTTCCCTTGAGCACCAGAGACTGCAGCTTGGGCTAGAGCCTGATGTTCTTCTAAATCAAGAGAGAACAATTCTCCAAGATTACAGCTCACCACAATGGACATGTTTTTTGAATGTCGATCGGCGTGAAAGTTAACATTTTTATAGAAGCCTTCAGAATCGAGATTACCATTGGATTTAAATGGAGTAGTTAAAAAATTATGAACGCCTCTACAAGCTTTTATGAGTTCTGCCATAGTCCGATTTTGCTTTTTACATCCTACTGTCCCTAAGACTGCTAAACTTCCTACGGCTAATCCAGTGTTTTTTATGAAATTGCGTCGTGAGTTCATGTCCATTCTCAATGCTTCACTGTCGCAGAAATAGTTAGAGTTGTTCTCCGTATTCAACTGCAATTTCAGCAATTAAAGATTTTTTTTCTACTTGCAATTTTGGTGGCCGGACAGGGCCTCCAGCTCTTCCTAATGCCTCTAGAGCTGTCTTAATTCCAGCCACTCCAAAACCGGGAGGTGCATCAGGAAAGGGAAGCAAATGACGGATCTTTTCCAGGGGTTGGATACGTTTGCTTAAGATTTTTTTCATTCCTTTTATGTTCCCTTTTAGGCCATACTTCCAGAATTCAATGCACGCTCTGGGTATTAGTGAACCAAATGCGGTAGCATAGGCTTGAGCCCCAGCTGTTAAAGCTTGTAGTGCATGGGTTTCACCTCTAGCTGTCCAAATAAGGCGGTCACGAACTAGAGAACCCAGTGATCTTCCAAAAGAAATTCCTCCAGTTCCATCCTTAAATCCAAGAATGTTGGGTTGGGTAACTAGTCGTTGTATCAGCGTAGGCCAGTAATTTTTTTGAGTGCGACGAGGATAAACAAATACTCCAATGTTTACGGAATTAGCAATATCTTTAAAATAACGTTCTTGCCCTTCAATCGTCTGTGGTCCCCCGGGAGGAGAAAATATCAAAATGGCATCAGCACCCGATTTCTCTGCATTTCGAGCCATAGTTAGTGCAAATTTGTATCCTCCTCTAATGCCAGCAATTATTTTATATTTACCTGCTGCTCCTTTAACTGCAGCTTTAACAACAGCCTGATGCTCTTCTAAATCAAGTGCAAATAATTCCCCTAGACCTCCTGTTACTACAAAGCTAAGATTGTTTAGTCCATTTTGAGCTAGAAGTGAAACATTATGGTTCATTCCCTTGGTGTCAATTTGAAGATTAGAATCAAAGGGTGTGGGTAAATAGCAATGAACGCCTCTAAAAGTATCTATTAATTCTTTTGGTTGTTCACGAGAAAATTCAGGTTGCGTATTTACCATAATTTTTTTTTCTGACTAGGAAGAAAAAGGATGGGATTATTAATGATATGTTTTGCTCTTATCCCTAGTCGTTTTTAATTTAGTAGGTTGCTTAGAATCAAAATTTTTCCAAAAAACCAGAAATCAAAAGAATACTTGGAGAGCTTAACATAGGAAGTAATTCCCATTACAGTATTTCGAAAAAATTAATGGACAATAATAAAATGTAACATTTAACCATGGGTTTATAATATTTGTTACGATAGGTTAAGAGCATAAATTGTCTTGAATCTTTCAAAGAGTATTTACTGCAAACTCTCAATCTGCAGGCAAAATAGACTATGACAACCATGTTAAAACCAAATATTTTACTTTTAATTAGTGATAATCAGCGTTTGGATACCCTAGGTATTTTGAAAAAAACTGCTTGTCAGACGCCCACTTGGGATCGAATAGCTCAAGAGGGCGTTTTAATGGAAAACTTGCGTACCACCAGCCCTCTTTGTTCTCCAGCTCGAGCCTCCTTTTTTACTGGTTTTCAACCTCATCAAGCTGGTATGCCACATCTGACTTTTTCAGGGTTCGAAAAAAAAGATGGAGAATTTGAATTTCGGGACATGGAAGTTACAAAACCTCCTATCTCGCATTATTTACGTAAGGTAGGCTATCAATGTTTGTATACAGGGAAGTGGCACTTAGGGGCTAATAATGTTCATCGCTGGTTTGATTGGGTTAGTGCCTGTGATGAAGGGGAACGTGCTTATACCGAATGGTGTCGATGGCAGGGTGTTGCTGACGGTTTCATTTTTCATGATGAAAAACGGAGTGGACCTTTTCGATCCAAGCACCATCCGGGAATGTCAGTACCGCAAACAGCTATCCTTGATATTCCTGCTGACAAGGAACACAACAACTGGATTTTAGGTCATGCCTTTGAACTATTTGGCTTAAGAGATCGCCAAAGACCCTTTTTTCAAGTAATTAGTATGGAAGGCCCTCACCCACCTCTGATGGTACCAAAAACCTATTATGATCTTTACGATCCAGAAAAAATAACCCAACCAGAAAATTGGGATCCGACTTCTGGAGAACCTAGTTTTCTCAAACAAAGTTACTATCGACGTTTAAGAAATGAGTGGGGAAAAGATTTTGCTGCTTGGCGGAAACCCATTGCAGTTTACTGGGGTTATGCTAGTTATATTGATGCACTTTTTGGACAATTTATAAAACGACTAGAAGAATGTAAAATTCTAGACAATACTTTGGTAATCATGATGTCTGATCATGCAGAAATGATGGGCCAGCATGGGTTATGGCAAAAATTTTGCCCTTATGAAGAAGCCCTACGGGTTCCTTGGGTGATGCGTTGGCCAAACCTTTTTAGATCCGGTACTCGTTGTTCACTCGATGTTAGTCATGTTGATGTTGCAGCTACTATTTTAAGTGTGGCAGGTGTCGATATCGAAGAGCTAGGCTTGGAGGGAGAAAATTTGTTACCTTACCTTTTAGGAGATGAGACAGAACCAAATTTTAGAGATTGCTTTGCCCAATATAATCTAGCACCTAATTTTTCTAGTTGGCACGGAGTAGAAAATTGGAGGGCAATGGTACGCAGGCCTTGGAAATATGTGATGCACGAGAACAGCGAAACAGAACTTTATAATTTGGTCAATGATCCATTCGAATTAATCAATCTGGCTGGTCAAGGTCAGAATCCAGTGATTCCCGAACTTCAACAGGGATTACTGGCTTGGTGCGATCGAACTCAAGATCCGTTTCTGGAAAAGATTCGATCTTCTAAGTGATATTCAACTAGCTAAAGTTTCTGGGAGAGGTTAAATGAATCAAACAATAATTAAACTAAAGGACGGACGTGTTCTTGAATTAGAGGAGCTGACCTTCCCAATTAATTCAATCCATCAAACTACTCTCATACAATTGTGGAGGACTGAATGGAAAAGAAGAGGTGGAGGGGATTATGATTGGCTCAAGGCCATGAATGGCGATTATAGTCAGGATCTAATAACTAAGGTTGTCCTGGGAAGGATTGATGGACAAGCTGTTGGAACGGCATTGGTTGCTTACCCAGTCAAAGAGAACGAGGTGTCGGTCATTGGGTCTGTTCTGACTCATCCAGAATATCGTCGATTAGGTATAGCGGAGTATCTTACAAACACGGCAACGGATTTATCCTTCCAGGCTGGGTGTCAAGTTTCTTTTTTGGGGGCGACTCGTGACCCAAGAAATGTATATCTTCGTTGTGGATTTCAATGGTGGAATGGCGGTGTAATGAGGAAAACTGCCCAAGGACAGGAGAATTGTGAAAAACAATTTTTTGCTTCTAGTCAGTCTACTTCTATCCGTGAAGCCAATTGGGGAGACTTACCTTCTTTTGCCTGCTTTGTTATTCAACCCTGGAATTTGCTCGCTTTAGATTATCTCAGGGGCCTATTGTCTGGAAAATATATAAAGTTGCAGAGATGTGTTTCCAACTTTCCAGCCATTTATGATGAAGTTGCGGAAAGAGGTGGGGATATGTGTATGTTGATTGGTGAGACGAATCATCGAGTTTTGGGATTTGGTTCAATTACACCAGGACCAGCGACTGAGTATCGTCATAAAGCAGTTCTTGATGTTGCCACGCACGATTATTATTCCGACCAAGCTGGATCATTGATTGAATGGTTGCTGTTGAAGGCTGTGGAGAAAGAAGTTAGCTGCGTTCAGGTTTATTTAGCGGAATCAGATGACAAAAAATTTCAATGGTTTAACCGACTTGGTTTTCAGATAATTTCTAAATTCCCAAGTCATATTAAGCTTCAGGGAAAAATGGTTGATGTTTTGCTTATGGAACGCCAGGCAAAACTAAAAAATGACTGAGCAAAATTCAGATCCAATTAAGTAGTATAAATGTTAACGGGAGGAAATTCATAATGGGTCAAATTTCTAGGCGGAGTTTCATTAAGAATGCATTAACGGTGGCTATTTCTACGGGAGTTGGTGGAGCCTATATCTCTTGTGGCATCAATTCCAGTAGAGACTCAATTTCTCTGACGCCGCAATTAAATGGAAACAAGGATTCATGGACTTTTGTGGGAGATACACAATGGTCTCAAGACAGTAACAAAATTATTTATTCTCCAGTGTGGAAGCAGAGGAAAGATCGTTATAGTGACCTTCTTAAGCGCGAAGATATAGCCTATCCCAGTCCAGAGGTTCTAACTGATACAGATTTAAGTGTTGAGTTTCAAACTTTTTATTGGTCTGTCACCAATGTTTCAATTGTTGTTCGCGCCCAAGATAGTGTTCGATTTTATTGCGTGGAGTTTAGGGATCTTGAGAGAAAGGGTGCTAAATATGAGGTCAGAGTCTTTCTACAGGATCAATCAGGGTATCGGAGAGATATTGCGACCGGATTAGCTCCCCATTCAGAGCTTCCTGAGCGGTGGGTTCAGAGAGGACCTAGTCAGGAAGAATGGGAACAGGCAACTCCTGGTTGGATGAAAGCACGGGTTCAAGCAAAAGGTGACCTAATTCGGGTTCTGGTGGATGGCAAGGTCATTGTCGAGGTTAGAGATGATACCTATCCAGTTGGCCGTGCAGGTATTATGGCTCGAGGTCCAGTTAAATTTCGTAATCTATCTATTTCTGGAAAAGTGGGTAATTTAAATCCTAAGTGGAGCAAAATTGATAAGGAATATCCTGCTTATTTCCGTCCCTATCCGGATGTAGAAAAAACCTACGGGGACAATCAGACTTATCCTGGAGTCACCCGGACTAAAAATGGGGATTTATTGGTCTGGATGAGTGTTAATGGAAACCCTCATGAGTTTAATGACTTTTTATTAATAAGATCTTCCAATGAAGGAAAAACATGGGAAAATCCAGTATTAGTTAAAAAACTTCCGGATGGCGGGAGACCTGGTTTCTTTTTTGGCCATCAAGATGGACGATTATCCTGCCTATATACTTATGATTGGCGATCAAAGGTACGAGGACCTAAATCGGCTTTTTCTAGTGATGGGGGAAAAACTTGGACAACTCCCCGACCCTTATTAGTAGGGGGCAAGTCTTTATATGATATTCCAAAAAAAGGGAGGATTGGTCCCTATTCCCCTGTGACCCGCTACTCAGATGGAACCTTGTTACAATTCTATTACCACGTTCAGACAGTAGAAGGAGGTGAGATTGAATCAAATGCCAAACGACGTGACCGATCATTGGTCATTCGATCTCTGAATGACGGTAAAACTTGGTCAGGTCCTTACTATTTGGACCGTGACAATTTTGATAGCAATGAATGTATGGGGGTGGAATGTGCTGATGGGAGCATTGTAGCCTTTGCTCGAACTTTACGTGCTCCTTTTATGTGGATGAATAGATCAAAAGACAAAGGAATTACTTGGTCAAAGCAGCTCTCATCTAACTGTACAGGGGAATGTCCACAACTACTCCGCCATAGTTCAGGGGTTCTAATCATGGGTAGTCGGGGGTATGGAATCTTTATGAAAACTAGCATTGATGAAGGGAGGACTTGGTCCCAAGAAGTTCGTATTTCTTTGTGTTCAGGAATGATGGGTTTGATGGAAATGAAAGATGGCCGAGTCATGGTTGTTTTCCACGAGGCCTACAGAACACCAACTCGCATTAGAGGACACTATATGCGCGTGGAAAATGATGGTACTTTGGTTTCAGCTTAAATCAAATTTTAAAACTTTTTAGCCGTAGTGGACTCGTCAAATAATATGAATGTTGAGATCCTTTCAGACAACCCGGTTTCTCCAAACTTTGCCTCTGGAAAAGTCAGTCTTGCTTGTTCCTATCCTCTTTCAACCCTTCTGGACGATGGTTCAATAGTTTGTGTTTATCGTCAGGGCACTACTAAGCATAGTTCTGATGGAATCCTTGTTATGCAGGTTTCCCATGATAATGGGAAAACGTGGAATTCCCCAAAAATCGTTTTTGATGGACAAAAACTTGAACCAAGGCAAACAGCAGAAATAGGTGGTCCCTGTCAAACTACCGAAGGTTCTTTACTAATTGTATACAGTACAGTAGAAAGTCTCCCTGAAGATGTCTATATGTTTAGTGAGGAAGGTGAGAAATTACCTCGAAAATTGTGGATTACTGAGAAGAGATTGGATGATAGTAGTTGCCAATCCTCGCGCGAAATTGTGCTACAGCAGCAATTAGATCAACCTGGAATTACCGCGAAACCATTGGTATTAAAAAATGGAAGAATCTGTCTCCCTGTTGAATATAAAGCTTCAAATGGGATTATTGGCACAGCGCTGTTCTTTTCCCAGGATCAGGGAAAAAGTTTTGGTTCTTTTTCTTCAGTGGCTGTTGATCATAGTGCTGAAATGAATTGGTGTGATGCCCGCTTTAATTGTTTGGAAGATGGTCGTCTTATTGGACTATTGTGGACATTTCTTCAAGAAAATGAGCATACCGTAGAGGTTCACCAAACATTTTCTTCTGACGAGGGTCAAACTTGGACCCGACCTCAGAAAACAGGCTTTGTTGGGCAGATTACAGCGCCGCTAGCTCTAAGTAACGGGCACCTAATTGCGGCTAGCAATTATCGATGTTCACCTGAAGGAATTCGACTTTGGACCTCTTTAAATGAGGGCACCCAGTGGGATCTCAGAACCTCAATCCAAATGTGGGATTCAACCTGTGGATCGATGCTAGGAAATAGAGCATGCAATATGGATAAAGTTGGGGGGAAAGATGCTGTCTGGGAAGAGTTACCTAACTTTACTTTTGGAACACCTGACTTGTTACTTTTGGACGATGGATGTTTATTACTTAGCTATTATGCAACACTAGAAAGTATCATTCATGTTCGAGCTTGTCGATTTCGAATCAATTGGTAGTCATAATTAAGGGTAGTTGTTATTTTCTTTATTAGGATTATCATGAGCAAGCTGCTTTTAGACTTGATAATTCCAGTTTTTTTAAAATATCTTGATAATGGGAGTATGGTTTTATTAGATTTCTGTCTATTAACCACTATTTCCCCATCTCACTTTGTTGAGAGGAGGTCAATATATGCACGTTAACATAATTTCTGACAATGCTGTTTCTCCTAATTTTTCTTCCAATGACCTGTCGACTACTTGTGCTTATCCACTATCTATCCTCCTGGATGATGGTTCAGTCTGCAGTGTCTATAGGGAGGGACCTAGCAAGCATAGCCCTGATAGTCGTCTAGTGATGCAAACTTCGATAGACTCTGGGGTTTCTTGGTCTAATCCTAGGGTTATATTTGATGGTCAAAAACGCACTCCAAAATTGACTGTGGTTTGTTCAGGAGTTTGTCAGACAAAAGATCAAGAGTTGTTAGTTGTTTTTGGCGCTATCGAAGGTTTAAAACCAGATGTTTATATGTTTGATGAAGAGGGAAGAAAACTACCACATTTCATATTGATGATTAGGAGTTCTGATGGTGGTTTGACTTGGTCCGAACCCAAATCTGTTCCTCATCCAAATCTCTTAAATGCAGGTGTTACTTCCAGTCCATTTACTTTAGCCGACGGACAGCTCTGCATTCCTTTAGAGTACAAGTTAAAGCCAGAGGGACCAAATGGAACGGCCATGGTTTTTTCACAGGATAATGGTGAAACTTTTGAGGCCCCCATTATTGTAGCTAGTGATGAATCGGGGAAGCTTAACCTTTGTGATGCCCGCTTTGCAACGCTGCCTAATGGCCAATTGATTGCTCTGCTTTGGACTTTTGATCAAGATACGGAGGAAACAATAGAAGTACGCAGTTGTTTTTCTTCTGATGGAGGACGTCACTGGACAGAACCTCAAAAAATTGGGTTTGTGGGACAGATTACTGTTCCCTTGGTTTGTTCAGATGAAAAAATGCTTGCGGTTAGTAATTATCGTCTACCCCCAGAAGGGATTCAACTTTGGGGGTCAGTAGATGCTGGTCAGAGCTGGGGTGGACAGGGACCAATTCAAATGTGGGATCGAGCAACATCTCAGGTAATTGGGCAGCCGATTGAATTTGAAGAAGTGGCTGTAGAAAATGAGGGGATTTGGGATGCTTTAGATCGTTTTACCTTTGGAACACCCGACCTTGTTAATATGAATAATGGACGTGTGTTGCTAACTTACTATGCAACCTTAAACGGTGTTACTCATGTCCGTGCCTGCCAATTTGAAGTGAAATGGGATTAGCCTCAAATCTGGGGCCAAGGGAATTTCAAAAAGGGTGCAGGAGTTACTGACTTTACTAGGCTAAAATTTCTTTAATTTTCTTGCCACCAAGGTCAGTAAGTCGTTTAAATCTTCCGGAATGATAATAGGTCAGGCGCATGTCATCCAGGCCCATCAGGTGTAACATGGTGGCGTGAAGATCATGAGTGTGGTAAACGTCTTCCACGCACTTGATTCCAAGCTCGTCGGTTTCTCCAACAACGGTGCCACCCTTAATGCCGGCGCCGGCAAGCCACATAACCATGGCATCCTTATTATGGTCACGGCCAGGTCCTGTCCTGAAGAAATCCATCGTATTGTCTGCCGTACGGCCAAACTCGCCTCCCCAGACAACAAGTGTTTCATCGAGAAGGCCCCGCTCTTTTAAGTCCCTGAGGAGGGCAGCTACAGGTTTATCGGTTTCCATTCCACGTTTCTTATGTTCATTTGCAATATCTTCGTGAGAGTCCCAGCCCTGGCAATAGATCTGAACAAAGCGTACCCCACGTTCAACTAACCGTCGGGCAAGCAGACATTTGCGGCCCATAGGTTCAGTAATTTTTTGATTTAACCCGTACATCTCTTGAATTTTTTGAGGTTCCAGGTTGATATCTAAGCTNTCAGGTACGGCAGCCTGCATTCGNAAGGCCAGCTCNTANTTTCTCATGCGGGCTTCAAGATTAGGATTTCTGGGATTAGCTTCCATATGGGGTTGGTTAAGCTGATTCATCAGGGCAAGATTTTTTGCCTGCTGTTCAGTCGTGACACCCTCCGGGGGAATAAGATCAACAATAGGGGATCCTTCCGAGTTAATCAAAGTTCCCTGGGTAGCTGCCGGCAAGTAACCGTTAGCCCAGTTAATAGCCCCGCCAAAAATTCTACTCCGGGTATCGGGGAGAACCACAAAGGCCGGAAGGTTTTGGTTTTCTGTTCCCAGGCCATATACCGTCCAGGCACCCATGGAGGGGCTTCCTGGAACTGCTACTCCCGTATTCATGAAAAAGGTTGCTATCGTATGAGCTTCCACACTGGTATGCATGGCCCTGACAACGGCAATGTCATCAGCACAGGTAGCTAATTCTGGAAAGATCTCAGAGATTTCCATTCCCGATTGGCCGTGTCGGGCAAACTTGAAGGGAGACCCAACATAAATTCTTTTTTCCAAGCTACCATACGATCTGGTAATTGGCTTCCCATGTAATTCATTCAGTTTAGGCTTGGGGTCAAAGGTGTCCATTTGGCCGGGAGCCCCAGACATAAAAAGAAAGATAACGGACTTGGCTTTAGGTGCGAAATGGGGCTTTTTGGCCAGTAGTGGGTTGACTGTTTGTGAGGCAGCTTGAAGCCAGCTGTCTTGATAGAGCATTGAGGAAAGCGCTAAGCTTCCCAGACCCTTGCCGAAACGATATAGAAAATCCCGTCTTCCAAGATTACCAAGTCGTGGATCCGGTTGCTCGACATTGCTACAAAAGTCAAATTCACCTTTTCGCATTTTTATGGATCTCCTCTACTGTTCCTTCATTCCAGAAAGATAAATTCATTCATATTTATAAGGATAAGACAAAGATTAGTCAAATCGTTTAAGTTATTAAGATGGTTTGTTGCTTTAGTTGTTGATTCCTCAGAGAATGCAATCTGTTTTAGAGTAAGGGTGTCCGTATTCGTATGAGTTGTTGCATTTTGCATGAAAGCTAAGCACTTCTTTTTCTCAAACAGTGAGGGAGTTCTTTGGAAAGCCAGCTGGAAAGCTCTTTCAATTTGTTTTTCAATATCATGTCCTACTTCATTGATAATCCGCTGTGCCATAGCGTTACTTTGATCATTTGGAAATTTTCCATTAAGCAGAGAAAAGACTTGAGGGGTTACTGTGGTATTTCCTCGGACCACACAGCTTTCATCTAAATTGGGCCCGTCAAAAACTTTGATCATTGGTATCGGATAAGATCGACTCTGGATCATATAAACTGTCCTACGGTTAGCCTCATTCCCAGGTGATTTTAACCACCAGACTCCAGCTCGAGCCATTTGTTCAAAATTGGATTCTGGGAAAAAGGCAGGGCCTCCCATGTCAAGATTTAGCTGGCCACTAATTGCCAAGAGACTGTCACGTAGAGATTCCGCTGAAATACGGAAAGGATCTCTTACCCAAAGATATTCATTGTTGGGATCAATCTTTTCGTAAGGTTCAGACTGAGAATGTTTCATTGATAATCTGTAGACGTTGGATGTTAGAATCAATCGGTGAACTTCTTTAATGCTCCAACCGCTCTCCATGAACTGCCATGCCAGCCAGTCAATTAAATCTTTATGGACTGTTCCACTGCCATTGCTACCAAAATCACTTGGTGTTTTGACCAATCCTCTGCCAAAGTGATACTGCCAGATCCGGTTGACCATGACTCGAGCAGTAAAGGGGTGTTTTTTGCTGGCAATCCACTTAGCTAGTACTTTACGTCGACTGCCAGTAATACCGTCTAAATTAACGGGTTCAGAGTTCCCTTCAATGGCGCTTAAGAAACCAGGCTGTACCTCTTCTCCTCGAAGTTTATAGTTGCCTCCTGCCAGAACATAAGTGGCAATTTTTCGCTGATGACCGCTATCTCTGAGCACACCAGCCTTAGCATCATAATAGCCTTGAACATTAGGATTGGCGAACCTGCCAGTCATGAGGGTGTATTGTTTTAATGTTTTTTCTTCCTCTTTATTGCGCAATGTATCACTAGGAATGAGGAGTTTTTTCTGTCCAGGATCACTCCAATCTTTTAAATCCTGTGGACTAGTAAGAAATTGGTAACTAATCTCTCTGTCTTTAATCTTTTTTCGATATTCACTCGCTTCTTTCTTAACTCTAGCCAAGTGTTTTTTCCACGCCTCTTTTCTCGTTTTCCATCTTTCTGGTTGTTGGAGAGGCATCTCATATTGATGGAACGGTAAGTCCTGTACCTCATAACGAACTGGAGAGAAGAAGGCTTCAATACGAAAATAATCTTTGTGAGGTAAAGGATCATATTTATGGTCATGGCAGTTGGCGCATCCTAGGGTTAAACCCATAAAAAGGGATGAAGTGGTGTTAACCACATCAGCCATGAAACGACGACCACCATTGTCTCCTTCTGTCCTTGTCCACAGACCTAAGAATCCCGAGCCAATCTTGCCTTCGGATCCATAGGCACTGATAGTATCACCAGCTAGTTGTTCCTTAATAAAACGGTCATATGGACGATCTTGATTGAAAGCCCTAATAACATAGTCCCTATAACGCCAGATATGTTTTTGGGGATCGTCGATAGCGCCGCCGTTGGTATCAGCATATCTCGCTAAGTCAAGCCAATGACGTCCCCAATGCTCACCATAACGGGAATCAGATAGTAATTTTTCCATCTCCTGTTTATAGGAGGCCGCTGTGGGATTGGCTAGGAATTTTGCCATTTCTTCAGGAGAAGGTGGAAGACCAATCAGTCCAAAATAAAGGCGTCGAAGCAAACCATGGCCAGAAACTGGTTTCGAAGGCTTCAGTTTTTTTTGTTCAAGCTTAGCTAGGATGAAAGCATCAATGGGATTCTGGATCCAGTCTTTATTCTTTACTACCGGGATTTTTGGTTCCTGTACAGGTTTCCATGGCCAATTTGGTTTATTAGAGGCTTCATTCTGGGCAAAAGCTTTGGGATCCAGGGTGTCAATCCACTTGGCAATTAAATCAATTTGTTTTTCTGAAAGGGGATTTCCGTTTAAAGGCATCTGGGGTGCTTTAGTTCCACGCAGACGGTGGATCAAAGGACTCTCATGACTTTTTCCAGGAATAATTGCTGGACCTTGAAGAGCACCACCTTGAGCAACTAATTCTTGAGTTTCAAGAACCAGTCCGCTTTTATGACTATCGGAATTATGACAGCTAAAGCAGTTTTGTTCTAACAGCGGTTTTATCGTAGTTTTAAATTCATGTACTGAAGCTATTGTTCCTACAGGAGCTTTTTTTGTGTTTTCAAGACCATCAATCCACTGGGAGATAAGAGTTATTTGTTTTTCTGGAAGGGGATCTCCCCCAGCAGGCATTCTTGGCAAAAGCTCTCCTCGTAAATACTGAATGAGAGGGCTTTTTTTACCATTCCCAAGGATTATTGAGGGTCCAGACTTTTCCCCTCCGGTCACAATTGATTCGAAAGAATTTAGAACCAACCCACCCTGAGGGGATTCAGCGGCATGGCAATCCATACAATTTTCCAGAAGAATTGGTTTTACATCTTTCTCGAAATCAATAGTGGATTTTCCTAGGATTTCAAGCTCAGCGAATGTAGGTAAAATAAACCCTAGTGAAAGTACTATTAATAGAAATCTTGGCACGTGGCGATCCCCTAATATTATCCAAAATAATAGTTCAACTTAATTGTCTATAATTGTACTTAACTTATGGCGAAATTTAAAGTTTTATTCTGAAGTTTAAATTGTTAGGAGTGACTAGTTTGTCAGTCTTTTTTTGCTGGGGTATAAATTGTAGTAGGGAGCGTGTGTACTTTTGTATCTTTTTCGTTTAAGTGATGAATTTTACTAGTACCACGTTTTTCGACTTCATCTATTCGAATGATCGATTGAAGGGGAATGTAAGTCCGTTGAACACCACTAAATTCTGTTCGAAGTTGTTCTTCAGAAGGATCAACAACTAAAGCACTTTTTTGGTCAAATAGTAGTTGTTCTATCTCCACAAAACCAAATAGACCTCCCTGACTAACCTGCTTAGCATAGATTTCATAAACTTTGCCCCCATTTAGAAAAGTAATTTTGTAAACACACTTTTTTGGGGTCATAGTTTTCTCAGTTACCGACTAAAAGTTACTGTTTTATTAAACTATATGTTAATCATGAGTCGTTTAAAAAGCTAACAATTAATCTTAATTCATTCGGCCTAAAAACCTAAATAACTTTGCAGAGTAAGTTGATTTCACCTTTTTGTTTTGCTTTTTGCAAGTAATTTTCAAGTAATAAGAACCTTTGCTTATCACCAATAAATTATTTGTCTGTCTCTAAAGCTTAACCTTAAGCCAGTCTTTTTTTCAAGAGGGATTGACAATATTTTTGAACGAGATTTTCCTGTAGATAACTTGAATTACAATGTAGAATCAATTTGATAAGGTTTTTGTTTGGTACCTGATTCCACCATTCACAATAAGTTTTATTACTGGAAACGAGACATCATAAATGTACAAAAAAACGATAATATTTGTTGGGTTATTAGTCCTTGCTATTTCTGCCATGACCTTGATGAGTGAGGAAGAAGGTCAAGGATCAGATAGTGATCTTCAAGCCCAATATGGGAGTCTCAAACGTATCCCTTGGACAAGTTCGCGAGTAAAGGGTTCTCCTGATCCCCCTAATCCTTTTCGTCCCGAAGTGGTTTTCCCTCAATTGAGATTTGAAAAACCACTAGAATTAACTAGTGGAATCGGTACTAAACGATTGTTTGTTGTAGAACAAGCTGGAAAAATTTTTTCCTTTGTCAATGACCCTAAAACTGCTAAAGCAGAGCTTTTAATTGACTTAAAAAAAGAGACCTACGGATTAGCTTTACACCCAAACTTCAAAGAAAATGGCTATTTTTATGTTACCTATATCTTAGACACTAAACGTCCAAGTCCAAAGGGCACACGCCTTTCTAGATTTCAAGTCCAATCTGAAAATCCTTTAAGTGCTAGTTTTGATACAGAAAAAATTATTTTGGAATGGCCTTCTGGTGGACACAATGCGGGTTGTTTAAGATTTGGTCCAGACGGTTATTTGTATGTTGCTGCAGGCGATGGAAGTGGCATTGCTGATGAGCTTGATACAGGTCAGGACATAACTGACCTCTTAGCTTCTATCTTGAGGATTGATGTTGATCATCCTGACTCAGGGAAAAATTATGGAATTCCTAAAGATAATCCTTTTGTAACAATGAAAGGTAGTCGTCCTGAAATTTGGGCTTATGGTTTAAGGCAGGTCTGGAAAATGAGTTTTGATCGCAAAACGGGGGATCTTTGGGCTGGTGAAGTAGGACAGGATTTATGGGAAATGATTAATTTGATTCAGCCTGGTGGAAATTATGGATGGAGTGTTAAGGAGGGAACGCATCCATTTCGACCGACCCGCAAGTTAGGCCCTACACCTATTTTGGAACCAATTATTGAGCATGACCATTCTGATTTCCGATCTATAACTGGAGGATTTGTTTATCGAGGAAAACGGCTTCCAGAACTGGCAGGCCATTACGTATACGGAGACTATGACACGGGAAGAATCTGGGGGTTTCAATATGATGGCAAACAAGTAAAATCTCATCGTGAGTTGGTAGATACTTCTTTTCGTGTTATCGATTTTGGAGAAACTAATGAAGGTGAAATATATGTTCTTGACTACGTTAGTGGAAAAATTTACCAGTTAGTTCCAGCACCTCCTGTCCATCAGCCTAATCCGTTTCCTCTTCGGTTAAGCGAAACGGGCCTGTTTACCTCCACTGAGGACTACCAAACAGCTCCCGGACTCATTCCATATTCTGTTAACTCTGAACTATGGTCAGATGGTGCTATCAAGGACCGCTGGCTTGCTCTTCCTGAGGACTCTCAAATTGAACTAGATAAAATAGAGTATCCGCAGCCAGCCCCAGCCGCAAATCTTGGATGGCGATTTCCTGATGGGACTGTTATTGTGAAAACCTTTTCTTTGGAACTTGAGCCAGGGAATCCAGCCACTCGAAAACGGGTCGAAACTCGTTTGCTCCATTTTGAGCGTTTAACAGGTACTGATTTAGTAGGAGACCAGTATTGGAAGGGTTATTCCTATGTTTGGAATGATGATCAAACTGATGCTGAGCTAGTTGGATCCCGTGGTTTGAACATAAATTATAAAATAACAGACACAAAAGCTGCAAAGGGTTATAGGGATCAAGAGTGGCGAATCCCCAGTCGTGCTGAATGTACTCTTTGTCACACCACTAGTGCCAAATATGTACTTGGAGTCAATACCTTACAAATGAACAAGCACCATAATTATGGATTTGTTAAAGATAATCAGTTAGAAATGTTGCATAAATTAGCTGTTTTTAAAGACCCCTTGCCTGCTCCAGCAAGTAAAATGTCAAGATTGGCAGATTATTCTGACAAAAGTCTTCCTATTGATATTCGAGCTAGAGCCTACCTACACTCTAACTGTTCCCATTGTCATCGGAAATGGGGAGGTGGTAATGCAGATTTTCAACTGCTTGTAACAATTCCGCTAGAAAAGACTGAGATTTTAAAGGAATTGCCTACCCATGGTGACTTTGACATTGCAGGGGCAAAGTTGCTATCTCCTGGGGAGCCAGACCGTTCTTTAATTCTTTATCGAATGATGAAATTGGGTTTAGGGCGGATGCCTCATATTGCCTCAAATGTTCCTGATGAAGAGGCTATTAAGTTGATTCGAACGTGGATCTCAAATTTGCCTTCTGAAATGTCTAGTCGAAAATAGTAATTCGAGTTAGACCGGATTTGTCTTCATTGACGGGTTTTATTTTGAACATAGTACGCTGGTGTAACATCGCATTAACTATTTTGTTTTTTCTAGCTGCAACAGTTCAGTTCAACGACCCTGACCCAATCCAATGGGCAGCTGTTTATTTTTTGTCTGGAGTAATTTGTGGTTTTAGTTGTTTTAGTCGACTTCCTCGGATTATCCCAGTTTGCTTAGGAGGAGTGGTTTTTTTCTGGATTGGATCAATTTCTCTTGAGGTCTTCGATTGTGTGCTACTTACAGACCTCTTTTTAAATGCCCAAATGTTAAATTTAGCTGTTGAAGAAGCTAGAGAAATAATTGGTCTTTTTTTGATTGGCGTAT
The DNA here is from genome assembly GCA_022452285.1 of Terriglobia bacterium. Classification (GTDB taxonomy): domain Bacteria; phylum Acidobacteriota; class Terriglobia; order Versatilivoradales; family Versatilivoraceae; genus JAKUNG01. The sequence continues at coordinate 625,364 of JAKUNG010000001.1, read as the reverse complement.
GGATGGTCGTCTTAGTAATTTTACCAGTTAATTTTGAGAGAAAATCAAACGATCGAATCCACTATAAGTGAGTATAAGGTCAATCTAAAGATGAATCCGTAAGCTTAAATGGGTTATCTAAGTTTCTGTAAACTAAAATTTTTCGAGGTCTAACAATGATTTATTTTTCTGTTACAGGTTTGGTTAGATCTTGATATAGCTCAGGTCGGCGTTTACGTAATGTAAAGTTGGTATTTCCCCGTGCCTTAGCCATGCGCTCCACTGTTAGATCTGCAACTGCCATGTCGGGTTCAATTTTTTTAGTTTGTGACTGTGCCAGAAGCTCTCCATCCGGACCAAAAATTAGAGTTCCACCTGCATGATAAGGCTGTCGCCTATATTCTGGACGATAAAAATCTACAGTACCAGACATGCCTGCCTGATTAGTTATTACTGCAAACACTCCATTTTCAATACAGCGAAAACGATAAGAACTTAACTGTTCCTTCGCTTTAAGAGCTACCGTCTCTTCTGTTTTTTCGTTCCAGGGGCCACTTCGTCCAGCACTAGCCATAAGGAATACTTCAGCTCCATTGAGTGATAAAACTCGACCCACCTCTGGATAAAGAGCATCGTAACAGATGATAGTACCTACTCTGCACTTTCCAATATCATAAACTGGCATGGCATTACCACCCACATACATAAGGCCTTCGTCTTCAGACATATGTATCTTGCGAGATTTTCCGATATAACCTTTTGGACCAACCAAAACTTGACAGTTGAAAATTAAGTCGTTTTCTTTCTCTGACAATCCAACTGAAATGACAACGTTATAATCTCGAGCTATTTTTTCTAGCCGAACGCATATGGGTCCTCCTGGTACCTGTTCAGCTACTGACCAACATTCCTCAGCCATCCAATGGCCATGAATAGCCAACTCAGGAAAGAGCACTAACTCAACACCCTGATTAGCAGCCTTTTTTACCCAATTTTCAACTTCATTCAGATTTTGGTCGACCTGTCCAAGATAACCGTTCATTTGGACACCTGCTACTCGTATTGTTTGCAAAAGTTCTATCTCCTTTTTTCAAAATCGAATACTCCAGTGTCCAGATTCCAGAGCGATGTCTAAAGCTACTGCTTTAAGGTAGTCATAGCAAAAATAGTTAAGTACACCAAGAGCTCCTAAATCGGAGGGATCTCGCACTACTACTGCCCAATCTTCGATGGACAATTTTAATAGTTTTAAGGCAGTTTCTAATCGTTGCTTAGTATCCTCTATACTTTTCTCAAATTCACGGGCCTTCTTATCGATTTTAGCTTGCTTAGAATTTTCATAACTGAGTCGGGCACGTCGGACTTCCTGCACGGCTGCAATATAGTTTGTTCCAAATTTTAATTGACCAAGGAGTTGTCGGACATAAGATTTTCCTTCAGGGCGGCTCTTGTTTAGAGCAGATTCAACTATTGGAATGGCATTTAGATAGTAGGATCGTAATTCATCCCAACCAGCTACTGGACCTGAGTCGCTGTGCCAATGTTTTCGCATCATGTTTGTAACTGGAAATAGAAAACCCATAGCAACTTTATCTCCTACAAGGGTAGCCTTTTCCAAAAGTCGATAAACAGCGAGCATTTCAGAGACAGCAGCCTCACCGCATACGTGCTTAACTTGGTCTCGATAAACAGACTCTGGCGTGGTAGATGATGACCAAGAAGCTTCAGCTAAATAAGCTGTTCCTGCTTCAAGTTTAGTAACTAGGAACTGTCTTCCAAAAAATCCAAAGACTTTGTACTTGTCCATGGCCTGAAAAATGCGATGAAGTGGTTGTAGCGGAAGTTGAGGAAGGATGCCAATATTGTCATCAGCCAAGGTGGCAAGAGTGGCCACTTTCATTGTTGTATTAGCAGCAAAAGAAAGTATTTCGGTTCGTTCTGCAGCAAGTGAAGTAAGATAATCCATTGGTACCATCATCATGACTTGATCATTAAAGATCTTAGGAATTACTGGATAAAATTCATCGCTGAAGGGGCTAATCACAACAGTTGCATTTGGGTTACCTGTTTTTTGGAGAATTTGATCCTCGTTTAAAAGTTTGTCGAGAATATCGGCGTTGGCCAGAGCTCCTTTAAGTTCTTCGATCGGTCTATCACCCTTTCTAACGCCAACATCCAGAGTATTGGTTCTGGCAGAATTTAACATTTGTTCTAAATTAAACTCTGGTTCAAGTTGGTATTTTTTGTTAAGACGAGACCAAATTGTCTGATACTTTTCACCCCCCCCTGGTAGTTCAGGTTGAGTGAGTCCATAAAAATCAGCTTCTGGGTAGGTATTGACGTGGGCTTGAATAATGGTTTTATTAAGTTCCACTACCGCTGGGTTATCTGGAGTCATGTAAGGGAAGGCTGTTTGGTCAACAGCATATTCTGAAATTCCAAGTCTTGCATTACGCGATCCCTTAATTTTTTCTTCGGGAATATATTTTCGATCCGACCATTGAGGAAGTTTCCAGTTAAATTCATTAGTGAATTGATTAATTCTAAAGTGCAAACCAGTCTGCATTCCTCGTCGTTTAGCATAAGCAAAAAGCTCATGCAGTAGTTTCTGGGCAGCTCTTACCCTTTCTTGGTAGTTTTGGGCTGAAGCAAGCTCAGGATTTGATAATTCAGTACTTCCATGAAATAGATGTCTTCCAATAGTTTCTTTATGAATTGGAACCTTCCAACCGTAGTGCAATACTCCAGTTTCTTTAGGTTGTTCTCTCATTTGATAGTGAACGAAAGGTTGGTGAGGGTAAATTTGAACGTAAAGAACATTGAACTTCATTTTGGCTAATTGGTCGATTAAATGTCGATAGTCTTTCATCCCATAAAAAATCAGTGAGGTAGCTAGGTTATTGATGGCACGATAAGAACGAAATTGAAAACGGGGTTCCTCGACAACTTTTAAATTGTCAGGGGGGAACTTAGAAGGAGTTTCTGGAAAAATATCCTTTTCCAACAAGAATCGTACGCCAGAGCGCTTTACAAAGTCATAGACTGCCCACAAAGTTGCTGCTGCACTTCCACCACCGATAATGAGTACTGATTTATTCTCTACTTGAATAACTTGAAGAACAATGCCTTGTTCGGTAAGTCTAGGCCAGGAAAAATTGGATTTAATATCACTAAAAGCTGGATTGGTTGTGGGACTGCCGACAACAATGTTTAAAGTTGCTTCTGCATGGAAGTGCTCAGTTAGTTTTGCTTGAACAGAGTAGAGTTCCCCCAGATAATGACGAAGCTCATTAACAGCAAATTTTTCTAAAGCAGGAGCTTTTTCAGATGAGACAATAGAACAAGTGACAGGTTGTTTCTTCAGTAAGGCAGCGCTAACTGACGCTTCAGTCAAGCAAGTCATTATCATGCTACAGATACCTATGAATAAGTAGTGTGTGAATACACGTTTAACAAATACCCTCAGCCTATTCTTGTTCATTAAGTTAGATCCATTTTCTTTGTTAAGTTAGGCAAATTGTACTCTGGCACGATTAAAAGAATTCTCTTGGCTATCTAGGGCTTTGTCTGATTACAGTGCAGATAGAAGCAGGTATCCAGAAATTGAACAAGAGATCAAGCTTTTATGTTTCAGTTTTGGAAGTAAACAATCTTGCAATTGAAAAATTTATGAAGTTGTTCTCTTCCTAAACGAGTCAAGTGAATTCTTAGGGTTCACAGTCTTTGCGAAAATTGGAAAGCTCATTGATCAGAAGGCCCTCTAGACCTACAGATTCAAAAAAACGAGCTCCTTTATTGTAAAACATCTTGACATCTTCAGCATCTGCTGGGGAAACACCGACATGAATACCGTGTTTCTTACCAATTTCTAAAGCTTTTTCAAAGGCCTTCATGACTAAAGGGTGTTTTTCTTCAATAGGATGACCATAGGCCGTGGAAAGGTCCCAAGGTCCCATGTTAAAGATATCAATACCAGGAATTTCAGCAATAGCTTCTAAGTTTTCAACTGCATCTGGTTCCTCTAGCATTAGGGCTACAATTACCTGTTCATTAGCTTCATTAAGATAAGCCCGTGCATCGCCCATACCATATTGAATGGGTCTTCCGGGCCCGGCTCCGCGCTTGCCTTGCGGAGGATACTTACAAAGAGAAACTGCTGTTTTAGCATCCTCGACTGTACGAATGTGGGGGAAAAGAATCCCTCCAGCTCCATGATCCAAAGCCTGTTTAACTAGTGTTCGATCAACTCCAGGTGCTCGAAAAATAGACGTTGCTCCAGTCGCTTTTACAGCTAGAATCATAGCATCTAAAGTATCACTACTTACTGTGCCATGCTCTCCGTCAAGCATGATGCATTCATAGCCAGCTAAACCTGCAATCTCAGCGAGGTTAGGATGGGGCGTTCGGATGGTACAGGAAAATACAGGTTTATTGTCTTTGAGAAGATTCTTAATTTTATTTGTCATTTAATAAGATTCCTTTGATCAAGTTTTTGAAAGGGACTAAAACCGCGGAGCCTTTTGAACTATGAACGGGAAGTTCGTTTCTGTAGTTTTCTTTAAAAGATCTGGAATAGCTTAGTTCCCATCTCAAAAGACTGTATGGAACCTTTATCAGAGATGGGAACTGCTCACACAATAAATAACTTCAAGTTTCAGAACTCACCATAAGGTAAGGGACAATTGAAAAACTAATTCATCCCTTCTGGAACTCTAAAACCCTTAACTTTAGTTTGAATGGACCAAACTGACGATTGCCCTACCATATAGAGGACATCATTATTTTTGCCTCCGAAGGTGAGACTTACAGGAAATTGTTCACACCAAATTGTTCCAACATACACTCCGGTTGCATCAAAAATCTGAGCGCCGGAAAGGGTAGCCACGTAAAGACGCCCATCCATGTCAACGGCCATACCGTCGGCCTGTGAATTAACTCGATCTGTCGGTTCTTTGGCATCCAGTACCTCAGATGTTAAATTCAACATGGCAAACTTACGTTTATTCGTAAGAGATCCATCCTCTTTGATATCATAAGCATAAACGAAATTTCCTCCAGGTTGTTTCCAGGTATTATTGACATACAATGTTTTTCCGTCTGGAGAAATTTCCACTCCATTTGGCATGGCATATTCACCTGCTGGTATAACAACTTTACTTTTTCGGTGGGAATCTACGTAATAAACTTGAGTCCCAGGCATTTTCTTTTTGTCTAGGATGAACTGAGGGTCGGTAACATAGATACCACCTTTGAGATCCATAACCAGATCATTTGGTCCATCAATTCTGGTACCGTCCACTTTTGACAACACTGTTCTGAGGATTCTGCCAGTTCTTGGGCTCATTTCAACCACGCGGTGACCAAACATGTCGCAAACCAAAAGATTGCCTCGCTTTGAGGCTATGGTTCCATTAGTCTGCATCCCCTTGCGTATAGCTTTCCATTTACCATCAGGAGACATGCGGATAGTGCGACTTTTTCTCACATCACTGGACCAATCAGCCCTAAAGTGCATATCTGAAAAATAAAGATTCCCCTTTAACCATGTTGGCCCCTCGGTGAAAGTGAAACCTTCTGCCAATTTAATAGGTTTGATACCCGGACCAACAACTTGGTCATATAGATTAGTTTGTTTCTCGGCATATGAAATATAGTCAGGTCTGACTGGCCAGAAGACATCTAAAGCATCAGCTCCATGTTCTCCCATATGGCCGGAGTGAACCATATTACTCGGATATAAATTAATGTGTTGTTCTTTACCATTAAGTGGAACTCTATCATCCATAATTCCAGCATCTAAAGATCCCCGTAATGTAATCATTAATTGATCCTCAGGGTGAATATGAAGTGGAAAATTGGATTTAGGGTCCATGCGAACAAAACTTAACATTGCATTCTTACCCCAGATTAGTCGGGAAAGGGCAGCGCTTCGCTTATAAGTTTTTTCCTTGTCTGGTGGCGTTAAGGCGGTCCACTGGACTTCATTCAAATTGTATATTTTATTAGGTTTAATAGATGGGGTCACACCTTGATCAGGGAAAGATATTCTGGCATTTTCCGACTGTTTTTTCCCGGCTAAACTAAGATGATCAAGCCTTACAGGAGAAAATATTTCAAGAGCCTTAAATCCTTTTTCCCCTGCTTTAATAGAACGCTTGCTACCTGGAGTCAGGTAAAGGATATTATCCTTTTTTAATTCAAAAGTTTCTTCTCCAACAACACAGGTTGCTGAACCTTCTTGAACTACTGTTATGAGTTCTTCATTTAGTGATTGCTCTGGATAAGTGCTGCCAGGTTTCATTTCAAGAAGCTCTAATAATGCACCCTCTCCCCAGGATACTGTAGCTTTAACACCCTCAGCAATTTTAATTGATGGTAATTCTTTGGAAGAATAGACCTTGCCAGGGTCCAGGCTAGGTATAACCTCTGTGTGAGGAATTTGACGTTCACGTCCTTGAATCTTATGCTCGTTTATGACTTTTTCATTTAGACCTTTCCACGGGGGTTGAGTGGAACAACTAGTAAAAACAAAAAGTACAGCTCCGCTTACTAGTAAAGCAAATGATTTTAAGCCTCGATTTGCTAACTTCATAGTGAAAACTCCTTATTTCATTGAAATTAAAGATTACAATATGTTAAATCAAAACCTTTTTCTTAATGACTAATTTGGTAAATTTTAAATTTTGTTCGAACTTATTCAATCCAATTTATGTTATTTGTATTTTAGGTGAATCTCAACATGGTTAACAGTAAGCACTTCTTTAATTCGAAGATCACGTTGCAAAAGCCGAATCTGAATCTGGTGGAGTCCCCAGTTTATTTGATCAGCACCCAATGACCAAACCAACCAGCTGTTTTCTGAAACATCTGATGGATTATCTGGGTTATCCTTAGCAACGTTATGGACTGTAGGTTTTCCTAAAATTTTTCGATCTAACTGTACCTCAACTCGATCTTTAGATGAATAGCTCTTGAATTCTATTTGCAGCTCGATTTTATCTAAATTACCTAACTGAGATTCTTTTCGGACATTGTCATAAACACCTATATTAAAAGAGGGTCCTTCTTCAGTTAGAGTAGGGTAGAGTTCTACTGGAGTTTCTCCATAGATTCGGTCATGAAGATCTGCTCCAGCCCAGGCTTTTTCTGCGGCTTCACTAAAAGGCCAACCCCCAATGCGTCGGTGAAGCGCTGCATAAACTTTATTAGTCTGATTTAATGTTTTTTTTCTACCAATGGTTGTAAGCAAAGGACGACGTGTTTTTTCGTTAGCGTGCCAATTAAAAACGTACATACCATCAGCTCCTCTTTCCCAGTATGCTTTAGCAGCACCTCTGACCATGGCATGGTCCCATTTCTTAGGAGTATCAAGACCTTGGTGAGAACCCCAAAATCCCGAATCAAATCCTGCATAAAAGTGAATGCCTGACCCTTTGAGTAAATTTTGGAAAGCTTCTACCTCAATTCCATAATCTGTTCCAGCACCTCCTCCGGCGATGATCATGTCACAAAGTCCTTCTTTGATCCAAGTTTTTAGGTCGTACCCAATTTTATTACAAGATTCTAATGTGGTTGCTACTCGAACTGCAAGGTACAGAGGTTTTCCTCGTTTTTGGCTGATGGTTTTGGTTAATTGTCTTAAGGCTCGTTGCATATCTGTTAATGTGTATCGGAGACGATATGCATCGTTAATTGGCAAGTGAAAAGCGTGGCGCTGCCAATCTAATTCAATACCATCCCATTCAGCTAATTCAGCAACTTCAGATACATGTTGAAGTCGATGCTCCCTTATTTGGGGAACAGAAAAATTCCAAGAAGCAGCAAACCATGTTGGAGCCTGATGTCGCCCGAGACACCATTCAGGATGGTCCTTGCGCAACTTTGTTAATCCTTCCATTCGGGATTCCTGCATGTTTTCAGGCTGCAATCCATTAAAGTGATTATCATTCATTCGAATTGAGGCATAAACATCAAGTCCCAGTTGGTGTCCTCGTTCAACCAGAGCTTGATAAGGGTTTTCACCACGCTTAAACATCGTGTAGATGCCCTCGTTATGTCGCATGGATCGAACCGAGTTATATACTCGACCTTGAGAGTGTCCTACCCATTCCATGGTTTTTGATGGCCACTTCGCCTCGTGTTCTCCCATACACCAAAAATGGGCACCAACTTGAGTGTCTTTTATTGGTGCATAGGTCTTTTCCAAAAACTGATCCAGAGATTGTGGAAATTCTGAGTAATCATGGGGTGCTCCATCCCAGTTGTAAATAATTCTGTAAGTAGGTGGAGTAGGAGATTTTTTGGATGTCAAAGAGTTGATTGGATTAGACTTAAGGCTGTTGGTAGGATTAGTTAGTGTTTTACTAATGGTTGCTACGCCTAAGGCACTTGTTCCTAAAAAGCTACGCCGGGTATGTTCCATGACAACTGGTTCCTAAATTTCCAAGCTTGGAGTCCCTTAAAAAGTACTAACTAGTGAACCGTAGATATCTACATTCTGCAGAAATGGGATTCTTTGGGGGGTTGATAGCTAATTTTTAGTTCAGGAGTTTCAAGCTTTTTGTTTTTTCTGATTTTTGATTCCAAACAGTGATCTAAAATACCACTTACAATGAGTGTTCTTTCCACGGGGTACGGAGCTTTTCCAGTTTCAATCATTTCTTCTATTTTTTCCACTAAGCAAGCAGAGTAAGCCACATTAGGCCTGGGAGGAAGTTGAAATAGTGTAGATTGAGTTTCTGTCATCCCTTGAACTCGAGCCGCAAATGTTTGGTCCTGAACAGCACCATTTAACATAAGAAGAGTAGATTTTAATCCATCTATGTGTTCAATAAAATAGGCTGCTGGTTCCTTGACGAGTATTGGCAACTGGCCGTTATTAGCTAAATCTTGGGGTCTAGCATCAATTAAGGTATCTCCTAGAAGTTTGTTTGAACGTGACAGAGCTGCTTCAAGTAACTGTTTAGACCAACGACCCTCTTTACCAGCTCTCCAGACGTCATCACCCTGAATTAATTGTACCGATTTAATACCAGATTCTCCTCCTTTGCGTCTTTCCACCATGCATTGCAGAGCTTCGAGGGCATGGTAATCACTGGCATCTGAAGATCCAACTCCGACCATGAGTGCTTCCTCAATAACACTGTCCAATGGCAATTCAATAGAGGGCACTCTCCAAGTCACTGGCAGTGATGATCCAGCTAGCATAGGGAATTGAAGTTTTTTGGAGACTTCGACCATCTTCTTTGCCTTTGATGTTTCATATGACAGATGTTTATCATTGAAAACTGGAACGGAACGACCATCCTGTTCAAAAACCTCAACAACTTTTTGGAAAAGTTCATAGCGTGGATAGAGAACTTGTCCTTTATTGTTACGAGGATAGTCTCCATGTTCAATAATCAATAAGACGGCATCGACCGCTATTTGATTTGTTCCACAGCGCAAAGCTTCTTGAACTGTGGGATAAACTTGAAAGCCAAATTCTTTGGAACGGTCCTCACTTTGGTCACCTTCAGGTTTCTGATCTACATATAGGGAGACTACATCCATATTTGGAAGGTGCCATTTGCCTTGACTAGGGTATCCAACTAGAAAACGATCTCCTATATGTTGGGCATGAGACAGATATCTCCAGATTGAAGCTATAATGGCGATTTTCTTTCGTTTTTTAGAATCTTTTTTATCAGAGCAAGCCAGCTGAGAAGCAATGCCTGTGACAACCGTCATTTCTAGAAAAGTTCTTCGGTTTAGCATTAACTCCTCCTAAATGTTGACTCAGTGGTGGGTTGGTAATTAATTTTAAGGTGGGGGGTATCCATCTTTTTCTGTCCTTGCCAAATAGATTCGACCCCAGCAGCTGTCAAGCCTGTGGTTAGTAGGGTTCGTTCCACTGGGTAAGTAGGTTTTCCAGTCAAAAACATTTGTTCAACAGCATTATTTTGAGGGTTAAAGAAGTTGCAAACTTCTCTGGGTGGTAGAAAAAATTGAGTTGACAGTACCTGTTTTTCTCCTTTAAGACGAGCTGAAAAAGTAAAATCCATTACCAATCCTTCCATCAGTAGAATGGTAGCTTTTAGACCGTCCAAAAATTCATATCGATAGGCTACAGGTTCATTAGCATTATCATTTACCAGTTTAATAATGTCATCGAACTTCGGGAGAATATGATTAAACCCTTTGCGACTCGGTGCCAAGGTATGGCTTCTGCAGAGACAGGCTTGGAAAAGCTCATTACTCCATCCCCCTTTATCCCAAGAACCAGATTTCATTGCTTCGAAAACAGATGGTCCACGCAGGGCATGGATATTGGCAACTCCAGTTTCGCCTCCTCGTCGGCGTTCGACCATACACTGGACCGCTTCCAATGCATGAATGTCATAGCCATCAATGCCTCCAACGGCTAAACCAAGTACTTCTTCAATTTCTACTCCCATTGGCATGTCAATAGAGGGAAGTCGGTTAGCTACAACAACGGAGGAGCCAGCCATAAAGGGAAAACCCATTTTCTTTGATGTATCATACATTTCTTTAGCCGATTCCCAGTTCCAGGAAAGGTGTTTGTCGTTAAATACCGGCACACTTCGTTTACTTTCTTGAAAGACTTTGGCAATTTCCATGAAAAACTCATACCTAGGGTAAAGCGTTTGTCCTTTTTTATTTTTTGGATAATTGCCATGCTCAACGATCAAAATGACCCCATCGACAGCTAGTTTATCTCCACCAAGCGTCAAAGCTTCAGCAATAGTCGGGTATTTTTTCATTGAAGGGAAACGTCGAAGCCGATCGTGGATAAGAGTATTTTTTGGAGTTTGGTCAACATAAACAGAAACCAGATCCATAGCTGGATGATGATGTTGGTTTCCCCAACCATAACCCCAAAGGAATCGATCAAAGATATGCTGAGCATGAGAATATCTTCTATACTCACTGACTATAGCAGCAATCCGAGGTCTTCTTCGAGACTGAGAAGCCTGAAAATTCCCTCCTGTCAGTGTCAATGGTGCAGATGCCAGTAGGGTTTTTCGACCAATCTTGGGTGACAAATCTTTTGGCATAGGTGGAGCTCCAAGATTAAAGAATTGAGGAATAAAAACGAATTTATAATTAGCAGAGAAAGAATAATCAAATAGGTCAAAATAAGCAACTTATTTCCTTTTTGACTATTTTAATTTAGGTTCGATCTATCTATTAGAGCTCAATGTAGAAAGTGCCTATAAGGTACAAATACTAAGTTCTAAAGAAACGATCAGTCTTGATATAGTAAATAATGAAAAAAATAGATGCATTTTTATTGGTCGGATTTCTGGCATCGTGTTAACTTTAGTAAAACCTTTTATCCATTAAGCTGAAATAGTATTACTTCATAATTAATGACACGTGTTCTTATTGCTGGTTGTGGTTATCTAGGTCAAGCTCTTGGCTTACGTTTAATTCAAGAAGGTCACCAAGTTTGTGGGTTAAGGCGCAAGTCAGAAAAACTGCCCAGCAATTTTTTGCAGATTAGCGCTGATCTCACTTTGCCTGAAACCTTAGTTAATTTGCCTTGGCCGATTGATGTAGTTTATTACATGGTGGGGGCTGATCATCGCAATGAGGAGGCATATCACGCTGCGTATGTTCAAGGTCTAGTAAATCTTGTCAGGGCACTGGAAAATCAAAATCCAGTAGTTCGACGCTGGATTTTTACCTCTAGTACTGCTGTCTACCATCAATCTTGTGGTGAATGGGTTGATGAAAATTCGACTGTTGCACCTAATCATTTTTCTGGTCGTTGTCTAAAGAAAGGTGAGAATTTTCTGCTGTCTAATGTTACAGAAGCTATTGTTGTGCGACTGGGGGGGATTTATGGTCCTGGCCGACATCGTCTGATTGACCATGTGCGAACTAGTGAGATACAAAAAATTGAGGGCCCTTCTCGTTATCTCAACCATGTTCACAGGGATGACTGCGTAGGAGCGCTAGTTCATTTGTTGAGTCTAAACAATCCACAAGCACTTTATCTTGTTGTTGATAATGAACCTGTAGATAAAAACCAACTGCTCGATTGGATTGCTGGCCAACTTGGCACTGATTTATCTTCAAAGTTAAAGACAACTAGTCAAATTAGGCAGCAGAGTAATAAGCGTTGTCGAAATACACGAATAGTCAATTCAGGTTATTCGTTTCGTTACCCTTCTTTCAGAGAAGGCTACGCCCCTTTGCTCTTCAAAGAATTACAATAGGATTCCCTTCTAAGATTTAAGATTTCTTTTTAATTAACTGATGCTTTATTGGTAAACACCCATTGAATTCCTGAGCCCTATTCAAGCAACAACATTCGATAGACTTAAAAAATATCAAAATGTTCTTGAGAGAGTGTACCATCACTTTTTACAACAATTTCTTTGTCTAAGCTCGATTCAAGTTCTAAAATGACTGAAGATTCTTCTGATTTCAAAGCTTTTGCTACTTCGGGATTAACTCTGAGGTTGATTTCTTTTCCTTCAATGGTCGTGGCCATTTTTCTGGCTTCGCTTTGGATTTCATAGCAGATAGTCTGGGCAGATTTAACCATCCCAGATCCAGAACATTCAGGACAAGGTTCACAAAGTATCTTAAGAAGTGATTGTTTAACTCGCTTTCTGGTAATAGCTACTAGTCCAAACTCATTAAATTGAAGAATCTTAGAAGGAGATCTGTCTCGTTTCAATGCCTCTTCTAGTGTTTGTGTTACCTTATAACGATTTTTTCGATCCTCCATATCGATAAAATCACAGACGATGATGCCCCCCAGATCCCTTAACTGTAATTGACGAGCAATTTCTCTTGCAGCCTCTATATTGGTTTTGACAATGGTATCTTCCAACTTATTTGATTTTCCTACATATTTACCGGTATTAACATCTATTGCAACCAACGCTTCTGCCTGATCTATTACAAGATATCCTCCAGATTTCAGCCACACTTTGGATCGAATGGCCTTGTCAATTTCAGTTTGAATTTCAAATTCCTCAAAAATGGGAGTATTTTTTGTATGCAGTTTAACCCGTTTGACCAAAGAAGGTTGAAATTGATTAATTAATTCTACAATTGAGACATATTCCGATTCGCTATCGACAAAGATATTAGTGAAATCTTTTGTTAATTGATCACGAAGGATTCTTTGTACTAGATTTAAATCACGATGAATCATTGCTGGGGCAGATTCATTATCTGATTGTTTTTTTATTTCTTTCCAAAGGGCTTGAAGAAATTTAATATCTGACTTGATTTCATCTTCGCTTGCACTGTCCCCTGCAGTTCTAACGATAAATCCTCCAGAAGAGTCTTCCTGATTTTCTAGAATGATTCGTCTGAGCCGCTGACGTTCTTCCTCTGATCCAATTTTTCGTGAGACTCCAATGTGTCCTGTGGTTGGCATGTATACTAGATAACGTCCTGGTAATGCAATGTGGGAGGTAATCCGAGCACCCTTAGTACCTAGGGGTTCTTTAGAAATTTGGACGAGAATTTCCTCCCCCTCCTTTAAGATGTCAGAAATCATTGGTACAGAAGAATTTACCTTTTGGTTTTTAGAATCGTCATTATTGTTTTGACGTTTGCGACCAAAAGGCCGACGAAAAAACTTAGCAATACTAGGCCTATTCCTGTGTTGGATTCTAGAACTTTTAAATTTGTTAGCTGATCCAGAAGGTGTTTTAGTTGGTCCCCCTTGTTCTTTTGAAGATTCAACCTCTGATTTTTGGATAGAGGAATCATCTTGATGTTTTGATTCAGACAAACTTGAACTTTGTTTGTCTGTTTTTGGGAGAAGCTTTTTGTCTACAGTTTCTGTTTTGGAGGCAGGTATATTTGATTGGTCAACGAGAACATTCTCCTCCGCTGAGGTAAGCACATCCTTCGAATCAGACAAGGAATTCGGAACAGTTTTTTCCTCACTAGCAGCTGGTTCATTAGCCAGAACATTTTTTTCTGATGCAGTAGGCACATCCTTCGAATCAGACAGGCTTTCTTTTAGGTCCTTATTAGCTGATTCATTAGTTTTATTGAACGATGTCTCTTTAGTTTTTTCTGAAAGATTGGGGATAGAAGAAACGGATTCTTCTGGGATTGTTTGATATTTAGCTAATGACTCTCCTGGAAGAACAGAGACACTTTTTTCTTTTAAAGGAGCAGTCTTTGGGACATCAGATGAAGTATTCAAACTAGGAGGACTTAACCTGGAGGACTGATTTGATTGGCTTGGTCCTCGTCTCCCACGAAATCGAGGTGGTCGTTTCAATCGGCGAGTACGAGTCCTCTGTTCCTGAGGTCTGGGTGCTGCTGCAGGTTCAGAGATAGGGGCATCTTGTGTTGTCTTACGAGAGGCGATCGGTGGTTTGGTGGTTTCTTCTTCAGCTGAAGTTACAATTTTGTCGTATTCTTCAGTACCTTCAAAAAAATCTGAAACGTAAAGGAAAGCATCTCTGTCTAGCCCAATATCTACAAATGCTGACTGCATGCCCGGTAATACTTTAGTTACCCGGCCTTTACAGATTCTCCCTACAATTCCTTTATCACGTTCACGTTCAACATGGAGTTCAACAACTTCGCCATTCTCCAAAATGGCAGCTTTGGTCTCTTGTGGTGCTACAGAAACAATAAGTTCCTTCGGCATCTGATACTCCTCCCTGATGGAACACAGAGGAGCTTTTCGGCAAGGTAAAAGGTGGTTTTAAAAGGATTGAATAAATGTATGGTTGTAGTAAGTCTTTTACTATCAAAATTGCGACTTCTGTCAATCCAATCACAAATTTTCTCCGTTTACCGTAAACAAATCTAATCTTCCTAAAATAATTCCCTATACTATATTCTTATAGGAAGAGTACCGTTCAAGCTCTTTTGTGTTTCTTTATAATCTTAATAAAATTGTTGGCAACATTATCCTCATTGGAAACTAGTGCACGGCACTACCTGTTAACTGAAGAGATCTTTTAGTTGCACAACTTGTTGATTTTTCAAATAGCAAATACGTATTTTCTTTAATTTACGAATCGATTCATTCTGACATTGATAATCAGACCTAAAAGTATAAATGTGGAAAGCATAGAGGATCCTCCATAACTCATAAGTGGGAGGGGGATACCTGTAATAGGCATTAGTCCCAATACCATGCCCACATTTACAAGAATATGAAACAACATAACACTTACAGATCCCACAGTAATATAAATACCCAATTTATCACGTGCTGTCTGTGCAACGTGTATTGCTCGCATGATTATTAGGAAATAGAGTCCAAGAATTGTAATTGACCCTATAAAACCTAATTCTTCCCCAGTTACCGAAAATATGAAATCAGTATGGGGTTCAGGAAGAAAACCTAGTGTAGTTTGACTTCCTTTAGTCACTCCCTTCCCAAAAATTCCTCCAGAGCCGACGGCGATGCGAGACTGAATAGAATGGTAACCCCACCCTTGTGGATCATTTTCTGGTTCAAGAAACGTGTAAATCCGTTCCTTCTGATACTCCTTAAGATTATACCATCCGGTCATAGTAATCAAGGATGACAATAGTATGCCACACATTATCCACCTAAAACGAAGTCCTCCTAAAAAGAGTCCAACTAAAAGTGGGGGAATAAATGTCATTGCTGATCCTAGGTCTGGTTGTACTAAAACTAGTCCCACAGGTAGGCTAACTATTAGGGAAGCTTTTACAATGTGAACAAAGGTAAGAAATTTTTCACGGATTTCACAAAGAAAACGAGACAAAGCCAAGACAATTGCTACTTTAGCAAATTCTGATGGCTGGATTTTAAAAGTGCCAACTGGTATCCATCCTTTCGTTCCAGATATACTGGGAGCGATTATTAGAACTAGGATAAGAGCGAGAATAGATCCCAAATAAATGTATGGGGCATTTTCCGTGAAGCTATGATAATCCACATTAGCAATGACAAACATCACTACTAAACCCAAACCTAAAAAGCATAGTTGCTTAATATGAAAATTTTCAGACTGTTGATGCTGAGTTGCACTATAAATTTCCATGATCCCAATCAGAGAAATGATTAAACTTAAAAAAAATATAAGCCAGTCGAAGTCTTTTAGGTTCAGATTTATTGGTTTTAACATTTTCTTTTTTTTAAGTTAATCTTGCTGAAAAATCAAAGAATTTCATCCTGATAGTAGTTAGTTTTCAGACTGAATAGCTTTGTATTTATCAAAATAGATTTGAAACATTTCACGAATGATTGGAGCAGCAGAAGTGCCGCCATGTCCTCCTTGTTCTACAAAAACCGCAGCTGCTATTTGGGGAGAATCCCTAGGAGCAAACCCAACAAACCATGCATTATCTTCAAATTTTTTGTCAGATTCATTTCTTAATCGTGTTTCCCTACTTACAACCTGTACAGTTCCCGTTTTTCCACATACATCAAACCCTCTAACTGCAGCTCGTCTACCGGTTCCATATTCATTGACGACTCCCCAAAGGCTTTGACTGATAATTTTGACAAATTTCGGGTCGAAAGGTGGAGATTCTTTAAGAGGTGCAGGTAAAGCTCTGCCAATCTTAGGTAGTTCTGAGGCTAGTACAACATGAGGAGTAGGGGTAGGACCCTTTAAGGCTAATCCACCAAAAGATCGAGCAAGTTGCACAGGAGTTGCAGAAAGGTAACCCTGGCCAATTGAAACAGAAATTGTTTCCCCTGGGTACCAGTTGCTTGCATGGGTTCTTTTTTTCCATGCAGGAGAAGGAACTAAGCCTTCTTCTTCATCAAGCAGGTCAATACCAGTTCTTTTTCCAAGACCCATGGCCTCAGAGTAGTGAGCAATTTTTTCAATTCCAAGACGTCTACCCAGATGATAGAAAAAGACATTGCAAGAATTAACAATAGCTCGATGCAAGTTGATTTTTCCATGACCTTCTTTTTTCCAGCAACGAAAACGTCGACCATACAAGACCGTACTTCCTCTACAAACTTCAATGGAGTTGGATGTTAGAATTCCTTCTTGCAAGCCCGCAACAGCCATAAATATTTTGAAGATTGAACCAGGTGAAAATCCACTTTGGGTAGCTCGATTATGTAATGGTTTTCTTGGATCTAACAATAAATCAGTCCACTCTTTTCTACTTATTCTAGCGGAGAAAATAGTTGGATCAAAAGCTGGCCTACTAACTAGACATAACACTTCACCTGTTTGAGGATCCAATGCTACAGCAGCTCCTGCCATATCACCAAAGGCCTTTTCAGCAGCCCTTTGGATGTCAATGTCAATGGTCAACTGTAGATTAGTTCCAGGTTTTGGCTCAATGATTTCCAGTACTTTGATCTCACGGCCTCGACTGTCAACCAGCACTTTCTTTTGTCCATCTATACCAGTAAGTATTCGATTATAAACTCGTTCAACTCCTTTTTTACCAATCATATCTCCAGCTTTGACATAGCCCTTGAATTCTTCTGATTTCAATTGGTTTTTAGATATTTCACTCACATATCCGAGAAGATGTGCAGCGACTTGATTTTCATGGTAGTGTCTTGTTGGATGAGGAATGATTTCAAGTGAAGGCAACTCTGAACGGTGAGACTCTACAAAAGATATATCCTCAATTTCAATGTCCTCTTTGAGGACTATTGGTAGGTAATAAGGTCTATCAGCCTGTTTTTCGATCTGAGACCTTAAAAAATTAGGTTCTAATTTTAATCCTTCTTCAAGGAAATCAAAGGAAGAAACAACAGTAGCCAGATGATCTCTCATGACCGTCAGTGTAAATGAGGGTCTATTGTCTACCAAAACACGTCCATTCCGATCTAAAATATTACCGCGAGGAGCTGGCCAAGAAATGGAGCGAGTCCGATTACGTTCAGCTATTTTAGAATAGTAATCTTTTTGGATTAGCTGGAGCTTCCAGAGTCCAGCTGATAAGAAGAAGAAAATAACAACGATGATGAGTTGAAGAAGAGGAATACGGGATTGGATAGCTGTTTTGTCTTCGTAAAAATCCTTAATTGACATACTTTACCTATCTTCAATCTTGAGTATTTTATCGAGCACAAAAAAAAGGAAAATACCTATAACTGTGCCAAGAGATGCTCCTGTCAAAGTTTGAGTAAAATTGAAGATCTCATAGCGATTAAAAAAGAAAACTCTCAGTATCCAAGAAACAAGGTCTGCAAGTACAAACGAAATCCAAACAACACTAAATCTAGTTAATGCGTGGTCAATAGCTATCTTGGTTCCACTCAGGTAAGCAAAACTACAGATAATTATGTTTCTAAAGCCACTTAAACCGAGAAGGTCAGCACTTTGACTATCTTGCAGTACGCCAGCTGAGCTCCCTAGAATAAGGATTAAAAGTAAACTTTGTTTAGTGCATGTAATATACAGCAATGCAAGAAGAGGAAGATCAATGAGAATACCCACTTCGGGAAAATAGTAGGATATAAGAGGCTGTAGAGTCACCATTCCCAGAACTAGGGAAATGAGTAGAAAAGGTTGGGCATAAAGCAGCATTACCCTGTCGATTCTTTCGTTAAAATAAGTACTTCTTCTAATTTTTGCATTTGAGAAGAAAGAGAAACTTCAATCTTTTGTAGCGTACCGCTTTCTTTTTTTGCTGATAGTACAATTCCTACTAAAAATCCCTTTGGGTAGATTTGGTCTAATCCCGAGGTAAGAACACGTTCTCCAGGTACTGTTTTTTCGTTAATAGAAACATAATCAATGTATGCTGTTTGTTCTCCAACTCCTTTAAGTACACCTTGTGCACGACTTTTTTCAAGCAGCACTCCTACCCCACTATCTAGATCGGAGATAAGTTGAACAACAGAACTGTTGTGTGAAACATGAAGGATCCTTCCAACTATTCCATCAACATTAACAACAGCAGAATTTTTCTTTATTCCTGAGTTAGAGCCTTTGTCCAATACTCGGGAACGATACCCTGAATGGCGATCCCCACCAATTACACTAGCCTTTACACTTGAGTTTTTCAAATTAGTTTGGATTTGAGCAAGTAAATCGATTCTATTTATTTTTCGGAGTTGTTCTTCATAGTTAATCAGAGTTTGCTGGTAAATTGCCTGTTGTTTCTTTAGGTTTTCAAATTGTTTTTTGTCAAACCGAATTTGAATGTAATTGTTCCAAACATTACTAAGTAGACGCGTACTAGTCATGGTTGTTTTTAGAAATGGCAATATGAATTCCATAGTCCAAGCGCGTAGGAGTGGTGTTGAAGTATTGGTTTGGAGTTGACTAGAAATGACTAGTAAATGTCCAGTCAATACAATCAACAAGAAAAGCATTTCTTTTCGTGATTTAAAGAAATGTCTCATGAGGATCTCAAGAGGGAACTACACTCTATGCTTATTCTTCTTATACCAGGAGTGATTCTAGCTTTTAATCAACGTTATTCAGGAATGGAGATTTTCCTTAGGAGGCTAAAATCGCTTAACATTCTGCCAGTTCCTAGTACCACTGAGGAAAGAGGATCATTTGCCAGGGTAACAGGTAAGCCAGTTTCTTCACGTATACGCTTATCCAAATTCCTCAGCATCGATCCCCCACCAGTTAAAACAATACCCTTATCTACAATATCCCCGGAGAGTTCGGGAGGAGTCCGTTCTAGTGCTACCCGTATCGCATTGATGATTGTACCTACGCACTCTGACAAAGCTTCGCGAATCTCTTCATCGGTTATCACTAGAGTTTTAGGTATTCCTTCAATTAAGTTGCGTCCCTTAATTTCAACTCTTGTGGGTTCGTCAAGCGGAAAGGCGGAACCCACATCAATTTTAATCTGTTCAGCAGTTCTTTCACCGATAAGTAAATTATATTTTCGCTTGATATATTGAGTAATAGAATCGTCCATTTCATGACCTGCTAGGCGAACTGAACGACTATAAACAATTCCAGAAATTGAGATTACAGCAATGTCAGTGGTACCTCCACCAATGTCCACTACCATATTCCCAGAAGGTTCAGTAATAGCTAGGCCGGCTCCAATTGCTGCAACCATAGCTTGTTCCACCAAATAAACTTCACTAGCCTTAGCTCGAAATGCCGAATCAACGACTGCTCTTTTTTCTACTGGAGTGATTCCTGAAGGCACACCAATGATAATTCTAGGATGAACCAGCAGCTTTCGACCATGAGCTTTATGGATAAAAAAGTTCAACATTTTTTCAGTAACTTTAAAATCAGCGATGACACCATCTTTAAGAGGCCGGATTGCTGTAATATTACCTGGTGTTCGCCCTAACATCTTTTTAGCCTCATGCCCCACTGCTTCAATATCACCTGTAAGCTGGTTTACGGCCACAATTGATGGCTCGTTTACCACTATCCCTTTACCCTTGCAAAATACTAATGAGTTGGCGGTACCCATATCAATGGCCAAGTCACTTGAAAATAGATGAAATATAGATCGGAAATTCATTCAGTTCTAAAGCTCCTTTGAGCTAAACTTTTCTTGTGTAGTTCTTATATTCATTACTGTATGACCCTATAAAAAACTTGTTTAACCGAAGGTTCAAAATCAAGAACTGCAAAACCTTAAACTCTTCTGAATTTGCAGAACAAAAAAATTGATGACTGTTTGGGGGTCAATGTTTGACCTGCTGTCTTTTACTATAAACTCAAGATTTGTAAAAAATTTGATTTTACGTGTATTGACCGAACTCTTTTATAATTTTCAAGCATACCAAAGTCGTGATTAATCCACAAATACTTCATGTTTGAAGAAGATCTATTGTCACTGTGGGTTTAGATGCTTGATTGATTAACAAATACTCAATAAAGTTAGGGTCGGACAGATGGTATAATGGAAACTGTAATTTGGCTTATTTTGGTATAATAAGTAGAATGAAGGTTTGGAGTTCTTTATTTCTATTAAAACTGTAATCAAACAAATTGGGAAAGTGTAAGAAATCATGATCTTAGAAATAATGCGGAAACAAAAAAGATTATTTGCTTGGGTATTTCTTCCCGTACTTGTGATTGGTTTGGTAGCTTATTTAATTCCAGGTGTTGGAGGAGTATGGGGTCAAGGAATAAGTATTTCTTCATTAGCTCGAGTTGGTGATGCTGAAATTTCATCTCAGGAGCTTAAAAATGCTATCCACAGATTTTTGCGGAGTAGTCAAGTTCCATATGATCGTAAATTTTTAAAGATGATGAAAATAGAGGAAGAAATTTTAAATCAACTAATTAGTAGAGAAATTATTGTTCAGCATGGCCAAAGATTGGGAATTGATGCTACCTCTCATGAAATTCAGAAAAAAATACTCACAATACCAGCCTTCTTAGAGGATGAAAATTTTCTATTGAATAGATATAAATTAATATTAAGCCAAAATGGACTGACTGTTGATGAGTTTGAAGAAGGTGTCCGTTTTGAAATTGTTCAGGAAAAATTGCGACATTTAGTTACAGAACATCTGGGGGTATCGGATGAGGAAGCTATGGCTGAATACCGAAACAAACACGAAAAAGCCAAGATCAGCTACGTAAGTTTTGATCAGGGCGCCTATGCAAAGTCTGTCAAGATTCAACAAAAAGAATCCAAGGATTATTACGATCAAAATAAAGAAAAATATCGAATGCCAGAAAGACGCAAAGTTCATTATTTGTTAGCCGACAAAAATACTTTGAAATCCCAGAACCAGCCTTCAGAAAGTGCAATGAAAGCATACTATAGAAAAAACCAATCCGATTTTCGACTGCAGGAAGAGGTGCGTGCTTCTCATATTCTATTTAAGAACACACAAAAATCTGGTCCTGAATTTGAGCAAATCAAGCGAAAAGCCGAAACAGTTCTTAATGCAGCTAAGAAAGGGAAAGATTTCGCACAGTTAGCCAAACAATATTCCGAAGATGGTTCGGCTTCAAATGGAGGGGATTTAGGTTTTTTTGGAAGAGGTCGAATGGTTCCAGAATTTGAAAACGTGGCTTTTGCTCTCCAGGTTGATGAGATAAGTAACCTCGTCACATCCCAGTTTGGTTTTCATATCATCAAGGTTCTTGAAAAACAGGTAGCTCGGACTCAAGATTTTGAAGAAGTAAAAGGGTTTATTAGTTCTTCATTGAGCAGTGAAAAAGCAGAATCCAATGCTAGGGATTTGGCTAATAAAGCTTATCGGCGTGCAAAGGAGAATTTATCTTTTGAAGATATAGCAAAGGAATTGGAAATCCGTTCTGAAGTTACACCATTTATTTCTCCTGGGAATCCTTTTCCTGGTATAGGTAGTGCTCCAGAATTATCTACTAAGATGTTCTCGATGTCTATTGGAGAGATTAGTGCCCCAGTTGAAGTTCCCAATGGGTACCTTTTGGTTAAGCTCTTGGAAGTCAAGTCATCTTCTGTTTCTACTTTTTCAGAGGTTGAAGAACGAGTGAAGGAAGCAATGACTAATGAAAAAACAGAGGAAATAGCTAAATCTAAGGCCAATGACTTGGTAAAACGGGTCCGCACCGGTCAAAAGTTTGCCTTTGTTGCTAGACGTTTTGGTCTTAAAGTTAAACTTAGTGAGACTTTTTCTAGAAATGGTACTTTGAAGGATTTAGGAACAAGTACTCCACTTGATGAATTCACTTTTTCTGCCGAAATCAATAATATTAGTGATCCAATTAGAATTGGTAGTAACCTAATTGTAGTGCAATTAAAAGAAAAGATTCCTGTTGATCAGGGTCAGTTTGTCAAAGCCAAACAAGGTATTATGGACAGACTACTGATAGAAAGAAAGGATGTTGTTTTTAAAGCGTTTTTGGACCGTGCAAAGTCCAAAATGGAAAAATCTGGAGAAATATCAATCAACCAGTCTAGTCTAATTAATTTGGTCGATCAGTTCTAACTAGGTTCTTTGATGAATTGGTCAAATAAAATTAGTTTTTTTAGCGAGTTTTGATTCTACTGAAGCAAATTCCAGCCAGTGTTCTTTACCTTCTTATTTGACGAATAGTCCTTTTTTCTCAGTGAGGTTAAAAGTACAGATCTATGCATAAAGAGTGCCCAAAATGCCAGCAAATTCTAGATGAGAGTGTTAAGAATTGTCCAATTTGTTCCACTAATGTGAGTGAAATTGAGTCAATCAAAACTCAGGAGGATCTTTCTCCTGAAAATGACCCTGTTACTCCTGATCCTCTATCTAAAGATTCTTCCGACGATCCAAAGATTGAGAACTGGGGTGATAATGTTGAAACATTAGACTTGAAATTATCTGAGATCCTTCGCTCAAATTTAACTAAACCAGCTTTAATGTCTGGTATTCTCTTAGGTGTTTTAACTACGTTACCTGTGGTGAATTTAGCTTGTTTGCTCTGGGTTGGTGGTGCTGGAATTCTGACTATTTATTTTTTTAGGAGTGAAAATGCGGTCTCAATTTCTTCTAGAATGGGAGCCAACTTAGGTTTTCTAACTGGATTGTTTGGAGCTGCTGTTTGGCAGTTATTAGAGATAGTTCTGATCTTGATTTCTGGTACGGAAGCAATACAGGAAGGCATGCAAGAGGTTCGTGGGATGATTTTAAAAATTGAAAACCTCCCACCAGATAGTTTGCAAACTCTCGAACAAATGGTGGAATTATTCGGTAATCCTCTCAATTTTAATGTAATTCTTATTAGTTTGATAATAAAAGGTTTTATTTGCGGAACTTTGACCACTCTTGGTGGGGTTCTTGGTGCAAACTTATTTGGTCAGAATAAAGCTGACAACAAAAGATGAATTTAATAAATGACTTGAACAAGATCTTTCAGGTTGCATTCGCTATTTTTGAAATGTATTTAATTGATCGGTTAACCTGCTGAAATGATTAGGTTGGATTGAAAAGTATAAGAAGTAAAAGGAGATTATCATGGCTGAAACTATTGGATTTATTGGACTTGGAATTATGGGAAAGCCTATGGCTAAAAATCTGATTAAAGCTGGGCACTCTCTTGTTATATATAATCGAACTCAATCTAAGACTGAGGAGTTAGTGTCTATGGGTGCTGATTTGAAAAATTCTCCAAAGGAAGTGAGTGCCAATGCTAGCATTATTATCACAATTGTGTCTGATTCTCCTGAAGTGGAGTCAGTAATTCTTGGTAAGAATGGAATCATTGAAGGTATTAAGGAGGATAGTGTTGTTATAGATATGAGTTCAATTTCTCCAATAACTACTTTGAAGATTGCTAAAGAATTGGATCAGCGAGGAGTTTCTTTGTTTGACGCTCCGGTTAGCGGGGGAGAAGTGGGCGCAATGGAAGGAACGCTCTCAATCATGGTGGGTGGGGACGGTGTAATCTATAAACGAATTGAACCAGTTTTAATGGCGATGGGTAAGAGTGTAGTCCGTGTCGGTGAGGTTGGTGCAGGTGGATTTACAAAACTGTCTAATCAGATCATAGTCGCTGGGGCACTCCAATCTATTTCAGAGGCTATGGTTTTAGCTAAGAAAGCAGGTGTAGACATGCAACTTGTGTATCAAGCTATTAAGGGTGGAATGGCTGGAGGTCGAACCCTGGATATGAAAATCCCCGCGTTTGTTGACGGTAAATTTAAGCCAGGTTTCAAGATGGACTTACATATTAAGGATCTTAAAAATGCTCTGCTTGCTGGTAAATCTTTGGGAGTGGCCCTACCTTCAACTGGATTGATTCATGAGCTTTTTTCTGCATGCAGTGCTCAGGGAGAAGGGCAAAAAGATCATTCAGTCATCTTCCAGATTTTGGAACAGCTATCTGGCCTAAAGTAGGCCTATACTAGGGTAACTCAGCATAGAACAGATAACCTCCAGGAATTTTTTAAAATTCTATCTATTGCTGAGAGGGAAGGTTTTTTTCAGCAGAGCTTGACGAGCAGCTACGCCATCTTTATATCCTGCTTGCTTTAGTCTGGCTAAACTTACATGAGCTCCTTCGTTTTTTGTTCCAGAGCCAAACCACCATACCCCCTGTGGCTTAAACCGTTGAATATCTTCAAGGTCCATTTGCCAGCTTTCTTCAAGAGAAATAGGCAAAGGCATTTCCCAGGTCATTACGCCTCGTGGTAGGTAAAAAACCGTGAGGCCTTCTTGTTTAGGATGATCGATGCAAACGTCCATCATGCCATAACGATGGTCCCACTTTTCGTACTCATAGGTTGTGGCAATCCAGGTAGGAAACTGTTTATGGAATTCCTTTAGATTGACAGCCTGACCTACCGTGTATAAAGTACGCCCAGTTTCACAAATCATGGAAAGATCGCCTTTAAACCCCTTGGCACGAACTGCATCCTCCACGGCTTTGAGTACTTTAAGTCGGGAATATGTTGTGTAATCGCGCCAAGCTGGGACATCAAAAGATCGTGGATTAAGAGGGTGTCCAAGTTTCTTGAAGTGCGGTCGTCCTGTCTCCTTAGCCCATTTACTGTAAGAAGTGATTCGATGAGGAGCTTCAAAACCTGCTCCTTCAAGTTCCACTTCTAGTCCCCCTACGTCTGGAAATAAATCGAGGAGTTCTTCATAGATTTCCACTATCATTTCAGTTAGGCCTGGATTGTCAGTGTCGTAAAGACCTACTTTGATCGGAAGCTTATAATTTCCAAGCCGTTCGAAGATTCGGTGTGGTTTTCCCTGGAACTTTGTAACGTCAAAGTAGGTAACTGCTCCACCTAACCAGATCTTAATCTTTCTCTTTCTAGCTTCATCGATGACTTTTCGTAGCAAAGCATTGTCAGAGGCTATTACAGGATTTTCGGATATCTGGTCCTGAAAGGGAAGTTTGGACCGATAACCAGTAGTAAGCCACTTTACATAGATCATCAGAGAGTTCATATTAGCGCCAGCCATGTCATCCAGCAGGGATAAATAGTCATTTTCCTTAAAAGCTTCCATACCTCCAGCACCAGGAGTTGTATAGTCCCAGAAGCCGTACTCCTTCAAAAAGCCATTTCTTTTCTGTAGCGTTCTCTGTCCAGCATGCACATCAAAAAACCAGCTGAAAGATCCTACAATTGAAGTCCCAAGGAACTTCCTTCGTCTGAAGTTAGCGTCTCTATCTGTCATCTTTGGCATGTAAGGATTTTTATTTTGTGAACTTTTAATTTTTAACAAAAATGAATAGATGTTGCCACGGTAAAAAATCAAGTTTAGTTTTGAGTCGAAATCCCATAGGGAGTATTTCTTTGAGAACTTGCTGTACAGTCATTTTATGTTCAAGCTTTATAGGTACATTAGGATCTTCTCCTCTATACTCAACCAAAACTAGTTTTCCATCATTTCTTAATGCTTGACGGAGCTTGCTTACCATGGTTTCTGGATACTTAAATTCATGGTAGACATCGACTAAAAGTGCAATGTCTATAGAATCTCGGGGTAGATTAGGATCAGAAGCAGTTCCCAATATTGTTCGGACGTTATCTATTTTCCTTTTTTTTAATTCATAATTAAGAAGCGCAATCATTCTTTTTTGAATATCAGTTGCATAAACCAATCCCTTTGGTCCCACTCTTTTAGAGAGTCGCCAGCTAAAGTATCCGATCCCTGCTCCTACGTCAGCAATAGTCATTCCAGGTGTTATATCTAAAGCATCTAGGAGTTGTTCGGGAAGCTCTATGGAAGCTCGACTTTCCCGTTTCAGCCAATTTGCTCCTGAAGCACTCATAACTGGAGCAATAGTTCGTCCTTTGTACTTAGATGGTGGATCTGTTTGTTCAGTGGAATTTGCACTCTGGATTAATGATGAATACAAGAAGATCCAACTTAGAGAGGCAAAAAGAATTAGTAAGTAGTGTTTCATCGAATTGGGATCTAGAAGACGTAGATATTATCGAAGCTGCTAATTATTCTAGAAGTTCTGATTATAAGTCAAGAATGCAAACAAGGGGTATATGATTTAACGGTAATTAGAGGAGAGGGACTGAACAAAAGACACTCAAAAATTAAAAAGGTCTCTCTATTGAAAGGACTATCATTCGACTATAGTTTTCTTAATTACTACTCAAAACTAAATAAAGACTTGACAAATACAGACAAATGTCTATGCTTACATTTGTCTGTATTTCGGACTAATGTCAAAGCTGAATATTTTTTGTTCGCGAAAATCTATAGAGGGGAATCACTAGTCTAATGCTATGAACTCTAGGATTTAACTACAAAATTAGTCGTTTAGAAATTTTATTAAATAAGGGTATTAGTATGAAAACTTTAACCCAAAAACAACAATTGGTTTTTAATTTTATTAATAAATATTTTACAAATAATGGAATGGCGCCCTCTGTAAGAGAGGTGGCTCAAGCTTTAGGGAAATCTGCTCAAGCTATTCAGCAACATATTGAAATATTAAGACTTAAAGGCTACTTGGACCATCAACCTTCCAAGTCACGAGCCAATATACCGAGGTCAGCAACTATAGAAGACGATAATTTTGTTGAGTTGCCGATACTTGGAAGGATTCAAGCAGGTTTACCAATTTTAGCAGAGGAGAATCGGGAAGGAACAATGTTTTTACCTAGGGAATGGGTTAGAGGGTCTAATGCTTTTTTGTTGAGGGTAGAGGGTGAAAGTATGATTGGTGCCCATATCTTACCTCAAGATTTAGTATTAATTCGAAGTCAGACAAAAGCTGAAAATGGGGAGATTGTAGTAGCGAGAGTTAATGGAAATGAAGCAACTTTAAAACGGTTTTATCAATTAACAAACAAGGTTCTTCTTAAACCTGAAAATCCTTCTTTTGAACCAATTGAAGTGGAGCAAGAAGAATGTGAACTTGTTGGAAAAGTAATTGGGGTTTATCGACGTTACTAAAGTTATCCAATTTAAAGTAAATTGGAATGTCATATAACATTCTTTATAACAGACCCCTAGTGATTAGGCTGTTAATCATTCAATAATCTGTGAGGTGTAATATGTATCATCCATCTGAAAAACTTGACCAGTGGCTACTTCAATTTAGAAAAAACATCCAACAAGAAAAAACAATTCTCCAAACTTTAATTCAGTGGGGTTTTGCCAATGCTGCTTTTGAAATTCATAGAAAAATTAAAGAATTTCTAAGGAAAGTTCATGGACTTAATGAAACAAATCCTCCATCTGTATTTAATCGTGTTGATCTTCTTCAGGAAGGGATATGCAAAATATTGAGAAGTCATTATCTAAAAACTCTAAATCTGCCTAAAGCTGAAATAAGCCGTCAATTGTTACAGAAAGCATATCTAGATGGATTCAACCAGCAGACCCTAGATTTAATTCGACTTTACAGAGGTGATCAAGTCATAAATCCTAGAGGAGCAAAAGCAGCTTGAATACTAGTTTCTCTTTTTTAGTAGAATTTAATTCAAGTCATGAGAACTTTTGTTTTAGTGGTTTACCAGTATTCGACATGTGAAGTAAAATGAGCTTGGTTTAGTAATGTTTTTATACGAAAGTTTTTATTCTTTAAGATAAATATTCTGTGTGGTTAGGGACCTTTCACCAAGTGTTCAGAATGAAAGTTTGTTCTACCTATCCCCTATGTAAAAAGGTCAGCAATTACTAGGTATCTACCAGTACAAGACAGGGAATGAATTGAACGGATGTTCTGGGTTTTTCTAGACTGTTATTCTCTATAATCAGGAACTTTTTCTATGAAAAATCCTTCTTACCAAGAATTTAAGTCGTTTTGTGAACTATCACGACTTCGTTCCGGTACTAGAAAAGTTTCTTCAACTTTCTCTTCAAATGAAATGGTAGTACCAGTCGATCTTCCTGATAACTTGACGGATGATCAACTATTTGAGCTTTCAACAAAAGATGTTGTACCTCTTGGATGGAGTACTGATCAATTAAAAGCTAAACCTATTTCTCAACCTAGACAATCTCCCATTTGTAATAATGAGAATCTGATGTTGCTTCAGGAAGTTGTTCGTAAGATTGGTGAGATTGATTTGAGGAATAGTGGAGAATATATTGAGGGTATACCACATCCAGAAGGAAGTCGTTGGCTTAGTAGGTTAAGGAAGGGATTTTTTTCAATTCAAGCACACCTTGATCTTCATGGATTGACTCTGACAGAAGCTAGAGAATCTTTTGATGCTTTTGTCCATCAAAGTTTGATTCATGGTTACAGTTGTGTCAGGGTTGTACATGGTCGTGGTAAACATTCTAAAGGTAACCAGCCAAAGTTAAAAAAATATTTGGTAAAATGGTTGAATACTCGACGAATGAGTAACCATGTAATTGCCTATTCAACAGCCCGTTTGGTTGATGGTGGTGGTGGGGCACTCTATATTCTCTTGGGACGAGAATGAATAGAGTAGCCAGACTTTTATTTTAGTTGTAAAAGTTCTGCTACTATTGGCTTCATTGTTAACAGAGTCTTTATTCTCACTGTTCAAAAATAATCAGTTTTATTCTATCTTTGGAGGATTTTATGACCACTATGCCTCTCACAAGTCGAACTATTTTAGAGGGAAGAGATCGCGCTCCAGCTCGTTCTTTTTTAAAAGGAATTGGTTATACAAACGAAGACTTGTCTAAGCCTATTATAGGTATTGCCAATACGTGGATTGAGGCTATGCCCTGTAATTTTCATCTTCGGACCCTAGCTACTAAGGTTAAGGAGGGCGTTAGAGCTGCAGGTGGAACACCTATGGAATTCAACACTATTGCAGTGAGTGATGGCATCACGATGGGAACAGAAGGAATGAAAGCTTCTCTGGTTAGCCGTGAAGTTGTGGCTGACTCAATAGAACTTGTGGGACGTGGTTATATGTTTGATGCGATTATTGCTCTAGTTGGGTGTGATAAAACTTTACCTGGGGGCGCAATGGGATTGATTCGATTGAATCAACCTTCACTGATTCTTTATGGTGGGTCAATAGCCCCAGGAAAATATCAAGGACGTGATATTACTATTCAAGATGTTTTTGAAGCTGTAGGTGCCAATGCAGCGGGACACATTAGTGATTCAGAATTATTGGAGATTGAAAATAAAGCCTGTCCAGGTGCAGGTGCTTGTGGTGGTCAATACACTGCTAATACCATGTCAACTGCCCTCGAATTCCTTGGCTTGTCGCCAGCAGGATCTTCCAGTATTCCAGCAACAGATCCACGTAAAGATCAAGTTGCAGTAGATAGTGGGAAGTTAATTATGGAAATATTGAAGAAGGAGCGTCGTCCAAAGGATATCCTTACGAGAACTTCTTTTGAGAATGCTATTG
This sequence comes from Terriglobia bacterium, assembly GCA_022452285.1. GTDB lineage: Bacteria > Acidobacteriota > Terriglobia > Versatilivoradales > Versatilivoraceae > JAKUNG01. The sequence goes on along the minus strand of JAKUNG010000001.1, from coordinate 595,265 downwards.
CTAGTGTTGCTGCAACTGGAGGCTCAACCAATGCAGTCCTACATTTTCTTGCTTTGGCACGTGAAGCTTCAATTCCACTAGAAATTGATGATTTTGATACTATTAGTTCTAGAACACCCTTACTAGCAGATTTAAAACCGGGTGGACGTTTTGTGGCAGTTGATGTAGATCGAGCTGGCGGGGCAATGTTGATTGCACAAAGATTAATTGAGGGTGGTCATATTGATCCTTCCCAAAAGACCGTTACCGGAAGGACGCTTGGCGAAGAAACTAATGCAGTTATTGAAACTCCTGATCAGGAAGTTATACGTCCCCTTTCCAATCCTGTCAAAGGAACTGGCGGATTAGTTATTCTCCATGGGAATGTGGCTCCAGAAGGATGTGTAGTTAAGATTGCTGGTCACGAAAGACTATATCATCAAGGTCCTGCTAGAGTTTATGATCAGGAGGAAATGGCAATGGCAGCTGTAACAAAAGGAGAAATTAAGCCCGGCGATGTTGTAGTTATTCGTTATGAAGGTCCCAAAGGTGGTCCTGGAATGAGGGAGATGTTGGGAGTTACTGCAGCAGTTGTAGGTGCCGGCTTGGGAGAAAGTGTGGCTTTGTTGACAGATGGTCGATTTAGTGGAGCAACTAGGGGATTGATGGTAGGACATGTAGCGCCAGAAGCTGCTCAAGGCGGTCCAATTGCTGCAATAAAAGAAGGTGATAACATTGTCCTGGATGTTGAAAAACGAAGACTAGATGTTGATCTTAGTGAAAGTGATATTAGAGAGAGACTATCGGAATGGACTGCTCCAGAACCAAAATATTTGTCAGGTGTTTTTGCTAAATACTCAGCTTTAGTTTCTTCAGCTTCAGATGGTGCAATTACTGGAGCTACTCAATGAGAGATTAAGTTGTGGAAAATATATCTAGATAATCAGTTTGATACTAATTAGGTATTGTTGAATTTGAATTGGAGTGGTTGGAGATATTATTAGGCAAATGGTTCTGGTGATTTGGGCAAGCATCACAGTTAAGAATTTCGCCATGTTCCCCAAAAAGACGTGTGCCTCCACAGGACCCTCTCAAACAGGGTCTCTTAAAAAAAAGACCTATGGCCATTAGCAACATAGCACAAGCGACAGTAACAATGGTTATTACAATAAGCCCCATTTTTATTTAACTCCTATTAAGATACAGACTGCTCATTCTACAACGGCTGAGCAGTTGAGTAAATACGCTGAAATGCAGGCGTTTCAATTTCACGAAATGATCCTTGTGCAGTACGAATTAAGAAGAGCACAGCAAGATCTTGTTCTGTAGCAAGTTGGTAACCTTGAGTTTCTCCCAAAACCATTAGAGCTGTTGCATAACCGTCAGCCCGCATACAAGAAGGGTCAACAACACTTACAGAAACTACTGAATGGTCGACTGGTCGGCCATTACGTGGATCAATGGTATGAGATAATCGGACACCTTTTGTATCATAAAAATTTCGATAATCACCTGATGTAGCAATTGCAAGACTGCTAAGAGGTAGAATTCGTTGAACACCTTTCCCTCGTGTCGAGGGCTTTTCAATAGCTATCTTCCAGGTTTGAGAAGATGCATTATGTCCACTTGCTTTTACTTCGCCACCTAACTCAACCATATGTTGATGGAAATTGAGCCGTACCAGTGTATCAGAAAGTTGATCCACAGCGTATCCCTTGGCAATTGCAGAAAGGTCACAAGAAAGTCCAGGGTCTAGTTTACGAATCGTAGAAGTTGAGAAATCGAGTTCAAGTTTCTCCCATCCTATCTTTGATTTGATTTGAAAAATTTCTTTTGTTGTGGGAATTTTACCAGTGTTAGGTTCAGGCCCAAATCCCCAGGCATTCACTAGAGGGTTGATAGTTATATCTAAAGCCCCTTGAGTAAGACGACTTATTACCTGCGCTTCTGCCATAACCGTTAATGTTTCTGTAGAAACTCGAAGAGGAATTGTTTTTTTAAATCTATTTAAACGAGAAATTTCGGAGGAATCAAGATAGGTTGACATCTTATTATTAATATCACTCAACTTAGTCCTGATAGTTTGATAAATTTTTTTCTGTTGCTGTTTTGATATCTTTTCAGTAGCTATTTTAATTAAAAATGTTGTACCCATACTATTTCCACGAAAGATATATTCGTTTAAAGCGACTGGCTTTTGACATCCAGTTCCTATTGAACAGAGTAAAATTAAAAAGATTTTTTGATTTTTTTGGAAATTTAGATTCTGTAAAAAATAAAGCATAGAATGGAGAGAGTTCAACTTAGAGAATCAAAAGATTAGACTATGATTAGCCACCAAAGTCATCAAAGGCGATGTTTTCTGGTTCAACTCCTAAATCGTCTAGCATTTTGAAACAAGCTGTCATCATCATGGGTGGACCACAAATATAATACTCAATATCTTCAGGAGATGAATGTTCTTTCAGGTAGTTTTCATGTAGAACTTGGTGAATAAATCCAGTATATCCAGTCCAATTATCTTCGGACAGTGGTTCTGATAGGGCTAAATGCCAAGTAAAATTGGAGTTTGACTCTTTAATTTGATTAAAATCTTCAAGGTAAAAAGCTTCTCTTAAACTGCGAGCACCATACCAGAAACTAATTTTTCTTTTAGTTTTTAACCTCCGAAATTGATCAAAAATATGAGATCTCATTGGCGCCATTCCAGCGCCTCCTCCAATGAATACCATTTCGGAGTTAGTCTCTTTGGCGAAAAAGTCACCAAAGGGTCCTGAAATGGTTACAGTATCACCTGGCTTAAGTCCAAAAATATAGGAAGACATCTTTCCAGGAGGTATACCTTTTGGACTTCTGGGAGGGGGTGTGGCGATTCGCACATTAAGCATAATAATCCCTTTTTCATCAGGATAATTAGCCATAGAATAGGCACAGCTGACTGGTTCTTCTACAACGGATTGAATCTCCCAAAGATTAAATCTGTCCCAGTCTTCAGTGAACTCCTGCTCAATTTGAAAATCACGGTAATTCAGTGAGTGCGGTGGACAGTTAATTTGTATATAACCTCCTGCTCGGAACGGAACGTCTTCACCAGGGGGGAGATCTAAAATTAGTTCCTTGATGAAAGTAGCTACATTATGATTAGAACGCACTGTACATTGCCATTCTTGGACACTAAAAATTTCAGGTGAAAGTCCAATTTTCATATCTTGTTTGACTTTAACTTGACAAGAGAGACGACATCCTTGTAGTTTCTCCTTACGCGTGATATGTGGAGGTTCAGTGGGCAACATGGCACCTCCACCATCGTATACTTCGACCTTACAAACCCCACAGCTACCCTTGCCACCACATGCAGATGGAATAAAGATTTTTTGAGCAGCCAAAGAATTAAGCAGGGTAGTACCAGTTTCAACCCGAACAGCTTTACTTTCATCATCATTGATAACTATATTAACTTGACCACTAGTTACTAATTTACTTCTGGCAAACATTAAAACGACCACTAGGGAAAGAATGACAAAAGTGAACATCAATACGCCTAGAAACACTTCCAACATATAGATCCTTTTAATTGTTCCTTAAGACAAAATATTGGCTATTTTACAACTGGATGCCAGCAAAGGCCATAAACCCGATAGCCATTAAACCAGTCAAAATAAATGTCATGCCCAATCCACGAAGTCCAGCTGGAACATTACTGTAATGCATTCGTTCTCGAATAGATGCTAAAGCAACGATTGCAAGAAACCACCCAATGCCAGACCCTATTCCAAATACAATGCTTTCCCCTAAATTGTAATCCCGTTCTACCATAAAGAGTGAAGCCCCCAGAATCGCACAATTAACGGCGATCAAAGGTAAGAACACACCTAGCGCTGCATACAAAGAAGGTACGAAGCGATCTAAAGCCATTTCAACGATTTGGACCATGGCAGCAATTGTACCGATATAACAAAGAAAGCCTAGAAATGACAGGTCATAGGTGGCTAGGCTGGGGTGCAGCCAAGCCAAAGATCCATCTTTAAGAGCATAGTTGTAAAGTAGGTTATTAATGGGAACAGTTACGATAAGTACAAAGATTACCGCTAGACCCAGTCCAATAGCAGTGTTTACCTTCTTTGATACAGCTAAAAATGAACACATGCCAAGGAAGAAGGCTAATGCCATGTTTTCAACAAAAATTGCCTTAATAGCCAAACTGAGGTACTGTTCAAACATTGGTGTTATCCTTCCTCTTCAATTTGTTCCTTTTTAAATGTACGTAGTACCCAAATGAAAAATCCAATGATAAAAAATGCACCAGCAGAGGTGACCATTAATCCATTGGGGGTATACCAACCACCCTCTGTAACCAATGGCAGTATAGTATGACCAAACAACTTTCCGGATCCTAGTAACTCTCTCAAAAAACCTGTGATAATGAGAATAAAACTATAACCAAAGCCGTTTCCTAGACCGTCAAGCAGACTTGGTGCTGGCCCATTTTGCATGGCAAAAGCTTCAGCTCGACCCATTATGATGCAGTTAGTAATGATTAGTCCTACAAAGACAGAAAGTTGTTTACTAATGTCGAAGAAATAAGCTTTTAAGAATTGGTCTGCAATGATAACCAGCGAAGCGATGATGGTTAGTTGAACAATTATTCGTATCGAGTTTGGGATGTTATTTCTCAACAAACTCACGAATAAATTGGAAAAGGTCAGAACAAAAATAACAGCGCCGCACATTACTACTGAAGTTTCCATTTTGGTAGTTACAGCTAAAGCAGAACATATGCCTAAAACTTGAAGGGCAATTGGATTATTCTCGAGGAGAGGATCGAGTAAGGTTTTACGAGCAGAATTTTTCATTGAAGATATCTCCTATTTTTTTGATGTCTCATGAGTTGCTCGAAGTATCTTTAAGTAGGGTTCAAACCCATTTTCTCCTAACCAAAAATGGAGCATGTTAGTCACTCCACGACTTGTGATGGTCGCTCCAGAGAGACCATCAACAAAATGAGGTGATTCTTTGGGAGAACCAGCCGTTCCTTTAATTACTTCAATTACAATGTCTCCAGTGTCATCAACAATAATTCTGTCAGTCCAGCGAGCTTTCCAGCTCGGATTATCAACTTCACCACCCAATCCAGGTGTTTCTCCGTGTTTGTAGTAGGTTAATCCATGCACAGTTTTACCATCTGCATCAAGAGCAATAAATCCATATAGAGTTGACCAAAGACCATAACCTTCGATGGGTAGAACAATCATTTCTAACTGCTGGGCAGCATTAAATACTTGGTAGACGATAATATACCTAGGGATTCGGCTGACACGAGCAGCATTAACCGGGGCAGTTCGACTAGTCAAAGGGTCGTTACTTATTTTTTTGGAGTCATAATTTTTGAAATCGATACCCTGAGCAGGTTGTCCTGAAGTAATATCAATTACTGTAGTTTTTATTCTCTGAAATCGCTTAGTAATTTCGACAGCGTTCAGTTTCTCTGAAGATTTTGCTAAACCAGCTGCTAACAAAACATTCCTTCTCTTGTCTAGATCAGCATTCATTTGTTGAATATCTCTTAGTGAAACTGCAGACGTTGATACTAAAATCGCACAAATTAAACAGGTAAGACTAGCAAAGGCAATCGTATATGCCACACTATGCTGCATACCGTTTTCTCCTGCGTTTTACATTAGCCTGTATGACAAAGTAATCAATCAAACCGGCAAATAAATTGACAAATAGAATAGCCAACATCATACCTTCTGGGTAAGCTGGATTGACTACTCGAATTAAAATGGCTAATAGGCCAATAATTAAACCGTAAATGTATTTGCCGGTATTAGAATGTGAAGCTGAAACTGGATCCGTCGCCATGTAGACTGTACCAAAGGCCCAACCTCCAAGAACAATATGCCACCAAAATGGAACAGTTAGTAAAGGATTAGTTTCTGAACTGATCATATTTAAAAACGTTGATGCAATTAGAGAACCAACTCCAACACCTAATATTATTCGCCAAGAGCCAATCTTAGAAAAAATTAAAATCATTGCGCCAATTAAGCAAGCTAATGCTGACGTTTCACCCATAGATCCGGGGACCAATCCTATAAAAGCGTCCCACCAACTAAGGCCACTGGTTAAAGTTGAAAGTCCTTTGTCAGAGGTTTCAGCCAACCAAGTAGCTCCGCTAATGCCATCCACAGAAGTGTTAGCAGCTATCCATACTCTGTCTCCCGAAATATCAGCGGGGTAAGCAAAAAACAGGAATGCTCGAGCGGTAAGAGCCGGGTTAAGGATATTCATTCCTGTACCGCCAAAGATCTCTTTTCCTAGAATGACACCAAAAGCTATTCCTAGAGCCACTTGCCATAAAGGAATGGTGGGAGGTAAAACTAACGGGAACAACATACCAGTAACTAAAAATCCTTCATTTATTTCGTGTTTGCGTACAATTGCAAACAGAGCTTCACAATTGCCTCCTACAAAGAAAGTCAAAAACAGGACTGGCAGGTAATAAAGAGATCCATGAATTAAGCAAGCCCAAAAATCTTCTGGGCTAAAATTAGCTAAACCCAACCAGTGCATGGTTACCGTTTGCCAAGTCTCGAGTGGAATAGCTCCTTTTGAAATTGCTAAATGAGCCTGATAGCCAGTGTTATACATTGCCATAAATATTGGCGGGATTAGAGCGATGACCACTGTAATCATCATCCTCTTTAGATCGAGAGCATCTCTAATATGGGAGCTACCTTTAGTGACACTACTCGGAGTAAATAAGAAGGTGTCAACAGCTTCATAAAGAGGATAGATACTCTCTAAGTTACCTCCCTTTTGAAAGTGTTTGGATTGGGAATCTAAAAACTTACGTAGAAGTCTCATTATCCATCTTTCTCAATATTGCTCAAAACTTGTCGAAGAAGAGGGCCATACTCTACCTTTCCAGGACAAACAAATGAACATAAGTCTAGGTCTTCTTCGTCTAGCTCTAAACATCCTAGTTCCTCAGCTTTTTCTAAATCTCCAACTAAAAGGGCCCTTAGCAAGAATGTTGGTAAAATATCTAGTGGGAATATTCGTTCATAGAGACCAATCGGGACCATTGATCGGTGGGAACCATTTGTTGAGGTCGTAAAATGAAATTTTTTACCTTTAAGCAGTTTTGAAAGGTAGGTGTTTACGATGGAAAATAGCTCTAGGCCAGGAGAGAGCCATCCAAGAAATTCCCGTGATCGTCCTTCAGGCAGAACAGAAATCTGATAGTGGTATCGTCCTAAGAATCCAAGGTTGTTTCCAAAGGCAGCACGACCGGACAATACCGACCCGGAAATGATCCGTGGGTTTCCAGAGATCAGCTCATTATCAGTTAAGTCTTGGGTGGAAGCTCCTAAACGAGTTTTTAATAGACGAGGCCTTTGCACTGAGGGGCCAGACAAAGAGATTATTCTGTTGACATTTAACTGTCCATCTGTGAATAGCTGTCCGATAGCGATTACCTCTTGATAATTAAGGTGCCAGACCTGTCGGTTTCGATTAACTGGATTTAGCGTATGAATGTGAAGGCCTGCTGTACCAGCTGGATGAGGGCCACTAAAATGTTCTGCGCAGAATTGAGGATCTGATGGAACGGAAAAAGAACTTTTCGGGCTTTGACATATATACACTGGTCCAGTCGTTAGTTTTGCCAAAACAAAGAGTCCGAGTTCAAAAAATGTTTCTTGACCTTGAAAGACCACATTAACATTTGCTGCATGAGGATGGCTGTCCATAGCAGTAACAAAAATTGAATCTGGCCTTTCAACTGGACTAGCAACCTTACTATATGGTCGAGTTCTAATAGCTGTCCACAAACCTGATTCTATAAGTAATTCTATTACTGCTGATTGTTCAATATTACTCGGATGTTTACCCGAAAATGAATGAAAATTAATGCAATCAGGTCGTCCACTTAATTCAGCAGAATCTAGCTTGATGACAACGGATTTAAGAGTGCGTCGTTCTCCACGATGTATGTTTGTCACTTTACCAGAGGCGGGTGAGGTATAATGAACCCCTGGTGATTTTTTGTCTTCAAACAACACTTGACCGCGACGCACCTCATCGCCAATGCTAATTTTCATTTTTGGGCTGATGCCAACATAATCATCAGCTACCAATGCGACAGAATAGGGCTGATCAGCATTTTCAATTTTTTGTTCTGGAGCTCCTGCCAGCGGAAGATTTAAACCCTTTTTAATTTTATGAACCATTTTTTACTACTTTGAAAAATTCAATATTCTGGATCTAAAAAAAGGATGTACATGCCAAATTAACAAAGGTACTAAAATATTTTTACTTATTTAATTTTAAGCTAATCTAAATACTGATATTTGCTTAAATTTCTCATTGGTTGAATGGTTTGGAAGAAAAATTTAAGATAATCAATGTTTAGCACTTTAGTAGCTGTGAATATTCTCACAAAGTTAAGTATAATATCTCATAGTTATTAAGATAAATCAAAACAAGACAAGTTAGAATCAGGTTTTTTTTTAACATCAAAATTTTTTCAAATGATCCTCAAAACTTAAATAAGGACAGTGGTGGGAAGTACATTTATGGAAATCTATATTTTTTAAAATAGAAAGTGTTTTCTGGAATTATTTTTCTTGGTCAAAATTTATTTATTCCTGCAAAAAAAGGAGAACTGCTTTTATGATAATTCGCATTCCATCTTTATTTGTCGATTTATGTGGAGGATCTTTTTGTCTTTTAATTATTGGTTTTTGTCTAGTCTCGATTTTATTGAGTTGCTCAAATACGAATGATGCTGGTCAAAATTCGTCTGAAGGAGGAAATAGTATGGGAGACAAACATGGAAGGCTTGAAACAAACATGGGAAACATTGAAATTGAATTTTTTGAAAAAGATTCTCCAAAAGCAGTAGAAAATTTTCGTTTGCTTGCGGAACGGGGCTATTATGATGGACTTACATTTCACCGAGTAGTCAAAGGATTTATGATCCAAGGGGGTGACCCAAAAGGTAATGGGACAGGTGGAGAAAGTGCTTGGGGTGGAGCGTTTGATGATGAGATCGACAGGGGTTCTGACCTTTATAGAAGAGGTTATCGCCGGGGAATCGTTGCCATGGCTAACAGTGGCCCAAACACCAATGGCAGCCAGTTTTTCATTATGCATCAAGATTCAAATCTTCCACCAAACTATGTTATCTTTGCGAATGTTACAGAGGGACTAAAGGTAGTTGACTCTCTTGCTGAAGTCCAGACGGATTTTAGTGGCAGTGGCGAAATGAGTAAACCCACTCAACCACTCATTATTAAAAAAGTTGTTATAAGTCCTTAAGTGAGTCTTCGAAGAATGAGGATCTGTAACTTTGAAAAAATCTGTTTGAGGAGCTCAGTATTTCGAAAAAAAATTCATGTCTAACTTGGAATTGAAAGAGTATTCCTTCTTTGTAGTACTTAGTGTAGAAAGAAATACTACTTGAGTAGCTACTGGCAGTAAATGTGAGATCTATTTTCTGTCGTTACCAATTTTAGTTTTGTTATCCTCATTTGGAAACTTTGAAGTATTTCTAGGTGTAACAATTTTGTCAATATAATCTCTTAACGCTTCTTTTGTACTGGGGAAGGCTAATTTATTCCATGGGATTTCTGTTGGAGAAAAAAGTTGAACATCAAGACTTTCATCTCCAACCTCCAGTTTCCCTCCCGTTACTTCAGCAGCATAAACAACTAAAATAGTTGGATTGCCTGAATAGGAGTAGACATTTAGAAGAGAGAGTAGCTGAACCTTTAAATGACATTCTTCTTTGGTCTCACGTATAGCAGCATCTTCAACATTTTCTCCTCTATCCACGAAGCCTCCAGGAAAAACCCATTTCCCGTAACTGGGCTCAATACTGCGCTGTAGTAAAGGTATCTTACTGTTAACTGTAAATATCGCAGCAGCTGCTACTTTGGGATCTAGATAGAAAATAAAATTACAAACGATGCAAACCAAACGTTTTGGTTCGGAAGTTTTAACACGACATGCATTAAGAGATCCTCCACATTTGGGGCAAAATGAATATTCCATAAAGTATTTAAATGTTAGAGTGCGTTGGAAAAGATCGATAATCTACTAAAAAGCAATAGGGGAAAACCCAATTTTTTGAGTTTTGCGTTCTACCCAAAAACCAATGGGTTTTCTTAAATTATTAAGCTGAACCATTATTACTACGCCAGTCCCTTGACTTTTGGAACTAACGATTTCAAAACGTTTGATCTTTCCATAGTATCCCTTTGGCCCCCAGTCAATCATGAAATCGCGATAGGAATACTCATCGGTAGGTCCCCATAGTTGGTATGCCTTAGGTAAGTTGCCTTGTCGTAAAGTTTCAAAATATTCTTGTATTATTTTTTCTTCACGAAAATTTGCGAAAAAATAAATAAGGATTCCTAACCCAACAACCAATCCAGTGAGCAATATAGGTAACAATTGGAGTTTTTCTGTTTTTGGCGAATCCATGTGGTTTTTAACTTAATATCATTTATTTAATAGCAGTAATTAATAGGATTTTTAAAAAGAAAATAGTGTAAGAAATAGCCTATAGTCTTTTGAGCCCTTTTTTCAAAAAAGCCCTGGCTTTTCTAGTAAAGGTACTCGGAGAGTTATAGGTTTTTGACTACGAAAAATTTTAATGGAGATAGTATCCCCTGGTCTCCTCTTGTCAATGATTTGATTTAATCTTGCTATGGAGTCAACTAACTGGTTGTCAGCCTCAACAATGATGTCACCACCAAGAATCATTAGTACATTCCCAACAACGTAGGTTTTCTTGCCACCGCGAATTCCTGCTTCAGAAAATGAATCACCTGGTGAAGTACGGGCAACTAAAATTCCTTGTTTTACTGGGAGGTTTAGGAGTTGTGCAAGTTTTGAAGTGAGTTCATAACCTTTCAATCTTGCATGAGGACGTTCAACCTTACCTTTGGAAATTAAATCTGGAATTATCCGTTTAGCAGTATCAACAGGAACAGCAAAGCCAATACCAATACTGCCACCGCTTGTTGAAAAGATTTGTGTATTGATTCCAATTAGTTTGCCCGAGAAATCAAGTAATGGTCCTCCTGAATTACCGGGATTGATGGCGGCATCAGTTTGAATTACATCCTCTATTAAGCTTCCATTTCTGGCTTGAATTGACCGACGTAATGAGCTAATTATTCCTACAGTGAGGGTTCCTTCTAAACCAAAAGGGTTGCCTATGGCTAAAACTTTTTGTCCAACATTTAAATTAAAAGATGTTCCCAGTTGAACAATATTCAGTGAAGATTGAGGAGGGTTAATTTTAATAATGGCCAGATCATTGGATTGATCTGTTCCAACAACTTGAGCTTTAAATTTTTGTTTGGCTGTAGGTAATGTTACTTCTAGAAGTCGGGCACTTTCAATTACGTGATAATTAGTAAGAATGTGTCCTTGATCATCAATGATGGATCCAGAACCAGATCCCTGCTCTGGGACTGCATTAAAGAAAAAATCAAAACTTAGAGTAGTTGAAGTTATATTGACTACTCCTGGACTTACCTTTTTATATATCTGAATAGTTTTTGATTCGTCATCATTATTGTTGCTAGCAACACTTGGTTGATTAGCTACAATTGTCTCCGCTGACTGCATTATAGGTTGAGAGGAAAGTGCAGTAGGACGCAGGAATGATCGGCTAATTGTCCAAGCACCTAGACACACTAGAATTAGTAATAATATTAATGTAGAGAGGCGGATACGAAGCGTCATCATATCTGGATTTTTTGGCTATTTAATTGGTAAAACTACTTTTGACCAACTGGATAAATATGAAAATGACTTAAGTTAGTTTATACAGTTTTTGAAAATCTAGGACTATTAAAAATGTGTTTTAACCTAGTATTTGGTCAACAGTTCTTTTCATAGCCTTAGGGTAGCTTGGTCTGTAGCCGTCAAATCTTTTTATAATTTCCCCGTTTTGATTTACAATAAAAGTTGTAGGAAGTCCTCGAATTCCTCCAAAATTGTCCCCAACTGAAGAATTGCCCATTACAACTGGGTATTTTATATCATGTCGTTGAACAAATTGCTGAACAATATCGGGATCTCCCTGATCCATAGAAATGCCTAGAACAATTACTCCTCTAGATCGAAAGTCAAGATATAGTTCATTTAGATGAGGAATTTCTTTTAGACATGGAGGGCACCACGTGGCCCAGAAATTGATAACTAATATTTTCTGAGAAAAATCTTCAGATTGAACTATCTTGCCTTCCATATTTCTCAGAGAAAAATCTGGTAATTGTGAGACATTTTTTAGATTGTTGGGCCCAGTATTTTGGGGCATGTAACAGGCAAAAAATACTAAAAAGAGTAACGGAAAGGAAATGTATAGGTGAAAATGTTTAGACTGAGCTTTGAAAGAGATTTTCATAAGATTTTACCAGTTAAGAAGTTTTTCCAAAATTCATTATTTTTACAAAGTATTCTTGAAACATAAAAAACTTAATCTGAAGGTTTAGGTTGTTCAGTTTGTTTTAGTAGCATTTTGATTTGATTGATTCTTTTCATAAAAGGAGCACTTCCTTCAAATCCTTCTAGACGAAAATCTTGAAGTTCTCGTCCAGTTGGATCTAGAAAGATAATGGTTGGCACTCCCAGAATGTTGAAACGACTTCTGGCTCGTGAAGCTTCTGAGTTCGGTTTATTAGTTGTCATATCTAATTTTAGGCTAGTAAATCCTTTTACTGCATTCTTGACTACAGGATCAGAAAAAGTGTATTGATCCAGTTCTTTACATGGTATACACCAGTCAGCGTAAACGTCTATCATTACAGGTTTCCCCAAATTTCGAGCCTCCACTAGCGTTGTTTCTGAATATGTCTCCCAAGGAATACCCTCTTCTGATTGACTTGGGATCACCAGAATGATGGCAAATGCCATCAGTCCGATACCAATAGCTCTCAAAACCCACTTGATTGACGGTGGAGTCACCTGAGGGGATTCTTGGAAAACAAGATAAATAGATGAGCCACTAGCTAATAGAGCTAGAGCCCATGGGGTATAAGGATCGAGCAAAGGGTTGAGAAAATACAGAGCCATTCCCAACAAGATCAACCCAAAGATCTTGCGTGTTGTGATTAACCATTGACCAGAGCGAGGTAGATTCTTTAAAGCTCCTGAAAAAGTTCCTAAAAATAGGTACGGAAAACCTAAGCCTAAGGCTAGAACAAAAAATAAAAAGAAACCGTAGACAGGATTTCCCTTACTACTAACATGGACAAGTAATCCAATTACAAATGGTCCTATACAGGGTGCCGCAACAACTCCCATAGATAATCCCATGAGCAAAGCACCTATTGTTCCAGTGGTAGATGTTGAGTTTTGCGCTGCTAATTGATTAATTATGTTGGGCAAACGAAATTCAAATAGTCCAAACATTGAAAGGGCCATAGCAATCATGATTGATCCAAGTCCAACTAGTACTAAAGGATGCTGGAGGGCAGATCCAAAGATTCCTTGTGTCATCGAGGCAACTACCCCAAGGATTGAATATGTAATAGCCATTCCCAAAACGTAAGATAAAGCCATTTGGAATGTTTTACGGAGACGGCCATCTGCTTGATTAGTAAAAAACCCAATGGTAATTGGTATTATAGGATAAATGCATGGGGTAGTGTTTAATGCCAAACCAGCTAGAAATATTAGACCTAAGGTGACGAGAAATCCTCGACTATCAATACTTTCGGAAAGTACATCTTTTTTAGAAGACGATGGGAATTCTTTAAGTAAAGGAACATTAGAATTTTTTGTAGCTTTGGGCTTATTCAATAAAAGTGACTCATTGTTATTGAAGATCTCTTCATTGATTAAACTGCCGGCAACATTTGACTGAAACACACTAAGAGAAATTTTGAATGGTAATTGAATAGGAGACAAACATTGCGTGTCATTGCAAGCTTGAAAAGTTAGTTTCCCCTGGATCAATACTGATGATGCTGTTCCTGAATTTACTAGTGTTCCTCTAGTTTTAATAATGACAGTGTCCTCATAAACTGCTAATGATTGCCCTGGAGAGAAGCTAAAAGAACGCTCATAAGGTATTGGATACCGAGGAGTATCTAGATGCAATATTTTAGATTTTTGAAATACGATCTTGGTAGGTATGAGATAGTCTAAAGTAGGTTTGTGGGCATTTATATGGTAACCAGGAGCAATTGTTAATACTGTAGCCAATTCAAAAGAATCACCATTTCTGATCCCATCCACTGAAACAAAATGTTTAACATCAACAACACTTTGGCTACCCTGGGCTAGAACATTTATTTGAATTAGATGTACGCAAAGAGTCAAAGTAAATATTCTAATCAATTGTCTAATGTAAGGAATATTCATCGTTGGTTTGTTAAGCAGATACTATTTATGATCTCATCAACTTGCCAATGAGTCTGTTCTATAGTACCTGAGTTATCAATCACAAAAGTTGCGTAGAGAAGTTTTTCCTTGAGAGGCATTTGCAAGGCAATTCGATGTCGGGCTTGGCTTATTGAGAGGTGATTTCTTTTCATTAATCGTTCTACTTGTTGTTCTAAGCGGCAACTAACTACAATTAAGTCAGAAAACTGTTTATAGAATCCAGATTCAACCATTAGGGATGCATCAACTATTGCTTGGGTTTGGGGTTCTATTTCTTCTAGATTTTTAAGTTGTTGCAGGATTTTCTTCGTAACATGTGGATGTACCAACTCATTAAGTTGCTTTAAACAAACTACATCGTTAAATACTAGATTGCCAAGGGATTTTCGATCGATCTCACCAGTTGAATCCAATATTCTTTTTCCAAAACGACTCACTATGGGTTTAAAACAAATCTGACCTTTACGAATTAACTGATGGGCGACTTGGTCAGCATCAATTACCAGAAATCCTCTTTCTTTGAACCATTTGCAGATAGTTGATTTTCCGCTTGAAATTCCTCCTGTCAATCCTATTCGTAACATAAAATCACACTTTACAAGTCATTTAGTCAAATCTGAACATTGGAAACATTATCCAAAAATCACTAAATTAGGGACTCATTTACGTAAATTTTCTAGCGGCCTTAACAGTATTTTTCATTAAAAGGGCAATTGTTAGTGGTCCCACTCCCCCTGGAACAGGGGTGACCGCTGAGGCGATTCTAGATACACTGGCGAGATTAACGTCTCCAGCCAGGACAGAATTTCTCCCTTTTGAACGGTTTCTTTCATACTGAGACTGCAATGAAGGGTCCTTTTGGAGTAGGGGCTTTAACCTTTGTCCTTCGATCCGATTAATACCGACATCGATAACAACAGCTCCCGGTTTAACAAAAGTTTCGTCAACTATTATTGGCTTTCCTACAGCCACCACCAAAATGTCAGCAGTTTTAGAAATTTTAGTTAGGTTTTGAGTTTGAGAATGACAGAAGGTAACAGTAGCATTGTTTTCTAGTAGAAGCAGTCCTAAGGGTTTTCCAACTAGATTGCTTCGGCCAATTACTACTGCATGGGCGCCCTTGGTTGAAATATTTTCTCGTCTAAGAATCTCGATAATCCCGGATGGTGTGCAGGGCCTTAGACTATTATTGCCAAGTACGAGGTTGCCTGCATTGAAAGGGTGAAGTCCATCCACATCTTTAGCGGGATCGATGGCGACTAAAATAGCCTTCTCATCAATTGATTTCGGAAGTGGCAATTGAACTAGAATGCCATGTAAGGAATCATCTTGGTTGAGAGCTGTTATATGTTCTAAAAGTTGTTCAGTTGTTATTTCTTTAGACAGTTGTACAAGTTTGCTGAAAATCCCAAGTGATTCACAAGCCCTAATCTTATTATTGACATAGACA
The DNA here is from genome assembly GCA_022452285.1 of Terriglobia bacterium. Classification (GTDB taxonomy): domain Bacteria; phylum Acidobacteriota; class Terriglobia; order Versatilivoradales; family Versatilivoraceae; genus JAKUNG01. The sequence goes on along the minus strand of JAKUNG010000001.1, from coordinate 579,427 downwards.
CGGGAGGCTGGATCATCTCCAACCAGAACTGCAGCTAATCCAGGAGTTAACCCAGCATTTTTTAATAGAGCTACTTCTGTTCGCAACTCTTCTCTTATTTCTTTTCCAATTTTAATCCCATCAATGATTCTAATTGTCATAGGGCAAAGACTAGCAAGTCCTAGTAAAGTAATGACAAATGGAAAATGTTTAATTTGTGCTTCTGGATCTAGTTCAAAAGAGTTATTTTGTTTATTTCAAAAGCTATAATAAAGCATTAGTTTCAACTTTTAATGGTAGCACAGCAGAAAATATGGAGAAAACAATTTACTAATTGGTCAAAAGATTCAGAAGAATGTCCTTGTTTTATAGGGATTCAGTTATTTTTTTATAAACTCTTTCTATCTTGACAAAGACCTCTATTTGGCTATGATAAATCTTAACATCGCTAAGTCGCAATAAGCTATTCTTCCCATTTTTTCACTTGGCCAATACCTTGTTTCAGTTGGTAATCATCGGGATTAATCTTTGGTTTTTTCTTGGATTTGGTTTGTTGCTGCACCTTTTCCTGTATCTTTTGTAATAGATTAAAGGGTTGAAAAAGATCTGGGAAAAACGACGAGAGAATTCAGCCCGCCTAGCTGGTGGGTTTTTTTTTGGCAAGGAGTGTACATGATCATTTCAATGGTTTCTCAGGCCACCCAGGAAGAGGTGGAATATGTTTGTAACAAAATTAAAAGTTTTGGATATACAGCTCATCCAATTCAAGGTGAAGAAAGAGTAGTGATTGGTGCTGTTGGTGATGGGAAAGAAAAAGACCACATCATTTCAGTAATGGAATCTGTGCCGGGAGTAGAATCAGTTATCCCGATCTCGCAACCTTTTAAATTAGTTGGTAAAGAGCTTAAGAAAGAAAAGACAGTCATACAAATAGATGATTTTTCAATTGGAGGGGATGAATTTGTGGTGATGGCTGGCCCATGTTCAGTCGAGTTCCGAGAACAGCTATTTACTACAGCAGAAAATGTCAAAGCAGCTGGGGCAAAGGTACTTCGAGGAGGAGCTTACAAACCTCGAACCTCTCCCTATGATTTTCAGGGTTTAGAAGAAGAGGGCCTAAAAATTTTAGCTGAGGCTCGAGAAAAAACTGGATTGAAGATCATCACCGAAATTATTAGTACAGAAAATGTGGAACTGGTTAATGAATATACTGATATTTTCCAGGTTGGCGCTCGCAATATGCAAAATTTTGCTTTATTGAAGAAACTTGGAAAAACAAAGAGACCAGTTTTATTAAAGAGAGGTTTGATGGCAACTCTAAAAGAATTTCTAATGTCTGCCGAATATATTGTTTCACAGGGGAATCCAGAGGTTATTCTTTGTGAACGAGGCATTCGTACCTTTGAAACCTACACTCGCAATACTTTAGATATCTCTGCTGTTCCAGCTCTTCACTATCTGTCTCATCTTCCGGTGATTGTAGATCCTAGTCATGGTACCGGGAAGAGGCCTTTAATTGCCCCAGTTTCTAATGCTGCTGTTGCTGCGGGAGCTGATGGATTGCTGGTGGAGGTTCATCCTAAGCCAGAAGAAGCTTTTTCAGACGGAGCTCAGTCACTATTACCCTCAGAATTTCAAGAGTTAATGGATGGTGTCAAGAGGTATGTTTCGGTCGATGGAAGAAAATTATAGAATTTGTTAAACAAAATTATTTAAATTTGAGGGTAAGATTTCAATTGATTATTACTTGAAGTTTTTTTAAGAGTGAACAGGTAGGGTAATATCAGATTTTGACCGTCTGGCATCAATCATTTGGGCAACAACACTAACTGCGATTTCCTCTGGCAATATAGCATTAATATCTACTCCCATGGGCGAAAAAACTCTATTAAGTTGATCTTGAGTAATGCCTTCCTGTTTGAGGTTTTGGAAAAGAGCCTTTTTCTTTACTTTGCTTCCAATCATTCCAATGTATCGAGCTTTAGTTTGTACTGCCCAACGAAGAACAGTTTGGTCTTCCTGATGTCCTCTAGTGACAATGATCAGATAGGAAAAATCATTGGGCAAAATAGATTTAAAAGCTGTTTCAAAGCTGCCTGAGTATATCTGACTAGCTTCGGGGAACCGTTCAGTATTAGCATACTGAGGACGATCGTCGATGATGACGGAACTAAAACCAGCTAATACAGCTACTTTAGAGATGAATTTTGAAATGTGACCAGCACCAAAAATATACGTTGTAGGGGTTGCTAGTATGGGTTCAACAAAGATTTCAATTTTACCTCCACATATGAGACCAGCCTCTAGGTTCGAAGTATCTGTTAAGTCAAATAATAGACGTCGTGGTTTTTCTTCGAGCATGACTTGTCGGGCTGCCTTCCAAACATCATTTTCAACACAACCACCACCAATAGTTCCAACGGTAGAACCATCCTCCTTGACTAAAATCTTAGCAGTTTCAAAGCTCGGGACTGAACCGCGAATATGAATGATTGTGGCTAATGCTGCTCTCTTTCCTTTAGCCCGCAGTTGTGCTATTTCTCCATAGATATCAATATTTTTGCTAGTGACTGTCATTCTTGTTCCTTTGTAATTAAGAATATACTAGTCTACGGTAAAAGTGTTGAAAAAGATAATACCTTTCTATGGCCGTTTCTTCAGTATAAACTAACTTGTCTTTTTTGGTTATGACATACAAAAATTCTATTGATTCCTAGAAAAACAAATTTGATATTGAGATGTTTTTTAAAGAATATATATTACTTTTAAATGAATTCAATTTTTAAAATGGCTGTCAATATATTTTTAGAGATTATAAATGAAATAATGATCTAATCTTGAAAAGAAAGTTACCCTAAAAGATGGTTTGCAGTATCAAAAATTAGATTGTTGGTACCACAAAAGTAGTGTTAATTTTAAGGTTAATTTTACATTTTTTTAAAATGGTAAATTATGTGTAAAGTTTATAGCTAACATAGGTACTTATGTTTCCAGATAGAGAGCGAGTTCTAGACATATTAAAAAAAATGCTTATGAAGAAAAAACTTTGAAGTTATATGTTGTTGTGAAGAATTTGATTTATATTGTTGAGAGTATTTGAAAGATTTTTGTTATGAAGGGAGAGCCATAAATGAAAATGTATGTTGCAGAAAAATGGATGGAGAAGTCAGAAAAAATAGAGGTTAAAAATCCCTTTGATGAAACTATTGTTGATACCGTGCCTTCAGCGAGTTTTGAGGATGTAGACTGTGCGTTAAAAACAGCTCAAAAAGGTGCTGCAATAATGGAAAAAATGGATCAACACGAACGATCTGAGTTATTGCAAAAAGTAGCTGATCTGGTAGAAGCTAACTTAGAAGAATTAGCAAAAACAATAACCCTTGAAGAAGGGAAAATTATTTCTGAGGCTAGGGTAGAGGTATCCCGAGCGGTTCAAACATTATTGGTTTCAGCTGAGGAAGCAAAGAGATTATCCGGTGATATGATTCCACTTGGTGGGGCACCCGGTTCTGGAAATCGGTTAGGTTTTACCTTGAGAGTTCCTTGTGGAGTCGTTGCAGCAGTGACACCATTCAATTTTCCTTTAAACCTCGTTGCTCATAAAGTAGGTCCTGCTTTAGCTGCTGGAAATAGTGTGGTTATAAAACCAGCTAGTGATACCCCTCTCTCTGCTCTTAAACTCACGGAAATAATCTTGAATGCAGGATTTCCTCAATCATCAGTACAATGTATTACTGGGAGTGGCAGAGATGTTGGTCGTGCTCTATGTTCCGATCGTCGAGTTAGAAAGATAACCTTCACTGGAAGTCGAGATGTAGGGGAGGACATTTGTAAAGTTGCAGGTTTGAAGCGTGTAACTATGGAACTTGGGAGTAATGCGCCTCTTATTGTCATGCCTGATGCAGACTTAGAAAAAGTTTGTCAGGCTATTCTCTCCACTGGATACAGTAATGCTGGACAAGTATGCATTAGTGCTCAGAGGGTTTTAGCTTTACCAGATATTTATGCAGAGCTTGGGGAGAAATTAAGCCCGCAAGTTGACAACATTAATTTGGGTAATCCTCTTAGAGAGGAGACAAAAATGGGTCCAATGATCAGAGAAGAGGATGCTCAGCGTGTAGAATCTTGGGTGAAGGAAGCTGTGTCTGGAGGAGCCAAGGTCTTAACAGGAGGAGAGCGGAATGGAACAATGCATAAGCCGACATTAGTAGCTGATGTAAACCCAGCTATGAGAATTTCTTGTGAGGAATTATTTGGTCCTGCAGTGGCACTTAGTCAATGTAGTTCAATTGAAGAAGCCATTCAACTAGCTAATGATAGTAATTATGGACTTTCGGCTGGAATTTTTACACAGGATCTTGAATGGGCCATGAAGTTTGCTCGGGAAGTACAATCAGGTAACCTTCACATTAATTGGGGTCCACAATGGCGTGCAGATTTGATGCCTTATGGTGGTTTAAAGGACAGTGGCTTTGGAAAAGAAGGTCCAAAGTATGCAATTCGGGAAATGAGTGAAGAAAAGATGGTGGTTATGCATCTAAATTAGTGAGGTTGATTTAATGAGAATTCGAAAGGCAGTAATTCCTGCAGCCGGCTTAGGGACTCGGTTCCTACCCGCTACAAAAGCCCAGCCTAAGGAAATGCTGAGTCTGGTAGATAAGCCTGTTATCCAGTATGTTGTTGAAGAAGCGGTTTCTGCTGGAATTGACCACATTATAATTGTTGTAGGCCAAGATAAGAAGACTATTGAGGACCATTTTAATATTTCTCATGAACTTGAAAAAACCCTAAAAACTCGTGGGAAAAAGGAGCTTTTGCATCAAATTCAGAAAATATCAAATCTTGCAAAAATTTCCTATGTTCAACAGAAAGAAGCACTTGGTCTTGGCCATGCCATTCTAGTGGCAAAGGATCTAATAGGTGAAGAGCCATTTGCGGTATTGTTAGGAGATGATCTCATTGATTCGTCAGTTCCCTGTACCCTTCAAATGGTTGAGGTTTTTAAAAAATTTAAGAGTTCTATTCTTGCTACTCAAGTGGTTGAAGGTCCAGATATTTCAAGGTATGGTGTTATTGAACCAAAATCTTTCGATTCTCTGGATAAAACGGAACATGTTTTTGAGGTTTCAGACCTTGTTGAAAAACCCTCCTTTACTAATGCTCCATCTAACCTTGCAATTATTGGTCGTTATATCTTAACTGAAGAAATTTTTGATACCCTAACGACGGCAAAGCCTGATGCTAATGGTGAAATTCAATTAACGCAAGGGCTTAGGCTTTTACTAGAAAAACAAGCAATTCATGCTTACTGTTTTAAAGGAAAACGTTTTGATGCAGGTGATAAATTAGGTTTTCTTAAAGCAACAGTAGAACTTGCTTTAAAAAGAAACGATTTAGGAGAAGACTTTTTAAATTATCTCAAGAAGTTACCTTTATTTAGTAATAAGAGCACACAGATCCGAGGCTGACAATAGGTTACTACTGATTAGGATGATTCGCCCCTCCCAGATTTAACTTGGGAGGGGGAATTAGTTAGGTGTGATTTGAATCTCTAGAGAGGAGAATAACGACTGAATCGGCTGCTTAAATACACAGCGAAAAATTGGATTGACTACTTTTGCGAAGGGGAAAGCCCACTTACCTTCAAGTACAACCGAGTTAACGGTGACTCCAAGAAGGTGTTTTAGAGGATTAATATAACCAGAATTAACTATCATCTGCAACACCGATAGGGTTAAGGGCTTTAGTTGGAAAATAGTCTAAACTATATTATTTATCTGTCAAGTAAAAAATTTCACTAATTCAAGTAAAAAATTTCACAATTCAAATATAAAGATAAATTAGTCTGTACTGTTATTTGAAGGAGTCTAGAATTTTTTGTACTAATAGAAAAGGGTTTTTGAATCGGTTTTAGTGTGTTTAGCTGGGTCGACACCTAATTTTTGCATTGGGTATTAAGCATTTAAAGTTATTTCAATAGTCAAGGTCTTAGAATTTTAGATTTTGTTTTAAAAAGGGAGAAACCTTTGAAAAACATTGTAGTAGGTACGGCTGGACACATTGATCATGGTAAGAGTGCTTTGATAAAAGCGCTGACAGGAACTGATCCCGATCGTCTAAAGGAAGAGAAGGAACGTGGAATTACTATAGATCTTGGCTTTGCTAGTTTGAATTTGACCAAGGAAGTGTTGGTAAGTTTTGTTGATGTTCCTGGACACGAGAAATTCATCAAAAATATGCTTGCAGGAGTTGGTGGAATAGATGCGGTTTTATTAGTTGTGGCTGCTAATGAATCAATCATGCCTCAAACTAGAGAACACTTTGATATTTGCAGATTACTTAAGATTTCTCAAGGGATAGTAGTAATCACGAAGTGTGACTTAGTTGATAAGGATGTACTGGAGTTGGTTTGCCTTGAAACAAAAGAATACCTGAAAGGGTCTTTTTTAGAAACAGCTCCTCTCATTCCTTTTAGTTTTTTGGAATCAGAAAAAATACAGTTTGTTAAGCGTGCTTTAATAAAACTTGCTGAGTTAGTGCCGGTCAAAAATATGGATCTTCCACTACGATTACCTGTAGACCGTCGTTTTGGTCTAAAGGGGTTTGGAACTATTGTTACAGGTACTTTGGTTAGTGGTTCAATAAAAAAAAATACCGAGGTTCAGCTGTATCCATCGAGTAAAAAATCAAGAATTCGACAGATTCATGTACATTCTAAGGAAGTAGTTCAGGCATTACCTGGACAACGAACCGCCTTAAACCTTAAGGACTTGGAAGTTGGAGAAATTCAAAGAGGTATGCAAATTGCTAATTGTGACCGATACCAGGTCATCTCGGTTATTGAAGGTCAAGTGACATTATTACAATCTTCACCGGTAATTATGAAAAATCGAAAGAAAGTAAGATTTCACCTAGGCTCTGTAGAATTGTTAGGTACTTTGATTCCTATTAAACCAAGGCAAATTTCTCCAGGAGAAACTGGATGGGTTCGTTTGATTTTAGAAAGACCAGTGTTAGGACTGGTTGGTGACCGTTTTATTTTGCGAAGAGCTTCACCTATAACTACCATTGGTGGTGGTATCATTTTAGATATCTTTCCACCCAGTCGAAATAGAAAGAAGGATGTTGAGCAAAGAGTTCAGTTTCTCCAAAGGATGCTATCAGAGAATAATGAACTAATAGTAGAACAGCTAGCTAAAAGAGAGTCTGCCAACGGAATCAAAGAAGATAAAATTCTTGCTCAAGTACCTTTGTCAAAAGATTCACTTCATAAAATTCTTTCCGGTATGATTTTCGATGGGCGACTAAGAAAATTGGGTAATGATCCACTACACATTATTCATAAAGATCATTTTACTAGACTGAGTGATCAATCACTAAATTACATCAGGGACTATCAAAAACGTGAACCACTTTCGGCAGGTTTATCTAGAGAACAACTCAATTCATCAATATTCTCTGGAATTCACCCTGCTGTTTTCAAGGAAGTACTCACTCATTTATCTGAGCAACACTTAGTTGACCTAGAACAAGATAGAGTTAGCCTAAAAGGTAAAGGACTTGAATTGAACAATACTGAGGAAAAAGCTCTTCGAAAAATAGAAGAGCTTTTTGTTAAAAGAGGTCTCATAGTTCCAACAATAGAAGAAGTTTTTATTGCTATCAAACTCCCAAGAGAAAGTACCAAGAAACTTATAGATTTTTTAGTTAGACAAAAGAAGCTAATAAAAGTTACTGGGAATCTATTCTTTCATGTTGGATCAATTGAGGCACTAAAGGAAAAATTAACTAATTATAAACAAGAAAAATCCCAAATAGATGTTCGAGATTTTAAGGAGCTTACGGGCCTTTCCCGGAAGTATGCCATTCCCTTATTAGAGTATTTAGATAGAGAACGTATTACGCGGAGAACAGGTGAACTTCGCTTGATTAATTAAAAAGACATTGTTCTATCTACACGACAGAAAAGGTATTTTTTGTCTTCTACTGAATGTCTTAAATCTATGGGAGAACATGAATCAATAGAAACCTAGGCGCTATCAATTTCTTTTCGGATCTCCTACCAAGTTTTAGAAGGTTGAAGATGTACAAGGCAAGATGATGCCCTGTATTGATTAAAGTCAACCTTATTTCAAGTTGGCAGGTTTGTTTAACCGATGGAACTCAATGAGAGCTAGTTTCGATTTTTGTTTTTCACCCAATTTTTGATATAGAAGATGTAACCAATAAAAAGGTCGTCTATCACTTGGATCTAGCAAAGAGGCATGTTTAAAAGCCTCTGCAGCTTCTTTGAATTGCCCTAAGCGCCAGTGGATCTCGCCAACAATAATATGGTTGTTTTTTAGTTGAGGCTGTAATTCCGTTGATCGAATTGCAAATCGGAGGGCCTGCTTTGGTGTCTCTTCAGCCAATAATCTAGCCATGCCTTGATAAGGATAACTATAACCGCGGAAAAAAGTTTGCTCGATTAAGGTAATGCTCTTTTGAAAATCGGCTCGAGCTTTTTCCCTTAAACCCTTTTTCTGAAAAGACAAACCTCGATGATACAAAGCTTGCATATATTGAGGCCTCAGTGTGATGGCATGGTCAAAAGATTTAATTGCTTTATCTAAATTTTTTCGTACTAGAGACTGGTGAAGTCCCCAAAAAAAAGATAATTCTGGATCCATTGGTGTTTGAATCATAGCCTTTTCAATTTGAAGTTCAAAAAGTGCATGTTGTTTGATGCCAAAGTAGCAAATTGCCAAGTATTTGGAGAGGTGTTGAAAGTCAGGACGTAAAACTTCAGCCTTCCTAAAAAGGGGAATCGCCTTTTCATAATTAACTTTTTGGAATTGAATTAGACCTGCCAACATGAAGAGTTCTCCATTTTTAGCTGATTTTCTTATTAGTTTGGTCGCAACTCTTTCTGCTTGGTCCCACCTTTTTGATTCTACAAGCATCTGTAATATTTCTAGTTTGCTTCTTCTTTGTAACTGGGGTATTTTCGATTTTTCAGGATTTAAAAGAGTTCCTTCTAATAGGTTATCTGAGGCTATTACCGAAAGGAACAGTCCAATGGTTACTGAAAAAATTCTTGTTTTGTGAAAGACAGTTGATAGATTCATAAAGAACCTGTAAAAAAAATTATTGATTCCAGCTAAATTAAAATCTTTCTTTTAACTATTATACTTCCAAAAAAAGCTTTATTAGAAGTTTATGGTGATTGTATTTTTTTGAAAATCTGGAGAATCTAGTTTTGCCTTTGTGTTAACACCGTTGTTAAAATATCCTCATTGGGAGAAGAATAAGTTAGCCTTTTTGTCTAGGGTTTTAAGGAAAGGAAAGTGATGCTAAAAATATTTGAAAGTTTTCTGTTGATTACAATTGTTCTATTTCAAACATCAACTGTTTTGGGCGGTGAAATTAATATTTTCCCCAAAAATGCTAAGTTAGAAACACTTTTTACAGGAGGTGTCTTAACCGAAGGAGCCTCAGCCGCTCCAGATGGTACGATTTATTTTAGTGACATAACCTTTACCAAGAAGTCGAAGATGCAGGCTGGTCATTTAATGAGATTTGATCCCCAAACGAATCGCGTTTCCGTCTATCGTTCTCCTAGTGGGATGTCCAATGGTATTAAATTTGACGCTCAGGGGCATATGATAGTTGCTGAGGGAGCGGATTTTGGTGGACGAAGGGTTATTCGGACGGATTTAAAAACGGGGAAAAGTTCTATAATTGCAGGGTTATACGAAGGTAGACCTTTTAATGCCCCAAACGACATTACTATTGATCTTAAGGGAAGAATATATTTTTCTGATCCTAGGTATGTTGGTCATGAATTGATTGAACAAGCAATAATGGCGGTTTATCGAATTGATCTAGATGGAAGTATTCATCGAATCATCACAGATGCTGGTAAACCTAATGGAGTTTGTATTTCTCCTGATCAAAAGACACTTTATGTGGTTTCTAATGATAATGGTTCAACGGATCTATTTCGCTTTTCCGAGAGTGCTTCTTTTCATAAAGGAAGAATGGCTTTACTAGCTTATGATCTGCATGCTGATGGTAGTGCCAAATTTAGAAAAGTTCTTGTTGATTATTCTCCTCAAGATGGTCCAGATGGTTTAGTAGTGGATACGGAGGGGAATTTATATGTAGCTGTTAGGGATAAGACACGTCCTGGGATCTATGTTTATTCTGCTGAAGGAAAAGAATTAGATTATCAGAGAACACCTGATCTTCCTACCAACGTTGGTTTTGGCAGGGGGCAAGAAAATAAAACTCTTTACATTACATCAGGAGGAAAGCTTCACCGTATAAAAACTCTTAAGGTTGGTTATCAGTTGCCCATCCAATGAGAGAGTCTTTAAGATTTTTTGATGTAATTACTAATGTTAATTAGATCAATTGTAAGAAGGGATAGTTAGTAAAAACTAAATAGGAGTAGTTAATAGGAATAATGAATAAAATCAAAAATAATATTCTTCAAAAAGATTATTTGGTAACTGAAGAAGTGACCATTAAATTTATGGGTCCCGAAGTGATTCCTGTCTTGTCTACACCAGCGCTGATAATGTGGTTAGAAATGGCTTCACGAGAAGCAGCCCAACCACTGCTTGATTCTGGGGAGGAGACAGTCGGTATAAACGTACAGGTAAAGCATTTAGCACCTACTCCATTAGGAATAAAAGTAAGGGTAAAAACGAAGATTGTAACGGTTGATGGTAGGCGATTTTGTTTCACAGTAGAGGCTTTTGATGAATTTGGAAAGATTGCAGAAGGCTCACATGAGCGAGTTAGGGTTTTGGTGTCTAAATTCGCAAAATCATTGGAGAGTAAAGTGTCTCGAAGGGAATAGTATTTTTGTTCCGAAAATTGTCAAAAGAAAAATAGAAGAGAATAAATAGTTGTAAGCTTTGTCTCAATTAATAATTAGAAAGACATTTTTGCAAAGAGAGGAACTTTATGATGAGCTCGTTGAAAGGGAAAGTTGCAATTGTCACTGGGGGGGCTCAGGGGATTGGTCGGGCATTAGTATTAGCATTAAGTCGTGAAGGCACTGCAGTGGTTTTTGCAGATATTGACCAAAAAGCAGGTATAGAACTAAGTGAAATTACTAAAAATGAAAGATTGGAAACGACCTTCGTTGAAAAAGATGTTTCTATCTCGCAGGAAGCTAGTGAGGTTGTTAAGGTGGCCGTCAAGGTATATGGGGGTATTGATTTTCTCTGCAATAACGTTGGTATCCAACCTCCTAGTTCTTATGTTAGAGCTGAGGATACATCCGAGGAACTTTGGGATAGAATAATCGCTGTAAATCTAAAAAGTTATTTTCTAATGGCTAAATTTTCTATTCCTGAGATGAGACTTCGAAAGGGTGGTGTGATAATCAATGTTGCCAGTGTTCAGGGTCTTCAGTCGATGAAGAAAGTGCCAGCTTATGCTGCAAGTAAAGGTGGTATTCTTTCTTTGACACGTAATCTAGCCTTGGATTATGCATCAGAAAATATTAGGGTTTTAGCGGTTTGCCCTGGGGGAGTAGATACACCGATGCAACAAAAGGCTTTTGAAGCCACGGGAGGAGATGCAGCCGAGCTACGGTCAAAATTAGGGCGAGCTCATCCTATGGGTCGAACTGCAGCTGCTGAAGAAATTGCTAATGTGGCTGTATTTTTAGCTAGTGAAAAAGCCTCTTTTATGACTGGGGAGTATATTTGTGTAGATGGTGGGATAATGGCTAAAGGTAGTTGGGATGAGTAATCTTTAGAGGTTTTTACCAACCCTAGGTCCATAGATTTGACAAATCAACTTCTAAGGGACTGAACTGTTACAGGCAAACCGAAGTAATAATTTTGAAAGAGTCTTAGAAAATAAAAAATCTAGCGAAAAGTAATCGTTACATTTTCTAAAACTGGAGACACTGCTCCATTGGGTGATGACTTTAATATGGCTCTATACTGTATCCAAGTGTGTTCAGGAGACAAGTAGTGCAGAGCCTGCGGATGTTCGTAAATGGTTCCAAATCCACCAGTTCCTGACCATCTAGCTGTCTGTAATCCTTTTTGGTTTGAAGCAGTACGAATTTGAAAAGCAATAGAGCTGTTATGGGGAGTTTCACCTTGCCAAGTAATGTCCGATGGTTTTAGGGATCCATATTCGAAGGCGGATGAAATGTAATGGAAATCAAAGCTACGATCATAAATATTGCCAAGATCTACTACTGAATCAAAGTGTGGTCCCCGAACAGGGATTTCTGATCGATGATTTGCTTGAAAGCCGTCTGGCCCTCCCCAGTAAAGGTAGGATTCTGTTACGTGGTCTCCAAATGAACCAATTTTATTGGGATTTCCTTCGGATCGATGGCAAATGATTAAGATGTCAGCGTAGCCGTCATGGTTAAAGTCTGCTACCATACTTCCAGTTCCAGCATTACTTGGTAGTTCAAACATCCGATTTTTACTTAATCCATCTGGACCTCCTAGGTAGACACGAGTCATCGTAGCTCTGCTAGAACCAGTATTATAGCTAGGGCAAATTAGATCTAACCAACCGTCTTGGTTAACATCACCAACTGTTACAGTAATCAGGCCCTCAGTTTCAAATTCTGTGCGTCCCTTACTGACATATTTTTTCTGAGAATTTCCCCAGTATACAAATCCTGTAGTTAGACGAGAGCCCTTATCAATACCTCGGGTTAAAATAAGGTCTAGGTGTCTATCTCTATTTAAATCAGCTACTTCAACGGAACTTATTCCAGCAGTGTCTGGGACTATACTTTGACGGTTTTCAGAAAAATTTCGACTTCCATCTCCCCAATAAATTTGTACACCTTTTTCACCTCCAAAGATTATGTCGGGTTTACCATCTTCATTGAGATCAGCGATTGTAGAGGTTCCTCTAGAAGGTATTTCTCCCCTGTCTGTTACCACAAATCCATCTGGACTACCCCAATAAATGAAAGCACCTTTGATAGTATCTTGTATCCTTGGGGAGTTACTCAGAATAACATCTAAATAACCATCTTGATCGAGATCTGATACTGATGCTCCAGCACTCCCAACCCCCATTAAAGCTGAACGGTGTTTTACTGAAAATCCTTCCTTTTGTCCCCAGTAGACAAAACTCTCTTGGGCTGTCCGCACAGTTTCTCCATAATTAGAGACAATGAAGTCAACCCGACCATCATCATTAAGATCAGCAGCAGCCCATTCATAGGGATCTACTGAAGGAAGTGAAAGACGCTGTTCAGGAGAATACTGACCTTGCTGGTTACCCCAGTAAATGTAGGTAGGAACAACCCCTCCTCGAGAACGTGACACTGTATTCATAAATAGGAGATCTTTATGTCCATCTTGATTGAAGTCAGCCACTAAATTTCCAGTAGCTCCTTGGGTAAATAAGGATGTACGGCGTATATCAGAAAACGTTCCGTTTTTATTCCAAAGGATGTATGAAGGTACATCAAATGAAAAATGTTCTTTGTAGTTAGAAATAATTATTTCCTTAAACTGATCATTATTTAAATCAGCTAGTGAAACTCCCCAAGCTCCGACAGTTTCAAATTGTTGACGTTTTTTAGAGCTAAATCCAGTGGGGCTTCCCCAATAGAGATAGGAGTATGTAAGTGGGTTTCCTGCTGTCTGATGGTTGGTGAAAAAGATATCGTTATGGCCATCGTTATTAAGATCTCCTACTGCGCATGCTTTAGCATTAATAGTTTCTAGTTTAATTTTCTGATTAGAATGAAATCCTGCAGGTCCATTGAGATAAGCATAAGAAAAGCGCCCTTTGCCATTGGCAAAAATTATATCAAGCTGTTGGTCGCCATCAACATCTTCGAGACAAACCCAGTTTGCTTCATGTGTTGGAAGTTTTGTGATACGGATGGGATCAAAACCTTCGCTACTGCCCCAATAAACGTAAGAATTGACATCCAGATTTCCAGGAGTTCCATTATTGGCAAAAACGAGGTCTGGCCAAGAATCATTGTCTAGGTCTCCGATAGCTACGGCTGAAGCACCTACTGTCGGAAGATCAGTCATTTTCTGTCCTTTAAAACCTTCTTTAGAGCCCCAATAAATTCTAGAAGGTGACTGGTATCCACCTGATGCAGCCCGATATTCCCAAAAGCCAGCAGAAAAAGCGAAAACAATATCTTTATAACCATCCTTGTTTAGATCAGCTGAGGCAGCATGCTGAGCAGCTCGACTCGGTAAAGTGATTTTTTGAGAAAACGGGTAAAATCCCCATTTAGAAGAATCTTTTCGTTGGTTAAGATCCTCGATTCCCCCATAGTAGACAAAGGAATCCATCCCATCCCAAGTACCATTGGTATAATTTGGCAAAATCAAATCCATCTGCCCATCACGATTGATGTCAGTAGCTACAGCATTTTGAGCACCATCATTAGGAACATAGGAACTACGAGAACCATCAAAATCTTTACCATTACCCCAATAGATAGCCGCATCAAGCTTTTCTCTGTGTGGATGAGTATTTGAAAAAACAAGATCAAGGTAGCCATCCTGATTTAAATCCCATTTGTTAATTAATTGAATCCGGCCTTTAGCAGAAACGTATGTATTTGCTCCACCATCACCAAAATGTCCATCAATAAAATCTTGAAAAGTATGTTCTTGCCAAATGAGGGGAGAATTTTCTGATTGAGAAAAATATTTGTCTGTAGTTAATTCAGTTACAAAGAGGAGTCCAACCGGCAGAAATACTAAAAAAAATAAAATTCTTAGCTTTAATTGTTTCTCAAATTTCATATTGTGACCTTCTCCTGAGACTTATGAGCTTTTGTGTGATTGAAACCCATTAAAAAGGCATCTAATCTAATTAAGGTTTGTAAACCAAAAGTTTTGTTTTAAGAGCTTGGCTATTATGATCTCTTTATGAACGATTATCCACAGCAACAATCATGAGGATTTCAGCACCACATTGTACGCTTTCTAATGCAAAAGAAAAATAGTTACCTAATTAATTGTCTTTTTAAAGAGTAAATTCGCTATGGATCAGTATACTTTAAATTGCAAAATACCATCTCATCTCTTGAGCGGTATCTTTGATCATGTTATAAGTCGTTTGATCAAATATTCGGATCCCTAGTCATGAAGACAATAAGGTCTTCATGACTAAAGGATTGGTTTATAAAAATTGAGGATTATCAAGGATAGCTATTTCTTGCAGTATGTTTCTATGTATTAATTTTATCTAAAAACTTGCTTATCTAAGCAAAATTCTAAAATCATGAATGTAAGCTTAATTTTACTGATAGTAGTGTAGAAAATTTAGGAGATGAATTTGTGAAACCATTCAAAGTTGCATTAGTCGAATTCGAAGGAGATCCTGTACCTTCTTGGGTGACAGAACCCCTAGAGAAGCATGGCATCGATCTTACTATTAATCCGTGTACCTCAGCAGAAGAGTTGTCCCAACATGCAGCTGATGCCGATGTTGTCTGGGTCTTCGGTAATCCGGTGATTACTGCAGATAGGCTTGATAGTCTTTCCCGTTGTGGAGCTATTCTCCGAACTGGCAGCGGCTACGATAATGTTCCTGTAGAAGAAGCAACTAAACGGGGAATAATTGTGGCCAATACACCGGGTGCTGTTTTTGATGAGGTAGCAGACCATACAATTGGACTTCTATTATCAATTATTCGACAGATTGTTCCACATGATAAGAACTTGAAAGATGGGAAGTGGCTCCGTAAGGGTGAAATTCACCGATGGCACCTCAGAGGTACTGTGCTGGGTTTAATAGGTTTTGGTCGCATTGCTCGCAGTGTTGCTCAAAAGATGAGTGGTTTTGACATTCAAATCAAGGTTTACGACCCCTATTTCAAACCAGATAAAACTTCAGAAGTAGAATGGGTTGAACTTGACGCTCTTTTATCCCTATCAGATTTTGTTTCTATCCACTGCCCGTTGAATAAAGATACTCATCACTTACTTGGTGAAGAACAACTAAAATTAATGAAGCCTAATTCCATTTTTATTAATACTTGTCGTGGACCGGTAGTTGATGAAAAAGCCCTTATTAAAGCACTTCAGGAAGGTTGGATTTCAGCTGCGGGTCTTGATGTTTTCGAAGAGGAACCATTAGATTCAAAAAGTCCTCTTTTAAAAATGGAGAATGTAGTGCTAACACCCCACATAGCTGGTGAATCAGATTTAAGCCAGGACTCTTTTTGGAGACTATCTTTAGAAACCTTGATTGATCTATCAGAGGGTCGTTGGCCTGAGTCCTATGTTAATCCCGGGGTAAAAGCTAAATGGACGCTACAATAGAGGTAATGTTTGTGTAGTATTTTCAATCTTAAACCAAATAACTAGATTCCACTTATATTTTTGGAAACAAACTATTTAGTAATCAATGATTATGTGATTGAAGAAGGTTTTGAAGAAAAATGGATGATACAGAACCCCTAGCAATCTATTGTTCAAATCTTGTAAAACGATACTTAGAAGTAGTAGCGGTAAATGGGCTCACTTTAGAGGTTAAAAAAGGGGAGTGTTTCGGTCTGCTGGGACCAAATGGTGCAGGAAAAACAACAGCTGTTGAAATTTTAGAAGGCCTAGTTAAACCTGACTGCGGGACAATAAGGATCTTTGGACAATCCTGGGGTAATGACAATGGCCGAGCTCTTCGTGAACGTTTTGCTGTGCAGTTACAAGAGACTCAATTTTCTGAACGATTAAGTGTTCTAGAGACGGTGCAGTTGTTTCGAAGTTTTTACAAGTTTGGTAAAGATCCAGAAGAAATTATAAGACTGTTGGAACTGAATGAAAAACAATACGTTCGGGTAGGTCATCTTTCGGGGGGACAAAAACAACGCCTAGCAATTGCTTGTGCATTAGTCAGTGACCCTGAAATTCTTTTTTTAGATGAGCCAACAACAGGATTAGATCCTCAAGCAAGGCTGAAGCTTTGGGGTCTATTAGAAAAGTTTGGATCAAGAGGTGGCACCACATTACTGACAACCCATTCTATGGAGGAGGCTTCCCGACTATGTGACCGAATTGCAATTATGGATCATGGCAAGGTGATTGCAATCAACACCCCCGTAGCTTTGATTGAATCCCTTGGAACCAAACAAATTATCGAATTTAAGGTAGAAGGACAAATCGAGGAAGAAATAATCAACAAGTTTCCTGGTGTTCAATGGAATTTTGATCAAAACGGTATTGGTTTGCTGACTGTTTCCAGTGCAGGTGAAGCCATCAAGAGGATACTATTTGAACTAGGAAAATGTAATGCCAATATCATAGGTGTCACAAGCCACCAGGGTACCCTGGAGGATGTTTTTGTCAAATTAACAGGTAGAAGTCTTAGGGATGTATAGCGTTAAGCAAGAGGAAAACTTTTTTCAATTAAATCTTATTTCAATTTGAGATTTTATTTTTGTCAAGTTTTTAAATTAAAAGCAATTAATCTTTTATAAATGAATTCTTATCGAGTATGAAAGATCTTTGGTTTTTTAAAGGAAAAATTTCTTTTCAATGGGTTAATCCGCTTTGGGAATTAACCTTAACAAGAATAAGAGAGTTTGTAAGGGAACCTGAAGCGGTTTTCTGGGTTTTTGTTTTTCCGGTTTTGTTGGCGATGGTTTTAGGTGTTGCCTTTCGAAATACTGGGACAGAGCAAGTTTTCGTAGCAATTGAAGTTCAGTCGCAAGCGGAATCGAGGTTGGCTTCAAATCAAATGATGGAATGGTTATCCCAAGATCCAAATATTCACGCAATTCAGCTACCTCCAAAAGAGATTTCCAGAGCCCTCCAAAGTGGTAGGGTATCTTTAGTTGTAAGCACTAGGACAGAGGGGGCATCTTCACAGAAAGATGCTTTAGGAAAACTTGTGTACCAATATGATGCTAGTCAACTGAAGAGTCGAACGGCTCGTTTAATTGTTGATGATGTCTTGCAAAGAGCTATGGGACGGGAAAATGTAGCTCAGGTGATTGATAAGAGATTTGATCAGTCCGGTTCCCGTTATATAGACTTCTTAATTCCGGGACTAGTAGGTTTAAATCTTATGGGTAGTGGTATGTGGGGCTTAGGTTTTGCAGTTGTTCAAGCCCGGACGCGTAAGCTGATGAAGCTATTTGTTGCAACACCAATGCGAAAGACACATTTTTTGTTTTCTTTTATTTTTTCTCGTCTTTTATTCTTGATCCTAGAAGTAATTGTAGTAATTAGTTTTGGATGGGTCATCTTTGATGTTTCTATTAGGGGATCAGTTTTGACAGTAGGTCTAATAAGTTTAGTTGGCTCTTTGACTTTTGCTGGCTTAGGGTTGCTAGTTGCAGCACGTCCTGTGACTATCGAAGGAGTCTCTGGTTTAATGAATTTGGTAATGTTGCCGATGTGGTTGCTGTCAGGTACATTTTTTTCCTCGGAAAAATTTCCTGATCTTATGCAGCCAGTAATTCAAGCTCTACCTTTAACAGCATTAAATAATGCCTTGAGGGGTGTCATTAATGAGGGGTTACCTTTAAATTCACACTTGTCAGAGCTTGGGATCATGCTAATCTGGGCATCTATAAGTTTTTTGGTTGCTTTGAGGTGGTTTCGTTGGCAATAGGTTTTATTTAGAAATTCAGGAGTTCAACCGCATGGAGATTTTAGAAAATAAAGGAGTGATTGCTCATGTTAAAAGGTAGGAATGGTGAGACAATTCGTTTAACGATGGCGCAGGCTGTAGTTAAGTATCTTCAGGTTCAGTTCAGCCAGCGGGATGAAAGAATCCGTCGTTTTATTCCAGCTATTTTTGGAATTTTTGGGCATGGAAATGTAGCTGGCTTAGGCCAAGCTTTATATGAGTATGGAGGTGATCTTCCCTATTATCAACCATGTAACGAACAATCGATGGTGCATACTGCATCTGGATTTGCCAAGGCAAATTATCGATTAGCTACCATGGCATGTACATCATCAATCGGTCCAGGAGCAACTAATATGGTAACTGGTGCAGCAACAGCAACAATTAACCGGTTACCCGTGTTATTGCTTGTTAGTGACTATTATGCAACACGCTATCAAGGTCCGGTTTTACAACAGTTAGAACATCCGATTTCTGCCGATGTAAGTGTGAATGATTGCTTGCGTCCGGTAAGTCGGTTTTTTGATCGAATTTCTCGACCGGAACAATTACTTACGGCTCTTCCTGAGGCTATGAGGGTTTTAACTGATCCTGTAGAAACGGGAGCGGTAACTTTGTCATTGCCCCAAGATGTTCAGGCGCATGCTTATGACTATCCCATTGCTTTTTTTGAAAAGAAGATTTGGAGAATCGATCGACAAATTCCTAGTCCTGAACGCATCAAAGAAGCAGTAAGTCTGTTGAAAGAAGCTAAACGTCCTATGTTGATTGCTGGAGGTGGTATTCACTATTCAGAAGCATGGGAATCTTTAAAGAATTTTTCAGAGGAACTTGGAATTCCAGTGGGTGAAACTTTTGCAGGAAAGGGGGCACTGCGTCAAGAATCTGTATTAGGTCTGGGTGGCTTTGGAGTGACTGGAAATCCTTGTGCTGGTGAAATTGCAAATCAGTCAGATTTATTAATTAGTGTAGGCACTAGACTAACCGATTTTTCTACTGGCTCTCAATCAGCTTTTAATCATCCTGGAGTCAATTTTATTAGTATCAATGTTTGTTCTCATGATGCCCATAAGCAAGGAGCTATACCCATATTGGCAGATGCTAGAAAAGGTTTAGACAAGTTGCTTCAAGCTGCACGGTCCAGTGGAGTAAAATCCAACAGTAGTTATGTCAAAGAGATTTCTTCAGTGAAACAGAAATGGCAAAATCAAGTCAATAACGAGATTTTCCAGCAAGTCTCAGGGGAGGCAATGAGTCAGGGCCAACTAATAGGAGTACTTAACGAGGAAGCTAAAGAAGGTGACACGATTGTGGCAGCAGCTGGCAATCCACCAGGTGATCTGCTTAAACTTTGGGAAGCAACTGGGGGAAGGAACTGTCATTTGGAGTTTGGAAATTCCTGTATGGGTTACGAGATTCCAGCAGGTTTGGGTGTCCGAATGGCCCAACCAGATGGTGAGGTATATGTTTTTGTTGGGGATGGAACCTATTTAATGAATCCTATGGAATTACTTACAGCTGTTCAAGAAAATTTGAAGATTACTGTGGTTATTTCAGAGAATCATGGTTATCAATGTATTCGAAGTTTACAAGTGGCAAAAGCTGGCCATAGTTTTGGAAATGAATTTAGAGCTCGTCAGAATGAAACTAATCGACTCGAAGCAGAATTTCTTCAAATTGATTTTGCTCATAATGCCCAAAGCTTAGGAGCCAAGGCCTGTCATGTATATACCCCAGGTGAATTTCGAGAGGCATTGCGTGAAGCTCGTAAAAATCATCAAACTTGTGTGATTGTAGTAGAAACAGAAAAATATCGTATGCTGCCAGGATCAGGAGTGTGGTGGGACGTAGCAGTTGCTGAAGTGAGCAATGATCCTGAAATACAGAAGCGACGCGAAGAATATGAAACTGAGCGCAGGAAGCTTCAAAAATTTCATTATTGACTTAACAAAGACGAGGTTTATAAAGTCCTATGGATGTTAAAATTGGCAGTGCTCCAGATAGCTGGGGTGTTTGGTTTCCACAAGATAATAAACAACCGCCGTGGCAACGTGTCCTTGATGAGATAGCAGAGGCTGGATACGAATGGACTGAATTAGGTCCTTATGGATATTTACCCACCGATTTGTCAACTTTAGAAATAGAGCTGTCCAAGCGAGGCTTGAAAGCTTCTGGAACCTTTGCTATGGGTCATCTTGAAGACGATGCTGCCTGGCCTAATCTAGAGAAACAGATTTTGGGTGCCGGAGAGTCTCTTTCTTATTTAGGCGCACAATTTCTCATCTTGATTGACGATACTTATACAAATCTTTGGACTGGAGAAGCTACTGCGTCTAATTCTCTAGGTAATGATGATTGGAAAAAACTCATTGACCGTGTTCATCATGTGACTGATCTAGTCCGAACTCGTTTTGATCTGCAAGTTGTTTTTCACCCTCATGCTGAAACTCATGTAGAATACGAGGACCAAATAGAATTTCTTTTAGATCAAACCGATCCTGACCGTGTTTTCTTTTGTTTGGATACTGGTCATCATGCTTATCGCGGGGGCGATCCTGTGGAGTTTTTGAGACGTCACCACAAGCGAATTCCATATCTCCATTTAAAAAGTGTCGAACCGAAACTACAAAAAAAGGTGGCGGATGAGAAAATTCCTTTTGCTCATGCTGTGGGGATGGATTTGTTCTGTGAACCTTCTCAGGGAATAGTAAACTTTCCAGCTCTTACTCAGGTTCTTAGGGACATTGATTTTAATGGTTATGCAATTGTTGAACAAGATCTGTATCCGGCACCTTTTGATAAGCCACTGCCTATTGCTAGACGGACCCGAGAATATTTGAGAAGTATTGGAATTGGATGATGTTGATGCTTTGAGTCAAAACGTTTGTAGGTTTGGATTTGCCTTAGTTATGAATTTAGCATGAAGAAAATAATATTTGAACCTTAACAAAATCATTTTTTTTTAACTAATAAGCTTGTTAACAAGGTGAAAAAAAACTGTTTTTTTGCTCGCAAAAAACCAACTAAGGTTTGGTCAATATGGGGAAGCTCAATTTTGCTTTGATAGGAGCCGGTCGTATTGGACGTGTTCACGCACAAAACTTGTCTTGGCGAATTCCAGAAGTTAATCTGTTGGCCGTAATGGATTCATCTCTAGAGGCTGCAGCACGTTGTGCGACTGATTTTCAAATTCCTTCCTTTGGTTCCAACCTGAATGAAATTCTTGATGATAGGTCTATTGATGTAGTTGTTATATGTTCAGCTACTCCGAGCCATCCTAATCTAATCATTAAAGCTGCCAAGGCCGGGAAGCATATTTTTTGTGAGAAGCCCATTGCTCTTGCCCTTAATCAAGTCGATGAGGCTATGAGTATTGTTTTTGAACAAAGAGTGAAATTTCAAGTTGGGTTTAACCGCCGTTTCGATCCAAGTTTTCATGAAGCTCATGAATTAATAGGAGCAGGGAAGATCGGAGAACCACAGCTTATTAAAATTTCTAGTCGTGATCCGCATCCACCCTCCCCTGATTATGTAAAGGCTTCAGGAGGTATTTTTCTGGACATGACGGTTCATGATTTTGATATGGCTCGTTTTCTGTTAGATGAAGAAGTCGAGGAGATCCATGCAATTGGAAGTGTTTTGATTGATCCTGATATCGGTAAGGCTGGTGATTTGGATACTGCTATTGTTTTACTTCGCTATACGAATGGCGCCATAGGGACAATTGACAATAGTCGGCGAGCTGTTTATGGCTATGATCAACGTGTTGAGATTTTTGGTTCTGAAGGACAAATAGTGGTTGGGAACCAGGTTGCTCATCAAGCTGTGTATAGCAATACTAAAGGAGTTCACTCAGCTTTGCCTCTTTATTTCTTTTTGGAACGTTATCAAGATTCTTATGTTGCAGAAATCAGATCTTTTATCGATTCAGTGACAAAAGATGCAGTTCCAAGGGTTAGTGGTAACGATGGTCGTCGGGCATTGGTTATGGGACTAGCTGCATGGGAATCCTATAAATCTAGGCAACCCGTTTGTCCCGACTATGAGCAATAGTCACAATTTAATTTGGGGATTCACTTACTATTCAGTTTAGGATGATGATAGGAGTAGATCTACTATCAAGTTTAACTTAGATAAGGGGTGTTATTTTGCAGAAAAACCAAACCAAAGAAAAACTAAAAGCTGGTGAAACTGTTTTCGGATCTTTCGTTCGATATCCTGATCCAGCTCTCATCGAGTTTCTAGGATACCAGGGCTGGGACTTTTTAGTTTTTGATGCTGAACATGGAACAATAGAGCCACGAGACTGCGAAAACATGACGCGGTCTGCAGAGTTACGAGGTGTGACTCCAATCGTCCGAGTTACAACTAATTTGCAACCTATTATCCTACGTTTCTTGGATACTGGTGCCCAGGGAGTTTTAGTGCCATGGGTTCAATCTTCTGTTGAAGCAAAGGCAGCTGTTGATTCAATAAAGTACTATCCTTTAGGGATTCGTGGATTAGCAGGTGTTCGTGCGGCGGATTTTGGTCAGACTAAGTCATTAGGAGACTATGTCCAGGAGGCTAATTCGGAAACATTAGTAGTTCTTCAAATAGAAACATTCCAGGCGATTGAACAATTACCAGAAATTCTTAAGATAAATGAAATTGATGTAATTTTTATTGGACCCTCTGATTTATCTCAATCGATGGGGCTTCCAGGCCAGGGACAACATCCAAAAGTTCAGGATGCTATGCAAAGAATTGCGGACTGTGTGAGTCAATCAGAAGCTGCTTTAGGCCTAATGGTTCGAAATCCTGAAACGGCTTTAGAATGGAAAGAAAAAGGAGCTCGCTTCATTGCTATTGCTTTGGAATCAGTTCTTGGTCCAGCAACGAAGAATTACTTGAGTCAAGTGAGAAGTTAAGTAAATTATTTAGTCAAGTCTAGCTTAGGCCAGCTCTGGCATGGAATGAGTGTTTCTAGGAGATCAGAATACCCTAGTGTTAATTCAGAGAGGTCTTTAAAAATCGATTCTCTAAATAATTAAAATAAGAACGGCCTTAAATAATTGTTTATTACAAAGCCTTTCATTTGATAAACGTTTAGATTGCAGTATTATCTGAAGTGAATCGAAATGAACTATGTCAGGAGAGGTTTAATATGACTAAGCTGACCAGTTTTCGAATGATTGCATTAGTTCTTTGTTTTGTAGCTCTGATAGCTGCTCATAACCAGTCTAATACTGAGGTTTTAATGTATGAGACAGCTACTCGTTTTATTGATTCACTTTCAGTAAGGGGTCAATCAATGGCAGTGTTAGATTTTAGTGACAAGAGTAGAACGGAATGGCACTTTTTCCCCGATAAGTTTTTCACTAAGGAATATGGATATCCAAGAAAAGGAATTAGTTATAAATACATGGACCCTGGACAGCGTAAATTGGCTGATGGGTTATTGAGTGCAGGGCTAAGTAGGGCAGGTTTTGCGAAAGTTACTGCAGTCCAGACTCTGGAAGAAATCTTAAGAGTTCTGGATAATGACACTACAGGAATGAGGGACATTGAAAAGTATTATTTCAGTATTTTTGGAAAACCTTCACTAAAAGGAACTTGGGGTTTTCGCGTAGAAGGACACCATCTTTCTCTCAATTTTACCCTTAAAAAGGGTCGACTTATCTCATCTAGTCCAACGTTTCTTGGAGCAAATCCTCATAAGGTTCCTGCAGGTCCTAATAAGGGAATGAGAGTTCTTGCTAAAGAGGAAGATATAGCTAGAACTTTAGTTAAATCACTAAGCAAAAAACAGCTTAAGCGGGCTCTAGTCGCTGGAGTGGCCTATCCGGATATTCTAACCAAAGCAGATTCCCGTGCTCGGTTAGACGGGGAACCTACGGGTCTGCCAGCTTCTGAGATGACAGAAAAGCAATTTGAAAATTTAATGGCTCTAATCTATGAATACGCTAAGGTGCTCTCTCCAGATATTGCTCAGGATCGAATTGATTCAGCAGACAAAACGCCTCGAAACCGGTTGTTCTTTGCTTGGGCTGGTTCGGTACAGCCTGGTTTAGGGGACTACTACCGAGTGCAGTCACCAAAGTTTTTAATTGAGTATGATAATACACAAAATAAAAACAATCACAGTCATTGTGTTTGGAGAGACTTTTCAGGTGACTTTGGAAGGGATTTACTTGCACAGCATTATCGCCAGAATCACCGACAGAATTTAGCCCATAATAACTCTATTTTTTCGGTGGAAATTCCAAATCATTTCTAGATTCAAAAATATCGTGCAATTTTATATGGAATAAACAATAAAATGTTTTATTTCAGTTACATAACTTTAAAGCAGTGCTACACATCGTTAATGGTTCTAATACTTGTAGGATTATTGAATGCCGTTGGTAGCGCTAAGATCCAGCCCACTGATCCTGAAGTAATTTATATGTTCCCGCTTGGAGGATCACCTGGAACGGAGGTAGTAATTGAGGTTCTAGGACGTAATTTGGAAGACACCCAAAATGTTTGGGTTGATACAGCTGACATTGAGGTTAGTGTCATTAGTCAAGAAATAGGAATGGCAAGATTGAGGGAGGGAAAATATTACACGGTTAATGAAATTACTGGTCAGAAAATTAAGTTACGAGTCCAAATTCATCAAAATGCCAAAGTAGGACCGCATGCTTTAAGGTTAATTTCGTCTAAAGGGGTTTCAAATGCCCTAATTTTTTGGGTAGTTCCTGTAAAAAATATCATTGAGATTCAAAAAAGCCATGATACTAAAGAAAAAGCGCAATCTTTAACTGTTCCAGTAGCCATTAGTGGCAAGATAGATAAAGAAGGTGAGACGGACTATTACAAGTTTAGAGGACTCGAGAATCAGGAGCTGGCTTTTGAGGTAGTTGAAGGTGTAAAACGAATGTTAGGAGACGTCAGAAGGGCTCCGGGGTTTTCTCTTGAATTATATGGTCCAAATGAGAGTTGGTTTGATCATCGCCGGGACATTAAGTTAGGTGCTACTAATACTATCGTTTTCCATAAATACATTGCAAACTTTAAACCTAGATTAGTCTATCGCTTCAAAAAAAATGATTGGTATCACTTAAGGGTTAGCGGTGAACTTGGAGCTTCTTACCAGTTGCAAATTGCTTCTCCTTCACAGCTTCCTGCTTTGATTAGAAGAAATGGTTTGGACAAGTTAGCAAGAGATCGATGGAAAGAGAGGGATTTTTTCCGAAGACTTTCAGTTGATCGAATGAGAAGTCTCCAAAGACGTTCTGACGAATCTCTAGAAAGAGCTTCTTTGGTACTGATGGAAGAACAGTTGAAGGGTTTTATGGATTTACCGATCAAGCAGGAAGAAGATGTTCAAAATTTTTATGAAAAAGTTCCCATTTTTCATGAAAAAGAACCTAATGATAGTCCAAAAGAGTCATTGAGTTTTTCCATACCGTCTATTCTTGAAGGTACCATTGATCAGCCAGCTGACACTGACTTCTTTGCATTTAAATTAGAAGATGGTGCAGACCTAGCACTTGAAATTGAAACTCCTGACAGCCCATACCCCTTTTTCAATCCGCGAGTCACAGTCATTGATGAATATGGCAAAAAAGTGGTTGACAATATTTATAAAAGACAGGCTTCCCAGAATATGTGGTTTTGGAAAACAGCGGAAGCTAAAACAATTTTTAAAGTGAAAAATGGTGGTAAATTTTTCCTTAAAATTGCTGATGTCACTCGTCGAAAAGGAAATTCTCATTTTAAGTATCGGCTTATGATACGTCCTCAGGTTCCTCATGTGGGTGAGGTAGAGGTAGCGGAGGTTTTGAATATTTTGGGTCGAGAGATGCTTGACTGGATGATTGAGCTTGATCGAGTAAACCTTTTTGCTGGGGAAATAAAAAAAATAAACGTTGTAATTAGTCGTGAGGAAGGATTTACAGGAGAATTAGCGGTTGTTGTCGAAAACCTTCCTACTGGAGTAACGGTGATTCCAGGAGCAGATGTGGGCCCAAAAATTGACCTTCCTCAGGATCAAGGTGAAAAAGAAAGGTTTAAACCTAATGATCAGGTTGTTACTGTTCTTTTAGCAGTTTCACCCGATGCTCCACCAACTTTAAAGCCACAGTTTATCAAATTTAATGTTCAACCTGTTCAAGTTGAGAGACTTAACCGTTATCGGAGAATGTCGGGTGAAGCTCCTTTTCGACCAATATGGGAGAGAAAGATGGGTGAACGGATTTTTGTTCACGAAGTGCCAATGATGGTGCTGCAGTCTCCTAGTAGTGACTCAGTTGTAAATCAGGTTTCTTCTGAAAGCGATTAAAAAATGTTTGGCATTTTAACTGAAAACCAAAGTTACTTTTTGAAGATGATGGAAGTCTCTAAAATAATTCGTTTATGCAGAATCTGTCTTTTGCTGGTTCTTTTTAATATTCCGGTATCACTTTGGTGCAAGGATTTTCAGATAGCTGGTTTAAATCCGGATATTTCTGGATTGATGGAGATGAAACTTTTGCCGAACAAAATTCATTTGTTGGGAAAAAATTCAACTCAGCAGGTACTTGTTCTTGGGACTGATAAAGAAGGGTTAGTTAGGGATTTAACAAAGATTAGTAGTTATTCAATTATGCATCCAGAATTGGCCAGGGTTGATTTGAAAGGGAAAATCACTGCCCTCGCAGGAGGGCAGACATTTGTAAAAGCTGAATTTCAAGGTCAGACCATAACAGCAAAGATTTGGGTAAATAATGAAAACTTAAAACTTCCCTTTGATTTTTCCATTAAAGTAGGGAGAATTTTAACTAAAAGGGGATGTAACAGTGTTGAATGCCATGGTAGTGTGGGAGGGAAAGGAGGATTTAAGTTATCCAAGAATGCAGGTTCTCCTCGAGAAGATTATCGTTGGATCACTGAGGGTGGAACATTTCATGTTTTAACAACTAAAACTGGGAAAAAAATTCCTAGAATTAATATAGAGCAACCAGCTCAAAGTTTATTGTTGCTTAAGCCTACGACATCAGTTCCCCACGGAGGAGGTGAACGTCTTCAAGCAGAATCCAAGGATTATCAAATAATGCTAGATTGGATTCGTGCAGGAGCGCCCTATGTTAAGGAACCCCTCAAAGAAGTTTCTGTTCAGGTTGAAAACTTGGTGGCCATGCCCCGACAAATAGTTCTTAAACCTGGGAGAACCCAGCAGCTCTTGGCTGTTTCTTATCTCGCCAATGGTTTACAAGAAGACGTTAGTAATCAGGTAAGATATCTGTCCAATAATGAAGAAATAGTTTCAGTTACAGTTAATGGTTTGTTAACCGGGCATGGGGTAGGAGAAACAGAGGTTCAAGTTTTGGCTCCTGGTCATACCGCAAGTGTGACCGTTGGGGTAATTTCTAAAGCGGTTATAAGTTACCCTAATGTTGCTAGACATAATTTTATTGATGATTATATTTTTGATAAGGCTCGCAAATTTCACTTAGTTCCTTCTAAACTGTCAACAGATTCTGAATTTTTGCGCCGTGTATGCTTAGATCTAACTGGGACTATACCACCAGTTTCAAGAGTAAGAGAATTTTTAGATACTTCAAGTCCTGAAAAAAGAACTCGACTCATAAAGATTTTGCTTGAGTCTCCTGAGTTTGTTGATCACTGGTCTTGGCGCTTTACAGATTTCTTAAGAGCAAAAAATCCAATTTATAAGCAGTGGATCCACGAGGCAATTGGCCTTAATAAGCCTTACGATCAGTTGGCTCGAGAACGAGTAGCTGCTCAGGGATTTGATGGTCCTTCACGTCACTATGAGGACATGGGGGGCACTGCAGTCCCTCTCCCACAGAATGCTATGGCCGAACAGGTCAGAGTATTTTTAGGTCAACGATTAGATTGTGCCCAATGTCATGACCATCCTTATGAAAACTGGACACAGAATCAATTTTGGGGATTAACTGCGTTTTTTGGGCGACTTAGTAACTTGCATCCCGGATTCCCACAGGTTGATTTTGTAATCTTGGATGATCCAGAGGGCTATGGAACTTTTGGTAAGGGAGCTAAAGTGATTCACCCTCGAAATAAGCTGGAAGTTCAGCCTCAATTTCTGGATGGAAACATGATTTCAGAGAATCAACATGACGATTTACGGTTGGCTTTAGCAGAGTGGATGACTTCACCAGAGAACCCTTATTTTTCTAAAGCCATTGTAAATCGAATATGGGGTTACTTTTTTGGTAGAGGTATTGTCGATCCGGTAGACGATTTTCGTTCTAATAATCTACCTACTCACCCTCAATTACTCAATAGATTAGCACAGCACTTTATTAGGACTGGCTATGATCTTCGGTCTTTAATCGGACTGATTGTAGGATCGAGAACCTATCAACTTTCAGGTAATGCTAATGAAACTAACCAGCATGATCAGCGTAATTATTCTAGGGCTCTTCCTAGACCTCTTGAAACAGAATTGCTTTTAAAAGCTATAACCCATGTTACTCAGGTAAAAGGATTGAACGGAAATTTTTTTGATGTTTATCAAAAACCTGATCTGACTTCGATTCCGGAGCGTGATATGAGTCCTAGTCTAAATCAAGCTTTACATCAATTAGCTGGCTCAACCTATACTACTAAACTTTCTCAAGAAGAGAGTCGAATGGGTAGACTCTTGCAAGAGAATGCTACAGATGTTGCGATTATTGAAGAGCTGTATTTGGCAGCACTGTGTCGGTTTCCCTTTAAAGTTGAAAAAGTTCAGCTAGAAAAACTACTCCAGGCACAGGATACTAGACATAAAGCTATTGAAGATTTAGTATGGGGAATGATTAACTCAGAACAATTCTTAAATAATCACTAAGAGAGATTAAATTATGAACCGATCGGGCTGTGAAAGCTTTTGTGAAAGTATTGCTCGACGACATTTTCTTCGACTAGGATCACTGAGTTTATTGGGCATTAATCTAAGTAAATATCTTGAACTCAGCCAGTTTATGGCTTCTGTGGAAAACCAGACTGGCTCAGCTAAAGCTCAATCTTGTATTTTACTCCTGCTTGAAGGTGGACCTAGCCAAGTGGATACCTGGGATCCTAAACCAAATAGTGGTTTTAGACCTATTGGTACCAATGTAGCTGGAATTCAAATTTCGGAAATTTTACCTCGTGTAGCCAATCATATGGACAAGTTAGCTATCATTCGATCAATGACTCATGAGGAGGTCGACCATGGTTTGGCACGCGATTATATTAGTAGTGGACATCGTCCAGTACCATCTATGGAATTTGCGAGTCTTGGATCTATTCTTGCCAAAGAGTTGGGGTCCATTAATGACATTCCGCCCTATGTTCTAGGAGCTCCACATCTCAAAGACAGGTCTTTAGGAGCTGCCTCTTTAGGTGCTGAATACAACCCATTATTAGTACCCGATCCAGCTAAAGCTGATTTTAAACTAAACGATCTTACGCTGCCAAAATCCATAACAGAAAAACGGATTCAAGACCGTAAGGGATTTTTGAAGGTAATTGATGAAATATACCGTCAAAAAGAGAAACTGGTTGAAGCTGCAGCTAGAGAAACTTTTCGAGATAAAGCTTTAGAAATGATTTTGTCGCCTACAATGAAAAAAGCCTTTGATCTCTCTAGAGAATCAGAAAAAATCAAAGATGCTTATGGTCGTTATGGGTTTGGCCAAAGTGCTCTTCTGGCTCGGAGACTTGTTGAAGCTGGTTCAAGATTTGTAACAGCGGCTGGTTATAATATTGATAGTGGCTGGGATACTCACGGTAAAGGTTCAGGTGGGGAAAATGATAAGAAACTACGTGCCCTACTTTGTCCTACCTTGGATCAGACATTATCTACTTTGCTTGAAGATCTGGATCAGCGTGGACTGCTTGAGTCAACTATTGTAATAGCGATGGGTGAGTTTGGGCGCACTCCCGAGATTAATCCCATTAATGGTAGAGACCACTGGCCATTTTGCTGGTCAATGGTTATAGGTGGAGGGGGTATAAAGGGCGGACAGGTAATTGGAGCAAGCGATGAAAAAGGTGGTTTTGTTGCTGAACGACCAGTTGCAGTAGGGGATGTTTTTGCTACCATATACAAGGCCATGGGAATTGACTGGACCAAGGAATATATGACCCCAGTAGGCCGTCCTATCAAAATTGCTAATTCCTTCGATGATACTACTGGACAACCTCTCAAAGAACTAATTTAATTATTTTTCAGGATCTTTATTCAGGACTGTGGCTTTTCCCTTCATTAATTATTAGTTTTGGAGATGACGGAGAAGATTAATTGAAACTTATAATCTACCCTGCAATTGAACCTGAACGTCTTGAAAAGATTGTTCGTGTAGCTGGAGAGATGTTAGTTGTCAACATTACTTCTGAACAACAGGCAGTAGAACAAATTGTTGAAGCCGATGCTTTCTTTGGGAAACTAACTCCATCTTTTTTATCAGCTGCTAGTCGTTTGAAATGGGTTCAATCCCCTACTGCAAGTTTGGAACATTATTTATTCCCCGAACTTGTGGAGCATCCTTGTCAATTGACAAATATGAGAGGATTATTTTCTGACATCATTGCTGACCATGTTTTTGGCTACATTCTTTGTTTTGCCCGTAATTTTCCACAGTATATTCGACAGCAATTGAAGTCCCATTGGGAAGCTGTTGGTGGTGAATCAGAGCGACCGACATTTACGGTTGGGCCAGCAAAAATAAGTAGTATTGATCAATCTCATCAGCATCTGTCTGATTGTACTCTAGGTATATTTGGTTTAGGTCATATTGGTTCTGAAGTTGCACGTCGTGGTTCAGTATTTGGAATGAGGATCGTTGCAGTTGACCCAAAACAGAAAGCCCTGCCCCAAGGAGTAGCAGGTGAGTGTTGGAACTTGGATCGATTAGCTGATCTACTTACTAAGAGTGATTTTTTGGTAATTGCTGCACCACATACACCTGAAACTGAAAAACTTTTTCGTCGGTCGTTGTTTCAAAGTATGAAAAACACATCTTATTTAATCAATATTGGCCGTGGAGCCATTGTAGATTTGAAAGACCTGACGGTGGCCCTAGAATCTGGTGAAATTGCAGGAGCTGGTCTGGATGTGTTTGAGACAGAGCCCCTCCCAGTAAACCACCCCTTGTGGAAGATGGAGAATGTAATCATTACTCCTCATGTAGCAGGACATTCTCCAAGGATCCCAGAGCGACATTTACAGGTTCTCTTGGACAATGTTAGGCGATTTTCCCAGGGTAAGGAGTTGAAAAATTTGGTTGATAAAACGCTTTGGTATTAAAGATTTCAGTAAGATATGAAACCTTTTTAAAAGTGATATCCACTATATTCTAGCCCCTATTAGGTTTAATCCTGTATCTTGATTCTTTTCTGAATTTGGATTTAGCCTTTTGGTACCGTAGTTTTTGGCTAGCACTAGTGCTACTAGTTTCAATTAAGGTCTAAATGAAATTCCAACAAGCCAACAATACTGTTGAAGTTTTTTCATAAGAGGTTGGAGTTCTACCAGAAATCCTTGATTATGAATAACTACTCTTTAGAAGTTCTAGTTTTTGGAAGTAAGAATCTCATTAAAGTTTCTAAGACCAAAGTAAAATTTCCACTGATACTTGTACTAACAAATTCTGACAGATTTTAAATTAAGGTTAAATTAATGACATCCATGACTGGATCTCGATTCTTTGCCAAAGCGATGCAGGCTTATGGAACAACCCATGTTTTTCTGGTACCAACGATTTTGACACCAGCTTTGGCAGAAATGGAGGAGATGGAGATTGTCCGTATTACTGCCCATAGTGAAAAGGCTGCAGTCTACATGGCCGATGGGTATGCTCGGATCTCTCACCGTCCAGGAATTTGTATGTCTCAGACAATTGGGGCTGCCAACATGGCAGCAGCTTTACGTGATCCTTTTCTGGCCTGTTCACCGGTCATAGCTATTACTGGAGGCCGCTTTTCTGAAACCAAGTATCGACATGTTTATCAGGAAATAGAGGATTTCCCGCTGTTTGAACCTTTAAGTAAATTCAATGTTCAGATTGATCTTCCAGAACGGTTACCTGATTTACTACGTCAGGCTTTTCGATCTGCTACAACAGGTTGCCCTGGGCCAGTTCATTTAGAAGTTGGAGGTAATTTTGGACAAGCAATTGAGGGTGAAGCTGATTTAGAACTATTTTTTGAACAGCAATTCTCAACTTTTCCCGCTATTCGAACCCATCCAGAACCGGAAAAGTTACAAATAGTAGCCGAACTTTTAAAAACTTCCCAAAAGCCGATTATTGTAGCTGGTGGAGGAGTGATGCTTTCTGGCGCCCAACTGGAAGTTCGAAAATTGTCAGAAATACTTTCAATTCCTGTTGCTACATCACTAAATGCTAAGGGAACTCTTCCAGAAAATCATCCTAGGTCGGTTGGAGTGGTAGGCTCTTATTCTCGCACTTGTGCTAATCGGCTTGTAGCTGAGGCCGATCTGGTTTTTTTTATTGGGAGTAGAACAGGAGGGCAGGTTACCAATAATTGGCAAATACCTCGAAAGGGGACATCTGTCATTCAGTTAGATATTGAGCCATCAGAATTGGGGAGAAATTATCCCAATGTCTGCAGTTTATGGGGTGACGCTAAGGTTTCATTAAAAGAGTTAATCAAATTAATTAACACCAATTCAATGCAAGGAAATCAAGTTTGGTTAGAACGGGTTCAACAAGTTGTTGATGAGTGGCACTCAGAGGTAAGGGCATTACGTTATTCTGAGGCTGTTCCTATGAGACCTGAGCGAATCTGTAAAGAAATTGAAGCGGTTCTCCCTTCAGATTCAATCCTAGTATCAGATACTGGACATGCCGGTATTTGGTCAGGTACCCATATAGAGTTGCATCATCCCAGCCAAACCTATATTCGTGCTGCAGGATCTCTTGGATGGGGTTTACCTGCTGCAATAGGTGCAAAGTGCGCTGCACCTAATCGTCCAGTGATTTGTTTTACTGGCGATGGTGGATTTTATTACCATTTTGCTGAGTTAGAGACAGCTATCCGTTATGGGATTCATCCGGTAATCATAGTTAATAATAACCATTCCCTAAATCAAGAGACGGAAATTTTTTCTAGTGCGTATGGTGGAAAACAGTATACAGGTTTGGAGATGTGGCAGTTTCAGGATTTAAATATTGCCAAGATAGCCGAGTCTTTAGGTTGTCTGGGTTTAAGAGTAGAGCAACCTGAAGAAATTGGACCCGCTGTTTGTCAAGCCTTACAGGCAGAACAGCCAGCAGTACTAGACGTTGTAAGTGATCTTGAAGTGCTTGCTCCAGAGCCTTGGGCATAACTTTCGATCGAAGTCTCTATTTTAACAACTAATTCTGAAATCAGATAAGAGGTGATTGTCTTTGTTAAATATCCATAA
The DNA here is from genome assembly GCA_022452285.1 of Terriglobia bacterium. Lineage (GTDB taxonomy): Bacteria > Acidobacteriota > Terriglobia > Versatilivoradales > Versatilivoraceae > JAKUNG01. The sequence continues at coordinate 545,466 of JAKUNG010000001.1, read as the reverse complement.
GATAACTGTTTTAGGTTTGGGAACAATGGGTCATGGAATTGTTCAATCGTTTGCTGCTAAAGGGTTTCAAGTAAGTGGTTTTGACAAGTTAGCTTCTGTTCGCAATACAGTAAAAGAGCGCATTCGAGCTAATATTCATAGTGCGGTTACGGTAGGATTTAGTGATAAAAGTTTAATCGATAGTATTTTGTCCAATTTTAGGATTTGTGAGAGTGAGGACGAGGCCCTGCAAGACTCAGATTTTGTTGTAGAAGCAGTGAAAGAAGATTTAGAGTTAAAGCAACAGCTTTTTGGTAGGATTGAGCCTTTGGTTTCTCGTAACACGATTATTGCTAGTAATACATCAAGTTTTCCCATAACCCAACTAAGTGCTCATCTAAATTTCCCGGACCGCACAATTGTTACCCACTGGTTTAATCCACCTCATATTGTTCCTGTTGTTGAAGTTGTTCCAGGGGAAAAAACATCTTTATTTACAATCGATAGAACACTTGATCTTCTAAAGAAAGCTGGAAAATCTCCAATTCGCCTTAAGAAAGAGATCCCAGGATTTTTAATTAATCGTATTCAGATTGCCATGTTGAGAGAAATTTTAGATCTTCTAAATTCTGGTGTTGCTGACGCCTCTGAAATAGACCGAGCAGTAAAAGGAAGTATTGGGCTTAGGCTTGCAGCTATTGGCCCATTGGAAGTCATCGATTTTGCTGGTCTAGAAACTACAGGGAAGGTTTTTCAAAGTCTAGTTGGAGACATCAAATCTGACCAGGAGTTACCAGCCATATTAAAAGAAAAAATTGATTTAGGGCATTTCGGGGTAAAAACTGGAAATGGAATTTACAAGTATACTGATGAATTAATCAATGAGAAAATTGCACGGCGTGATCATTGTTTCCTTGAATTACTTAAGTTACTTTATGAAGGAAAGACAGACCTTTTCAATAATTGAGATATATAGAATTGACATCTTTTAACTAAATGGTGGTTTTATTGATAGGTTCTTAAAAATTTAAGTTTTGCCCTTACATGACAATTTTGAATTAAAAGGATTGTATTTTGATGAAATTTCAAAAAGGAACCAGAGTTCTAGTTACGGCAGGAGCTTCTGGAATTGGTCGGTCAATAGTTGAGACTTTTTATAATCAGGGTGCTGCAGTTCACGTCTGTGATATTTCTGATAATCATTTACCTGCTTTGCTGAAGGATTTTCCTGAGATTGGTTTTACACAAACTGATGTTTCAGTTCCGATGGAGGTAGACCAACTATTTGAGGAGGTAAGAACTAATTTAAAGGGACTTGATGTCTTAATTAATAATGTCGGAATTGCCGGTCCGACTGCACGGGTTGAAAACGTTTCTCCAGAAGAGTGGTCACGAACACTAGAAGTCAATGTTACAGGACATTTTCTTTGTGTGAGACAGGCAGTTCCATTGCTTAGAGAGGCTGGAGGAGGGTCTATTATTAACCTTTCCTCAGTGGCGGGAAGGTTAGGTTACCCAATGAGGACTCCTTATGCTGCTTCTAAATGGGCAATAGTTGGATTTACACAGAGTTTAGCTATGGAACTTGGCCATCAAAAAATTCGAGTTAATGCTTTGTTGCCAGGAACAGTGGAAGGTGAACGTATTCATTCAGTTATTCAAGCTAGAGCAAAAATATCAGGCACCAGTTTTGAGGATATGGAAGAAAAAGTTTTACAACAATCCTCGTTGCACAGAATGGTGAGTGCCAGTGAGATTGCAGATATGGCACTCTTTCTTTGCTCAGAAACAGGTCGGAGTATTTCAGGTCAGGCTATCAGTGTGTGTGGCAATGTTGAGCGATTAGTCTAAACTATTTGGTTTAATTGAAAAGTTCTGAAAACAAATATTATTTCTAGAAAATTGTACCTGTAAAAAACGACTTTTTTTTCAAAATAAGTTGGCTTTAGATTGGCAAACGGAAAACAGCCCTAGTAAAATACTGTGTTAATTAATTGCTCCTGTAATTTTTCAATCAAAATTTCTAAAGTTAAACGTCACTTCTAATTAGGTTTTTCCCTTGAATCACCATCAATCAAATATCTTTTTACCATGGGTCCTATTTAGTCTTCTAATTGCACTTTGCTTTATTGTTGGGATGGTTCTTTTTCTTGAAGAACCTCCGGACAGTCAGGGTTATCAACATCCAGAAAAAAGTACTTTACAGCAAGGAGGGACTGGTGAGCGCCATGTGCAGACTCTTTGGTGGGGTGCTGTATTTGGGGTTCTGCAACTTCTTTTTGCAATAATCTGTCTTATTTTTGGAATTTATCGTCAAGGAACCCTGCCGAGAAATAGAATGTGGGTGTTTTTAATTGGAGGAGCGTTACATCTTATAATTTTTCTTGTGATGATTTTTACCTATAGACAATACATCAATGATCCTTCTGATCTGTGGCTATCCTTACCTGTTCCAACAGCTGTCATGCTTTTTTTCCTTTGGCCTTTTCCTCTTTATTTTGTACTAGTTTATACCCTTAAGTTTGAAAAATGGATTTTTCAAGAGGAAGACGCAAATCTTTTCAAAAAGTTAGTTGCTTCTACACAGAAATTACCAGAGGAAAATGATTAATGGATAATGGAGGAGGATTTACGGTTCTAATCTCTGTAGTGGTTTATATGGGGATTTGTATTTTCGTAGGACTTTGGGCGCTACGAAAGACTAAATCTAGTACAGACTTTTTTATGGCTGGTCGTAATTTAGGGGTTATTGTAACTGGTTTTGCAGTTTTTTCTAGCATCATGAGTGGGTTTGGTTTTGTAGGTGGACCTGGCCTTGTTTATCACATGGGAATGAGTTCCATGTGGATGGTCATTGGTGCCCCTATGGGCACCTGTATTTCTTTCTATCTGCTAGGTAAACGAATTCGACTTTTAGCTGAACTAAAGAATTCAGTTTCTTTGCCAGACGTTATTGCCTCTCGCTACAACAGTCAGGCTAGCCGGTTCTTAGCTTCCGTATCCATTCTTTTAGGAGTGATGGGTTATTTGGGAACTCAAATTTTAGCAATGGCTACTGTACTTCAGGACATTGTTGGTAATACCTCCATTGGACAACTAAACATAGAAACTTGTGTTGCAATTTCCTTTGCTGTATTAGTTTTTTACTGTGTGACCGGAGGTATTATTGCTTCTGTTTATACGGATGTTGTACAAGGTTTCATTATGGTAATTGCAGCTCTTTTAGTTTTTTTAGCTGTGACTACGACTTATCCGGATGGTTTTATGGGCATAACTCAGACAATCAGGACGGATGATCCTGAAGCTATTAGTCCTTGGGGAACCGTGGGAATATTAGGATGTCTTTCTTGGTACTTTCTTTTTACTGTGGGTAGTTCAGGCCAACCACATGTAATCACTAAATTGATGATGAGTAAGCGCATTCAAGATATTCGACATACCCTACCTATCTCTGTCATAGGATATTCTTTAACTGCTCTTCTCTGGCTTAGTATCGGTCTGGCCATGCGGGCACTGGTTATTTCAGGTAGACATTCTGAATTATCAACGGTTGATGCTGCTGCCCCTCAATTTCTTCAAGCCTATACCCACCCTCTTTTAGCTGGATTAGTTTTTGCAGCATTGTTTGCTGCAATTATGTCAACAGCTGACGGGTTTTTGAATATTGGTTCAGCTGCCATTATCCATGACATTCCCCAGTCATTGCGTGGAAAATCATTAAAAAATGAGTTATTTTGGGCTCGAACGACTACAGTGATTATTGCTTTGATTGCATCCCTTTTTGCAATTTATTCGGGCGATTTAGTGGCTATTATGGGCGTGTTTGGTTGGGGCACTTTTGCAGCAGCATTAGTTCCAGTTGTGACTATTGGTTTCAATTGGAAGCGAGCTACAGCTTTTGCTGCTAATGCGGCAATAATTTCAAGCCTAGTGGTAAACATAGGAATTAAACTTTTTGAAATCGAGGTTCCCTATAGGGTTGATGCCGGTGCTATTGCTCTCCTCGTATCTCTTACAATTTTCTTTGGAATTTCTCTTTTGTCGAAGCCTCCAAAATTAGATAACGAAGTTGAGGCAGTTATGGACTTATGATATCTAGGTAAAAAATAATATAGTTGGGACCAAGATTACTCAGTTGAAAATATGGAACTGAATGGATAAATGAACGGCCTTAATGAGGACATACTTCATGGGTGGTATTTTGATTAATTTTAATTGGTTGCTAGAAAAGGTAGTATTTTAGGCTATGATCTCTGAAAGTACACGGCCTCCAATATCAGTTAACCGGCGAAAACGTCCGGCATGAAGGTATGTGAGTCGAGTATCATCAAGTCCTAGCAGATTTAAAATTGTTGCATGTACATCTCTTAGAGGAATTTGTTCCTCTAAAGCTTTGAGACCGAATTCATCTGTTGCACCTACTGTAGCCCCTCCTTTAACGTCTCCACCTGCTAGCCACATAACTAAAGCATATTGATTGTGATCGCGGCCAGGGGTTTTGGACTTTAAATCATTAACAAATGGAGTTCGACCCATTTCTGAAGCCCAGACTACTAGAGTTTCTTCTAATAAGCCACGCTGTTTCAGATCATTAAGTAGACCTGCCACAGGCAAGTCTACTTCTGCAGCATGGTTTTGCATCCGTCCTTTTACATTGCTATGATCATCCCAACTATGTTTATTAATTTCTACACCATGAACAAGTAGGGTATGACGCACTCCTCTTTCTACTAATCGTCTCGCTAACAAACATTGACGACCAAATCCCTCAGTAACTGGATTGTCCAGTCCATAAAGACGCTTGGTCTCTACAGACTCTTTAGATAAATCAAGGGCCTCTGGTGCTGTTGCCTGCATTCGATAAGCCAGCTCGTAGGCACTAATTCTTGCTTCTAGCTCAGAGACGTCTGGTTTCTCATGCATATGTTGAGAATTAAGAAAGTTCAGGAGATCGAATTCTTTTCGCTGAAGAGCACGATCAACGCCTTTGGGGAGCTCTAAATGTAAAATAGGGGTTCCTTTTGATCGTAGAACGGTTCCTTGGTAGGTAGCGGGCAGGTAACCACTTCCCCAGGTTGCAGCGCCATTCACCGGAGCCCCTCTTGGATCTTGAATAACCATATAGCTAGGAAGATTCTTGTTAGGACTACCAAGTCCATAAGTAATCCAGGAACCAACTGAAGCACTACCTTGAAACTGGGAACCTGTGGTGACATGCATCGTTGCAGGACCATGATTATTATTTTCAACTTCAATTCCATAAATAAAAGCAAGGTCATCGACACATTTTCCAATACTAGGAAAAAGAGTAGAAATTGCTCGACCTGACTGACCGTAGTGCTTGAAAGGAAAAGCACTGGGAATAACACGATGGGGTTTACTGAGATAGCCTTCAATTTCTCCAGAGAGACCACTCATTCGTGGCAATGGCTGGCCTGCATAGTCTTGTAGGGAGGGTTTATAATCAAAGCTGTCTACGTGACTAACTCCTCCAGCCATAAACATGAAAATACAGTGTTTAGCTTTTCTTTTTAAATGAGGTAATGGAAGCTTTGATGGATCTAGTTTTTTTTCACCAGACAACTCTTCAGCCAAGACTCCAGCTAGTGCCAATGCTCCTATGCCATTGTAAGAGCGGCAGAGAAAATCTCGGCGCGACATGTTCATTGATGGTAGGTTAGAGATATCAAAAGGACGTTTTTTTTTCATGGTGTTTAAACCCTAATATCTATTGTATCAAGGACCCTAAAAATTGAATGGACTTTTTTGGAAGTTTGCCATGTCTTTTTATAATTTCTTGAATTGTTATAGTACTCAATGACCTATTCTTTATTGAAGAACTTTTTTTAACCAAGCTAATCAATATAAATAAACTCATTACTATTTAATAGTACACGACAAAGACTTACTAAGTTGTCTGCAGTCCCATTGCTATGAAACAGGTCGAGCGATTTTTCTATCTCAATGTTTTGGGGATTACGACCTAAGGCAATCTGAAAAGCCCGTTTGATTTGAGATTGCAGATCAGAACCACTTTCCCTACGCACTCTATTTGCAAAGTATTGGGCCTCTGTATTAACAAATTCCCCATCATACATTGTAAGAGCCTGCAGAGCAGAAACAGAGGTTTCTCGCTGAGAACATGAGGAATTTAAAACTGGAGCATCAAAAGTTTCCAGTAAGGGCATGTTTAGAGACCGTCTTTGAAATGTATAAATACTTCTTTTTCGTCCTTCTGTTCCAAGAGTTGTCTCCCACGTATTAGTACCTTGTACTTTTTGTTGTTCGTCTAGGCCTTTAGGAAGGGGAGGAAAAACAGGAGGACCCCCTCTATCACTACTGAGTCTTTGACTTACCTTTAGAATAGAGTCTCTTATTGATTCCCCTTTTAAACGGATTCGGTGGAAACGCCACAAAAGTTTGTTTTGAGGATCCAGATTGCTTGCTTGAGAATTCTTGTGTGAAGAAGACTGTTTGTAGGTACTGGAAGTTAGTATAAGTCGATGGATGGTTTTGAGACTCCAATTTTTTGCTATCAATTGGTTAGCCAGCCAATCTAAGAGTTCAGGGTGTGATGGCGGAGATCCATTTCTACCAAAGTCACTGGGTGTTTGAACAATGCCTCGACTAAAATGCTGTTGCCAGAGACGATTAACTATTACTCTAGCGGTAAGAGGATTATCAGGGTTAGCAATCCATCGTGCTAAAGCTAGTCGTCTACCCCTAGTTGGATAACGACGGAAAGGGTCTAATTCAATATTAGCGGGTTTAGAATGACCCGTAATAGCACTTGGAAATCCTGGTTCTACAGAATTTCCACGACGGTTCCAGTGCCCACGTTCTAGAACATAGGTGGTAGTAACATTGGGTCCATATGGAGGGCCATCAGCATTTCTCAAAGAAAATGCAAGAGGTTTGCGTCTTTCAATGTTATTTTTTATTTTGAGGACCCGATGAAAATAATTCCAAAATTGTTCGTGTTCCTTAAATGTAAATTTCTCATAGTTTTGATCAACCTTAATTGCTTTTCTTAAGTCCTTAATGGTTAAGCGTTTTAGTTTGTTTACATTTGGATCATTAGTTTTTAGTTTCTTTAGCAACGGTTCACAGAATTTTTCAAATGCTGTTTGAGTTACTTTTAATCGTTCTTCGAATTCAAGTCTCTCGCGATCGAGACGACGTTTTTGAGTTGGTTTGAAAAATGAGGCTGGTTGGGGTCCTCCCAATTGCTGAATATCACCAGCACGAGGGGGATCAATTTGTACTGTTGCAAAAAAAGCTTTCAGTCGATAAAAATCACGGATAGGGAAAAGATCATATTTGTGATCATGACATTGGGCACAGCCTACGGTTAGGCCAAGAAAAACAGAACCTACTGTTGAAGTCATTTCACTTAATAGAATGTGTCGATCTTCTTCACCACGAGGTTCTGTAAAAGGAGCTAATCTAAGGAGAGATAGAGCAACTACTTTTTCTGGTTCTGGGGGTGGTAATGGTCCAGCATTCATCATTTCAAAAAATTCATCCCCTGCAAGTTGCTCTTTTATGAATAAATCATAAGGTTTGTCATCGTTGAAAGCGTCAATTACATAATCTCGATAACGCCACGTGTGAAAGTATTCTGGATCCCCTTCATATCCATTGGTGTCGGCATACCGTGCGAGATCTAACCAATACCGTCCCCAATGTTCTCCATACCGAGGATCTGACAATAGTCGGTCTACCAACTCCTCGTAGGCTGACAAAGAGGAATTATTAACAAAAAAATTGACTTCTTCTGGATCTGGAGGAATACCTAGTAGATCAAAAAATACCCTACGGATTAGAGTTCTTCGATGAGCCTGAGGTGCAGGAGACAACGCTTTTTTTTCTAATTCTCGTAAGATAAAATTGTCGATTTCATTGTAGGTCCAGGCAGTGTCCTTTACAGCTGGTGGTTGGTGGGAGTCGGGTTTGACATATGCCCAATATTTGCCTTGATTTTTAAGTTGTTTCATTTCAGGTGAGAGTGAGAGAATCCACGTTTCAACCAGTTTAAGTTCGTCTGCTGTTAATGACTTTCCCATTGGCATTTGGGGCTTAATCTCCCCACGTAAGAGTTTTAATAAGGGACTCTCTTTTGGTTTTTCAGGATTAACCGACCTGCCATGCTGGGCTCCTCCGGCAAGGACTGTTTCTATATTTTCTGCTGAAAAACCACTTGTTCTGGTCTGTGTGTCATGACAAGGAAAGCATCTATTATGAAGTAGTGGTAAAACTTGATCATTGAAATCAACGGCGGAACATATTGGAGTAAATATCAAAACTAAGGAAGTTAATTTTTTAAAGATTCCTAGGCAGATTGTTGCTATCTTTTCGCAGCAGTTTGAAATCCCACACGCTTTTTTCATTCAGACTCCTGAAATAACTTACCTAAATGATAAATGAAAATATACAAGTCTTCGCAACTGATGTCACCTTGTTTTCCAAAAATTAGAACGTATTATCTGTAAACGCTCAGCCAGTAGCTACTAATGTCAAACCTACAAAAAGAATGAGCAGACCAGTTGCTTTTGGAAGAGGAAAGGAGTCTTTAAGTACTAAAACTCCCACTAATGCTCCAAGAGGAATATTAACCTGACGAAAGGCGATCACATAGGCGACATTTTGACTGTAGGTCATAGCAGTAAGAGTCAGGAGGTAACCCAAGTTAATTCCTAAACCTAGGAAAACACTGGTTTTTTTCTTGGTTTGGGCGATTTGGAGAAAAACCGTCCGTTCTGCCTTTCTAACAGCTATACCTATACTTTGCCAGAGACAGGAAGAAATTCCCCATAAAGAGGAATAGATCAGAGCAACTTCACCGTTGGAAAGAGGGCCATATTTCCCAGAATGTAGCAGGCGTAGCGAATGATCATCAGAAATGGAGTATATGGCTGTAGCCGTCGCAGCAACTAAGGCTGCTAAAAAGGTACGGGTGAAATAGTTGCTTTTTCTAAAATCCCTAAAGTTAATCATAGGAAGAAAAAAACAACCTATTATTACTAGCATAATTCCTACTAAACACTGCGAACTTATCTCATGAGCTTTTCCTAACAAAAACATAATACCTACGATGAATATAGGCGATGAGCGTAAAAGGGGATAAGCCATTGAAAGATTACTAGCATTGTAAGCAGTCGCTAGGCTACGGTAGTAAAAAATTGTTGCAAATCCACTAATTAAAAGGAAAATCCATAAATCTGCCACAATCATAGGTACTTTTTGGAGATGGTAAATTAGAATTGGAAGAGGACAGAGGCTTCCTACTAGAGCTCCAGCTAAAAACAGTGGTGCACTGGGTTGGTTCTTTTTTGCAAGAACATTCCATCCTACATGAATGACTGAAGACAAAAATGTAAGTATTAATGAAATTGGTGGCATGATTGTAGTTTAATCTTTTGTTACTTTAATTTCGGGTATAAAGACTATTAGATAGATAGAATAACAAATAAAGAAACACAAGGATTTACAAATACAGTTTTAATTTTCATAGATGACAAAAATTGGATAAAATCTGCTGACTTTAGAGAATATTTTCTGTAAATAATTACACTACTCAAACATAAATTTTCAATGAAAATGATTCGTATTGGACTCATAGGATATGGTAACTGGGCGCGACAGGCATATCTTCCAGTTTTAAGGGAAGACAAAGAGAACGAAATTGTTGCTGCTGCTGCCCTTACCCAATTAACTAGGTCTCGTATCAAAAATGATTTAGGCTCTGGCATTGATATTTTTCCGAACTTTCAAACTCTCGTGGCAAGAACCAAGTGCGATGCCATATTAATTAGCCTGCCAGATATGGTTCACGGGGAAGCTATTGAAGCTGTAATTGACTCTGGGATTCCTTTTTTCTACGAACCTCCATTATCAGATCTGCCTCATCGAATGGGACGACTAATCAATAATCTATTAAAGACACGACAGTTAGCTCATGCTGATTTAGAACTAAGGTATATCCCAGTGGTTACAAGGATTAAGGAACTATTGGAAAAAGGTGTCATTGGTGAAGTCCAGTCAACTTTGATCAAAATGAATGGCAATTGGGATCCTGAATCAGGGCGAGATACAAGTTTGCCATATTCATTAATTCCTTGGTATGTTGATGTTTTAAACACTATTTTAGGAAATAATCCACGTAGAGTATTTGTTCAAAATGGACGATTATTGAATAATAGAATGCAGGCTTCTGCGGTTACTCAATTAGACTATGGTAAGGTGTGGGGCACATTTGATGCTAATATCTCAAGATTCCATTCCCCTGAAACTTGGGTTGAAGTTAGTGGGTGTGATGGAAACTTGCATGGAGATCTTTTTACTGGAGAAATTAGACTTCGAAACAGAGATAAGCCAGCATGGAAGATTGACCAAGTGATGCCTGCCCAACAACCCTTTGCTGGTTGGCCGGGCCTGCGTGAGTGTCTTGGCGACTTTTTAAATGGAGTAAAGGGACAGGTTTATACTGGCGTGTCAGCGAAAGATATGATTAGGTTACAGATATTAAGCTGCTCTGCAGAAGAATCTATTGATAATGAAGCTTGGGTCACCGTTCCGAGTATTAACAACTTTCTAGATAAATCCTAAAAGATTGGTAAAAAAATATCTAAATAATAATCTTCTGAGGTGTAATTAATGAGGCTATTCCTTAAGTATCTTGTCGTTAGTAGTTTTAGTTTGGTATTGGCTATTGGCTTTTATTTTTCTGCTGAAAATGATGCAGAAAATGTCGGGTCTAAATTTCAATATAAATTTGAAGGTATTAAAATTCCTGGGGCACGATCTAATGAACCAAGGCGACGAACTGTTTCAGTAAAATTAGCTAGTCAATACATTGAACAAGGAACCGAAGCTTGGATTGGCAGTCAGAAATGTGTGACCTGTCACACGAATGGTACCTACATGGCCCTGCGGCCTTCTCTGACAAAACTTTTGGGAAAACCTAATGAGCAAGTTCGTGAATTTTTTCTGAAATTTTTCAAAACAACAGCTAGTTCTCTAGGAGGTAATGGGAAACTAGGTGATTCACAGCTCATCTATATTGCGAGGGGGTTTGCAGAATGGGATGCGCATGTGTCAGGCAAGTTATCTAATGAAACAAGACTGGCCTTGAACACTTTATTTGAGAGACAACTTCCTAGTGGTTCATGGAAAGCTGCTGAATGTTGGCCTCCTTTAGAATCAAGCGCTTTTCAGGAAGCAACGGTTGCAGCTTTAGCTGTTGGCACCGCACCAGGATGGCTGTCAGAGTTGAATGATGAAAAAGTCAAATTGAAGGTGGAACGATTACGCCACTATTTATCTAAAACTAATCCTCCTCACGATTATGGACGAGTTGTTCTTCTCTGGGCTTCTCAAAGAATGACAGGTTTGCTTAATGAGGATGAGAAGACTAGCATTATTAATAGGATATGGCAGTTACAACGTCCGGATGGAGGATGGTCGATTCGCACCTTTGCTGATCCAGAACAGTGGGGAAATGGTAATCGCGCCGAAAAGCTAAGATCCGAAAAAGATTTTAAAGATCCTCCCAGCGATGGCCATCAAACGGGTTTAGTTCTAATTGTTTTAAGTGAGGTTGGTATAGGTAAGAATGATCCTAGAATTCGTCGGGGAGTAGAATGGTTGTTACGGAATCAAAGACAATCAGGTCGTTGGTGGACTCGCTCCCTAAATACCGACACTTTTCATTTCATTACCTATAGCGGAACTCTTTATCCTCTAGTGGCACTTTTCAATTACAATGCCGTACCGGAAGAAACGTCAAAATTAGTGTTGTCTCAAATAAGGTAAGAAAGAGTACTTTCAAGGTGAAATTAGAAATGTAGATGTAGTTTAAATAATATCCACTCTCAATGATCTTTTGTCTTTTCTCTTTTCTTACGCAGTTCTTTTGTCCTGGATTCATCAATTTCTAATGTATCTTCTTTAATTATAACACCGTAGTCTGAACGAGCAGCTTCTATGGATACCTTATCATTGATTACATCCCTCTGAACTGATTGTGGTAAACGAGATAAGGGTGAACCCCAGCCTCCTCCACCGGCTTGCCGATGATAGATAGATTCGTTTTGTTTCATCGAAGTCGAAATCATTGTTGGTAATACTTGTTCTCGTGTTGATTCTTTTAACTGATTAGTTGATCCTCGTCCTGGTTTTCCTCCATAGAGTCCGTACGGAGGATGGTCCCGACGGTCAGAACGAATTGCCAGATGAGCTTTACCTTCTAATAGATGCCATTCCCGCTCGATGGCTAATCCACCCCGAAATTGCCCAGCACCGCCACTATCTTTTACAAATCCATATCGTTTAATTCGAATAGGATATTCACACTCAGCTTGTTCAATGGGGATGTTAGCAGAGACATTAGCAATGTGGCACAAACCATCATTACCATCTCGATCAGGACGGGCTCCCCAGGTACCTGATAGAAGTTCGTAATAAACGTATGGTGTCACTTGAGCTTGCTGTTCTCTTTGTCCGCCAATAATAACTAAGGTATTTCCCCCTTCACTGGCTGCAAAGACCCTATGGGGTAAAATGCTAGCCAGAGCTCCAAACACAGCATCAATGAGACGAAAACCTGTAATTCCTCGCATTGAAGAAGCAGCGGGCATTTCTCCATTAACTACTGTACCAGCAGGAGCAACGATTCGTAAGGGCCGGAAGAGTCCAGCCGTATTAGGAATATCTTCCTGCATTACAGATCTGATGCATAGGGCAACAACCGAAGCAGTAAACGAAAGCGTACAGTTAATAGCTCCCCTAACTTGTTTTTCTGAGCCAGTGAAATCAGCTGTAAGAGAATCACCTTTTATGGTTATCTTTACATGAAGTCGAACAGGAGGGCCTCCTACTCCATCACTATCCATATAGTCGGTGAATGAATAATTTCCATCGGGCCAGGACTCAATTTCCCTTCGAAGTAATGTTTCTGTATATGCAATTAGAGCGGTCGTACAGTTGGTAAAAGTTTTTAGTCCGTAACGCTGAATAATTTCATGAATGGCTCTTTCTCCAATAGTACAAGCTGACATTTGAGCCCTAACATCTCCAATGGTCATTCTAGGCACTCGCACATTAGTTCTCAAAATTGTAAAAAGTGCTTCATCAGGTTTCCCTTGATTGTATAGCTTTAGCCAAGGAATTCTCAATCCATCTTGGAAAATTTCGGTGTTGTCACAGGCAGAACTTCCAGGCAATCGTCCGCCCAAGTCTAAATGATGAGCTGTACTTACAGCAAAAGCAGTGATTTCCTTTTCCCAAAAGATTGGTTTCACAATAAAGATGTCTGGGATATGCATGCCTCCGTCAAAAGGATCATTTAAAATAAATATATCCCCAGGAAACATATCCTCTTTATATTTCCGAAACAGACTTTTCATTGCAAAAGGAATGCTCCCTAAGTGTAAAGGCGTTGTAACTCCTTGGGCAATCATTTCACCTTCGGCATTGCATAAGGAGGTTGAGTAATCGAGACAATCTCGAACAATTGTAGAATAAGCTGTACGGTAAAGAGCCATGGCCATTTCATCTGCAGCTGAAGCCAAAGCATTTTGAATAATTTCACGGGTAACTGGATCTATTTTGAAGTCCCCATGACCTTTTTTAGATGATGCTTTAACAGATTTAATCATTTTCACACTCTATTACGAGATTACCTTGGTTGTCTTGGCATACTGACATTGAAGGTGGAACAACAATGGTTGAGTCGTATTCATCAACTAAGACAGGCCCTTTGGTTGTTTTCAAAAGATCTGAACGTCTAATGACAGGGGTATCTAGTTGCCCATAATGGGATCCGAAGTATGCCAACCGGCTGGATGACTGTTTTATTAATGGGGAACCTATGGGTTTGAAGGATTTTGGGAAATTTTCGCCAACCACTTTTCCGACAAGACGAACAGCAGTAATCTCTATTGGGTTGTCAGGGTCTGAACGGTGACCATACAATCTTTCGTGCTCAGCCACGAAGTTCTGATTTAATTTCTCAATAGTTTCGTTATTAACTATTTCGTTGGTGAGATCTAGTCTTATTTCAGAGGTTTGGCCTTGGAAACGGAAATCCGCACTCCAGTTTAAACTCAGCTTAGTTTGAATAAAACCCTCGTTTTCAAATTGGGTCACCATTTTATTTTGGAGCTCAATTTTAATTTTCTCCAGGCTTTCTGATTGAATATTTTCACTTGATAACAAACAACTTCTAACATCATGGTGTTCTATTCCTGATGCAAGAAGACCCAAAGCACTAAATAGTCCTGGTAATGGCGGAATGATGACTTGTTTAATTGAAAGTTCTTGCGCTAGTCTAGCTGCATGAATGGGTCCAGAACCCCCAAATGCCATCAAAATAAAATCCCTTGGATCACGCCCTCGTTCAGTTGACACCGCTCGTAGCGCTCTCATTGTCCCTGCGTTAGCAATACGGTGGATTCCTTCAGCAGCTTCTAGAAGATTCATGTTAAGAGGTTGGGCAATACGATCATATAGTACCTTTTGAGCTTGTTCTAGGTTAACATTTATTCCACCATTAGCTAGCAATCCAGATCGAATATAACCAAGGACTACATTAGCATCTGTAACTGTAGGTTCTTCTCCTCCTTGTTGATAACAAACCGGACCAGGAATAGCTCCTGCACTCCGGGGTCCCACTCTGAGACCTCCGGCTGCATCTAAATAAGCAATGCTACCCCCTCCTGAACCAACTTCAGCAATGTCTATGCTAGGAGCGCGGATTAGTTCTCCACCACCACCAACCAAGCGGTTTCCAGAGGAGAGAGAAGCTCCAACCTCATACTCTGGACTGTATCCGACCTTACCTTCCTCGATCAGTGAAGCTTTAGCTGTGGTACCACCCATATCCAAAGTAATCACATTATTTAATTCTAGTTGGTCAGCACTAAATTTAGCTGCTAGCACTCCAGCAGCAGGACCAGATTCCAAAACATAAACTGGCCGTTGGGCCGCCTCTTGTTCTGGAGTTAGTCCTCCATTAGACTGCATTATTAGAAGTGGTGCATTAATATCTAGAGCCTCTAGACCCTTATTAAGTGCAGTAAGATACTGTTGCATTACGGGGCGGACGTAGGCATTAACAACAGTAGTGGCAGTACGTTCATATTCTTTTCTTTCACGCAGAACTTCAGAGGACACAGAAACTTGTACTTCAGGTAGATGTTCCCTAAGAAAATTTCCAACTAAGATTTCGTGTTTAGGATAAGCATAAGAATGGAGTAGGCATATAGCTATTGATTCTACTCCAGTCGTTTTTAAATGATCCTTTAGCTGAGATAGTTCAGCAACATTTACGGATATTAGTTCTTCACCTTTCGCTGAGATTCGTTCATTTAGTTCAAAGCGTAAGTAACGTTCAACTAGTTCCTTAGGTTTATCAAAAAACAGGTTGTACAGTTGAGGTGCACGGATTCGACGAAGTTCTAAGACATCGCGGAATCCCTTAGTAGTAATTAGTCCTGTAAGTGCTCCGCGACGTTCTAGGATTGCATTGGTAGCAACAGTAGTTCCATGAGTTACTTCGAATACATTTGATCCAGCCATGTTTGTCTCTGTTAGTAAATGTTTGATGGCCTCAAGAACAGCTATTTCAAAGTGTGGAGGTGTTGAGGGAATCTTGTGAGTCCAGACATGGCCCTCACCATCAATTAGTACTACGTCAGTAAACGTCCCTCCAACATCAGCACCAATTCGCATTCTAGTATTCTGGCTGCCCATAAGGTTTTCAAGTGAACTTCTGTTCCTGCTAAAAAATAAATCTTTTATAAAGAATCAAAGGTGTTTAGTTATTGAAACTCTTTCTGGAGTGCTCGCCTTAGAATTTTCCCGTATGCATTTTTAGGAATTTTTGAAACAAAGACAACTGATTTTGGTTTTTTGTAGCTAGCAATGCGATTCTGACAGAATGCAATAAGCTCTCTAGAAGATGGGGGAGTATTTAAATCAACTGGACGTACAGCAGCTTTTACAGATTCTCCCCACTGTTGGTCTGGGATTCCAAATACGCTTACTTCAGCTACTTGAGGGTGTTCAAGCAATACTTCTTCAACTTCACGTGGATAAATATTAGATCCACCTGAAATAATCATATCGTTTTTACGATCAACCAGAAAAAGAAATCCGCGTTTGTCGATATAGCCGATGTCTCCAGTATGTAGCCAGCCATTACGCATAGTCTCACTGGTTGCGTCAGGGTTATCCCAATATCCTTGCATTACAACGCTACCACGCACAATCACTTCCCCAATAGAACCATCAGGAACTACTTTATCTAAATTATCGATGATTTTAACCTCTACGTCAGTACGAGGACGTCCTGCAGTTAGAAGAGAAGGATGTTTTTGGAGTTCTGCTACCATTTCTTTTTTTCCTAACGCTGTAATGGTCATCGGAGATTCTCCCAGACCATACAGTTGAGTCAGAATAGGTCCAAATTGCTTAACTGCTTTATGAGCATCGTCTACATACATAGGGGCGCCTCCCCATATGATAGCCTTTAAATGCGATGTGTCCTGAGGATTAACTGCAGCCTCTTCCACAAGGCGTTTGACCTGAGTTGGGGCTAAAAATGGGATAATGGTTACTCTCCAATGATGAAGTTCTTCAAGGACTAAACTAGGTTTAAATCCTATTGAATCATGGAGGACGTTTGTAACACCTCGTCCGACCATTGGTAAGGAATACAAGCCACTTCCATGAGAAAGTGGTGCTGCGTGAAAGGCGATGTCCGTTTCATCAGGAACGTAGTGATCAGCAAAAAAGTTCATGGTCATAGACATCAAATTCCGGTGGGATAGCATTGCACCTTTAGGTTTACCGGTAGTGCCAGAAGTATAAAATAGCCAAGCTAAGCTATTGTCTTCTAGTTCTTTATCAGGAAGTGGCTCTGGTGTTTGAGCGAGCAAATCCTCGTAGTTGATAAAGTGGGGCTGAGTTTCACCACCAATTTGGATCCAATGTTCAATTTGAAGTTGATCATGGCAACCTGATATCCAGCTAGGAAATGACTGATCTTGGACTACGACTTTAGTGCCACTTTGCTCTAAAATAAAGGTGATTTCCCGTGGATGGAGACGCCAATTAATAGGAACCGCAACAGCACCAAGTTTGAAAAGACCAAATAATGTTTCAAGAAAAGGAGGGGCATTATGCTGGATTAGAGCTACTCGGTCACCTTGGTTGACTCCCAATTTGTTAAGGGCATAAGCTATTTTCCCAGCTCTAAGGTTAAGCTCTTGATAAAAAAGACGCTTATCCCCTTGAACAACTGCTAGTTTTTTCCCATTTGCCTGAGCTGCCCGAGTTAACAAAATAGCTACATTCATCGAATTTTCTAGATCGAAATTTGAACCCTATTTGGTTCAATTACTATTACTTTTATAATAACTAATCCAATCAAGTATGGGGATCGGTTAAGAAATGAGAACTTAAAAGGAAAACCCTAATTCAATTAAATCTGGTATAAAAAAAATCTTTAACGTTCAAAGTCTTCTTAGAAGTTTTGTCGGCTGGGGAAATCATTTTTTTGACCTCAATGGTTTTAAGACTATTGCTCTTTCCATGAAAAAATCACTCCTAGCATTGATTTTTGACGGTTAAAGGCCATCTCGTATGCTTCTACCATTTTGGTGTAATGGAAACGATGAGTAATAAGCTTTTTTGGCTCCAACAAACCATCTTCCATGAGAGATAGAATGTGCACTGCTGTGCGATCATTATCATAACGATTTTCGATCATAGGGCTTATCCCTCCATTTGGGTAAAGATAACCCGCCGGACCAGATACTGCATGAAGGGAAATACCTTTAGTGTAAAACAACTCCATAGAGAGAGGATTGAAATTGAGAGGTGTTTCCCCACGTCCTAATAGACTCACAATAGAAACTCGACCGTTTTCACGAACACTTTGCAGAGCGGTTCGAAATGCGGGCCATGGATTGGCAGTTAATATGACTAGATCAACTCCAAAGCCATTAGTAAAGTTGTCCAGTTTATCTTGTAGATCTGGGTCATTGTAAAGATAGCCAGCATGAGCTCCCATTCGCTTGGCCATGTCTAAACGAGTAGCGCTATTGCCAATTGCGATAAGTCGTCCTCCAAAAAGAGGGCCCAAGGCAACGGCACCTAAACCTAGAACTCCTAGTCCAATTACTGCAACGTTTTCACCAACTCGAAATTGGGCTTTGTGAAAACATTGTGAACTAAGAGCATAAAGATGCGCAAAAACTGCATCCTCTGAATTTACTCCTTCAGGAACCTTCACGAGGCTAGCTGAATCATCAGTTATATACTCGGATTGATGGGCTTGTCGGGTAACTACTCGGTCACCAATTTTAACTCGTTTAACATCACTACCTATACCCTGAACAATTCCTAGGTTGCTGTCTCCTACCCATCTTGGATAGCCAACGGGAGCACCTGGGACTTGCTCTGCTCCCTCATAATTACCTCTATCTGTTCCTATTTTTAAAGCACTTATCTCTGTTTTAATCCATATTTCCTTGCTTTTAAGGCTACTAGTGTCGAGAGGTTTTTCCTCGATACGAAGATCTCTCGGGCCATGAAGTATGGCAATTTTCATGGAGGCTCCTTTTTAACAGTTGCTTACTTATTTATCTAATCATAAGTTATTTTCATTTAATCAAGAAGAAACTCTATCAGTAAAATTGATCATTTTTATAACATACCCAATAATACTGATTACATATACACCATTTAACTCTAGTTTAACATAAGAGTTTCAGTAGGGATTCGTTAGGTTTGAATAATTAAAAATTTTCAGATCTCGGTATTACTAAATTGTCCTAAGTGGAGCTTGATAGCGGATTTTTTGACTTTAAAAAGTAAATTAGAAAATTGTCTCAAGTGAAATCAGTTTTTCCTATTTCTCAAATCCCTTTTACCTATCAATGAAAAGTTTCATAATTTTAGAGTGAGATCTTTCGTAGTCTTAAAGCATTAGCAATTACCGAGATTGAACTACAGATCATAGCAACTGCAGCTATCATTGGGTTTAAAAGAATTCCTGATACTGGGTACAAGACTCCAGCTGCAAGTGGAATTCCCAAGGAATTGTAAAAAAAGGAGAAGAAAAGATTTTGTCGGATATTGCGCATTGTTATCCTACTTAAACGACGGGCTCGAACGATACCGTTAAGATCTCCCTTGACAAGAGTTATTCCAGCGCTGTAAAGGGCTACATCAGTACCTGTGCCCATTGCAATTCCTACCTCTGCTTGTGCTAGTGCAGGGGCATCATTTATACCATCGCCAGCCATAGCAACTCGACATCCACTAGTCTGAAGCTGCCTGACTACCTCGATCTTTTGTTGTGGTGTAACTTCCGCTTTGACCTCGTCAATTTTTAAATCCTCCGCAATTTTAAATGCAGTTTTTTTATTATCACCCGTTAGCATAATAATGCGAAGTCCTTCCTTGTGCAGTGTAGAAATAGCATCAGGCGTAGTTGTCTTGATTGGATCTTTTACTGCTATTAATCCAACTAATTGACTATTGGAGGCTACAAACACAACTATGTTGCCAGTTTGTCGAAGAGTATCTGCTTCTTGAGATAATGGTCTCGTTAGGATTTTCAATTCATTGAGAAAATTTTCATTACCAATAACAAAAGTGAATCCGCTTACTTTACCAGTAACACCTTGACCTGCAATCGCTTTGAATTTATCTGGCTTGGTAAGAGGTAGTTTATGTCTATTAGCTTCGCTAACAATTGCCGCTGCCAAGGGATGCTCACTATTTTGTTCTAGACTGGCAGCGACAGCGAGCAAATCAGATTGATTCCAATTGGCTGATGTTATAACTGAGCTTACATAGGGTCGCCCCTCAGTTAGTGTTCCGGTCTTATCTATCACTAGGGTGTCTATTTTTTCTAGGGACTGGAGTACATCAGCTTTTTTTATAAGGATACCCGCTCTGGCTCCACGGCCAGTGCTTACCATGACTGACATGGGTGTCGCTAATCCTAGGGCACAAGGACAAGCTATAATTAGTACAGAAACCGCATTTACTAGAGCAAAGCCTAGGCTTGGTTTTGGACCAAAGAAACTCCAAAGTATAAAAGTTAAAATGCTAGTGGCGATAATAGTTGGTACAAAATAAGAGGCAACAACATCGACCGTCCTTTGAATAGGCACTTGGGTGCGTTGAGCTTGGCTTACCATTGAAATAATTTGAGCTAATAGGGTTTTTTGACCCACTTTTTCGGCACGTATAACAAAACTTCCCATTTGGTTGATCGTACCTCCCGTGACATGACTTTGAGATTTTTTTTCTACGGGGATAGATTCTCCAGTTACCATGGACTCATCTACCGAACTGCAACCGTTTAATACAACACCATCTACAGGTATTTGTTCGCCGGGACGAATTAGAAGCAATTGTCCTGGTCTTAAATGAGCAACAGGAATGTCCTCTTCAGAACCATCTTCCCTGACCAATCGTGCTGTTTGAGGTGATAGATTTAATAGAGATTGAATGGCGTTACCAGTTTGGTTGCGAGCACGGAGTTCTAGTACTTGGCCCATCAAAACAATAGTTGTGATTACAGCTGCTGTTTCAAAATAAAGGACGACTGTTCTTCCAGAGTGATTGATGATTTCAGAAAAAACAATTGCAAAAAAACTATAGAAATAGGAGGCAGCAACACCTATAACAATTAAAGTGAACATGTTAGGAGTGCGGTTAATTAGTGATGTCCAGCCACGCTGAAAGAATGGCCATCCACCCCAAAATACGACAAGACCAGAAAAAAATAATTGAATCCAGTTTGAAATCTTAAAGAACCATGACTCCACAAAAGTCGCACCTAAAATCATTTCTGACATTCCCGCAAGAAAGACAGGTATTGTTAACACTAGACTGAGCCAAAACCTTTTTTTCATGTCAAGGTTCTCAGGATCATTGTTTTCGGTTGAGGCGGCTGATTGGGGCTCTAGGTCCATGCCACAGATAGGACAGTACCCAAATTGATTCTGTTTGATATCTAAATGCATAGGACAGATGTATTCAGCTTTTTGATCTGATGGTTGCCCTTCCACAGTAGCAGTAATCGGTGTTCTGTTAAGGTATTTTTCAGGAGCGGCTTGAAATTTGGAAAAACAGTGATCACAACAGAAAAAATAAAGTTTTTTCTTATAGGCATATGAATTTGACGAAGTTTGTGGGTCAACGGTCATTCCACAAACAGGGTCTTTGATTCCGGTGTTCTGATTATTTGAGTTGTTAGAGCTGTAAAAAATCTGATTAGAAATCATAAAAAACCCTTTTGATTTTTGGAGTTGACTTATCCTTTCATTACTGCCAGAGGCTTTAGTTTAGCTAACTTTGTTGCAATTCCAGTCTTATGGATTACCTCGACTACCTGATTGACATCTTTATATGCATCAGGTTTTTCTTCGACTAGACCTGAGTTTGTCTGGGCCTTAATTAGAATATTTTTCCTACGAAAAATTCTTAAAAGTTCTTCAGGTGTTGTTTCACGCCTAGCCTGACTGCGACTTTTAGCCCGACCAGCTCCATGACAAGAAGAACCAAAGGTTTCTAACATGGCCCTCTCTGAACCTAATAGAACGTAAGAACATGTTCCCATACTTCCTGGAACTAGAACAGGCTGCCCCCAATCTCTCACTTCTGCTGGCAAATCGGGATGGCCTTTTGGAAAAGCTCTAGTGGCACCTTTACGGTGCACTAGAACCTTGGTTTGCTTACCGTTTAACCGGTGTTCTTCCTCTTTAGCAATATTATGACAAACGTCATATACAATCTTGAGGTTTTCGCTGCCCATGACTCGTCCAAAGGATTTTCGGATTTGATGAGTGACTATCTGACGGTTAGCAAAGGCAAAATTAGCCGCTGCCGCCATTGCCTTAAGGTAGTGCTGACCTTCTTTGGACCTGATTGGGACACATGCTAATTGCCTGTCGACAACGTGAATACGATATTTTTTCATAGCTTCCTGCATTGAATTGAGATGGTCTGTGCAAACCTGGTGCCCTAGGCCACGAGATCCAGTGTGAATGAGTATCACAATTTGATCATGATAAAGTCCAAATCGATTGGCAATCTCAGAATCAAAAACTTCTGTTACCATTTGTATTTCAACAAAATGGTTACCTGAACCTAAACTGCCTAATTGAGTGTGTCCTCTATTTTTTGCTTTTTGTCCAACCATGCTAGCATCTGCACTAGTGATTCTTCCCATTTCTTCAATAAAAGCTAGATCAGTAGCGAGTCCAAACTTTTTTTGTATAGGCCATTGGGCACCTTGGTCTAAAACCTGATTTAGATCATCAAGGGAAAGATTGATTACTCCCCTTTGCCCTAGTCCACAGGGAATACTTTGAAAAAGGTCGTCTAAAAGCATTTGAAGCTTCGATTTGATTTCATTGACTTGGAAAGGAGAGTTCAATAAACGGACACCACAATTGATGTCGAAACCAACTCCCCCAGCTGAGATCACACCGTCACTTAAATCTGCTGCAGCAACCCCACCGATACAAAACCCATAACCTTGGTGTGCATCTGGCATGGCTAAAGAACAGCCAACTAATCCAGGCAAAGTTGCTACATTAGCTACTTGATCTATAGTGAGATCTTTTTCAATTTGTTGAATTAGAGGTTGATTTGCAAAGATTAATCCTTCAATCCGCATTCCTTTTTTATAGGATTTTGGGATGGAATAGCGAAAATCATCTAGCTTTTTTAGCATTACCTTTGCTTTGTAGATCGTGTCAAATGGCTGGATTTATTTCTAGTAATTTAGTCCTCAATGAATTTAAATCAAATTCCGTTTTTCAACTGCAATCGAATCCTGTCGGTAGTGACATCCAAGGCTGTGATTATTATGTTGTGCAGCTTGGGCAATAATCAGAGCTGCTTCAATAATATTACGTAGTCCAATCAAGCTGTCACTAAGCTTAGATGTCCGATAAAATGCCTCAATTTCATTCCAGAGATGTCGTAATTCTCGAATTGCACGGGAAAGACGTTCAGCACTACGCACTAGACCTACATAGTGCCACATGATGTTCTGGATAGTTTGCATATCACCTTGAATTAAAGCTGAGTCGGGATCAGTAATTAGGCCTTTCTCATCCCAAGCGGGAGGATTATAAAGGATAGGCAGTTTAGCAAAAGAGTTTTGACTAATGACTTCTTCTATTTTCCTAGCTGCTTGAGTTCCCCAGACCAAACCCTCAAGGAGAGAAGTAGATGCTAAACGGTTTGCACCATGAACTCCAGTACAACTAGATTCTCCAACTGCAAAAAGGTTTTCAATGCTAGAACGTCCCCATCGATCTACCAAAACCCCACCACAAAAGTAGTGTGCTGCAGGTACTACTGGAATAAGATCTTGAGTTATGTCGATTCCAGCCTTAAGGCAGGTGGACCAAATGGTTGGGAATCTATTACGAATCTTTGAAGCTGGCATGTGTGAAGCAATATCTAGAAACACGTGAGAATAACCATGGGATTCCATTTGATGGTGTATGGCTCGGGCTACTATGTCTCGGGGAGCAAGTTCTTTATCTTGGGGAGCATAATCGGCCATGAAGGCTCTACCCTCTGGGGAAAGAAGTATTCCTCCCTCTCCACGAACAGCTTCACTGATTAGAAAGCATTCAGAATTGGGAACTGATAAGGCTGTAGGGTGGAACTGAATATACTCTGCATTAACAATACGAGCACCCGCTCGGTGAGCCATGGATAATCCATCACCTCGTGAACCCGGAGGGTTAGTGGTATTGAGAAATATTCGTCCTAGTCCACCAGTAGCAAGAACAGTTAGGGGTGCAAGATAGCGGTGAACTTTTTTTTCTCTACAATCAAATAAATAGGCGCCGTGACAACTGATTGGTCGGTAAGTATCCAAAGGGTCTGAAGAATGGTGGGGGGAAGTAATAAGATCGATAGCTGTAACTTCAGTCAGTATGTCTACATTAGGACATCGTTTAAGGGCAGAAAGTAATCCTTTAATGATACTAAGACCTGTACTATCTCCAACATGAAGAATCCGACGGAGGGAATGAGCAGCCTCATGGCCCCAACTAATTTCTCCGGAATCAGTTTGATCAAAAGTAATGCCAGCTGCTTCAATTAAAATATCCTGTAAAATTTCAGGGCCTTCATTAGCAAGGAGTTGAACTGCTTCGATATTGCTAGAATTAGCACTAGCTTTCATAATGTCTGAAACTAGGATTTTCGGGTCATCCCCTGGTCCCCGACTCACAACCCCACCCTGAGCCCAACGGGTGTTGGATTCTTTAGGGTCCTGTGAACGTGTTATTACAGTAATTTGTCGTGAAGGGTTTCGAGCCAGTTGTAGAGCGGTGGTTGCCCCAGCAATGCCACTTCCAATAATGAGCACGTCCGATGAATCTTGTATTTTGAAGTTTTTGTTAATTGATTTTCTTATAGCCATGTTTATTAAAGAGAAATCCTTATTAGAAACTTAAAATGATTTTTTTGGCGTAATCAATGTGTTAGTTTGTTTTAAACTCCAGTTTAAAAGGATCTTGCATGTACTAACCACCAACCTTAGAAAAAGTTCAACAAGCTATTTTTCTGAGAAACATTGATTTCAAAAACCTTGTAACAATGAAACAGCTATCCAGAAATAGATTAATAATCCAATTACGTCAGCAATCGATGTAATTAAAGGACTACTAGCAACAGCTGGATCAAACCCTAGTCGATTAAGAACAAGAGGTAGCATTGCTCCAATAGAGTTAGCAACTATTACAATGATGAGCATGGAAGATCCAACCACTAGGGCAATTTGAGTCCCTCCATGAAAAAAGCCAAATATCCAGGCAACCAGTCCCATGGTGGTCCCTAAACTTAACCCTACACTTAACTCTTTAGTAAGAGTTCGCAACCATTGTTTTAGGTGAATGTCTCCTGTTGCTATTGCTCGAACCATTAGGGTTGCTGATTGTGCTCCAGTATTACCGCCGCTGCCAATTAAAAGGGGAATAAAAAAAACCAAGATAATTGCTGAAGAAAGGATTGTTTCATAGGCAGCAACTACTGAAGAGGCTGCAAGATTAACAAAGCCAAGAGGGGCTAACCAAAAAATACGTTTATAATAGAGAGACCAAACACCAGCTTCCTCGTAACTCATTTTTAGTGGTTCTACAGCAGCAGATTTCTGAAAGTCCTCAGTTGCTTCTTCCTCAGCTACATCCATTACGTCATCCACGGTTACCACTCCTAGTAGAACTCCTTCGGATTCAACCACTGGTACGGCGAAAAGATCATATTTACCCATGATACCTACAGCCTCCTCTCTGTCGCCGTAAGGGGAAAGACTAACAAAAGATCGATCCATAATCGATTCAACTGGTATTGTAGGTGTCGCCAAAACAAACTGCTGTAGCTCAATGGCGTCTAACAACTTCCAGTGGCTGTCTACCACATAAATCATAGCAATCGTATCAAGTCCAACACCTACAGTACGAATATGTTGTAAACTTCTTTCAACAGTCCATTCCGCCCGAACAGCCACATAGTCAGGTGTCATTAGCCGCCCAATGCTTTCCTCTGGATATCCTAAAAGTTTCCGAGCCGCAATCAAATCATCCGGATTCAAAAGATTGAGCATTCTTTGGGTAACTCTACCCGGTAGTTCCTCAAAAAGGTGAGTTCGGTCATCAGGTTCTAGGTTTTCTAGTAGCTGTCTTGTTTCCTCATCAGTTAATTCTTTTACTAAAGATACCTGTAAGTCAGCGTTTAAATGTGCGAATACCTCTGTTGACATTGTCCGAGGCAAAACCCGAAATAAAAGAACCCGATCTGATTTTTGGACACTGAGTAGAAGATCAGCAATTTCGGGAGCTTGCCAATCAGTCACAAGAGACCGAAGATTCATCCACTTTTTCTGAGCTATTAATTCCTCTATATTCGATTCGGAAGTTCGATCCATTGTGACTCGTCCTAAAATCCTTTGCCAGAAAATGTAGCTAAAATTAGACCCTGATGACATCTACAGTTAAACAGTACTTTGTCCAGATTTCAAGGAACGATTAACTTACTTTTAAACTCGTGCAGAAATTAAATAGTAAAATTTTTTTTGCTAGACTCATTTTAAAAATATCTGACGGACAAGAAACCTTAATTTCTAGGAAAGCGGATCAGCATTGTAACTTCTAGGGTAGATTGTGGGTGCTTTAAGTATGAAGAATCACTATTTTTTGGCGGCTCCAGGTTCTAATATGCAATTTTATAAACGGTTTCAAGCTAATTATTAATTTGAAGATAGCTTAATTTATGAAATGATTATGATTGACAAAGGATTTGTGGAGTTTTTTTGAACGGGTTTGATTAAATTCCACCTAGGGAGGATCTATCAATGAAACGATTGGTTTTTTGTTCTATTTTTACTGTTCTTGGTTTACTTATTGCCAAACCAAATAATGAAATCTTGTATTCCCATGACCTAAAGTCAACAGGGGTTTACGTAACTGTAGCAGGGGCAGCTGGTGTAAATTCAACTAAGACATCAGAACCAGCAGTTAGTGGGCAAGGGGAAATGAGATTTAAAGTTCTCTATACTTCGGCACATCTACCTGAAAAAGCTAAGAAAGTTCTAGTTTCTGCACATGGAGGCTTTGCTGTTGATCGTCGCCAGGGCCATGGAGAAACTTATTTTGCGCTACCAGGTGCAGGAATTATTCAGATAAGTGCTGATTTTAAAACTATTCGGTTGTTGGACACTGTTGATTCGGTTAAGGATGTTAATTTACACAATACAACCATTTGGTATGGTGATGGGAAAGGGTATCTTACATTTCCAGCCAACAAGACAGGACAGATTTATACAACAACTCTTGATGGAAACTTGGTTAACAGTTTAGGTCCACCTGATTCTAATGATAATTTTGATCAACCGGCTGTTAGAGATTATTTTTTTGGTAAAGGTAACTTTGCTCCTACAGATGTTGAAGAGATAGGCGGTCAATTCTATGTAGCAACAGGGTATTCTAGTCTTGACTTTATTCTGACAGCTAGAATTCTTAGTACTAATCCTTTCAAGGTGATTTGGCACGATCTTGCTTTTGGCGGAAAAGGAAGTGAACCAGGGAAATTTGGCACTGGTCATGGAATTACCGTTCCACCGGGTAAAAAACGCCTTGACGTCTCTGATCGTCCAAATTCAGAAGTTGACCGATTTACTCGCTATGGACATTACCAGTCAACATTAAAATTACCTAAAGGTTCATTTCCATGTGATATTGATTATGAAGGGCAATATGGTGTAGTGGGGTGTTTGCATGGCCCTGATCGTAGTAAGGGAGCTCCAATCTATATTCTTAAAGGTGACAAAGTAGTGTCTGCAGTTATGATTAAGGAGGATCTCGGTTTAAAGAATTTTCAGCATATTCATAATGCCGTGTTACGTAAAACTAATGACAAGTTCTATATCATTGCCCAGGCTTGGAACCCAGGAGATTTTGCTATTCTAGAGCAGGTAATTGACTAAGTCTTTCTTGAAGTTTTTCAAAAGGCTGCAATATTGAGAACGGCTTTTTCTTCAAGAGTTAGGGATTTGATTTGATGATCAGTCATTTCTCTAAAGTGAGTATTAGGTGGAACGGCAGCCTCCAATCCCCAGATTTTTTTCTCTTCTGCAGTCATTTGTTGGCGACCTTTTGGCGGACACAAGCGATAGGCATCGTTAAACCCTCTAACCCACCAACGCTGGAAGTAAAAAACTAAAGAATATCTTGGAGCCTCTCCGAAGTTGGTACCACTAGTGTGCCACAGAGAAGAGTCCCAAAGAACTGCAGAGCCTGCGCTAGCTTTTGCTCGAATCCAACCTGAAGGCAATTTTTTAGGTTGTTCTGGCGGAACTTTTAGCGACAAATGTGATCTAGGCCAGATATATGTAGCCCCATTTTCCTCTGTGAATTCTGAAATGCACCAGACTGACTGAATAGCCAGAGGATAATGTTTTCCGCCAATAAAAGGATTGACTGTAAAAGGATGCCAGTCAGCATGAAGATGTCCTCCTAGCTTACTCCAGTCTTTTTTCCCAGACGGCAGAGGTTTTCGAATGGCTAGATTATGAGCGAACATATTTTTGCCTAGAATCCTTTGAGCTACTAGAAAAGGTTCAGGATGTCGTGTCAACATTCCAGGAAAATAGCGATGTTTCCCCTGCGCATTGAAACACATCAATAGATTTTCATTTTGTAGACCATACTTCTGGGCAATTGTCTTTTCTTGCTCTAGCGTTTCGTCAATCGCATTTTTGGCGTTTTCCAAATCTAAATCAGACATAATATTGGGAATGATGGTATAACCCTCTTTTTCCAATTCAAATGCATGATGATTTAGTTCATTTTCATTCAATTTTGAGGGATTCATTTCAGTATTTTCCTTTATATTTTTGTTTGTGGTGATTTTAACCACAGTCATACACAGGTATTATTTGAAAAGGTGTCAGCATTTAGATTAGGATTAATCCATTGTAAGTAAGAGTTACTGGCATCATTCGAAGTTCTCACCAGCTTTCCTGCCAAACACTACTATCTTAAAACCCATTCCATCAATTACAACCCTGTATTTTCAGGAAATAGTGCATCAATTGAAACTAATTGAAACCGAACGAAGAACAGGGCTATTGGCTGAGGCTGGGCTAATTAAACTAGCCTTATATTGAATCCAGCGAAAACGTTCTGGAAAACTATCTAGCACTGCAGGAGATTTTTGGTAAAAGCTTTTCGGACCATTAGGACCTTGCCAAGGGCGATTATCCAACTGCTGGCGTGTCGGGGCTGTACGGATTTGAAATTCAAGCGCTGTTCGAAACGGAGTATCCCCTTTCCAACTAAGTTTCGAGAATGTTGGATTGATACCACCATCAAAGGGGGCTGAAATAAAGTCATATCGATCTCCTCTATCATAAATATGACCAATATCAATAACACTAAGAAAATGGGGTCCTAATACTGGCAAAAGACTGCGATGGTTTGGACTATAACCTTTATTACTACCCCAGTACAAAAAGGCGTTATTTCGATGATTTCCATTTTTGGAATGACAAGAAAATAGAATATCTTTGTAGCCATTTTGATCAAAATCAGTTACCAAGACACCTGATGCTGAATTAGTTGGCAACTGAGTGGATTTTGAAGCATCAAAACCCTGAGCACTATTCCAGTAAATAGTTGAGGGATGACTCCGAGTATAGCCAGCATGATAGCTAGTAAGGACTAAATCAAGTCGATTGTCCTGGTTGAGATCGGCTACAGCAACATCGGCATTACCGATTGAAGGTAGGGTTTGTCGTTTTGACGTTGAGTAGCCCTTGCTACTTCCCCAGTAGATAAAGGTATTTCCTTGAGGTGATCCTCCAAATGATTGAGGCTGGCCAGGAGCTGGATTTAAATCAAACAAATTTGGGGCAATTATGTCAAGGTATCCGTCAGCGTTAAGATCAGCTATCTCAGCAGAAACACTAACGGCTGTTGGCAACCTTGTTTTTTTATTGTTATTAAAACCCTCTTCTTGATTCCAGTAGATAAATAATTCTTGATTAGTAGTACTTGTGAAAATAATGTCCAGCCAACCATTTTGATCCAAATCTGCCACAGTATGATGACGCAAACCACTAACGTGGAAAACAAAACGGTTATCTTTTGAATAATTTGTGGGTCCTCCCCAGTAAAGGCTAGTTTCTTGATGACCAGGTTTCCATTCATTCGAAGCTAAATCTAAATATCCATCCCGATTAAAGTCCGCGAATCGCCCTGAATACATTTGTTGA
Organism: Terriglobia bacterium; assembly: GCA_022452285.1. Classification (GTDB taxonomy): domain Bacteria; phylum Acidobacteriota; class Terriglobia; order Versatilivoradales; family Versatilivoraceae; genus JAKUNG01. The sequence continues at coordinate 515,663 of JAKUNG010000001.1, read as the reverse complement.
GTATTGAGTCTGGTCGTTTGTTTCTGGGAGAAACCAGCAGTACTACCCCAGTATATAATGGGATTGATCATCGGGAAAAAAAGATCGGGGAAATTATCCTGATTAATATCTGCTGCGGCATACATGCCGGGTCCAGATGTCGGGAGAGAGAGTCTTTGGTTTTTTTTGTACCTTCCTTTCTGATTTCCCCAGTAAATAAGGGAGGGGGGATGACTACTTCCGTCTCGTTTGTTGGCAAAAACTAAATCCTTTTTCCCATTCGCGTCCAAATCCCCAATAGCAATTCCCGTCGCACCTAATGTTGGAATCGCAGTCACTTGATCTTTGTCTAGTCCTTTCGGATTACCCCAGTAAATTAGAGACTCGTCTTTTTTGGAGTGGCCTTTATCTTTTTGGGCAATGACAAGATCAAAATAACCATCTTGGTTAATATCTTCGATTTTGACATCTGAAGCACCTGCAGAGGGAAGTGCCGTACGTCTATACGGTTTAAAGCCAGCGCTGGAGCCCCAATAAATAAAAGTAGCCCCTCCGCCACCGTTGGCAAATACAATATCTGGTCTTTTATCGTCATTGAGGTCTGCTACATCCACGGCTTTTGCCCCAACCGTTGGCAAACTCGTTCGCTCTGCTCTGGAATAACCCTTTTTGCTCCCCCAATAAATAAAGGAATCAATGGCAATGGTATCAACGATGTTGTAAATTCCCATTTCCCGAGCCTTAAGTCGAGCACTATTCGCTAAAATAATTTCAGGCCAGTTGTCCCCATTCAAGTCTTCTACAGCAACTGCCACCGTTCTTTCACCCGGTAATCTGCTAGGAGGTCGATTGTTGAAATTACCTTTCCCATCACCCCAATAAATGCAAATACCTGCTTCATCATTTTGGTTGCCTTCTTCTGCAAAAACTAAATCGAGTAGACCATCCTGATCTAGATCAAAAATCTTAACGTCTCGGCCTAAGACTGTTTTTAGCGTTGTTCGATTATTTTGGGAATAACCTGCAGATGAACCCCAGTAAATGAAGGACTGATTAAAGTGATCGACAGCTACATGGTAACTGAGTCCACTATTGGCAAACACAATGTCAGGCCAACCATCCATATTAAGGTCAGCAACTGCAACGGCTTCACCACCTCGAGTTGGAAGCCGGGCACGTTTACTAGGATCAAAACCTAATTGACTTCCCCAATAAATGTAGGAATCCAAGTCGGTTCGGGTGCCATTAAAACGATTTACTAGAATCAAATCAAGGTATTGGTCACGGTTAAGGTCAGCAATTTCAACGGCCGTTCCACCGTCACTTGGAAGTTCAATGCGCTTCATAGGATCGAAGTTAAATTCTCCCAAGTAGATAAAGGAATCTGGTTTTTCATTTTGATCATGGCTGCTCGGAAAAACGATATCTAGATAACCGTCACTATTAAGGTCCCAAACGTTAATGAGTCGAATGGTTCCATCGGCTGCAACATAAGTATTAGCTCCACCATCAGTCAGGGTTCCTTCAACAAAGTCCGAAAAGGAGGTATCTTGCCAGACATTTTGGACATCTTTGGTGTTTGCTGCTAAAACTGAAACTAGGACAAGTAGAAATACAAAAATATTACTTTTGAAACTTCTCAAAAATGACATTAGTTTTCTCCCATTCAATTATTCTTCGAGAGGTTTATGAATAAATAGACTTGTTAGTGTTTGATTTAAAGTTTGCCATTTTAAAACCCGGAATTTTGAGGCATCCTTATCTTATCACTAATATAGATTTTTCTTGTACTTGTTGCATTCTGACTCTAGACTCTGTCTGATTTTCATCAAAAGCAATCTAAATTAATTAACAAATTTTCACTGAATGTGAACCTTAAGCTACATTCAGGTTGTGTTGAGTTATTAAGCTAGAATCCTGCACCTGTTTTGAGAATGTTATTTCTATCAGGAAAAAATTTAAGGCACGGGCCAAAAGACATGTCATCGTCCAATTGAAACTTTGATTTCATTTGGGATCATGTCCATGTCAAACCTAGATAATGTATTTGAGGAAAGCCTCTTTATAAAATGACCCTTCTCCGTCAACAGGACAATCAACCGTCAAACAAACTGGTCCCTCGGTCCGTTCTATGGACATTCATTTTGATTACCAGTTGCTTTGCCTGGTGGGGCTTGGCCAATAACATGACTGATACTTTATTAGCGGCGTTTAAAAGAATTATGAGTCTCTCTGATTTCAAAACTGCTTGGATTCAGATTGCGTTTTATGGTTCCTATTTTTGTTTGGCTCTACCAGCCGCTGTAATTATCAAAAAGTGGACCTACAAAACAGGCATTTTGTTAGGTTTGGGTTTATTTATTTTAGGGGCCCTCTTATTTTTTCCAGCGAGCAAGACGATGAACTACGGGTTTTTTTTGCTCTCTTTATATATTCTAGCTGGGGGATTATCTGTACTAGAAACTGCTGCAAATCCCTATATTATTGCCTTAGGTCCAGCAAATACAGGGACCCAGCGTTTAAACTTTGCCCAATCTTTTAATCCAATAGGTTCTGTGTTAGGGGTTTGCTTAAGTAAATGGTTCATTTTGTCTCATCTTAATGTGGCCAGTGCTGATGAAAGATCTTCAATGAGTTTGGAACAACTCAAGGAGATTCAGTCAAAGGAACTTGAAGCTGTTATGGAACCCTATGTAGCAGTAGCCTTACTTATGGTAATAATTTGGATACTGATAGCTATAACCAAGATGCCCAGATGTTCTGATACTAGCTCTGGAGGTTGGAAAGACTTAAACCTGACTCTTAGACGCCTAAGTAAAAATTCTCATTATCGATGGGGTGTCATTGCACAATTTTTTTATGTAGGTGCTCAAATTGGTGTTTGGTCATTTACGATTAGATATGTAATGCAAGAACTTAATCTTAATGAAGCTGATGCGTCTAATTACTATTTGGCGGCTTTAATTCTTTTTATGATTTTTCGATTTATCAGTACTTGGTTAATGGATTTTCTCCATCCTGAAAATTTACTTGTTTTACTGGCAATATTAGGGATGGGTTGCACTCTGATAGTCATTTTTGGTGAAGGACAAACAGGTGTCTATGCTCTTGTAGCTATCTCAGGGTGTATGTCTTTGATGTTTCCCACAATTTTTGGTCTGGCCGTTCAGGGATTAGGTGAGGACACTAAAATTGGGGGTGCAGGTTTAATAATGGCTATTCTTGGAGGTGCAGTTTTAACACCAATTCAAGGTCAGGTATCTGATATGACTAGTAGTGTCAGTTTTTCTTATGTAATACCCTTATGTTGTTTTCTAGTCATTGCTTACTTTGGTTTTAATATTTGCAGGAAATCTCAACTAAGAAAAAGGAAATTAAACGCCTAAAAATCACGTTTTTTTGAATTTTTCTGCGGAATACTTCGAAATTTTATGCCTACTATTTACTTTTGTAACGGTAAATGGTCAATCCTGAAAATAACTCTATAAAGGCTCAGTTGACAAAAATAAGAAATAACTCCAATAGTTAGAGCTTATATAGTTAAAGAATAAATAAGGTAATTTTATTGTCTACGTAGACTTAATTCGGATCCCTAGGCCCGAAAGAGTAGCAAGCAATCCAAAAATGATGAATCCACAGGCTGCAATAGTAAGTGCAAATCGGTAATCATTGGTAAGGTCAACTATATAGCCAGTGCCCTTAAGAAAGACGAACATAACCAAGGAACTAATTATCATTCCACCTGACATTATTGAACCGAATTCTGCCATTGATTTTGATGAAATCTCACTAATCAATGCTGGAAACTCAGCTGCAAATGCCAAGCTGGCGAGAGCGTAAAGAAGTGGTACCGAGACAGCTGGGCCAAACCAAAGAGTGAGGATTATAATTATTCCGCCAATAGGTCCAGCTAGGCTAAGAATGGATCGTTGACCAACTCCTTCAGGTAATGCAGATAAACTGGATCTGGATAGCACATAAGCTATGTTATGACCGGATAAGGCCCATGCTGCAGCAATGGGCAGGTGATCAAAATGGTGCTCCATGAACATGGGCACGAAAAAATAAAGTGTTCCATCAGCAGCTGTATGCAGGGATATAAGCAAAACAATTATTAGTGATCGAGGACGAAGCAGTTCAGTCAGGTGGATTGGATGTGGTTTTTCGATTTCAGTTTGAAATGCTAAGTTTTTTCTGCTCAATAAAATCATGCCCCCCAAGATTAGCAAACTTCCAGCTACTAAAAATGGCAAGCGAAGCACTGCTGAAAAATCGATGTTGTCACTTTGTGCTGACCACTTCAGCAATTCGTTAGCCATTAATGGGGTGAGAATTCCAGGAGCAGCTGACGCCACGAGCATTACTGACACCATACGTCTTTTAAGAGCAGGATAAAGAGAGATTAGAAATGCTGGAAAGGCAATTATTGAAATACCAGAGAAGAAGCCTTGAGAAGGCATTGCAATTTGAAATGAAGTCAGATTGCCCAGAATTCCAATGGTCAAAAAGGTAAAACCAACTCCAATGATTGCAAATTCAACTACTCGTCGGACACCGAAATAAGCGACCAAGGGCCCAACCATTAGGAGGGCGGGAATACGTCCAAAGGTTCCCGTCCCGATCAGTGTTCCATATTGTTCTGCATTGAGAGAAAAGAGTTGGCGGAGCCTAGTAGCATAAATAGGTATAGTATTAAAGACCGAAGGGAGAGTCTTTAGTCCGATAAGAAACAAGGCTAAGTTTCGACGGTGTGTTATATGGGTTTTTTGTTCGGGAGGCATATTTTTATAATTTGTTTCAGTGGACTGAACTTCGCAATTCAATTAAGCTCCGATCCTAAATAAATTGTTAAAGGTGGGTGATATTTGGATTTAAGAATTAGTACCTATGGAAGTATCAGTCCAACCTAATTATAATATTGTAAGTAATACTAATTGTGCAAATACTAACAATTGAAGGGATAAATGAACCTACGAATTTTTATTAAAATTTATTTTTATATTTTCTGTTGTTTATTGCCGCTAAATGCTCTTGGGACTACCCTGAAAATTTATAATGGTCAAGGTAGTATGTCAGGTGAGGTAACAAGTACTAGTGTGATTTTACAGTCTCGACTTACTCAAAGACCTTTTTTAGTAGATGGTGATCTTCCTGGTGTAAAGGGTGTAGGGCGTTTTGAGGTTTCAATGGACAGAGACTTTCAATCTATAGAGAGGAAAACTAAGTGGATCAGCGCTTCTATTGCTAATGATTATATTATTAAGACTAAAATCTTTGGCTTAATGCCAGGGACAAAATATTTTTACCGTTTGCGGTATGGCAGCAATAAAAAAGATACCATACTAGGACAGTGGTGTGTATTTCAAACCTTGCCTGGTTCTAAAAAGAGTGCATTGATAAGTTTTGTTGTAGTCACTGGGATGAATTATGCTTTTTTTCATGAAGGGGCACCCAGATTTGATAGGCCTAAGTATGAAGGTTCTGATAAAAATTTAGGGTATCCAGCCTTGGGAACTATTTTGAAGATGAAGCCAGATTTTTTTGTCGGTACTGGAGATAATGTCTATTACGATCATCCTGCCTCTACCCGAGCTCGAACTCAATCTGAATTGCGAAAAAAATGGCACGAGCAATTTGTGCAAAGCCGTTTTATTGAACTATTTCGATGGATTCCTACCTATTGGGAAAAAGATGATCATGACTATAGATTCAATGATGCTGATTCTGTTGATCCTGTGCGTGGACACCATGTAACAAAAGAAGATCTTGAAAACCCAAGACTCGCCCATCAGCCTTCTGATGAACTTGGAAGGTTGACTTTTTTGGAACAACTTCCAATCGTAGATCCTCTGAAGAAAAATCCTAAAACCTATCGATCCCATCGTGTTAGTAAAGAATTACAAATTTGGTTAATGGAAGGACGTGATCATAGAAGTAGAAATGAGATGATTGATGGACCTGAAAAATCCATTTGGGGTCAGGAACAAAAGGCTTGGCTTAAACAAACTCTATTGGCATCAGATGCTTCCTTCAAGATCCTAATCTTACCAACTCCAATGGTAGGTCCTGATGGAGTGAAAAAGAAAGACAACCATGTCAATACTGAAGGTTTTCGGTACGAAGCTGATCAATTTTTCGGGTGGCTTAAAGACAACGATTTTCTTGATAAACAGTTATATTTGGTTAGTGGCGATAGACATTGGCAATACCATGCCATTCATCCTAGTGGATTTGAGGAATTTTCTTGCGGTGCTATTTGTGATGCCAATGCTTTTAAAGCTATAAAACCTGGAGATTCTAACTCCACTGATCCTAAAGGAGAGGTGGAACACAAATATACCCAGCATGGTCAGTCAGGTGGATTTCTGAGAATTAGTGTTTATCCTCCTGAAGATTTAAGACCAGCTGAGATTAAATTTGCTTTCTATGATGAACAAGGGGTTGTGTTGTACCAGGTCTCAAAGGTTGCAGGGAATTTCTTTTAAAAGTTTAACGGAAGAGTATATAGATTGGAATCAATCCTATTGTGACCCCTCAGGATGATAGTAAGGAGGCAATAGGAGGTGAGATTTAACAGCGTCATTGGCTGTTCTTTTTAAGAGGGACTGTGATGGAGTACATTTAGGAAAATTCATAAAATATGAAGGGCCATATTGAAATTTTAGCCAATGATGAGTTTGTTCTTTTGGTGATTTCATAGCATGGGAGATATTTTCAGTAAAAATAACAGCTGAACCAGCTGTTAAAGGAAGTTTATGAAGAGGAGGGATGTCATCCAAATGTTTATTTGCATAAGGATGAGGTAGATTACTTTTATGACTTCCAGGGATTAAACAAAGGCATCCATCTTCGGATGATGTGTCAGAAAGGGCAATCAAAGCAGTAATTAGCAGACTACGGAATTCTCCACCTGGTCCACACCGATATCCAGTAAAGCGTCTGGTATCAGCTTGTCCTCCTTGAGAAAGTTGCTCATCACTACTGGCAGGCTTTCTAATCTTTCCTTGTGAAGAAACTAATCGATATTGAGTACCCCAAATTAAAGGCTGGATATGACGAACAAGGCGTTTACGTGCCATTGCATCTTCAATGGCACCGCCAACTTCAATAATATTGAACAGTGTTAATTCTTGAGGGTTTAATTGTTCAATTTGAATCTGTGAATAGGCAGAATGGTTAACTTTCTCAAGGCTATTTTTAGCATTATTAACTTGTTTACAAGTTAACAGATCTTCCAAAATAAAATAACCAGTTATATCAAAGAAGTGTTTTTTCTTTTTTGGAAGTTTCCCATGTTTTGTCCCACTTTGTAGATTGAAAGCTTTGTCTTCAGTAAGCTGATTGGATTTGTTAGAAGTAGTTTTCATTAAATCAGACTTTTTATAATTCAGATCATTAATATTGTCTAATTATAGTTCCGGCGACTAACTTTTGAAGGAATCTATAATTTGGTTAACTGGTCTTCAAATGGAGGAGGACCATTCACCAGTTCAATTCTCTGAGGAGTTGCTCTAGTTTCAAATCCTGGACCTACTTGTGTAGTTTCTCCCCAAGATGTTTGGAAAGCCGGGGCATAGGAGTAGAAAAGAGTGCGTCTAACTTTCCCCCCTCGATTTTCTAGAGCACCGTGGGATAAATCTTCAGAAAACAGAATAGCATCCCCCTTTTGTGTGCTAATAGGCTGGACTAATGGATGGTTCGGATCCGGGATCTGACCTACCAGTGGATTTTGAAAATTACTTTTGTGACTTCCAGGAATAACTGCAAAACAACCGTCCTCAACTCCTACATCAGAAAGGGCATACGAAATCTTGATACTCGCACAACGAAAAGTACCCTGGTCAAAAATATACTCACTGTAGGGTAGGAGTTCTGCATAACCATGGTGGAATACAAACCCGCCACCGGTATTGCGAGACATAAAGCTCGCTGCATCTATGCGCAATGGAGCGGAAATCATTTCCTGTAGGTAAGGCATTATGACAGGCCAATCAATCAGATTTTCAAAAGGCTCACCATAGGTGAGAATGTTGCAACAGTAATCCTTGTGGCCCTGTTTTGTTTTTTTACCAACCTTGGCGTATACGTTATCATCGGCATAGTCGCGTGAAATATTTTGAAACTTTAGTTCCTGTTCACTTAAGGATTCTAAGTGGTCGATAGCAGTATTCATCAAACCGAGGATTTTTTGGGAGAGAACATTTTTGAGGACAAGATATCCATTTAGATCAAACAAATAACGTTCTTCTTGTGTCAACGGTGACCTCTTAATTTATAGTCAATAACAAAATTGTATCAAAATCCAAAAAAAAAATTATACTTTGTGTATTAATGAGATTAATTAGTTTTCTGAGACAAAATAATCAAAAGTTTCATTTAGGCGTTAAGCTGTCTTTTCCCTTGGTGAGCCACTCAAGGTTGACTCGAGCAAAAGTGATTTTTTCATAAGGTCCTTGTTGGCCACGTTCGTAGAGGCATCCAATGGTCATATCGGATAAAATTGTCAGACAGGAATATGCAGAAGGTCCGGCGTAAAGTTGTCTTTCTGCTGGCCAAGTCCATCCATCGTCATAACTGAGACGAATCGTCATTTTTTCCCGTTTGGTACTGGCAGGGTTGGAGAACAAAATCCTATTTTTTTGGTAGTTAGTATTGTCAGTGAAATTTAATAAACTCGCCTGACAGCGTGAATCAATTAGTGTCATGTCATTTGTTACTTTCGACCAGCTTAGTCCTTTGTCAGAGCTTCTAGCAACTTTTCTAAAGTTTCCAGATTCTCCACGCATATTCAGTAATAACCTGCCATCTGATAACTCAACTATCTGAGATTCATTGGTTTTCTCTTGGGATTGCGCTTCTCCTCCTAGTTCCCACGATTTTCCATGATCGTCACTAAAAACTATGTGGGAAGTTGAATCTGAAGAATCATCTGTACTTCTATAGTATTTAGGGATGATCAGTCGTCCATTTTTAAGTTGTAATCCTTTCCCGGGGCCAGGAGATCCAGCACGCCATTCTGGTTTTTTTATCATAGCTGTTATATCAATGGGATCAGACCAAGTTTGACCATCGTCATCACTCTTGATAGCCCAGTACATAAAAGTAGATCCAGAAATACCTGACTTAGCATTCTTAGTTCCAATTCCAACTGGGCAATAAACGGTAAAAACCCAGAGGGTCCCAGTTTTTCTATCAACTAATCCACAAGAATCTACTGTACCACCTTCTCCCGCATCTAGTAATACACGCAACGGCCCCCAGGTTTTACCATTGTCGGTACTTCGTTTCATGACAAGATCGATGTTATTAGGGGAGTCTCCGGGTTTATCAACACGGGCATCACAAAATGCCAATAAGGTTCCTTGATTTGAAGTAAGTAAAACGGGAATGCGATATTCAGCAATACCATCTTGGCCAGCTACAAAAACATCGGTTTGTTCGAAAAATGATTTACCAGGAACGAATTTTCTAATTTCACAGGAAAAGAAGGTCAGGGAAATGACAGCTAATAGCAAGACACTTACGGTCTTTTTCATTTTACTTTAAACCTCTTTCAAAGTTGAATCCGCTCACTGGAATGGAACCCATCGTAAACATGCCGGATTGGGAATAGTTAAAACCTGTTTTGTAGGAGTAAGATGGCCAGAATCTTGATTTACTGAAAATGTGACAACCGAATCACTTCTTTCATTTGCAGCAAATAGAAAACTTCCCGTCGGATCAAGATTAAAATTGGTAGGGAAGTTACCTTCACTAGATTGATATTCTACGGTTGTGAGGATTCCACTGATGGGATCAATGGAGAATACAACAATAGAGTCATGTCCACGGTTAGACCCAAAAAGGAATTTTCCGGAAGGGTGGACTACAATTTCAGCAGTATGACTTGTACCTTTAAAATCTAAGGGAACTGTGGCTATCATCTGCATTTTTTCCAGTACGCCGGTCTCTTCAATCCATTTAAAAACAATTACTGTGTTACCAGCTTCGTTAATTACGTAACAAAATTGTCCTGAAGGATGAAAAACCAAGTGGCGTGGGCCACTACCAGGCTTTACCTTTGTAGCAGAAGGATCATGGGGTTCAATCTTAGCGGTGATTGGATTTGCTCTGTAAGTATAGACCTCATCCGTGCCAACATCGGCTGCGATAACAAACCGGTTATTTGGAGAAAAGATTGCTGAATGGGCATGTGGCCTATCTTGGAAACTAGGATCTATACTGGATCCATGATGTTGAATAATACTTGCTGCTTGTCCTACAGTCCCGTCCTTATTGACTGGGAAAGAGACAGTATTTCCACTGCTATAATTGGCAACAGCCAGCATTTTCCCTTCACTATTAATACTTAAATAACAACTTGTGACACCACCAGCCGAAACTTGATTTAGTAATTTCAGCCTTCCAGTTTTTCGATTAATCTTAAACGCACTCACCTGTCCTTCTTTACCTGGATGTAAGTTGACCGCATACAGATATTTTTGATTAGGATGTACAGTCAAAAACATTGGATTTAAGGCTTTAATTGCAAGCCCACTCTTAGTCATTACACCGTTTCTAGCGTTAAATCGATAGAGGTAAATTCCTTCCCCAGCAGCGGTACCTTCTGTGTAGCTTCCAAAATAAGCAAAATAATCCATTATTAAATTCGCCCCTTGTCGCTGTTCTAATTTTTCTGAGGATGGTCCACAACAAATATTAAAAAGGATTATTAATACTGTAAAGTTTGAAAGAATAGAAATCCTAAACATATTGGCCTGTCTAATTTCAATTTCGAGTTCCGGTTCTTAACTATTTCCCTCTGGAAGTGAATTTTCAAAAAAACGTTGCCAGTTTCGGTACAGTATATTAGCAATTTCTTCGCTAGAGTAGTTCCTATCTTCCAGGACTTTTGAAATTTTTTGATAGTCTGCCACAGTATCAATTTCAGCCGGAGCACCAGCACGTCCTCCTTGTCCGTCTGTATCTCCGCCAATGGCAGCATGCAGACTATTACCAGCGAGCTGGCAGATATAATCAATGTGGTCGACATAGTCTTCCAAGGTTATATCCTCTCTAGAGAATGTTTGAGGTTGTGGATTACTCCAATCACGACCGCCTTTGTACAACATCCAGCTATCCATTGACACTCCAATAACTCCACCTCTTTGAATAACAGAAGTAAGTAGGTCATCAGGGAATTGCCGTTCACCCGGCACTATAGAACGACAATTTTGATGACTTGCTATTACCGGACCATTGAAGAGTTCCATCGCTTCTCGAGCTGATGCATCTGAGGCGTGAGTAACATCCAAAATTATTCGATTAGTCTCCATCTCTCGAAGAAGAACTTTAGCCGGAGGAAAGAGGCCTCCGGTGGTTCCGGTGCCAGTCCCATGACAATAGGTGCTGATACCATAATGTGAGAGACTGATAACTCTGAGACCTTCTTTCCACCATTGCTGGACCTGTTCCTTTTGGAGGATAGGGTCGGCACCTTCAATGCCAATAATCAACCCTACAGGGAGATTGGAATGTTCAACAGTTGACGACCAAAGTTGAAGATGATTAGTTAAGTCTAAACGGCTTCTAATAATTTTAACTTGATTCTGAATCTCGAGCATTTGGTAATAAATCATTTGAGCCCTTGCAGCTGCATATGTTACTTCAGGACCCCGATAACCCCAAAGAGGACTACCAATTCGATTATGACGGGCTACTATTTTAGCGAGAGCAACCGCAATTTTGCCGTGTCTCATTTCCGGTAAAGACGCCAAGGTATCAGAATCCGGCCAGCCATTGACTGAAAATTGGTCGGGTTTTGCCTTTCGGACTTCTTCAATAGGAAGAGTTAAGTCACGGTTCAAATCCATTGCACCAAAAGCCATGGGATAATCTCCATCAATGATTAACATATGATTGATCCTATTCTTTAAATTGAAATTTATTGTTGTTAAGCATTATTAGTGAAACTAGGATTTAAAAAATACTGAGGGAGTGAAACTGGATTACTTAAACAAGACAGTCTAAAGCAATTTAGAATGTTTAAATTGCGACTCCCTATTAAAACTAGTTATAAAGATTATATCCTACCATAGTTGATTGGATGACAGTCGTTTGGTTAGGATCGTTTATGTCTCTATTCAAAAGAAATGATTGGCATAAATCATTGACAGGTTAACAAATGTTCCATTATGTTAAGTTAGGACGGGCGCGTAGCTCAGTTGGTACGAGCGCTACCTTGACACGGTAGAGGTCATCGGTTCGATCCCGGTCGCGCCCACCATTGTGATGGTTTAATAGTAATCATATCTAAAGAATTAGGGAATTTCATAAAAGAGTGCCATGGAAAGTACTCTCCTTTTAAACTCATCCTTTGAGCCACTAAAAGTGGTTAGCTGGCAGCGAGCGATAACGATGTTGTTTGCAGGAAAAGTAGAAGTTGTTGAAGAATATTCTAGACGAATTCATAGTGTTACCTTTTCTGTTAAGTTGCCTTCAGTTATTCGTCTTTTAAAGTATGTTAGAGTTAAACCAGACCGAATGGTTAAGTTTTCTAGGGCAAACATTTATGCTCGGGACAACTATAGTTGTCAGTATTGTGGAGTTTCTCCAGCTCATCATCAACTGACTTTTGACCACGTAATTCCGGTATCTAGGGGAGGAAGTAAGAAGTGGGAAAATATTGTTACAGCATGCACAGATTGTAATCGGAAAAAGGGTGGAAGAACTCCTAGAGAAGCTGGAATACATTTAATCAAGAGGCCAATTAAGCCTAGATGGGTACCCAGTCTTAACTTGAGATTAATTTTCAGGAATGCTCCTGATACTTGGCGTGATTATATGTACTGGAATGTAGAATTAGAGACTTGAATATAAGGATCTTTTCCAGAGTAGAAACCCTCACTAAGATTGAGCTTAAAACCTAATGTTTTAAAAAGAACTAATCAGTGTCTAGGGAAAATTTTTATGTGTAATTAGTTTTTATGATGGCCAAGGTTCTAGGGACCCATTTGTTGGAGTAAAGCTTGATCAATCAGTTTCCCTGCCTTGTCTTCAGAGACTCTAGAAACAGTAGCAACTTCGCTTACAACAAGATGCCTAGCTCGATCCAACATCTTTTTTTCACGGAATGACAAGATACGGTTACTGCTGAGTTGGTATAAGCTTTTCAATACGTCAGCTACTTCAAAAATTAGACCTGTTCTCATTTTTTCAGAATTTTCTTTAAACCGATTTTTCCAATCCGGGGCACTATTAATTTTTGTTTCTTTTAGGTGTAAGAGTACCTTATTAACTTCACCTTTCTTGATTAATCTTCGAAGACCGACGTCTAGGGCATTGGTTGAGGGGATCATGACCATTAAATTATTTGCAGTAATCCTTAAATGATAAAATGATTCTTCTCGACCAGACTCCTTGCGATGGTCAACTTGTTCAATAATTCCAATGCCATGATTTGGATAAATAACACTTTCGCCAACTACAAAGTTATTTTTTGAATTATTAACCATTTACGTCAAGTGTAGAAAGGTGAGAAAAGACTAACCTCTAAGTATAAAAATGGGATCATTTTTAGTCAACTGGAAATGTTGATTCCACAATTGCGGTCCTAACTAATAGAATAAATGGCAGTGAGAGAAGATTATAAAAGAAATATTCTTCTAATTAGAGTTGACTGTCATTTATCTGATATAGTATCAAAAAGGCAATAAAATCAATGAGAATCTTATTAAACAGGACGGTGCTTTGATGATAGATGGCAAAGAAGTTCCTAACTTTATAAATGGTAAATGGAGTAGTTCAAGTGGTACTGAATATCTAAGTATTGCTAATCCAGCAACGTGTGAGGTGCTGGCTAATAATTCATTAGGTAAAATGGCTGATGCTTCAAGTGCGGTGCAAGCCGCAGCAAAGGCTTTCCCTTCGTGGCGTGCAACTCCACCTGAGGAACGTATTCAATATCTATTTAAACTCAAGCAACTTTTAGAAGAAGATTTTGATGAGATTGCTCGCATAACAACTTTAGAGCACGGTAAAACTTTATCTGAGTCTCGAGGTGAGCTGCGCAGGGGTATTGAAAATGTTGAGGTTGCTTGTGGAATTCCTACACTAATGCAAGGGTACAATCTTGAAGATGTGGCCCATGGAATTGATGAGAGTATGATCCGTCAACCTTTAGGTGTCGTTGCAGCAGTCACGCCATTTAATTTCCCCTCGATGATCCCATTGTGGTTTTTACCTTATGCTTTAGCCTGTGGTAATACTTTTGTGCTAAAGCCCTCTGAAAGAGTTCCTCTGACAATGAAACGAATTTTTGGTCTCATTCAACAACTCAATCTACCCGCAGGCGTAGTTAATCTTGTTAATGGTGGTAGCGAAGTTGTTGATTGCCTTCTTGATCACCCTGATGTCAAGGCCATTAGTTTTGTTGGGTCCACCTCTGTTGCAAAAAAAGTCTATGAGCGTTCAGCGAGAAATGGAAAGCGAGTACAGTGTCAAGGTGGTGCTAAAAATCATGTTGTAATCCTACCCGACGCTGACATGTCGACTACAACCCAAATCATTAGTGATAGTGCTTTTGGTTGTGCTGGACAAAGATGTCTAGCTGTTTCAATGGCAGTAACTGTAGGAGATGCAAGAGAAACTTTTACTCAAGCCATTTCCGAAATGGCTGATTCGATTAAGGTGGGCTATGGTCTTGAAGAAGATGTGCAAATGGGTCCGGTTGTAAGTAGGGATAGCAAGAAACGAATTGAAAAACTGATTGAACAAGGAGCTTCAGATGGAGCTAAGATACTGTTAGATGGACGTGGAACAGAAATTTTAAATTATGAAAATGGACATTTTTTAAACCCAACAATTTTGGATGAAGTTGCTCCAGAAAATTCAATTTCCCAAACAGAAATCTTTGGTCCAGTTCTCAGTCTCACACACACTAACACTATTGAACAGGCCATTGAAATCGTTAGTAACAGCCCTTATGGAAATGCAGCTTCTATTTTTACCAGAAATGGAGCTGCTGCACGTAAATTTCGCTATGAAATTCCAGCTGGAAACGTAGGGATAAATATTGGAGTAGCCGCTCCAATGGCTTATTTCCCTTTTTGTGGTTGGAAAGATAGTTTTCTAGGGGTACTGCACGGGCAAGGGCGTGATGCCATCGATTTCTACACTGAGAAAAAAGTAGTAATTGAACGTTGGCCTTTACAATGGTCGCGCAAATTCTAATGCTTTCCTTTAGAAGACCTATTTAAGCGGAAAAACAAAGATTAAATTGTTAAAACAAGTTAAATCACTTTGTCAGTTAGGGTGATTTAGGCTTGCTAAAACACCTACTGTGATTTTAGAGAGTATTTTAGATTTTACTACTTGGGATATAGCAAAATCACATATGTTACAGGATCTAATAGAATGGACTGTGTAGTCCCTCTCAGAACTGATATTGTGCTTGTTTTACTTCAATTCGAAAATCACTCCCTGCAATCTTAATTACTTTACACATTTCGTAAAGACGAGAACGAAGACGGTAGCCTATACGGTCAGCAAGGTTTTCTTCATTGTTAACCCTATGACCATCATTAAGTATTCCATGTTCTGTTTCTTGATCCCCAAAGTTGGAAGTAAGTAAAGTTGTACGTTTTTGGTTGTAACGGTGATTGATTATGTAGGCAAAAGTGTCCCTTACCCAATCAGTTGGTCGTTCAGACCCTAAATCATCTAGAACTAACACTTCTGATTGCAATACGGGTTCAAGAATTTGCCATTCATTAGTTTTGACAACAGTGTTATAAGAGTTTTGAATCTCTTTTAAAAGCTCACGAAAATCATAGAAAAGACAACTTATTCCATGGTCATGTACTAGAGCTTGAAGAATTGACACCGCTAAATGAGTTTTCCCCACTCCACAAGGGCCAAGAATAAGAAGACCACATTCCACCATAGGGTAATTTTCAACAAATTGTCTGGCCATTGTTTTGGCAAGATTTAGCTTAGGGGTCATGGCCTCGAAATTTTCAAGTGAACAGTCTTTATAACGGGGAGGTATATTGGCTTTTTCTACAAGTCGCAGAATTTTTTTATCTTCAAAACACTTGCAACGCTTCACTACCTGGCGGTTTTCAAGGTGAAGGGTTTGCCATCCATTACCACCACACTCAGGGCATATAGAAGTTGGTTCCATTTGGCCACTGCCTTTCTAGCCGGAACATTCTTGTTGCAGGTGTTCGGACTGAACCTTTCTTAATGTTTGGAATCGAATCTAAAAGATTGTACGTTAAGTTATCCTTTTTGAATAGTCCTGCTTTTGGTAGGAAATCATAGGAATGGGAGTTCCCCTAAAAGCCTTTTGACTAAAAGATGCTACCCGTGTTAGGTAGTCTGAACTAATTGATTCCTAAATATTATTTTTTCTTTTCATCGACATCTACATATTCTGCGTCAATAACTTCTTCCTCGGCAGGTTTTTTACCGGAGGACTCACCATCATTACCATCAGGTGAATTTGTTGGAGCATCCGTTTGGGGTGGAGTTTGTTTGTACAAAACATCAGCTAGCTTATGAGTTTCTGAAGTTAATTTTTCACTTGCACTACTTATTTGTTCTGTATCTCCATCATTTATTGCTTTCCGACAATTTTCTAGAGCCTCTTCGAGGTTTTTGGCATCTGATTCAGGAATTTTATCTCGATTTTCCTTGAGTAACTTTTCAGTATTATAGACTAAATTATCAGCATTATTTTTGGCTTCAACTGCTTCCTTGTGTTTCTTGTCGTCTTCTGAATTAGCTTCAGCCTCATTAGTCATTTTTTCAATTTCATCTTTGGATAAACCACTCGAAGAAGTAATTGTGATCTTTTGTTCTTTATTTGTTCCAAGGTCCTTAGCTGAGACATTAACTATCCCATTAGCATCAATATCAAAAGTCACTTCAATTTGAGGAACACCACGAGGAGCAGCAGGAATTCCAACTAGGTGAAACTTACCTAGAGTTCGATTATCTTTAGCCATACTACGTTCACCTTGAAGTACATGAACTTCTACGGAGGTTTGACTATCAGCTGCAGTTGAGAAAATTTCACTTTTTCGAGTAGGGATAGTGGTATTTCGGTCAATTAATTTAGTAAAAACAGATCCTAAAGTTTCAATGCCAAGCGACAAAGGAGTTACATCTAGAAGGAGCAGGTCTTTTACATCTCCAGCTAGTACACCTGCTTGGACAGCCGCGCCTATAGCTACAACTTCATCAGGATTTACCCCTTTATGAGGCTCTTTTTTAAAAAGGTCTTTAACAATTTTTTGGACCAATGGAATTCGAGTTGAACCTCCGACTAAGACTATCTCATCAATATCCTCAGGTTTAACACCAGCATCTTTTAGTGCTTGTTCACAGGGCTCTACACTTCGCCTCAGCATGTCTTCAACTAAACTTTCAAACTTTGCTCGAGTCAATTGCATATTTAGATGCTTTGGTCCTGAGGTATCAGCAGTCACAAAGGGTAAATTAATTTCTGTTTCCAGGGTGGTTGATAGTTCCATCTTAGCTTTTTCTGCAGCTTCTTTAAGTCGTTGAAGGGCCATTTTATCTTTGGAAAGATCAATTCCTTGGTCTTTGATGAATTCGTCAACGATCCAGTCTATGATTCTTTGGTCGATGTTATCCCCACCTAAGTGAGTATCTCCATTAGTTGATTTTACTTCAACGACACCTTCACCAACTTCTAAGATAGAGACATCAAAGGTCCCTCCTCCAAAATCATAGACAGCAATAGTTTCATCCTTCTTTTTGTCTAGGCCATAGGCCAAAGCTGCTGCTGTAGGCTCATTTACAATTCTTAAAACTTCTAGACCTGCAATCTTGCCAGCATCTTTTGTTGCTTGTCTTTGTGAATCATTAAAATAGGCAGGCACAGTTATAACGGCCTTTGTTACTGGTTGACCTAAATATTCCTCAGCAGCTGTCTTCATTTTTTGCAGGATCATTGAGGAGATTTCTGGAGGACTACTCTCCTTTCCCATAATTGAAATTCGCGCATCATTATTAGAATCTTGGGTCACTTCATAGGGTACAGTCTTCATTTCTTCATTTACTTCTCCATATTTTCGACCCATAAACCGCTTAATGGAATAAATTGTATTTTCAGGATTAGTTACAGCTTGTCTTTTTGCAACTTGTCCAACTAACCTCTCACCGCTTTTATTAAAGGCGACTGTTGAAGGAGTGGTACGAGTACCTTCAGGGTTAGTAATGACTACTGGTTCTCCACCCTCCATTACAGCAACGACAGAATTAGTTGTTCCTAAATCAATTCCTATAATCTTACTCATGCTTACAAGTCCTCCTGTTGGATATTCTTTGAAATTAATAATCTTAAATAGTTAATAGAAAGAATTTAAATGCGGCGACAATATAATATCTGAATGTCTCCTTGTCAAATAATCATCTGTCAATAGCCAAAAAGATTGGCTGAATGGTCCATTTAAATAAAACTTATTGTCAATTATTAAAAAATCATACGTTTTGAGTAGATCTTTTCAAAGGAAAAATAGATTTAACTAAATTATTATCAATATTTTGTATCAATAGCAATGTTAGTGATACGAGTTGTTTTTGACGAATTTTAATAAGATTTATTTATCGATTCTAGCGAATTAATTAATTTTTCTATGATTGTTCCCTACCTATACGTTGTTTTAGCTATTTCTAGGTTTATTTCTAAAGAAATATTGGTTTTGAATGATTTTTATCTAACTTTAATTGTCTGAAATGAAGAAACCGGGAAAATAAGTTTTAAACGGAAGGCTGGGACGAGTGTTTTGATCGTGACACTGAATCAAATACTTCTAAAATGACCTGAGCAGTGCCTGACGTAAGGTTTAAATGTTCCAATTGAGATATTGGTACAAATTCAACTTGAATGACATCACTAGAAGCTTGAGGTATTCCTTTCACGACTTGGCAAATGTAGTCCACGATGACATAGTGGTACTCATATTTTCCTTCTTTATCTTTGATAATATGCTCAACAACTTTTCCTATTTCTATAGGTTTTACCAATAATTGGGTTTCCTCTTTTATTTCTCTAATAACACCTGCTTTAAGGGGTTCTCCTAATCTCAAGCGACCACCAGGAAGGGACCATTTACCTTTAGAGGGAGATTTACCTCTACGAACAAGCAAGATTTTCTTACCCTGAAAAATAAGGGCTCCAACAGCACAAACTGGGGAATTGGGGTACTGTCTATTCATTGATAGATAATTTCTATTCAAAAGCTAACTAGGTGCTTCTTTTAATGCTATTTCTAGTCATTTTGGATTTTTAAATGAGCCATTTGGACTATGGGGTCTCTTATCAGAAGAAAAACCAAAAGGCCATACTGACTAAACAGAAGTAAAACGAAAAAATTACTATTCCATATCCTAATATTTCACGAAATTCTAAACCAGTTGCTGTAATTAATGGAAGAGCCCAAAAAGGATGCAGAAGATTTGTTGCCATGTCTCCCCAAGCATAGGCCAAAATCACTTTATGGATGGGAACTTCTAGGGTTTGAGCTGCAGATACCAAGTAAGGAGCTTCAATTACCCATTTTGAACCCCCTGAAGGAACAAAATAATTAATAAACCCTGAATACCAATACACCAATATAGGTAATGTTCTAGGGGAGGCAATAGAAACAAATCCATTTCCAAGGACATCTGAAAGTCCTGTACCCTTAATGATTCCAAACATTCCGGCATAAAGAGGAAATTGAAGAACAATTCCATGAACAAACGTGATAGCTTCCTTTGCCCCCTGTGCTACCGATTGTGGATTTTTATGTAGGGTAATTCCCAAGAACAAAAGGAGAAAGTTAATACTATTGATAGTTATCGTTAGGCTTCCATCGATCCAAGTTATTATTAACCATATTAAACCCATAATTCCTATCAGTCCATTTAAGCAGTAACTTTTGTCAAAAAACCCTGCTAGTGATCCTTGGTAATTTTTTTCATTATTAGCAGTGGCATGGATTTGAGTAGTTTTCAACTGAGTTCTTTGAGAAAGCATTTGAGATTGGGTTAGAGGAGTCCATTGAGCTAAGTACCAAACAAATGTTGTCAGGCTTCCTAGAACCACTAGGGTTAGGATCAGGTTAAAAGGATGGAAGATAGTTTCACCGACATTTATAATTCCAATCTCGTTTTCAAGAAAATGACCAGGGGTGGCAATTAAAAGAGGTGCTGAAGCTGAAAGACCGGCATGCCAAGTACACCCAAGGCCCAAATAAGCTACTGTTACAATCAGACGAAGATCAAGTTGAGTGAATTTGTTGGCGAATAAACGGGCTAAGACAGCTCCTCCAACAATGCCTAGTCCCCAGTTTAACCAACTAAGACTCATTGAAATTACTGCTAGTCCAGCAATAGCACCACTAGGTGTTTTAAATAAATCGGTCAAAAAGTTAAGGAATCGGCGAATTATTGGAGAGGAAGCTAATAGATAGCCACTAACTAACATGAGGCACATTTGCATGCCAAACTCAAGTAAGAGCCAGAATCCATCACCCCAGTGTCTAATACATTCAATAAGGGAAGATTTTCCTAAGAAAATTCCTCCTAAAAAAATCACTAAGGTCAAAACAAGTGCGGTAGAAAGAGCACTAGGCATCCAGCGCTCACTCCACTGGGTTAACCACAAAGAAACTTGAGTCAATTTTCTCATATAAACACCAGCTAAATGGCTATAATTTTAGTCTTAATAGACAGTATTTTTTGGTTTGTTAATCCCAAAAAAAACCTTTTTAAAAAGATTAGAAAAATAAGGGTTAGTTTTCAATTTTTTTTATCATTCTTGAATTTAAATGTATGCTCTTAATTAATATTTGTTACTCAAAGTTCTGAGAAAAATTTGGATTTCCTTTAACAAAGAACGACCTTCGATTAAAAACAATAGTAGAATGTAGATACACATACCCAGTGACCCTAAAATTCCAATCGATGACCAAGATGGTTCGAACCATGTTTTTAATATCCAAACTAAGAATCCAACTGACCCGCTAACTAAGAAAGGCATGTAGAGGGTTTGATAGAAAGAAATTTTAGCCCACTTGTTGACTTCAAAAAGAAGCCATATAGAAATGGGTATTACACTAACTGCATAAGCAATAGCTACGCCATGAAAACCAAACCAGAAGCAGAAAATACCGGCAAAGATCCAATCAAGAAAAGTCCACCAAGATAAAATTCGAAGGGAAGTTCGAATATGGCCGAGTCCATTTAGGACGCTAATATGAACCGTAGTGATATTAGAACCCAACATTCGGATAGAGTAAAAATAAAAGACAGGGATGGCAGGTGTCCACTTAGAAGTGAAAATCACAGCTACAAATTCTGGAATTAAAGCAGCAAAGATGAAAATAATTGGAAATGTAAGTATATTAATATACTTAAGAGTAGCTTGAACCATTTCTTGTACAGCTGTTGGATTCTTTTGAATTCGTGAAATAGATGGAAAGGTTACTCTGGAAACTACTTGGGTAAAAACTTGACTAGTGTAAAAAGTCATATTCTTGGCCCAGTTGAGATAACCTACAGCCTGAGGTCCAAAAAGTGGTCCAGCTAAGATCACTCCAATATGGTCACGGAATAACGAGGTTATAGTAGAAGCTTGGAAAAGGAATCCTGAACGCAAAGTTTTTTCCATTCCAAAAAAATTAAGGCGGAATCGAACAGTCCAAGGAGCAGCATGAAAGGCTACAGCTGTTCTTACAATTGTGCTAATTATGATTGCAACAACAAAACTCCAGACACCCCAACCATAAAAAGCTAGTAGAACGGCGATGGTACAATAGGAGAATCCTCTTAAAATATCTATTTTTGCAAAAACAGGATAGCGTAGTTTTCGTTCAAGTTGGACCTGCGACATAGATCCTATGCCACTTACCCAGGGACAAATAAGCAAAACTAGCATGATCCAACGCACACCTGGGTCGAGCTTGAGCCAGTCAAAAAAGTTAGGGCCCAGTAAAAACAAAGCAAAGACTAATAAAGAAATTACTAATAGTTGTAGGGAAAAGAGTATTTGGAATTCAAATTGGCTTGGTTTTTTTATTCGCTGGGTCAGTGATGCAGTGAGTCCTACTTCTAGGACTCCAGCAAGTATTACTGTAACAAAACTGGCCATTGCATAAATGCCAAAATCCTGAGGCTGCAGGAAACGGGACAAACCTACTTCAGCTAAGAATCCAATTGGATACAATACAAGGGTTCTTAGGATCATTAGGGATGCACCCTGCATAGTTTTAGCTGAAACTGAGTTGATGTCCTTCATAATTTAGATATTAATTGGATTAGTAAATTCAAAGATTTTGTAAATACTATTATGTTTGATAACTAATAACTTGCAAATCTTGTTTCCTTAAGTAGCTGGAAAAAAATTAGATAAAAGATAAATTAGGGAGATCCGATTGCAATGGAACTATAGGTCACAGTTGCTCATAATTTCTGAGGTACTGTATAATCTAAGGGCATTAGAATTCAACAAATTAAAAGGGAACTGTGGTCTTAGAGTAGGAGAATGCGAGATGGGCGGCTTTTAATGAAGAAGGTGGTTTACTTTTGTGATGCTGTCTTCTTGGGAGGGGCTGAGGAATATCTGAAGCTATTGGTGCCAGAGATTCCTCCAGATCGTTTTCAAGCCTCGGTTGTACTTTCCAGGGCAACGAATATCGCTCCTTTAGCGAGATTTTTTGAATATCGTGGGATTACTGTTGATTACTTCGATAGTTTTAGTAGTTCTCCTTTGAAAACTTTTCTTGAAGCTTTTCGTTATTTCCACCGACAAAAACCCACCATAGTTCATTTTAATTTAAATAATACTTTCAGCTGTTTCTTCCCTATCCTCGCTGCTTATCTCTGTAGAGTTCCCTGGAAACTCGCTACTGACCACTTGGGTTTTGAATTAGCAATAGGAAAGCGGGCTGGAATTCGAACAAAGAAACTTGTCAAAAGAGTTATGACATTTTGTTTGGACTACACTCTACCTGTTTCTAAGGCCAACAAGCAGCTATTGGTTGAAGATTATAAAATTAATCCCCACCGACTTAAATTGATTCGAAATGGCATTAACCTAAAGCAATATACTTTTTCTTCTCAAGGACGTTGTCGAATTCGTCAGCAATTCAATATAGGCCAAGAACAGATTCTAGTGGGTACAGTTGCCCGTTTCAGTTTTCAGAAAGGTCATCAATTTGCCGTAGAGGCTATTCCAAGAATATTAGAATCTTGCCCTCAGGCAAAATTTATTTTTGTTGGAGAGGGACCTACTCAAGCTAAAGTAGAAGCTCGGGTACGTCAGTTAGGTTTAGAATCATTCGTTACTTTTACTGGTGCTCGAGAAGATATTGCGGACATTTTGTCTGCCTTAGACATATTTCTTTTAACCTCTCTTTATGAAGGCCTTCCTCTTTCTATACTGGAGGCAATGGCGATTGGTCTGCCTGTTATAGCTACTGAAGTGAGTGGAACACCAGAAGCAGTAAAAGATCAATATAACGGTTTACTGATTCAGCCTGAGAATTCAGAAGCTGTAGCAGCAGCAGTTACAAAGTTAATAAAAAGTTCTGCAGCTCGAAGTCGCATGGGACGAAATGGTCTTTCTCTTGTTAATCGTCAGTTTGATAAAAACTATATGATTAAACAGGTAGAGAATTTTTATGAAGACCTTGTGGGTATTGATCAGAAACCCAATTTTAATGCCAAAGAAGACGGCTCCCGTCCTAGATGTGCTTCATTCATTGTTCTAACTTGGAACAAAAAGGAAATACTTAAAGAATCGTTAGATGCTTTAATTGAAGCGGTTAATCGTAATGGTGGCGATCATGAAATTATGTTGGTTGACAATGGTAGCTCCGATGGAACTCAAGATTTTGTACGGATACATTATCCTCAGATTCGAATGATTGAATTAGAAAAGAATTATCTTTTTTGTCGAGCTAACAACATTGGAGTCAAATTGGCCCGAAATGAGATTGTAGTTTTATTAAACAACGATGTTATTGTTCGACCAGACTTCATTGCACCCTTACTTAGAGGTTTTGAGGAGTCTGATGTTTTTGCAGTAACTTCCCAAATTTTCAACTATGGCCCATCTAAGGTACGTCAAGAAACTGGAAAAACTTTTGGAATGATGATGTTTGGCAACATGCATGTAGGACATACTGAGCCTAGTAACGTAGATGAAAAACGGGAATATGTCCCAGCCTTTTATGCTCATGGTGGTTCTAGTGCTTTTAGTCGAGAAAAGTTCCTCAAATTGGGTGGATTTAACGAAATCTATAACCCAGCTTATGTTGAAGATGCTGATTTATCGTACCGAGCTTGGAAAGCAGGGTTTAGAGTTCTTTTTTGCCCAGCTAGCCAGGTAGTTCATAAGCATCGTAGTACTAATGCTTCAAAATTAGGTAATGCAAAGATTGATTATTTGATTACTCGAAACCTATTTCTTTTTTTCTGGAGGAATATTAGTTCGGTTAGATTGTTTTTTAGCCATGTTTTTAAGTTGCCCCTTCGTTTTATGTTGGACTTTAGCCAGGGGCATTTTGGTGTCATAAAAGGGTTTGTTGGAGCATTAATTAAGCTTCCTTGGGTAATATTGGCGAGGATTCGACATTCAATGCCAAGACAAATATCTGATGAGGAAGCGATCTCAGCTAGTAACCATTGGTTTTTTTATCGTCACAAATACTTAGCCAATAAAAAGTCAAATTTTAAATCTCGAAATATCCTGATGGTTTCAAAACGGCTTCCTAGACTTGGTGTTGATGGTTCTTGGATTCTTGTTAATCTTATAAAAGCACTTTCAAAAGACCATGAAATTACTTTATTGGTTTTCATAGAAACTGATGAAGATCAAAAACATGTTAATCTTCTTAAAAATTTCTGCAAGAAAATTAAAACAATTACGCTTTATCCCTATAACAAGGAACTCAAGAGTGCATTCCTGGTTTCTAAGTTGCTCGCAGTAATTCATGCTTGCTTGATGATGAGGAAAGAAGTATTAAATGAACTTAGAAATGGAAATTACGATCTTGTCCACTGTGAATATCTCCACACATTAAACTTTATACCAGACCTTTCTAAATATCCTAGTCTAGTAACACATCATGAGGTGTTAAGTTTGGTTTATGAAAGGCTTTTCCATAAGGTTCATTCATTGACTAAAAAACTTTTCTGTTTGATTAAATGGAGACTTGTCCGAGTTTATGAAAAACAACTGTGTAAAAAAGTCCAATCAGTGGTGACCCTGTCTTCAGTTGATCAAACCTACCTAAGCCAAAAATTAAATATTGGGAATCCTGTTTTAGCTCAAAGTGGAATTGACCTGAGTTTTTACCAACAAGATGCTCAAGTCAATCAAAGTCCCAAGAGTTTGATTTTTGTAGGTTTTTTTAAACACCCACCCAATGTTCAGGGAATAGAATTCTTCTTGGATGAAATTTGGCCATCTATTTTGAGTGTGATTCCTGATACAACCTTCACTATTATTGGTCGCAATCCTCCGTCTCGTTTGTTGTCCTATAGCAAGAAAGGGCAAGTAACTTTTCTGGAATATGTTGAAGACTTAAGACCATATCTTGCTAAACACTCTATTTTTGTAGCTCCTATTATTACAGGGGCAGGTCTCCGCGGTAAAATTTTGGAGGCGATGGCTATGGGCACTGCTGTGGTTTCAACGCGACTATGTATTGAAGGATATCCCTTTCAACATAATAGGGAATTAATGATTGCTGATGATGCTAAAGAATTTGGTCAATATGTTATTGAGCTTTTCAAAGATGATGATAAACGTCGAATGCTAGAACGGAATGCTCGACTCAAAGTAGAACAAGAATATAGTGCGTCTCAGTTTGCTGCATCCTATAAAACTTTTTACAAGAACCTTTCTTTTCCTGCATGAGTAAGTTATCGATCTTGATTGTAAATTATCGGTCTGAGCGTCAGTTAGCTATTTGTNTAGCCAGTTTGGCAGATTGTTGTATTGATTTGGATTATGAAATTCAAATCATTAATAATGACCAAGATGAGAAGCTATCTAGAGCCTTGGGGGTTGAAAATTCACGNATTAAGGTTACTCAAAATCAATCAAATAGAGGATTTTCTGCTGCCGTCAATCAAGGTTATTATCAGTGTCGAGCACCTTATGTTTTATTGTTAAATCCTGATGTTAGAGTTAAAAGAGGTTCAGTTGAAACCCTAGTGGCCACATTAGATAATCACCGGAATGCTAGTATAGTAATGCCACAACTGAGGAATTCTGATGGAACCTTACAATACTCATGCCGTCAATTTTATACAATCTCGACATTAATGATGCGAAGGGCACCTTTAAATTGGTTTTTCTCCCAACATCCTTATATAAGGCGACACTTAATGTTAGATTGGAATCATGAAACTTTGTCAGCAGTTGATTGGGGTTTGGGAGCTGCAATGTTGATTAGGAGGGATGCTGTTGGGGTAGAAGATTTACTTGATGAACGTTTCTTTCTATACTTTGAAGATGTAGACTTATGTATCCGTATGTGGAAAAAAGGTTGGAAAGTGTTATATAACCCGAAAGCTTGTATGATCCATGATCATCGTCGAGAAAGTGCAGTCCATTGGTGGCATCCAGCCAAGCGACATCATTTTATAAGTCTAATTAAGTTTCTTTGGAAACATCAATTTCAACTCGGTGTATCACATCTTAATTAATTGATTTTAAAAGGCTTAATAAAATTAAAACTATTTATTTTTGGTAGACCTTCTTAAAGATAATTAATGTAACCTTTATTGGAAAGATTCAAAAAAACACACGACAAAAAATGCATATCCGAAATATTACAGTAGCTCCTGCCACATTTTTGTCTCCTATGGCGGGCTTAACAGATAGTACCTTTCGGCGTCTTATCAAACGACTTGGAGGGTGTGGATTGGTTATGACTGAATTTACAAGTGCCGAAGGATTGACTCGCCATTCTGTTAAGAGTAAAAGGATGTTATTTTATTATGAGGAGGAACGTCCGATTACCGCTCAATTATTTGGATCAGAACCAAACCGTTTGGCAGAAGCAGCAAGAATGGTTGAAGATTTAGGATTTGATGCTATTGATTTGAATCTGGGTTGTCCTGCCAAAAAAGTTGTGAAATCTTGTGGTGGATCAGCATTGTTGCGAGACCAGAAATTATTAGGAATAATTCTTAGAAAAATCAGAGTCTCCACTAGGCTTCCTTTTACGATCAAAATCCGTTCTGGTTGGAGTGATTCAGAAATTGTTGCTGTTGAGGTCGGAAAGATGGCAGAAGATCTTGGAGTGGAAGCGATAACGCTACATCCCCGGACGAGAGTTCAGGGGTTTTCTGGAAAAGCTGATTGGACAATAATTAGACGACTGAAGGCTCATCTAAAAATCCCAGTTATTGGAAATGGAGATATCATTAGTCCTAGAGATGCTTTGCAAATGAGAAAACTAACTGGATGTGATGGTGTTATGATTGGACGTGGAGCTCTTACAAATCCTTGGATTTTCTGCCAAATTAATGAAATCGAAAAGGGTTTGCCGATAACTCAACCAAATATTGCGGCTAAGTACGGTTTAATCAGAGACTATTTTTCTCTTCTTTTCGAGGAGTCAACCCCTGGAGCAATTGGTAAGATGAAACAATTTGCTTCATGGTTTACCCATGCTGTTCCAGGAGGTGCTGTATTGAGAAAGGGGATCTATGCCTCTAGGGATGAAGCAGAGGTCATGGACTTAATTGAAGAATTTTTCCAGAAGACACTTGTGTCTGAATCTCAGGTGATGGGTTATTGACTATTATTTGTTTGAATATTCTCCATCACCTAATTTTATTCCTACCTCTTATTTCTTAAGACTAGAACTGGTTATGAATGGCAGAAAATACTGTTTTATAGAAAATAATTTTCTTTGATGTGGGGGCATAGTGTCCGATTCACCCAAAAAAATCATCGTTGAATTAGAAGATCAACTAAGTTCTGGGACCTACTATAAGCGCAATATTATGTTGGTGCGAGGTCAGGGTGCTCATCTATGGGATGAATCTGGAATGAAATTTATTGATTGTGTGGGTGGTCAGGGTTCCGCCAATTTAGGTCATCGTAATCCTTATGTTAATCAAGCAATCCAAGATCAGGCAGACAAACTAATCGTATGTAATGAACTTTTTTACCACGAAGAGCGGGCAAACTTATTGAAAAGACTTTTTCAACTTACACCGGTTGGCATCGAACGATTTTTTTTGTGTAACTCAGGTTCAGAAGCTATTGAGGGGGCAATTAAATTTGCGCGATTGGCAACAGGTCGACAACAAATTATTGCTACAATGAGAGGATTTCATGGAAAAAGTTTAGGTGCCCTCAGTGCTACCTGGAACAAGACTTTTCGCCAGCCTTTTGAACCTCTAGTTCCAGGCTTTACACATATTCCTTTTAATAATTCAACTAAGTTGCGTGAAATTATTACCGATCAGACAGCAGCATTTTTGGTTGAGGTAATTCAGGGTGAGGGTGGTGTCCGATTGGCTTCTGCGGAATTTTTGAAAGTCGCAAAACAGCGTTGTGAAGAGACTGGAGCTTTGTTGATTGTTGATGAAGTTCAAACAGGTTTTGGTCGCACCGGAAAAATGTTTGCCTTAGAACACTTTGATTTGTCGCCTGACATTCTGTGTTTGGCCAAATCCATGGGCGGTGGCCTGCCAATAGGAGCCATTGGAATTAATCAAGCAGTTGCTTCACAAATATTTAAGTTAGCCCATACTTCAACTTTTGGAGGAAATCCTTTAGCCTGTGCAGCGGCTAATGCTGCTATTCGCTATTTGGAAGAGTTCCAACTTTGTGAACGAGCCAAAGAATTAGGTAGCAATTTTATACAAAAGCTAAAATCTTTTCAGTTGGCTAAAGTTAGAGAGGTGCGGGGTTTAGGTTTAATGGTTGGTGTTGAATTGAAAGAAAAAAGTGGTCCCTATATTCAAAAGCTATTACAAAAAGGAGTATTAGCTTTAGCTGCTGGACCAACACTGATTCGTTATTTACCTCCTTTAGTGATAGAACAAGAGGACCTTGACAAGGTAGCAGACATAACAGCAGAAGTGTTGCAGTAATTACTAAAGCTATGACTAAGTGGTAGTTAGGTATTCTGTATCAAAAATTAGATGATTAAGGATTTTTAGTCAGGTTGATAAGCTTTTTTTGTGAAGAGACAATAGGGAGAAATGAAAGTTTGATCAAAAGAGTTGAAGAACAACTGATGAGAGGTGCATCATGGTTGATTCCGAATTGGATTTATTGCAGCAAATGGTCCAGATTGCCAGTCCATCACACCATGAAAAAAAACTATCTTTGTTTCTAGTTGAAAAAATGCAATCTTTAGGATTCCATGCCTATCAGGATTCTGTCGACAATGCTATAGGTACTATTGGGAATGGTTCCAAAACTATTATTCTTCTTGGACATATTGATACCTTTCCTGGGCACATCCCTGTTCAGATTAGAAATGGTTGTCTCTATGGAAGGGGTTCAGTTGATGCAAAAGGATCAATGGCTTGTTTTATTTCAGCAGCAAACCGGCTTAAAGAGGAAGTGAAGGATGGCAAGAAAAAGATAATTGTTATAGGAGCCGTTGAGGAGGAGGCAGCTACTTCCCGCGGCACTAGACAAGTTTTACAAGATTTTAATTCTCCTGACTATTGTGTTATTGGTGAACCAAGTGGTTGGAATGGTTTGACACTTGGTTATAAGGGCCGACTCTTACTAGATTATTCCTTGGAGCTACCCCTTAAACATACTGCTGCTCAAGGCCAAACTGCCTGTGAAGTTGCTTTGGATTATTGCGTTAAAGTCCAAAAATGGTGTGAACAGTTCAATTCTGGAAAAACTATTTTTGACAGTCTCCTTCTTTCGATTCGTTCGTTCAACTCAAAGAGTGATGGATTGACAGAGAAGATAGATTTAAGACTAGGATTCAGGCTACCTATTAACTTTGATTTAAAAAAACTAGAAAACTTTCTCCAAACTACAGCTCAGCCTGCAGCAGTATCTTTTTCGGGAAGAGAAGTAGCTGTGCGCAAAGACAAAAACAATTTGCTGGTTAGGAACTTTTTAAGATCGATTAGAGATTTTGGTGGAAAACCGAAGTTTAAAGTAAAAACTGGGACATCAGATATGAATGTAGTAGCACCACATTGGCACTGCCCTATGGTTGCCTTTGGTCCTGGTGATTCTTCGTTGGATCATACCCCAGATGAGCATGTTGAGATTGAAGAGTACAGAAGAGCTGTTGACGTGCTAGAATCAGTTCTTAGAGCTATATGAATTTTTCATCACAAAAAGTGCGAGAGATCATTGTTAAACGTCCAAACTTCCTCTATTAAAGATGTAGTTAAGAAAGAAGATCATCTGAAAGAAGTACTAACAACACTTCGTTCTGTAGTGATTGGTTTCAGTGGAGGAGTAGATAGTGCTTACCTAGCGTATGTGGCTAATCAAGTTCTTGGAAAGAAAGCGCTTTGTGTAACTGCCATAAGCCCATCTTATCCATCGTTTCAACGGATAGAAACAGCTGAATTTGTTACTAGATATAGCCTTCATCATCTTGAAGTTGAAACTAGTGAGATTGAAAATCCACGGTATCGCGAAAATTCCTCTAATCGATGTTATTACTGTAAAAGTGAGCTTTTTGCTAAGCTGCAAGATCTTGCTCGGATTAGGGGTTATGATGTTGTAGTTGACGGAACAAACTATGATGATCGAAAGGATTTTCGACCTGGGCGAAAGGCTGCAAAAGAATACTCAGTCCAAAGTCCGTTATTTGAAGTCCAGATGACCAAATTGGAGATTCGAGAACTTTCCCGACGGTCAGGGTTGCCAACTTGGGACAAACCAGCTTTACCCTGCCTATCCTCTCGATTCCCATATGGGACATCAATTTCACCTGAAAAACTATCAGTAGTGGATCGTGGAGAGGAAATTCTACGAGATTTCGGTTTTAAAGTATTTAGAGTACGTTATCATGAATCTTTAGTGCGCTTAGAGTTTTCGCCAAAAGAGCTTCCAAAAGCTTTAAATGTTACGATGAGTGCTATTTTAAACAAGCGGTTCAAATCCCTTGGCTTTAAATTTGTAACTGTTGATTTAGAAGGATATAGGTCGGGTTCCCTAAATGAAGTATTACCGTTACACCCGTCTCAAGATTGACTGCTACTTCGGTTTTTCCATGTAAAGTTTATTCATAAAAATATCTAGGATAACCTTGATAGGTGACAAATCAATGAGAATACTTGTGGTTGGGTCAGGTGGTAGAGAACATACCCTGGTTTGGAAGCTTGCTCAGTCCTCAAAGGTAACTCAGGTATTTTGTGCTCCGGGCAATGGTGGTACGGCTAATGTTTCACAAAATGTTGCCCTTTCTGCTACACAAATAGAAGCACTAGCAACATTTGTGCAAGATCAACGGATCGATCTTACTGTAGTAGGACCGGAACTGCCTTTGACCTTGGGGATAGTAGATTACTTTACTGAAAAGGGTTTGAATATTATAGGTCCTACTAAAGGTGCAGCTCAGTTGGAGGGCAGCAAGATTTTTGCAAAAGACTTTATGAATCGGCATAATGTTCCAACAGCAAACTATTTAGCTTGTGAATCGTATAAGGAAACGCTAGCTTCAATAAGATGCAACAAGTTAGGTTATCCCCTAGTTATTAAAGCAGATGGATTAGCGGCTGGAAAAGGAGTGGTCATTACTCAAACTATGTTAGAGGCGGAATCGGTAGTTCGACAAATGATGCAAGACCGAATTTTTGGAAAAGCTGGTGAAAAAGTACTGTTGGAAGAACATTTAGAAGGAGAAGAAGTCTCTTTCATGATTTTTTCAGATGGTGACCATATTTTACCGATGGTTCCTTCTCAGGATCATAAAAGAGTATTTGATAATGATCAAGGACCAAATACTGGTGGAATGGGAGCTTATTCTACCGATGCTATTCTACCTGTTGAACAGCATCAAACCATTTTAAAGACCATTGTAGAACCTACTATTCAGGGAATGGCAATTGAAGGAACGCCTTATAAAGGCATTCTTTATTTTGGTTTGATGGTGACCAAACAAGGAATCAAAGTTTTGGAATATAACGTTCGTATGGGAGACCCTGAGACTCAGCCAGTTCTATATCGTTTAAAAAGTGACTTAGTTGATATATTTCAAGGAATTTATGAAGAAGATCTTAAATCGGTTGAAGTGACATGGGATCCAGGATCTAGTGTCTGTGTAGTTCTAGCCTCTAAAGGTTATCCAGGTGAGTTTGAAACAGGTAATTTGGTTACAGGTATTTCTGATGCTGAAGCTACAGAGAATATCAATATTTTTCATGCTGGAACATCAGTTAAAAATGATCAAATTCATACTAATGGAGGACGGGTATTAGGGGTAACAGGTAAATCTACTAATCTTTCTGCAGCTGTCAATCAAGTTTATCAAGCAATTAAAAAAGTAAGATTTTCCAATATGCACTATCGACTCGATATTGGAAGTAAGGGTTTAGTAAAGTAACAAAACAGAGCGTGGAGGGATCGAGTTAGGCTGTACAATATTATTTTTAATGATAACTTTGTTTAGAAAGGAATTTTGATGACACCAGTAATTGGCATTATCATGGGAAGTGACTCGGACTTAAACATCATGGGAGCAGCTGCAAAGCAATTAAAGGAATTTGACATTCCATTTGAGATAGATATTTGTTCAGCTCATCGTTCTCCAGCCCGTGCTTCAAAGTATGCAAAGACAGCTGATAGTCGGGGTTTAAAGTGCATAATTGCAGGAGCTGGCGGTGCGGCTCATCTGGCTGGTGTAGTTGCTGCTGAAACAATTCTTCCTGTTATTGGCGTTCCAGTTGATAGTAGTCCTCTTCAGGGATTTGATGCACTTCTAGCAACTGTCCAAATGCCAGGTGGAGTTCCAGTCGCTACAATGGCTGTGGGTAAAGCTGGAGCGCTTAATGCTGCCATTTTTGCTGCACAAATAATTGCAACTAGTGATAAAACAGTAGCCGAAAAAATAACAAACTATAAGCAGGAATTAGCCAACAAGATTGAAAAAAAATCTGCACAGGTAAAGGCAACATTTTCTGTTTAGCGAAGGTTCTAATAAATCTAAGAAACTTGGTCTTTTGCCTTTTTGTTTCTTGACAAAAACTATTAGTTTCTCTAGTCTTTAAAGCATTCTTCAGCACTCATGCAAAGCCGCATTGGGTTTTCCTGAGGACTTGCGCAGTGTGGCGTATTGTCCGTTTGTACTTCTGCTGAATTACCCCCATCCGAAAGTTAAAACGCTATTTTGAGAAGGAGTAAATGATGTTTTCCAACGCTAAAGAGCTGTTGAAGTATGTCAGTGATAAAGGGATTCAAATGGTGGATCTTCGATTTGTTGATTTACCAGGTCTATGGCAGCATTTTTCTATTACCTCGAAAGAAGTAGATGAAGGAATGTTTGAAGAAGGTGTCGGTTTTGATGGCTCTAGTATCAGGGGTTTTCAGGCAATTGAAGAGAGTGATATGCTACTCATTCCTGATACCACTACAGCTTTTGAGGACCCATTCACAAAACACAAGACCCTTAATGTTATTTGCAATGTTCAGGATCCTATTACTGGAGAAAAATATACGAGAGATCCTCGTCACATTGCCCAAAAAGCTGAAAATTATCTTACATCAACAGGTATTGGAGATACTGCCTATTTTGGTCCTGAGCCTGAATTTTTTGTTTTAGATGATATAAGATTTGATCAGTCCCATAACTATGGATACTACTATATTGATTCCAAAGAAGGATTTTGGAATTCAGGAAAAGAAGAAGAGCCTAATTTAGGCTACAAGCCTCGCTATAAGCAAGGTTATTTCCCGGTTCCACCTATGGATAGTTTGCAAGATATCCGCAGCGAGATGGTCATTGAATTAGAAAACGTTGGTGTTCAAGTAGAAGTTCATCACCATGAAGTAGGGACCGCAGGTCAATGTGAAATTGATTTGCGATTTGATACTCTAACCAGCATGGGTGATAAGTATCTGAAATATAAGTATGTTGTTAAGAATGTAGGTAAAAGAAATGGTAAGACTGTAACTTTGATGCCGAAACCAATTTTTCAAGACAACGGTTCTGGTATGCATGTACACCAAAGCATATGGAAAGAAGGGAAGAATATTTTTTATGGGCCAGGTGGTTATGCAGACCTAAGTGAAACGGCTCGTTACTATATTGGAGGAATACTTAAACATACACCAGCTCTGCTTGGATTCTGCAATCCCACCACAAATTCATACCGTCGTTTGGTCCCTGGATATGAAGCTCCAATTAATTTAATTTTTTCTCAGCGCAATCGGAGTGCAGCAGTTAGAATTCCAGCATATTCAAGCAGTGAAAAAGCCAAGCGCATAGAAACTCGTTTCCCTGATCCCTCCTGCAATGGTTATCTGGCCTTTTCTGCATTACTCATGGCGGGACTGGATGGTATTCAAAACAAAATTTCACCACCCGATCCCATTGATAAGGATCTGTATGATTTAGCTCCGGAGGACAAGGCTCAAGTTAAGTCTACGCCTGGGAGTCTTGAAGATGTTCTTGATGCACTAGAAGCTGATCATGATTTTCTTTTAAAGGGTGATGTTTTTACCAAGGATGTGATTGAAACTTGGCTTGATTATAAGCGGAGTGAAGAAGTTGATGCTATCCGTTTGCGTCCCCATCCACATGAATTTGCTTTGTATTACGACATTTAGTCATTAATTTAGTCATTAATGATGTAAAACAGTTTGCCCTATCTATATCTGTATATTTTCAGGGCAAACTGTTTTACTAATGCTTCTAATTTTGGAAATTATAGGGAGTGAGCAGCTTAAATTAACTTCGTACGATTGAATTTTACCTTCTATTGGGACCACAGAAGTTTTGATTTTCTAATTCTCACACTAAATTCAAATAATAACCTTAAAGACTACTTCTAGAACAAATAATTTAATGTTCTAAGTGACTAATGTAGGGTGATTAAAGTTGTAGGTTTGTCTATTACTAGCTCACTTCTATTTGGAGAAAATCTAACTTAGTAGATTCTCTAGAAAAATTAATAGCTTAAACATTTTCTTTTAAAAAAGGGAGTCACCCAATGAAGCTTCAAGACAAAGTTGTTTTGGTAACAGGAGGAGGCACAGGTATTGGGAGAGCAATTTCTATGCTGTTTGCTAAGGAAGGAGCAGCAGTCGCAGTTAATTATTCTAAATCAGAAGAAGAAGCAGCTGATACTGCTTCAGAAGTAGCTAAATTTGGAGCTAAAAGTTTAATAGTAAAGGCTAATGTTTCAATAGATCAGGAAGTTTGTCAGATGGTTAGTACAGTAAAACAAGAATTTGGTCACATTGATATTCTTGTTAATAATGCAGGTTTTACTCGATTTATTGATTTTTCAAATTTAGATGGTTTAACCGAAGAAATTTGGGACGAGATTCATGCCGTGAATCTGAAGGGAGTATTCTTTTGCTGTAAAGCTGTTTATCCGTTTATGCATGAACAGGAGAGTGGAAGAATAATAAATATAGCTTCAGTTGCTGGGATTACAGGACAAGGTAGTTGCATTGCATATTGTTCAGCAAAGGCAGGAGTGATTAGCCTAACCAAATCTTTTGCTAGAGCTCTTGGTCCCAATATTCTGGTTAATGCTATTGCTCCAGCACTCACTGAAACTCGATGGTTAAAAGGTGTGGGTCGTGCACCAGCAATGAGAGAAAATTTTCAAAAGGCCTCTGTTTTAAAACGAATGGGTACAGCTGAAGATGTATCAGAAGTAGCTTTATCCCTGGCTGGCGACTGGAACTTTGTTACTGGGCAAATTATTGTAGTTGATGGAGGCCGAATGCTCTAACAGTCTTAACCCTATGTTTTGTCATCCATCCAAATTTCTCTAAAGAAGAAGCTTGCATTGTTCAAGGAACTATAATTAGCAACTGAAACTAGATAGGCTTCCAAAAATAAAGTTAATCAACAGTAGCTAAGAAATGTCTATAATTTTCTGTTGAGATCAGAAGTACTTCTTTTTCTTCTAGGGTCTTAAAACGTTCGTTGTTTACTAAAAGCTCAACATTTTTAGGTTCTGGAATAATCAATCGAAGAGGTCTTTTTAACGAAAATTTTTTGGATTCTTGTGATTTCAGAAGGCCACTGAACAAAATTGTTGAATTATTTTTAACGGTTACCCATGTTTTTTTAATAGCTTTGATATTTAGAACTGGATCAGGTGTTATGATTTTAAACTCAGTTTTATCTTTTGAAACAATAGTTTGTTTCGGAGATAATGCATCTAAAATTTTTGGAGTCCCAATTCTATCTAATGTCGACCCTGATAGAGATTTCAAAGGTTGTTTTTCATACATAGAATCTTGATCTGTGTTTTTAAAAAGTTTTTGATTTTTATCAGTGGGAGAATATAAGGAATGCTTAATTTTGTGGTTATTTGAATCCTGCCAGTTCTTAGAAAAGAAAAAAAGGAGTAAGATTGCCGATAGCGCTGCCATGCCCAACAAGAGATTAGCCCACCACTTTTTTGTGGGGTACTCCTTTTTGGGAAAGGGAACTGAAAAAGTTTTTGACGGGCTTGTTGGGTCTTCTGATATTTCCGATGAAGGATTATGTTTGGTTACAAATAAAAATTCATGAGCAGTTTTTTCTTCGTTGATTCCTAAGTAGCGGGAATAACTTCGAATAAAGGACTCTCTGAAAATACCTTCAGGTAATCGGTTGAATTGGTCAGTTTCTATGTACCTTAGATTCTGCAGAGGAATTTTTGTTTCTTGAGCTATTTCTTCTAGGGTGATTCCTCTGAGCTTTCGTTCTCGTTTAAGATTGGCCCCAAAAGACAATTTTTTCTCCAAACCTACCAATTAACTTCCAAAAAATACTTGGAAGGGATTGAAATGTTTAGAAGTCTCAAGGTAAAATTCTACTACTTGATAGTAAACCTAGAAAAGGTTTGGGTCAAGAAGCCCTTTAAAAAAAATTACTTTTAGTAAAAGCTAGAATACTTATTGGATCAGGAGGACACATGTGCGTTATTTAAAAATTTGTTTGTGCTTGCTTTTATTCTACCCAACATCTTTTAGTGCTGATGAAAAATCTGAAGTCAAGACTCTTCGAATTGACGTTAGAATGGTAGAGGTCTATGCATCTGTTTTTGATAGAGGAGGTAAATACCTTCCTGGTCTTAGGTTAAGTGACTTTCGAATTGTAGAAAATGGAGCTGTCCAGTCTATTTCCTCTTTTGAATCCTCGTCAGCTGCCCTCACTCTTGCCTTACTTGTAGATACCACTGGTAGTATGTTAAAACCATTGCCGCATGTAAAAAATGCGGTAGCTGACTTGTTGGGTCAAATAAACCCTAAAGATCGATTTGGACTTTTTGCTTTTAATAATAAACTCCAAGTTGTTGTTCCATTCACCAAGGATAGAAGGGTTGCTCTTCGATCCTTGTTTCGATTGCGTGCAACTGGAAGCACTGCACTTTTTGATTCTTTGGCACAGTTAGCTCCCCATTTAGCTCGTATCACTGGTAAGAAGGCTATTCTATTGTTTACTGATGGAGAGGATACCAGCAGTGTCCTTTCAATGGAGGATTCTGTCCGGACTATCAAGAGAGTAGGCATTCCCGTCTATACTGTTTCTCAGGGCTTAGCCTTGGATAGTAAGTTGCTATTAGAACGGCTATCTGAAATTTCTAAGGCAACCGGAGGTGTTGCCTTCACTATCAGAAATCCCGAAGAAATAGGTGAAGTGTTTAGTGCAATTGTTGAGGATCTTAAACATCTTTATTTACTTGGTTACTATCCCCCAGCTACTATAAATTCCAACAGGCAAGGCTGGCGAAGAATTCAAGTCTTGGTCCCAAGTCACAAAAATAGCCAGGTAAGAGCGAAAGAAGGTTATTTGCCCTAGTATTAGTGGATTCAAAAGGAGACTTGGGATGTTAGGGCCTCATTCAACCCAAGGTATTTGAATAAATAAGTTGTGAGTCTGAAAAGCTCTATTTTATACCACGTTATTTATTGAGGCTTACATAAAAATAGGAGATGTTATTGTGTCCGACGAAGCACTAGGAATGATTGAAACAAAAGGTTTTGTAGGTTCTGTGGAAGCAGCTGATGCGATGGTAAAGGCAGCAAATGTAACATTGGTAGGTCATGAGTATATAGGGGCGGGTTTTGTTACTGTCTGTGTGCGTGGAGATGTTGGAGCTGTTAAAGCTGCTACCGATGCAGGTGCCGCCGCCGCTCGTCGAGTTGGGGAGTTAGTTAGTGTTCATGTGATTCCAAGCCCTCATGATGAAGCGGACAAAATAATTCCTAAAAACCATGAATAGTCTAGTTCACTTTGAGTGTTATACCTCTGATGTCAGTTAGAGAAAGTATCAATCAAAGTACAAAACCTTTAGCTGAATCAATTAGTTCTTACACGTACTTATTTTATTCTAAAGTTTTTGCAGCTGGTTAGGCTGGAATAAGTCATCAACCATGGATATAGATCTTCAGTCAATACAACAGGCGAGACTCCTAATAGATCAAGCCTATCAAGCACAAATAAAACTAGCTACTTTTTCTCAGGAACAGATTGATACTATTGTTAAGCAAATGGCTGCAGCTAGTTTAGATGCTGCCGAAAAACTGGCTAAAGCAGCAGTTGAAGAAACAGGATTTGGAAATCTTGAAGACAAAATTCTCAAAAATAAGTTTGCTTCTGAATTCGTTTTCGATGCAATCAAGGATCTCAAAACTGTTGGTATCATTCGGGAAGATTTAGAAAAAGGGATTCTTGAAATTGCTGCTCCCGTAGGAGTGATTGCTGCAGTTATTCCTTCAACTAACCCTACTTCGACTACAATAAATAAAGCATTAATCGCACTTAAAAGTCGCAACTCTATTGTTTTTAGTCCCCACCCTTCAGCGAACAAGTGTATCAAAGAAACCAGTAGAATTTTGGCTGAGACTGCTGAAGCTGCTGGAGCCCCCAAGGGGGTTATTGGATGTCTTTCAGCAACAAGTGTTGAGGGGACACAGGAACTGATGAAGCATAAAAAAACCTCTTTGATTTTAGCCACGGGGGGACAAGGTTTAGTAAAGGCAGCCTATAGTGTAGGGAAACCAGCTTTTGGTGTTGGTCCTGGAAACGTTCCAGCTTATATAGAGACTTCTGCTGATATTCCCCAAGCTGTAAAGGCAATTTTTACTGGAAAGTGTTTTGACAATGGAACACTTTGTTCTTCAGAACAGGCCATAGTGACTGACAAAATAATTAAAGAACAGGTTGTTCATGAAATTGAACGAAATGGTGGATATTTTCTAAGTAATAAAGAAATTGAGATTTTAGGTGAATTAGTGGTTACCAATAACCACAAAATAAATCCAAAAATTGTGGGGAGGTCAGCCTTAACCATTGCTTCCTTGGCAGGTTTGAAAGTTCCTGAGAAAACAACGGTCCTTGTAGCACATTTAACTGGGGTTGGGCATGACTACCCACTCTCAATTGAAAAACTTTCCCCAATCCTAGCCTTTTATGTCCAAGAAAATTGGCAGGAAGCCTGTGATCGATGTATGGAATTAATCAATTTTGGAGGACTTGGTCACACACTGGCAATTCATTCTAACAACGAGAAAATTATTCGAGAGTTTGGTCTCCAAAAACCTGTCTCGAGGATAGTTGTAAATACTCAAGCAGCTCTTGGAGCAGTGGGTTATACAACTAATTTATTTCCAAGTATGACATTGGGATGTGGTGTTCTTGGAGGTAATATAACGTCTGACAATATTTCCCCACTTCATTTAATTAATATAAAGAGAGTGGCATATCCCCGGAAAGCAACCTTGAATTCTAGTCAGAAATCGGAGTTAGAGTCTCTTGGACGACCAGATGTTGAAGCTGTGGTTGATCGGCTTTTATCTTCAGGTGATTTTGGATCTATTGCCGATGTTGAACAGCCCAGTCAGGGTTCACCCCCAAAAGCTCAGTTACAAAAATCGAATCAAGGTATAGAAGAGTCTCAACAGTTTCCATCCGAACTAACTGATCCAGAAAAATTGGATCAAGTCGTCGAAAACCAATTAACTGTCAGTTTTGTTTGTGAAGATGATGTACGCCAATCTCTTAAGGCTGAGAAAAAAATCTATATCAATTCTAAATCTATTGTCACTCCTGCTGCACAGGATCTTGGCAATGCAAATGATGTGTTTATAAATGTACCTTGATTTTTGATTAAAAACTACAGTGAAAAAAACTATCCTAGTCAGTCAAACTTAATTAACCGCAGAGTTTTGGCAAGTTTATAAAGTTTAGATTTTTCGATGGATTCTAAACGTTGATGACATTCCTCTAACTCGTTATTCAATCGTAACGCCCAATTTGTTCTATCTTCTAACTCGTTATTCAATCGTAACGCCCAATTTGTTCTATCTTCAAAATCAGATTGCAGCTTAACAATCGTTTTGTCTGCTTCTTGCATCTGTCCAGCTATTTCATTAGCCCAACCTGTTCTATCTTTAAGATCAGATTGCAAGTTAACAATTGTTTTGTCTGCTTCTTTTATTTGGTCAGCTAATTCATTAGCCCAATTTGTTCTATCTTCAAAATCAGATTGCAGCTTAACAATTGTTTTGTCTGTTTTTTTCATCTTTCCAGCTAATTCATTAGTCCAATCTGTTTTATCTTTAAGATCAGATTGCAAGTTCTTGATAATCTTTTTTAATTCTTTAGTTTGATTTTTTAACTGCAAGC
Organism: Terriglobia bacterium; assembly: GCA_022452285.1. Taxonomy (GTDB): domain Bacteria; phylum Acidobacteriota; class Terriglobia; order Versatilivoradales; family Versatilivoraceae; genus JAKUNG01. The sequence goes on along the minus strand of JAKUNG010000001.1, from coordinate 474,873 downwards.
TCCAATTTGTTCTTTCGTCATATTCAGCTTGTAAGTTGAGTAATGTCGCATCAAGTTGTTGGATCCTTGAATTTAGTGCATCAATATGTCTATTTTGTTCACGTAAGAGGTTCCCTGTAGTCGGTAAGAAAGCAAAGTTCTTTATTTGAGGCTGGTATTTGTCTTTTTTTGAGCAGATTGCAACAAAATAGTTTGAATCTGACTCTAGATTAACCCTTCTGTCTTGAAGGTAAGTTTTTGTCCCATGATTGAGTGAAGGGTTGCCAATAAATAAAGACTCAATATGATTTTGGAAGTAGACATTGACACAAGGGAAGGTTGTTTTTAAAAAAGTGACATATTCTTGAAAATCAAATTCATGGGTATGAAAAGGATTAATTTCTTTTCTTTCTTCTGTATAAAAAATTCGATTTGGTGTGGAAATGACCAGAAATCCTTCTGGTTTAAGAACCCGGTCGAGTTCAAGCAAGTGAGGAGACTGATCTTTTAAATGTTCAATCAATTCAAAACTGACTATAACATCAACACTCTGAGATGTTAAAGGGATAGAATGCCCATCAGCAACAAGATAGTCGATATTTTCATCAGGATACTTTTTGACAGCATACCTTATACATTCCTCTACAATATCCACACTTATAACTGATCGAGCTTTCGCAGCTAGAAGTTGAGATCCATAGCCCACTCCGGACCCCATATCTAAAACAACAGCATCATCAAGTAGCATCTGAGCAAATAAGTAACGACATAGGTGTTCGTTAAGTAGGTCGGTTTCAACTTTTTCAGGAATGATTCTCTCGCCAGTAAAATCCATCAAAATTCCTAGTATATGGTTGTCAAAATGATGTACTCATTTAATAGAATGATTGGGTTTTAATTTAGACTAAAATTGTAATGAGTCTCACATACAGAAAATTATTTTCAGATTTAATCATCTTATTCATCACTTTCAATTCTAATCCAGTCAATAGCGCATCCTAGATTTCTATAGTCAGAGGACACTCCAATTAAACTGGGGTTCCAGATTGGATCAATAAGGAAGCTGATAACAGGAGAGGTTTTACTTGCTACCTCTTTAGGTATGTCAAACCAGTACTCCTCAAAATTATCTCCTGAGCCTATTAATTCTTTTGTTCCTAATTCTACATTGTCCATGCGAACAGTTAAAAACTGACGGAAATGGGGCTCTGGACTCGCTTTAACAGCACGAACTCCTAGCCGATGTTTTTGGTTACTTTTTAGAGGCATAGGAAGTATGAGATTTGCTGATGCTTCTGTCCATCTATACTGTTCATTCTCTTTTCCATGAAATCCATTAACTTCAGCACATTCTGACCCAATGTCAAGGTAATAGGGATTAGCAATTCCTACCGGTTCAAGTGTTCGAATCTTTGCGCAGTTTAACATGAATCCAAGTTCGCGGTTGTCCTCTAGTTCTCTATTTTCAGAAGGGTTAAATTGATCAGAGAGAAAGTGGAGTTGATTTCTTGTGTTTTGGGCTAAACATGATCCAGGAATAATCATTTTATATGTTTTTAGGGTTGGGACCAAATAGATCGATCCAACGAAACAATCATTAAGATTAATTTCAACAGGAAATTGCTGGTTATCTTTTAACATACTACCAGCTAGTCTAACCATAAGAACAGCTTCGTGGGATTCTTGGATTTCTGGAAGTTCAATAGAAGCACTGCCTTTACTCCATCTAGACAAACTCGATTCAATCGGGTGAAATCCAGTAGAGGCATAACCGAAATTGAAATTGAGAGGTTTATGAGTAGCCGATTTTGGTTTTTGAATTTCTTTTTTACGTGATTGAACTTGGTAGATCTGCAAAGTATAGTTTAATGACTTCATCTTTTGAGGGAGTCGTTCATAAGTTTGTTCTATCATCTCACTAGAAAACTGAAAACGTTCTTTAGGCTTAAATTCAATTGTTGGAGCAGATATTGATGTATGTTCGTCAGAACTGATTAGATTTATTTGTTTTCCAGTATCTAACCATCGGGTAATTACTTTTTCAAAAGTCTGAGCATCAGGTTTTAAATGAGCTAAAGGAAACACTGACTGGCCAAATAAAGTTCTTAGTGGGCCTAGGAAAAATTGTTGGGCAATGCCGTATTCAAAAACCACGATATCAGCTTTTTCTGTTCTGCTGGCGAGTAATTCAATTTGTTTCAATGTACGAGGTAATTCACTTTTATTTAGAAATGGTGATGCCGCATGGATTTGCCACACCAAAACGCTCGAAAAAAGAAAAACACTTGCAAAACGAAAAAGGAAAAAGTTAATTTTACGGCGAGGTCGTAGTTGGTATAGCTGTTGAATTGAAAAGATACTAAGTAGTATAAGTCCTGGGATTGTAATCTGGCCATATCGACGAATGACCCAATAATTGTCAGGAAAGGCTTGGGATTTGTATAGGTAAAATAAACCGAATACCCCTAAAACAAGTAAGAATAGAAGTAACGTAATTTGTTGAGTTTTTAGGAATTTCCAAATTGCAAGAAGAATTCCTACATAGGATAGAAAAAGCCCTAAAGGAGATAGATACCAACTCAGTCGAATTAAGTTTAGATCATCATAAAAACGAATTAGCCCCTGATAGGGTTTTGGTAAAGGAAGGATGTCATCTCCTGAAGCAAGTTGAGGTCTAAGAAAATAGCCATATGCAAAAATTAGTGTCAAGAAAATACAAACTACAAGCATCACTTCTTTATCCCGCTTCATGAAATTGATACAAGAGGTATCTTGGAAACTGTTGTATATGGTAGAACCTTCTTTTGTAAACAGTGACCGTAATTTTCCTGTCATCCCTTTGTAAGTCAAAGTACTAATTGCCAGTATCAGTAATAATAGAATGACCCAAGTTGTATCAAAGGAGTCAAAGAAAAGTTTTTGGAGATTACCAAGAATACTCAGTAAATAAGGGTAGGCAAAAATAATTAGATGACTAAGGCTATAGGTGGTACTAATAATCAATCCGAAAAGAAATGGACGACCCAGAAAAGAAAAAGAAGAACGTTGTTTTAATCTCCAAAATAGACAGAATATCAAGACTGCTGGAAGTATTAAAAAAGAGTCAATTCGAACTAATAGTGTCATGCCTAGAATTAACCCAGCTAAGAAGCCTAGTCCTTTCCTCTTCTTCTCTACAGATAGACCTAATAAGCAGATAGAAGAAAGAATAAAAACCTGAGCCAAAACTTCAGAAAATGGACTACGTGCTAGCCAGATTTGACTAAGATTTAGGCTTAATAAAGTAGCACTGAGCAAGCCAATCATTTTGGATTGAAAAAGATATATAGCTATCTGGACTAAGATTAAGAGACTTAAGAGGCTTAGAATAATGTTTAAGGCAAAGAGTCCTTCAAATTTGCAAAGCTTAAAAGCCAAAGACAGCCATAGGGGAAACAAGTGTAGAAATTGTGGAACCAGTTTTCCTTCATCTAGGTTTACTAGTCTAAATCCTGGGAATACCTCTGAATAGAGATCCTGATCAATCGGTGTTGACAAAAAGAGTTTTTGTTTATCTAAACCATAGTTTTGTATGTCGGGCTCTTGAAAATTTAACCCCTTTGTTTGAGCTAGCTGTATAGCAATGTTGGCATATTTCCCTGGATCTCTTTGTGTAGTTACATACTCAGCTGGTTTGCTAAAAGTAAAAACTCCTAAAGCTAAAATCAATAGCAGATAAATATCACTCCAATGGAATTGAAATTTCCAAGGATAGCTTAGAAAACATGGCTTTAACCTTTTTGACCTCAGGAGAAAAACTAGTGTTATTGTGGTATATATTGCTAATCCAACGAATAGGTAACGGAGTTGTAAAAAATGAATCTGGGCTAGAATTATCAATCCAAAAGAGGTCGGTATCAAACCGCAGATTACACTGAAAACAATAGTTTCAAGTGTATTTTCAATAGAACTTTTGTAGCAAGTTATTTCAGAATTAACTTCTGGATCATTTCTAAATTTATCAAATGCCAAACAATATGTTAACCACCCACTAATCCAGAAAAGGATTAAAAATTGGAGTAGTAATCCATAACTTTCGTAGATCAGAGTAAAGGACATAAAGTTGAACGCTCAAGGAAGAATTTAATTTTCATAATAATAACTCAAATTAACAAATGATGACTAAACGGAACATCATTAGGAATATTTTTGGTTGTTTTTTATGAAATGGTACTGATTTCATTCGAATAGGGTTGCCTTTCTCTGTTTCTCCGTTTTAAAATGCGCCAATCCTTGAAACAGAGGAATCCATCAGTTTGTTTAAAAGCTTACTATAGTTTTCAAAGGATATCTCTAGTTGATAAATTCACCAACCACACTTTCAGTCATTGTTCCAGTCTACAATGAACAAGTTTTTGTTAAGTCTAGCCTTTTGGGCCTACGAGTTCTGGAGACATCACCTTATCTAGAATCAATTAAAATTATTGTGGTAGATGATTGTTCACAAGATCAAACCGATATAGTGTTAAACCAATTTCAAAACTCGTTGAAAAATGAATGTTGGGATGAAAAATTTTCCTGGAAATTTGTTAAACACGAAAAAAATCAGGGTAAAGGTGCTGCAATTAGAACTGGTTTGAAGTTTGCTGACACTACTTTGACTGTGATTCACGATGCAGATTTAGAATATCATCCTAAAGATTTGTTGAAAATGATCTCTCTTTTTGTAGAGGAAGATGCTGATGCTGTTTATGGTTCCAGATACCTTAGGGTTGGTTTCAAGAAGACCTTATCTTTTTGGCACTCTTTAGGCAATCGCCTTCTCACTCTACTTTGTAATCTAGTTAGTGATCTAGATACAACTGATATGGAAACCTGTTACAAAATGGTTCGTACTGATTTAATGAAAAGTATTCCCTTAGAGAGTACAGACTTTCGAATTGAACCAGAGCTAACCATTAAGCTCGCAAAAAGACGAGCTAATTTGTTTGAAGTTCCTATTAGTTATTCGAGTCGGAGTTATCAAGAGGGTAAGAAGATCAATTGGAAAGATGGGATCAAGGCCTTAGTGGCTATTTTAAAATTTGGTTTTTCAAATAATATTTGTCTACAAGACAAGAAATGAGTTTAGCCTTTCAAGAATCCTATAATGCTAGGGTGCAAAGATTAAATTGTAGACAGTTAGAAAAACTATAACAGGGATCAGTTTTATTGTTTTTTGAAAAAAGTTGAGAATAGACTTTTCTGCTAGTTCCTATTGTTTAACTCACCCACAATTTTCCTTTAAATCAATTCATATTAAGCTTTTTGATGGATTCATCCTGCTTTGGATCACTGGAATTTTGGAGGCCAATTTCAAATTACTTTTTAGTTAGAGTATTTAAGAAACATTTACAAAAGAAGGTGTTAATCGAAGAAATTTCCTTCAAAAAATGAAAACGAAAAGCCCTTTAGAACTAGAATCTACAAAATAGTAGAGGTTAATCAACTTTGATTATTCGAGCAAAAAGAACACTAGCACTATTGCGGATTTGATGGAGTAGATCCTTACTTATAGGGTTGTCGACATTGACTATAGCTACGGCATGCCGGTCATACTCAGTCCTTCCAAGTGCAAAATTAGCAATATTGATGCCATGGGAACCCAGCAGCGTTCCAATTTGCCCAATTACACCAGGAGTATCATTATTACGAATAAAAAGGATTGTGCCAGTTAAAGGTGCTTCAATATCAATACCATCTACAGATGTTAGTCGGATATTATCTTTGGAAAAAATTGTTCCCTCTACCCATTGTTCACTTGAATCAGATTTGAGGCGCACCGAAATTAAATTCGAATAACTTCTCTGACGACTACTCCGGCTCTCTGCTAAATCAATGCCTCTCTGTTCTAGAACTCTAGTGGCATTTATCATGTTTACTTCTTCTACAAGGATTGGTTTCAGAATGCCTACAATGATGGCATTAGTAACTAGTCGGGTGTTAATGCTAGATGTTTCGCCATAATAACGGATCCCAATTTCATACATCCGGCCAGAAGAAATTTGGGAAACAAAAGATCCTAATTTTTCTCCAAGTGAAATAAATGGACCGAGTTTTCTATTTTCCTCGGTAGAAATCGAAGGAAAATTAACTGCATTACGAACGACTCCATTTTTCAAAAATGTTTTCACTTGTTCTGCTAGTTCTATACCGATAACTTCCTGAGCTTCTACTGTAGAAGCAGCTATATGAGGAGTGATAATGACATTAGGGTGCTTGAGTAAAGAATTTTCAGCACTTGGAGGTTCTTTGGCAAGAACATCTAGGGCAGCAGATGCTACCTTGCCTACCTTTAAAGCCTCAACTAAGTCTTTTTCATTAATTAATTCACCCCTAGCCGTATTTATGATTTTAACCCCATCTTTCATGTTACTTATGGAACATGCATTAATGATTTCTCTTGTTTGTTCAAGAAGTGGTGCATGTAAAGTAATTATGTCACTATTTGCTAGCAAATTTTCAAAGCTGACTAGGTCTACATCTAGATCAGTGGCACGATGATCAGATACGAAAGGATCATAGGCAAGTATCCTCATCCCAAATGCCTTGGCACGCATGGCAACTTCACTTCCAATTTTTCCAAAACCTAGAGTTCCCAAGGTTTTGTCTTTTAGCTCAAAACCTGTAAATTCATTCTTATCCCATTTTCCTGACTTGGCAGAAAAATTAGCCGGAGGAATCGATCGAGCAAGAGCCAATATCAAGCCGATGGTAAGTTCGGCGACACTAATACTATTGCCTCCAGGAGTATTCATTACGATGACACCTTTACTAGTGGCTGCTTCTAAATCAATATTGTCCACACCCGTTCCCGCACGACCAATTATTTTCAGTCGACTAGCCGCCTGAATTAGTTCTTTTGTTACTTTTGTTTTAGCGCGAACTATCAATGCCTCATAGTTTGGAATTTCTTTGAGTAATTCATCAGGAGAAAGGTTTGTTTTTAGATCAATAATCCAGTCTTGATCCTCTCGAAGTTTCTTTAATCCTTGAGCAGACAAGTTGTCTGTGATCAAAATTTTTTTCAAAGAATCTTCTCCACTCTTATTAATTGTGTCCAAAAAAATGTTTCAAATCTTAGAAAAATATTGTTGTTATCCGATTTTAACTACCACATTCCAAGTACCTTAGCAGTTAAATACTTCGAAGAAGCTTGAATACTCTTGTTTCTATGGATCAACGAGGTGTTTACTTAAGAAAATATTCTGGGCAGCATGTACTCCAGCGCCTAATTTAATTTGAATTCCCAACTGGACTAGTACCAATTCAAGGCAGGCTATTAAAGCTAAAATATCGGGAAAATCATTATATCCAAGATGTGCAATCCTAAAAATTTTTCCTTTCATTACACCCTGTCCATTTGCCACAGTAAATCCAAAACGTTTTTTTAAACTACTAATGATCATTTCTGAATCCAATCCGTTTGGACTGCATATTGCTGTTAAAGCATCACTAGGTGAAGATTGTGCAAACAAAGTTAATCCTAAATGTCTTGCAGCAACCCGAGTTGCTTCAGCTAAAAAGCCTGCGTTCTTAATTAACTCTTCACGACTTAATTCCTGAATAAATTTTAATGATTCCCTAAGACCAACCACTAGACTAGTAGAAGGGGTGAAGGCAGTTTCACCTTTACGTTGCAGTTCTTTTTCCTTATTAAAATCAAAGTAGAATTTAGGATGTTGGTTTTCTTTGATTAACTTCCATCCTTTGTTGCTGATACTAGCAAAAGCTAGGCCAGGAGGCATCATTAAGGCTTTTTGTGAACCTGCAATCACGATATCCAAATTCCAACGATCAACAGGGAGTGGCATCACACCCAAACCCGTAACAGCGTCAACAACAAGGGCTGTATTTTTGAATTTACTTACTACTTTTCCAAAACCCTCTATGTCTAGTTTAACACCTGTAGAGCTTTCAGAATACTGTACTAATACAGCTCGAGTTTTCGGAAACTTTTCCATTTCAGCAGCTAGGGTGCTGGCGGTTACAACTTGTCCGTAGGGGCAAGAGAGCACATTTGTTTTAATTCCATGAGCCTGACATAGTTGGATCCATCTTTCGCCAAACTTTCCTGCACTAATTACAATGGCTTCTTGTGATTGATTTAAGAGGTTGGCGATACTTCCTTCCATTACACCACTAGCTGAGGAAGTGAATAATAAAATATCCCCAGTAGTGTTATATAGGTAACGTAAGCCCTCTAAAACTTCCTTAAAAATTAATCGAAACTCAGCTGTCCGATGGTGCAGGATGGGTTTAGAAAGAGCCTGTTGTACTTGGGGTAGTAAAGGGGTTGGCCCTGGAGTAAACAATCGTTCTTTTAACATAATTCCTCTCTACTTATGAGTAGTTCTTAGAACCTAGCATGGTGCTTTTAGGATTACTCAAAGATTAAAGGAGTAACTAGAGTAATTAAAAAGTCTAATTCAAAATCATATGATTAGCCTCTAAATTATATTTTTTATATAGATATGATTAATAAAAAGCATAATTTAGAGTAGTAATCTGGATTAGTTGAATTCTGACAGATTTTTGAAAATAAAAAGTGCATACTTTAAACTTTCTCACTGAACTTTTTCAAAAACTACAGTTCCTTTGGGTATTTTGGAAAAATCTTCAATTTGTTCGCCTGATTTTAAAACCCTATTTGGAAAAATATACAAGGTTCTATTACTTAGATAGACATCGTCTAAATTTTCCCCTAAGTGACTAGTGTTTTTAGGATTAACAATCCGCCGATAAGCTATTAAAACCTTAGTTCCAATTGGAAGATCAGAAAATTGGTTGATTCGTTGACCAGAAAGAATTTTTCCATTAGGGTAGAGATAGAAGGTGAATGAAGCATTATGCAAAGCATTTGCAATTTTCTTTGCTGACAGTCTCTCTGTAATTTGGGGAAGTAGGACTCCAGTGTGATCAACATTGATTATCTTTTCTTCCTCAACGTTGAGCTCAACTGTAGTTCCAATTGGAATGGTCGACCAGTCTTTAATTCTATGGCCTCGTCGAACAGTTCCATTGGGGAAACGATATGATGTTGTTGCTGATTTATAGTGAGATCCTGCAATTTTCCAAGCTGTTCTGGTAGCAGTAATAATGTTGTTCCTAGCCATACCTAGAGATTTTTCAGATAGGAAACTACTGCTGATTTTTTTACTTCCATTCGTTTTAGCTGGAAGAAGTGATCGTTTCTGTTCTAATTTTCTACTAATTGAAATTGCTTGTGCAGACCCACTGATTCTTCCAGCAATAACATCCGGATCCTTTTGATATTCATCATTCAGACCAGCTCTTTCACGATTGAAATTATTGATGCCGGGATCTCTCTTTCGTCCACGTCTACGCTTCTTATTGAGACGATTAGGTCGAAAACAGGCAATTCGATAGTGTTCTAAAACATTGCGATCTTTAATCTTATAGCGTTTCTGAAGAATCCTTAACAACTCCTTTAGTGATTTATACTGATTATTAGTGAAGGGAATATTATGATATCCTTCAAGTTCAATACCTAGAGAATGACTACTTAAGCTTTGCAATCCATTCCACATGCTGATACCTGCATGGTTGGCCCTGTATTTTGGATCCAAAATGCGATAAATCATTCCATTTTTAGCAATTAAATAGTTTGCATGTCCTCCTCTACTAATGTACCGTCTTCGTCGAACTTTCCCTTTTGAGAGAGTTCTAAGAGAGCTGGGCAAACTGCCTTCAGTAGAATGAATAATGATGAATTTAGTGGATTTTCGGAGACTTTTTATAAAACGAGGATTTAAATTTTTCTGATAGTCCTGGATTTTTAATGCAGCTAGATCTGGTGAAAATATTAGGAGAATTATTGTTGCTAGGATTATTGGGGAATGACATTTCATCTTTTCCATTTTAGTAACACGCTGAAATTCTCAATGAAACCCCATTAGAAGTACAAGCATTGACTGCCTATACTACAAGTTGTAGTTATCATGTCTCTATCTTAGTATTTAAAGCAAGAAAAATCGACTCATTGAAGGATGTTGAAGAATTGACGGTTAGGAAGCAAAAACGCTAGGATTTTAGATTTTTACCCAGTCTTCAGTGGCATTAGTTTATGCAGATCTGTAGATTTCCATTTCTTAGGACCTCCTTAAGACATTGAAAAAGTATGTGTTAAAGTTGATTATTTTCTTGAATCAGTCGCTCATTACGGGCTAGTTCCCAATCAGCTTCAGTCATCATCTTGACTAGCTCTTGAAAATTCACTTGAGGGGACCATCCTAAAACTTCTCTGCATTTTGTGGCATTACCCAATAACAGATCAACTTCTGTTGGTCGATAATACCTAGGGTCAACACTTACCACCTGTTCCCAGTCAATGTCTAGGTAGGTAAAGACTGCTTTTACAAATTCCTTAACAGAGTGTGTGTGGCCAGTTGCAACTACATAATCATCAGGTTTTTCTTGTTGGAGCATTAGCCACATAGCCTCGACATAATCACCAGCGAATCCCCAATCTCGCTTAGCTTCAAGATTTCCAAGATAAAGTTTTTTTTGAAGTCCTTCCTTAATTCTAGTTGCTGCCCTAGTTATCTTTCGAGTGACAAAGGTTTCTCCTCTTCTAGGAGACTCATGGTTAAACAAAATACCATTGCAAGCAAATGCCCCATAGGCTTCTCGGTAATTGATAGTTTGCCAGTGAGCAAAAACTTTAGCACACCCATAAGGACTGCGAGGGTAAAAATGTGTGGTTTCAGTTTGAGGAGATTCTTGAACTTTTCCAAACATTTCGCTGGAACCAGCTTGATAAAAACGAGCCTCTGGACAAGTGTCGCGGATAGCTTCTAGCAGAATAATAGTGCCTAGTGCATCAACTTCTACAGTGTAAACAGGCTGTTCAAAACTAACTTTTACATGGGATTGAGCTCCTAAGTTATATATTTCATTAGGTTGGACCAGTGATAGAATCTTTCTTAAGCTTGATCCATCGGATAAATCACCGTAATGTAACTTAAGAGCAACAGTAGATTCATGGGGGTCCTGATATAAGTGTTCAATTCTGCCCGTATTAAAACTACTAGAACGACGGATTACACCATGAACTTCATAGCCCTTTTTAACTAGAAATTCAGAAAGATATGAACCATCCTGTCCAGTAATTCCAACAATTAACGCGCGTTTATTCAAGAAGCCTCCAATCATAGAAAAATCTTTTTTAAAAGTTACAATCGCTATAGTAAGTCTACGTTATTAAAATAGAGTCCTAATTATCCCAACATAACAAAATAGAAACAAAGCTATTTTTTCATAGTCACGCAATCTTCATCAGTGAATTAATTTTTTTCAAAACAACTGAGAACTTGAAAATAGTGCTTAAAATTCTACGCTTTTTAAGCACTCATTAGGTTCTTTTTCAGTAAGAATCTAATCTAAGCCAGTTTAAATTGAGTAATCTGAAGTCTCCGGAGGAAGTGAAGAATTCTGTGGATCAATTAGCATTCCAGCTCCTACTGTTTCGTGAGTCACTTCATCAATGATAATTAAGGATCCCAAACTTCTGTTGTCCTGATAGCAATCATAAATCAACGGACTAGCTGTTCTCAGTACAACCTTGCCAATTTCATTTAATTTTAGTGTTTGAGTTTGATTTTCCTTTAAACTATCGATGTTAATGCGGTATTTAATATCCTTAATCACTGTCTTAGTTGTTCGACTAGTGTGTTTTAAAATGTATTTTCGACCAATTTTTAGAGGAGTTTCATTCATCCAACAAACCATAGCCTCTACCTCTTTTGACAAGTGCGGCATATTTTCTTTAGGAACAATTATTTCTCCTCTACCAATATCAATTTCGTCTTCAAGAACTAGGGAAATAGACATTGGGGCAAAAGCTAATTTCAAGTAGTCGTTATTCATTAGGATATTTTTAATTCTAGATTGCCTTCCTGAAGGAAGGGCAATAATTGGATCGCCTATTTGAAAAGTCCCACTAGCAATTTGTCCTGCAAAAGCTCGTAATTCGTTATGAGATCCACAATCAGGGCGAATTATCCACTGAACTGGAAAACGTGGTTTGTCTAAGTTGAGGTTGCTAGAAATTTTAACTGATTCTAAAAAGGATAGAAGGGTTTGGCCTTTATACCAGTTCATATTCTTCGAATTATCGACTACATTGTCTCCCAAGAGGGCACTCATGGGAATACTTGCGACATTTTTAATTTCTAGCTTTTTATGAAAAGCACTAAATTCCTGACAGATATTTTCATAAATATCTCTGGAAAAATTTACTAAATCCATCTTGTTAATACATAATGCTAAGTGTGGAATACCCAGAAGAGATGCAATAGCACTATGACGACGAGTTTGTTCACTGACTCCTTTACGGGCATCAACCAATATCAAAGCTAAGTTAGCAGTTGAAGCTCCAGTCACCATATTTCTGGTGTACTGAACATGCCCAGGAGTGTCAGCCACTATGAATTTTCTCTTCGGAGTAGAAAAATAGCGATAAGCAACATCAATAGTAATACCTTGTTCTCGTTCTGCCCGCAAACCGTCAGTTAAGTTAGCTAAGTTAACTTCTGAATCTCCTAGCATTAGCTTTGCACGTTTCAAAGCTTGAAACTGATCTTCGAGAATTGCTTTAGAATCAAAAAGTAACCTGCCAATCAATGTACTTTTCCCATCATCAACACTGCCACAGGTGGTAAAGCGTAAAAGTTGAACCGTACTTTTAGAGGGGTTTCTCTGTAGGTTTAAATTCAAAAATACCCCTCCCTCTTTCGATCTTCCATAGCAGTTTCAGAAGTCTTGTCATCAGCTCGTGTGCCTCTTTCAGTGACATTAAGTACCGAAATTTCCTTAATGACTTCACTGACATTCTTTGCAGTTGATTCAATAGCAGCAGTACAAACAACATCGCCTACTGTGCGAAAACGGACAGATTTATTCTGGGTAATTTCTCCACGGTTCAATGGAAGCAAATCACTAGCTGTCAACCAAAGACCATCTCGTTGAAAAACCTCTCTTTCATGGCTAAAGTAAATGCTGGGGAGTTCGAGTTTTTCTTTTTCAATATACTGCCATACATCCATTTCAGTCCAATTTGATAAAGGGAAAACTCTGATGTGTTGTCCAGAGGATATACGCGTATTGTATATATTCCACAACTCAGGTCGCTGATTTCTAGGATCCCATTGACCAAATTCATCTCGAAACGAAAAAATACGTTCTTTAGCCCTTGCCTTTTCTTCATCTCTGCGGGCCCCTCCAAATAATGCATCCAATTTAAATTCCTCAATGGCACTCAGAAGTGTTGGAATCTGTAACCAGTTTCGACTAAGATTTTTTCCTGATGGTTCATTAGCCAACCCATTCTTGATAGTTGAATCAACGGTCCTTACAATTAATCGTTCACCTAACTCATTTACCTGACGATCGCGAAATTCAATTACTTCAGGAAAGTTATGTCCAGTATCTATATGGAGCAAAGGAAAAGGGAATTTAGCTGGACGAAAAGCTTTAGCTGCTAGCCTGAGCATACAAACTGAATCCTTACCTCCAGAAAAAAGTAAAACAGGTCGTTCAAATTCAGCTGCAACTTCTCTCATGATGTGAATGGCTTCGGACTCAAGAATGTCTAAATGGGACAAATGATAATTGTTCATTGTTAAAAAGTAAGTGAACCTTTTCTAATTTTTTTAAAAAGAACCTAATGATGTAATCCACATTCCTTTTTCTCATGTTCCTCCCACCACCATCGGCCATCTCGAAGACTTTCTCCTGGACCGACAGGACGTGTACAACAAGAACAACCAATACTAAGGAATCCTTTATCATGTAATGGATTGAATGGTATGTCATGGGTCTTAATATAATCCCAAACCTGTTGATCAAGCCAATTCCATAAGGGATTAATTTTTGTTAAACCATTTTCAATATCCCATTCGACAGATGAAAGGTTTTGACGAGTGGCAGATTGGTTTTTTCTCAATCCACAAATCCATGCATCAGTTCCAGACAAAGCTCGTTTAAGTGGTTCAATTTTTCGAATCCCACAACAGAATTTTCTCATTTTGGTACTCTTATAAAATAAATTGATGCCGTGAGTATTTACCATTGACTCTAATTTCTCTGAATCTGGGCAGAAAATTTCAATCTTTAGTTTGTAACGATCTTCAGTCTGTTGTATCAAAGAATAAGTTTCCTGAAATAAACGGCCGGTATCTAGGGTAAAGATTCGTATATCAGAGAAAATTGATGCTAGCAAGTGGGTAAGAATTTGGTCTTCAGCACCCATAGAAGTTGCAAAAATTAGCTTTTTCCCAAAAGTTTTTTGTGCCCAATCCAAAATTTCTTCAGCCTTAGATTGATTTAGGTGTTTTGCTATTCTAGGGATCGTTTCAATAGGTGAAAGGAATGTCATAATTACAATAATAATCTTTTTCTTGACTAAAATAATAGAGATACTTAATATTTAATAAGTTAATCTAGAATAATCATCTGGTCAAGTATTTTTTTCTTCTATAATTTTAAGGTTGAAGGTGTTAATCCTTTTATTATTGACGACTTAGAATGTAAACAGTATATTTATTGAATATCTTGATTTCTTTACTCAGGTTTTATTTAAATGAGACTTTCAACAAAAGGTGAATATGGCCTTTTAGCAATTATTGATTTGGCACTAAATTCGAATAATGGTCCTGTGAAGACAATGGANATTTCTGAACGTCAAGGAATTCCACAGCAGTATCTTAATCAGCTTCTACTCATCTTAAAAAAAGCTGGACTTATTAGTAGTTTTCGAGGTCGTCAAGGTGGGTATCGACTAAACCAAAATGCAAGGTCCATTAGCCTTTTAGATGTTGTTATTGCTTTGGAAGGTCCTATTGAAAATATAAACTTTTTGGGTCAAAATGATTCTACAGCTAACTCAACTGAACATGTATTAAGAAACCTGTGGTGTCAATTATTGTCAGATGCCGAAAAACTTTTAAAGACAACTACGCTTGAGGAGGTTTGTGAGCGTAGGAAGGAATTAGATAAGGAAATCATGTATTATATATAATTGATTAGTTTGATACCGCTTTGGTTCTAATTTTTCTGTGAGATACATAAACCATTTAAAATGACAAATATAGCAAATGATGTATTGGAACTAATGGGTAAGACTCCCTTAGTACGATTAAACCGTGTTACAGCTGGAACAGTTGCCCAAGTTGTCGTCAAGCTTGAATCAAACAACCCAGCGGGCAGTGTGAAGGATCGCATAGGGATAAACATGATTAGAAAAGCAGAAAAAGATGGAAATATTAATGAAGATACTGTTGTTATTGAGCCTACAAGCGGGAATACCGGTATTGCATTAGCATTTGTTTGTGCTGTAAAAGGTTACAGACTGATTCTAACCATGCCGGATACCATGAGTACTGAACGACGGACCCTGTTAAAAGCTTTTGGGGCTGAATTAGTATTGACTCCAGGAGTTGAAGGTATGAAAGGTGCAATCAAAGCTGCTGAAAATTTGGCGAGTATCACGCCAAATTCTTGGATACCTCAACAATTTTGTAACCCAGCTAATCCTGAAATTCATAGAGAAACCACGGCTGAAGAAATTTGGTCTGATACGGATGGGTTGGTCGATATTTTTGTAGGAGGGGTAGGTACTGGAGGAACTATTACAGGCATAGCAGAAGTAATCAAACCTCGGAAGCCACAATTTAAAACTATTGCTGTAGAACCAATGGAGTCACCAATCCTTTCTGGAGGTCAGGCTGGACCCCATAAAATACAAGGAATTGGAGCTGGTTTTGTTCCAGAAATTTTAAATACTGATATGATCGACGAAGTAATTCAAGTTACAAACGAGCAGGCAATTAATACTGCCCGACGATTAATTGCAGAGGAAGGATTGTTAGTTGGCATCTCTTCTGGAGCAGCAGTCTATGCAGCCTTGCAAGTTGCAAAACGTCCTGAAAATAGTAACAAACTCATCGTTACTGTTTGTCCTAGTACTGGTGAGAGATATTTAAGTACAGCTCTATTTTCCGGACTTAGTGAACTTTAGTTTAGGGCCATTGACCATCAAGGCTGGTGATTCAATAGAGGTAATAAACAGCAAATATATTTTTTACTAGCTTTCAGAATCCATCCAGTCTTCTTCTCGTGGTTCAACGTAATAAGTTTGAGTTAAGTTTACAAGGAATTACTATTCAAAATTTTCAGTTCTGGAGAAGGTATTCAACAACCAACGGCCCCCATTTTTTGTCAATAACCAAAGACCCTTTCCAACAGATCGTTCATAACCAAGATCTCTATACATGTCAGAGGTTTTAATGTACTTAGATTGAACAACTGCTAAGTTTTTTTCAATTTTTATATTTAAATCTTGCATTTCAAAACGAATGCTTTTCCTTGGTTTAAATTGTTCATGGTAATAGATTAAGGACCTAGTTAAGTCAAAAACTTGACCAGTGTTGGTATCCATTTCTACAAACACGTCACTACAATCTCTCAAAAGAAGTAAAGCATCATGAAGTCTATAAGCTTCTTTCTGTCTTTCAAAAATTTTTCGGATGGAGTCGGTATCTGTAACAACTGATTTTTGTGTCTCAGGTACTAGATCCTTGACAGAATTGGAATCCCGGCCAACAAAAAAACCAATCGTACCGCCAGTTAATAAAAGAATTAAAATGTAAAGATAAGGTTTCATAATTCGATCTCATTTAAAAAGAGTTTCGAAGTTTTTATCAGCTGGTAGCAACCATGTTAAGTTGACTAAAAAATAAGAGGGAAGAGATAGCTTTAATTATTATCATAAAATTAGATAAATGCCGCTTGTTAGCTGTCTATCTAAACGAAAAAACATTTTCACGCTCTTATCCAAGTTTTGGAAGATTTAACCCTGCAAACCGTTTACTCATTTTTCCACTACTCATTTGTTTCATCATCTTTCGTACCTGTACATACTGTTTTAATAGCTGGTTCACATTTTGTACTGAAGTACCACTTCCCCTAGCAATCCGTTTTCTTCGACTTCCATTAATGATTTGATGGCGGGATCTTTCTTTAGGAGTCATTGAGTCAATAATTGCTTCAATATGCAACAATTTTTTTTCATCAATATTTACGTTTGCCATGTTTTTAAAAAGTCCACCCTGAGGTAACATCGAAAGAATCTGTTCTAGTGGTCCCAACTTGCGCATTTGCCTCATCTGATCACGAAAATCTTCTAGAGTAAAAGTATCTGTTCTGAACTTCTTTTCAAACTCTAAAGCTTTTTTCTTATCAACCGTCTCCTCTACCTTTTCAATTAATGAAAGGACATCCCCCATACCCAGTATTCTAGAAGCCATACGATCAGGATAAAATGTTTCTAAAGTGTCATATTTTTCTCCTACCCCTATAAATTTGATAGGTTGACCCGTAACCGATTTTATAGACAGGGCAGCACCACCTCTTGCATCTCCATCCATTTTAGTTAATATTATTCCACTCAGACTCAGCTGGTTATGGAATTCTAAGGCACTTTTAACAGCATCCTGACCAGTCATTGCATCTGCAACAAAAAGAATTTCAGTAGGAGACAGTAGATTTTTGGTTTGAATCAGTTCCTGCATGAGTGCATTATCAATGTGAAGTCGACCAGCAGTATCTACTAAAATAACATCACAACCAGAATTTTGGGCGTCAAGCAAAGCAGAACGACAAAGGTCTAACGGATCATTACTAATATTATCTTTGAAGTAAGGAACATTAATTTCTTCTGCAATTACCGCCAATTGCTGTCTTGCAGCAGGTCTATATACATCGATTGATAAAAGGTAAGGTCGATGACCACGGCGACTTAGCCATAACCCTAATTTACCACTAGATGTTGTTTTCCCAGATCCCTGTAAACCTACCATCATAAAAACGCTAGGATTCTTTGGAGAAAAGCTTAAATCTTTCGATTGTCCCCCTAAAAGATTTACCAGTTCATCTCTAACTACCTTAATTACGTGTTGAGCTGGGGTTAGAGACTCTAGGATTGTCTGTCCGGTTGCTTTTTGTCTAATGGTTTCAGTAAAGTTCTTGACTACTTTAAAATTAACGTCCGCTTCGAGAAGTGCAAGACGAATCTCTCTTATCGATTCTTCGACATGGGCAACTGATAATTTCCCTTCACCACGAAGAGATTTAAAGACCTTTTGTAGTCGTTGAGACAGTTGATCTAACATAATAGATAGGTTCTTTTGTTTGAAATATCTTACAAGAACTTATGTTTATTCAATTTATTTTGAAATTCAATGAATGGAATTTCTTTAGAGAAAAATCATAAATTCTTTTTAAACAGCAAATATTCATTTTACTAAATTAAACAGATTCAGCCTTTCTTAACAGTCGTTTTATGCTCGTAGAACACCCAGTTTCAGTATCCACTTTTATTTTTACTGCATTGATTTGCACGTTTTCTTTAGCAGGTTCGAATCTTGCTGGAGTCTGGTTGAGAAATTTTGGTTCAATGATGTTTGTGTTTACTCCTATAATTGAATCATGAGGTCCTGTCATGCCTACATCTGTTATGTAGGCTGTCCCCTTAGGGAGGATGCGTTCATCAGCAGTGGCTACATGAGTATGCGTTCCCAAGACTGCCGAAACCTTACCATCAAGAAACCAACTTAGAGCTTGTTTTTCTGCGGTGGCTTCAGCATGGAAGTCCACCAAGATGACTTTAGTTTTTGGCCGTAGCTGATCAACTAATCCTTGACCAATTTGAAATGGACAGTCAATTGCAGGCAAAAAAATTCGTCCCTGCAGGTTAATGATAGCATAGGGAATTTTTTGGTTGGTCTCACCAGCAAATAACCCATGGCCAGGTGCTGTATTAGGGTAGTTAGCGGGTCTTAATAGTCTTGGCTCATCATCTAGGCATTCAAAAATTTCTTTACGATCCCAGATATGATTTCCAGAGGTTAAGACGTGAATTCCCATTCTGAAAAACTCATATGCTAAGGAAGGGGTGACACCGTTACCACCTGCAGCGTTTTCCACGTTAGCTATACAAAGATCGATGTTCTCTTCCTCAATGATCTGGGGAAGATGTCCTCTTACAGCTTCTCGACCAGGTCGGCCAAAAATGTCAGCGATAAATAAGATGTTCATAAAAACTTTATGCCTTAAGAAATCAGTGCATGAATCAGTTTGAGACAGAAAAACCCCGCGCTGCCGTGAGACATGTTATTTGGACCTAGTAAACAAGTGGGCACCACTCTTTGATATTAGGAGGCTTCACATGGTAAAACCTACACACCATTCAAAGATTTAGGTTCCCATAAGATAGGTGTTGGTTCAAATAATCTATGAAGCACAAACATTGCAGGGTGAGTTAATTTTAGTGAAAGGTTAAATTAAGGGTCAAGTATATTCTTTTAATCTTTAAATCATTGAACTAGGATCCTACTCTATAAATTCCCAAGTCATAGTTATTAAACAAGCTGATCCAGCATTTGAGAAATTTTTAAACTTTTATCTTCAACAATAGTTTCAGTCTCCTTCATTGTCTGGTGTTTCTTGTTTAGAGCAGTAATTTCAGTTTTAAGCTGACCGTTCTCGGCTGACAATTGGCCAATCTTGGTCTTAAACGCTGAAACATTTTTTTCGATTGATTCCTTTTGATTGTTTTGATTTTGTTCTTGAAAGAGATAGTGAGCAATATTCAATGTTGCTGTAACTACAATTTTATCTCTGTCAACCGTTTGTAATCTTTTTGAAATTTCTCTGATTGTATGGTCAACAAATGTTTCTAGTTTTTCTTTGTAATCGTCTTCAAATACTCCCTTAATGGTATAAGTTTTATCAAAAATTTCAAATCGTATAGATTGACCTTCTATTTCCATTAGTTGACTCCTAGAAATTAAAACTGTAACCGTTCTAAATTGCTTAACATTGATTCAACCTTTTCTTTAATTACTTTGTGTTCTTTATTGAACCCATCAATTTGAGATTTGAGTTGATCATTTTCAATAGATAGTTGATTAATTTTGGCTTTATATGATTCTACATCTTTTTCTAGAGATTCTTTTTGACTTTTATTTGCTTTAAAAAGTTCTATTATCTGGTAAAGCTTATGTTCAAGATTCGTAAATTGTTCAAATTCACTGGTCATAGTTAATCCCTAAGCTTCACCCTAAACTTATTTTTAAGGTGAGTTAAAATTGCTTTGTCGTAACTAGCTGCTTCTTCTTCAACAAGTGTTCTATTGGGATTTTGGTATATAAGAGTAATGGAGATACCTTTTTTATCAGAAGGTAACTGGTTCCCTTGATACAAGTCAAAAGGAAAGAAATGAGATAAGTTTTCAATCTTAGTTTCCCAAATGGCTGCCTCGATTTCCCCATATTTTATACCTTCGTCTACAACAATTGAAAGATCCCGCTGAATTGAGGGAAATCTTGGAATTTTTCTAGAGGCGTGCGTTTTTCCTGCAATGGAGTATAACAATTGCAAGGCAATCTCAGCAATGAAAACAGGCTGTCTGATCTTGTATTCCGAGCACAACTTTGGATGAAGTTGACCTAGAATACCTAACTGCTGTTCTTCGAACCAAATCGCACCACTTGCCCCTGGATGCCAATAGTCTTCTTTCTTTTTATTTTCTTGAAACTGTATTTTTTGTTTTGAAACTGACAGAGACTCCAATAATACTTCAATGTCCCCTTTTATATCGAAAAATGTAGGTGCTAAAGCAGAACCGTGAATTGTTTTTTCTTGAATACTTCCACTAATCAATAGACCTAATCTTAATTCCTCGTGAGCTTTGTCAGATTCTATCCATTGGTACACTTTTCCAATTTCATAAACTCTTATACTACGGATTCCTCGGTTGTAGTTTCGGGAAAGCGAGGACAGAAGACCAGGAAAGAGAGAAGTTCTCATGGCCCCATTTTCTAGGGAGAGGGGGTTTTTTAAGTGAATATCTGGTACTGAACTAAATTTTTTGTTTTGACCTTCTTCAATAAATGGATAGGTCAGGATTTGGGAATAACCAAGGTTCAATAATCTTTCTGTTAAAACTTTTTCTGCAGCGTGGTCTGGGCGAAGGCGAGCTACACCTCTCCACATTGGTAGGGTAGATAGCAATCGGTTGTATCCATAATGGCGCGTAATTTCTTCAATCAGATCAATTTCTCTTTCAACATCCATCCGTGCCGTTGGCAGAGATATTTTCCAACCTTTTTTTTCATGCTCTAGCACATGAAAATCAAGAGACTCAAGAACCTTTTCAACTTCTTCACTTTCAATTTCTGTCCCCAGTAACCTTGACAGACGGGATTTACGAAGAAATATTGGAGTTCTTACTATGGGTTTATCGTATAAATCTACGATTCCACTTAAAATTTCCCCACCAGCAAGTTGTTGGATTAATTTTGCTGCTTGATTTAGAGCTTTTATAGTAGCTCCGATATCAGCAACCCTTTCAAACCGATGTGAAGCTTCAGTGTGTAGTCCTAAAAATTTAGCTGTTTTACGAACAGCAGTAGGGTCAAACCATGCACTTTCTAATAAAATATCGCTAGTTTCAGTAGTGATTTCGCTTTCTAAACCTCCAATAATCCCAGCTAGAGCTAGAGGTTTTATTGGATCAGCAATGAGAAGCATTTCTGATTTAAGCTCTCTTTCTACACCATCAAGTCCTACTAGTTTTTCTCCTTCATTAGCTTTACGTATAATAACTTGGGAATTTTCAATCTTGGCAAAATCGAAAACATGTAAAGGATGTCCCATTTCCATTAATACTAGGTTAGTCACATCGACAACATTATTAATGGGATTAATTCCTAGATTACTGAGACGACTGCAAATCCATTGAGGAGATGGACCAACCCGTACTCCTTGAATTAGACGAGCTGAATAGCGTCGACATAAATTGTCAGATTCAATATTAATAGAAACCTGAGAAGAAGTTGGTTGTTTACACTCTGGTAGCTCAATTTGTTTTTCCTCAAGAGTTTTCTTATATAACGTAGCTATCTCTCGAGCAACTCCCCAGTGTCCTAGACAATCAGGACGATTAGTAGTGAGATCCAATTCAAAAATTGTATCTGAGGCGACAGCTTCGATAGTTGAAACTACTACACCACAGTTTGTTAAATCTTCAGCAAGCTGTCTAGGTTTAGCTGTAAAGTCAACAATATCCTGTAGCCACCGGTAACTTATCTTCATTGCATTAATTTAGAATAAACTTTGTATCACTTTTTATTGCCAAGGATACTAAGTCAGTTCTAAGGTCACGAAAGTTTTCTTTTAACAGTTAGATCAAATGAACAACAAAACTAATTCAGAACAATACTATTTTTTCAATAATTCAAGAGATTTGGATACCTAAAACTCAATTGAGTAGACTTTTTTAAATCTAAAATTGTCTGAGGAAACGCAAGTCATTCTGATAGAAATTAAGAATATTATCTACTCCATACTTCATCATTGCAAAACGTTCCACACCTATACCAAAAGCAAATCCATTATATTTTTCTGGATCAATACCCACAAAATTAAAAACAGCTGGGTCGACCATGCCGGCTCCAAAAACTTCAACCCAACCAGTCATTTTGCAGACTCGACAACCAGATCCAGAGCAAAAGCGACAGGAGATATCTAATTCGGCACTAGGCTCAGTAAAACCAAAATAACTTGGGCGAAATCGAACGAGAGTTTTTTCACTAAAGAACGACTTCAAGAAAAATTCCATGGTTCCCTTAAAATCTCTAAAAGTAATCTTTTCATCAACAGCTAAACCTTCAACTTGTTGAAATACAGGGGAATGTGTAGCATCAGGATTATCACGCCGGTACACTGTCCCGGGACAAATGATCCGCAGTGGAGGCTGACTTCTTTCCATTGTTCTTATCTGTACAGGTGAGGTATGGGTCCGAAGTAATAAATTATTTGAAAAATAGAAGGTATCTCCTTCATCTCTTGCTGGATGGTCTTCTGGTATATTCAGTGCTTCGAAATTATAGTAAGTAGTTTCAATTTCAGGGCCATCTTCAACTGAATAGCCTAATGAGTGGAAAATTGATTCAATTTCTTGTCTAACCAAAGCAAGTGGATGAGGATGTCCAAGGGGACGACGATTGCCGGGTAGAGTAATATCAATGGAGTTCGTACTTAATTGTTGTTCGAGAGTTTGATCCGTCAACACATCTTCAGCATCTTGAAGGACTCTGACAACTTCTGCCTTGAACTGATTCAAAGCTTTTCCAAGTTCCTTTCTTTCAGATGCTGGAACTGATTTAAAGTCTTTCATCAGAAGGGTAATTTTACCTTTTTTCCTGCCAAGATACTGGTCTTTAAGGATTGTTAACTGTACTTTTGATTTAGATTTAGCTAGTTCTGAATTAAAGGTTTCTTTTAATGCATTTAACTTGTCAAACATTCTTTAAACTCCAGATAGAAAAAAAATGGGGCTGTGGAAAGCCCCATTTTTGGTTAAATATTAGTCGAGCACCGTTTTAGATGCATTTAACCACCAAACTTGTATACCTCGTGAATACAGAGTAACTAACTTTCTTGCTTTACTGTCTCAACTAACTTGGTAAAGGTTGCTGGATCACGCACAGCTAAATCAGCTAGCACTTTTCGGTCAAGCTCAACCCCAGACTGTTTTAATCCATGAATTAGTTTATTGTATGATATTCCATTTAATTTAGCAGCGGCTGAAATACGGACAATCCAAAGTGATCGAAATTGCCGTTTCTTAACCTTTCGGTCTCGAGCTGCGAATCGCAGAGATCGATCAACAGCTTCTTTTGCAGCTCGATAAAGCTTACTTTTGGTCCCCCTGAAACCAGATGCTGCATCAAGTAATTTTCGTCGTTGGTCTCTTCGACTACTACTACGTTTTACTCTTGCCACTTTGTCTCTCCTCTTTCGATACCTTTTCTATCTTTAACTCAAACAGATTCAATTAACTATTTGAATTAAGAAGCATAGGGTAGCATTTTTTTTATCCTTGGCACATCATCTGAACTAACCAATGTAGACTGGTCAAGTAGTCTTTTTCTCTTAGTTGTTTTTTTCGTTAAGATGTGACGAGTGCCTGAATGTCCGCGTTTAACTTTACCACTAGCTGTTACACGAAAGCGTTTTTTTGCTCCTCGATGTGTTTTAAGTTTTGGCACCTACTTTCTCCTATTTTTTCTAGAGACATTGTAAGCTGTCTCTTTATAATTTGGTAAAAAATTCAGTATCTGGTCATTTCTTGTTAGAAAAAATAACAAACATATGGTTACCTTCCATTTTGGGGTGGCCTTCAACCACACCTTTTTCTGCAACATCCTCTATAAGACGAAGAATCATTGCTCGACCTATATTCTTATGTGCCATTTCTCTGCCACGGAAGCTAACTGAAGCTTTAACTTTGTCACCTTCCTCTAAGAAACGAAGAATATTCTTTTTCTTGAATTCATAGTCATGATTATCTGTCTTTGGACGAAATTTGACTTCTTTAACCTGAATGGTTTTTTGATTTTTCTTTGCAACATTTGCCTTTTTCTTGAGCTGATAAATATATTTGCCATAATTCATAATTCGGCAAACGGGTGGTTGAGCATTGGGGGATATTTCAACTAGGTCAAGTTGTTTTTCTTTAGCTAGATTAAGTGCATCCAATGGAGTCATCACTCCAAGTTGTTCCCCTGCTTCATCAATCACTCTTACTTCACTTGCTCTAATGCGATCATTGATGTTGATACGAGGTTGTTTAGGGCGAAACGTAGGCTTACGACGGATGTATTCACCTCCTAAAAGAAAAATCGTTAAACATCATTATAAAACTTATTTAAGGACGTACGGATTTTTTTTCACGTAGATCCTGAATTAATTTTAAGAAATTTTCAAAGGAAAAGATACCAAGGTCTCCTTTAAAACGGTTTCTGACTGATAAGGTGTCATTTTGAACTTCTTCATCACCAATAATTATCATATAGGGTATCTTATATATTTGCGCTCGACGAATCTTTGCGCCAATCTTTTCATTTCTTAGATCACTTTTAACACGAAAGTTTTGTACAGTCAATTTTGACTCTACTCTTGAAGCCATTTCATTGTGCCGCTCACTTATTGGCAATACCATTATTTGGACTGGGGCTAGCCACAATGGAAAAGCTCCAGCGTAGTGTTCAATCAAAATCCCAAAGAATCGTTCCAAAGAACCAAGTAATGCTCTATGAATCATATAGGGGCGATGGAGTTTCCCATCTTCTCCGACATAAGATAGATCAAATCGTTCAGGTAGATTAAAATCAAATTGGATAGTTGTGCACTGCCAAGAACGTCCAATAGCATCTTTGATCTTTAGATCAATCTTAGGTCCATAAAATGCTCCACCCCCTTCGTCGGTATTGTAGGAGAGTCCATGACTTTCAACTGCCCTTTTGAGGGCTTGGGTAGATTCCTTCCAATCCTCAGCTGAGCCAACGTTTTTCTTAGGTTGCGTTGCTAGAAAAACCTCAAAATCGTTAAAACCAAAACTACGGAGTAATGATAACGTAAAATCCAAAACCCCCGAGATTTCTTGTTGGACTATGTTTGGCTGGCAAAAGATGTGGGCATCGTCTTGAGTAAATCCTCTAACTCTTAACAATCCTTGCAAGACTCCAGAACGTTCATAACGGTATACCGTTCCTGTTTCTGCATATCTGAGTGGCAGATCACGATAACTACGCAAATTGTTCTTATAAATTAGAATATGGAAAGGGCAATTCATGGGCTTCAACTGGTAATCGACATTATCAATTTCTATGGATGAGTACATGTTTTCTTTATAAAAATCAACATGACCGCTGGTACGCCACAAATCCTTTTTAGCTATATGAGGTGTAAAGACAAATTCATAACCACCTTGTAAATGTTGGTTACGCCAGAAATTTTCGATTTCAGTCCGAATTAGAGCTCCATTAGGGTGCCAAAAAACTAAGCCTGGTCCTGCTTCATCTTGCATACTAAAAAGGTCTAACTCCTTTCCAAGGCGCCGGTGATCTCGTTTTTTAGCTTCTTCCAGTTGATTAAGGTAGATAGAAAGATCTTTTTTATTATAAAAAACAGTACCGTAGATTCTTTGTAACTGCTGGTTTGTTTCATCACCTTTCCAATAAGCTCCTGCTACAGAAAGTAATTTTACCGCCTTGATTTTTCCTAATGAAGGAATATGCGGCCCTTTGCAAAAATCAATTAAACTGCCAACTTTATAGCAGGAAAAGAGATTATCTGCCTTTTCTTCGATCAATTCGCATTTAAGATTGGCTCCCTGCTCGCTGAACCACTTTAACCCCTTGGTTTTATTCATCCAGATAAGCTCAAAGGAATGGTTTTCTTTGATTAGGTCGTACATCTTTTGTTCAATTTCTTTGAGCTCTTCAGCAGAAAATGGAGTTTCACGGTGAAAATCATAATAGAAGCCATTTTCTATTGGCGGTCCTATACCTAACTTGGTTTCGGGAAAGAGTTCAGTAACTGCGAGAGCTAGTAAATGGGCTGTGCTATGTCGATAAACGGTTAAGCTTTTAGGATCATGTTCTGTCAAAATCTTAATATAGGAATCTTTTTCTAGATTAGTTGATAAGTCGGCAAGTTGTCCATCAATCTCAGCAACTAAGGCAACTTTTGCTAACCTCTCACTTATTGACTTTGCAACCTCGAGAATACTAATGCCAGATGCAAAAGATTTAGAAGCTCCATCAGGAAAGGTAACTTTTATTTGGCTCATAAGTTTTTAGCTGATACTCTAATTTTAAGAAGGCAAATTATCAGATAAACCTAATCCAGTCAATAGGCTAGAAGATGTCCTACCCAAAATGACCTGAAGGTACCAAGAGATCAATGAAAAATTTTGTCAATTTTCTTGTTTTAGATCATTTTAAAAAATAAATTAACTTTTTTAACTCGCTTTATTCTTAAGAGGTAAGGATTATTTTCTGAAAATCATTCACTGGGTTAGCAGGGTATTGATTTCAAGGGTTTCCCTGATGAAATAAACGTAAAATCTTTTTTTGTATCTTCCCAGTTACTCCTTTTGGAAGACTTCTGACGATTTCAAAGGAAGAGGGGATTTTATATGTTGCAAGTTTCCTTCTACAATAAAATTTCAATTCTTGCTTTGAAACTTTTTGATTCGGCCTAATTACGACAAAAGCTTTAGGTGTTTCACCCCACTTTTTACTTGGAACTGCAATAACAGCACATTCCAAGATAGCGGGATGTGTAACTAGAGTTTTTTCAACCTCTAAAGAAGATATATTTTCTCCTCCCCTAATAATTATATCCTTTTTTCTATCTACAATCATTAGGTAACCCTCTGGATCCACAGTAGCTAAATCTCCAGTATAAAACCAACCTTCTTTAATGGCCTCAGCTGTTTCTTCCGGCAGGTTCCAATATCCCTTCATAACTAAATTGCTTCTGGTAATAATTTCGCCTATCATTTTCCCATTTTGTATGACATCTATTCCATTTTCGTCAACCACCCTCACCTCATTCCCAGGTAATTCGATACCAGTCATGGCAGCTCGTTTATAATGAGCACTAGAATCCTCTTTAAGATGGGATTTAATGATTGAAATAGTCAATACAGGTGAAGTTTCAGTTAGACCATAACCACAACTGCACGAACAGCCAAAAGCAGATTCTAACTGTTCAACCATTTCTGTGGGTACAGTCGAACCACCAAGATGAATTAGACGAAGTGTAGGGAAATCTTTTGAGATTCCTGCAGAAGTCAAGAGCATTGAAGCCATGGTGGGAACCAAATTGAATGACGTAATTTTTTCTTTTTCTATGAGCTGAAAAATTTTTGTTGGTCTGAACTTAGATACCATGACATGGGTGCCACCGACCAAAGTAATGCTATGAGTAACACCCCAGGCATTAGCATGGAAAAGGGGGATTGTATGGAGTTGAACATCACTATCTTGGTTTTGATGTGCCCAAACTACACTTTGAGCATGTAAGTACAGATTACGGTGAGTTAGCATTACTCCTTTAGGTTTTGCTGTGGTACCACTAGTATAGAATAGTTCAGCTACAGAATTTTCGTCTTTAATCTGGTCAGGAAAAGGATCAGTGATACTTTTATTTAGTTGTTGCTCATAATTGAGAGATTGAAGCCAAGTTCTTCTAGAGATGTCATTTAAAACTATAAAGTGCTTAACAGTTTTTAGTTTTTTTCGTATTTTTTCAATTTCGGGGACAAATTCTTGTTCTAGGAATAATACAGTAGCACTAGAGTCATTCAGTATAAAAACAAGATCGGTTGGAGTTAATCGAACGTTAACTGGAAGTAAAATTGCCCCTATCTGAATAACACCATAGTAACCTTCTAACAGACGATGGCAGTTACGGCTTAGGTAGGCTACCACCATACCAGAATGGACCTCAAGATTTTTAAGACTCCAAGATAACTGGTGGACCCTTTTGTTGAATTGTGAGTAACTAAAACGATGTTCACCACAAACGACAGCTAGTTTGTCTGGATAGAGCTTAGCCGTTCGCCGCAGGAACATTAATGGTGTTAGTGGCACAATCATTATTAAGGGTTACTCATTATTTGTCAGAAATATTAAAACTTTAGACTGAAATTCTAATCAAAAGTATCAATTTGGATACTCATATTACCGAATTGTAAAAATAAAACCTAGACTTCATCAAAATCGTTTTTTAAGTGTAAGAAGAAAAATTTTAGTAAAAGCTAACGAAACAGTTAAATTAAAGATTAACATAATGAATGATGTTACTTTTGGACTAAAGATCAATAATTAAAATCTAAAACAGGTTGAGTAACTTTAGTTCATATCTCTATCTGTATTAGTTGTAAACTAGGTCCCTTCAAAATGACTACTAAGATCTTACTTGTCGAACCAAATCAATTTCATATTGACTGCCTAAGAAATATTCCTGATGTTCAGTTGACAGCTTTGATAGAGGGGAACAGAACAGTAGTGGATGG
This sequence comes from Terriglobia bacterium, assembly GCA_022452285.1. Lineage (GTDB taxonomy): Bacteria > Acidobacteriota > Terriglobia > Versatilivoradales > Versatilivoraceae > JAKUNG01. The sequence goes on along the minus strand of JAKUNG010000001.1, from coordinate 445,922 downwards.
AGATAACCAGCTTACAGAGCAGAGGCTTATTTTTTCCGATTTTAGAGAAGTATTGACAGATGAAATGTCTGAAGGAGTAATTGTCTGTAATACTAGTGAGTATTGTAATGAGGTTTTAGTTCAGAGTGCAAGGGCAGGAAAATCTATTTTGTGTGAAACTCCAAATTATAGTCATGTGCAGGCCCGTAAGATTTGGACTATATGTCAAGCTTACGATGTTCTTTTAGGAGTTAGTTTTCCACATCGATTATCTCTAGATCAAAAAGTTCTGCGTCAACAAATTAAAAAAGGTGAACTAGGTAGATTTCAAATTATTAACTTAATTAAGAGAAATAACAGAAATCTAAATGGTAGCAGAATAACTCCTGCCTCTAATGTGTTTCGTAACATAGGAATTAAAATTAACTTAATAGACACACTTCGTTGGTTGTTCAATTCTGAATTTACCTCTGTCAGATCTCCAACTATGGCGACCACAGGAAGGATGGTGGAAACTGAAGTAGGAAAGTGGGTTCTTAAAATGAGTAATAGTTATCAAGTACACTGTGATTTTGACCCATTTATCCCCTCGGAAGAGGAGAAATTCTATGAAATGTTAGAAATTGAGATAATAAAACGTGAAGGCAAACCAGTCCTCCGACGTCCCCTTAAGACAATTTTTCTTGAGAATGCTCGGAAAGATGAGTGTTTGAATTCATCTAAAGATTTAATTAGTCAAGTAATAAAAAATTTTGTCAGAGCAATACAAGGTCGACAACCCATAGCTGCTACTGGTTTAGATATGTTACGAGCCCATGAGGTGCTCGAAGCTATTAGTCTAGCCAAACATTCAAAAAATGAGGTCTTCATTTAGTTTTTAAAAATGATGATTTCATCAAAAAAGATCTTTTGTAACAAAAAGTAGGAAGGGGAAATTATTATGCTGAGAGAAAGAACTTATCTTAATTCACGTGTAAGAATGTTTGCATTAGGTTTGGTTACCTATAATTTGGGAAAGGATTGGGATATTGAGGCTTTAATTTCAAATTGTGTTAAGACGGGATTTCAAGCTGTTGAGCTTCGAACGACTCATAAACATGGAGTTGAACCTTTTTTAGGTAGAGATGATCGTACATCAGTGGGTAGGCGTTTTGCTGATTCACCAGTGCGTTTGCTTAGTTTAGGTACAACTTGTGAATTCCATTCGATAGAAAGAAAGGTTGTGGATAACAATATTGATAAAGCTAAGAAATTTATTGAATTAGCTCATGATGTTGGCGCCCTTGGAATCAAAGTACGCCCTAATGGGATTCCAGAGGGATTTTCTGAAGACAAAACTATTGAGCAGATAGGAGAAGCTTTAAGAGAGTGTGGTCAATTTGGGGAGCGTTATGGAGTTGAAATCTGGTTAGAAGTGCATGGCAAGCACTCTAACGAGCCGTTAGCTGTCAAAAAAATGATGGAGTCGGCAAATCATCCATTGGTGGGTGTTTGTTGGAATTCAAATCCCGAGGACATCGAAAAAAAATCAGTAAAAAAAAATCTTGTTTTACTTGAGCCTTGGTTGAGAAACGTACATATTAGAGAGCTTTGGGACAAAAAATATCCTTATGGAGAATTATTCAACTTATTGAAAAGATTTGGATATAGTCGCTATACCTTGGCCGAAATTCCCTCGAGTACTGATCCTATTAGACTGATGCATTATTATCATGCTCTTTGGGAGGAACTAACTACGTAAAAATGGAACTTCAATAATACTTACTAGGTAAAGATTAATGGACAGATTAACCCTTTCCTATTCGCTTCACAGATCGGAATGAAATAGTGTCCATGTTCCTTTTAAATAGCCACCTGATATCAAACCTCTTTCCAAAGGGACCCCTCTTTTTCCTGCCTTTGGTATAGGATATGACTAACTGAAAAAAATGATCTGGTTTTGAAAGAGATGTCCAAAAGACTGGTAAACTCGTTTTAATTGATGTTATAAATAGTTTAGAGATGAGCTTTGGCTTTGAGGAATGACGGCAAAGGATCAGGCATAAAATAGTGTGGCGGTGCCCAGGGACGGAATTGAACCGCCGACGCCAGCCTTTTCAGGGCTGCGCTCTACCGACTGAGCTACCTGGGCATGTAATAGGCACGTAACAAGTTAAACTGTCAATCAAAATTACTAATCAAAGCTTGGGGAGTATAGTCAACTTAGGTTCCAATTTCAAGGTTCTTGAATTCTATAGGTGGGTTTAGAAAGCCAATTACTCCCAGCGATTTTTAAACTGGTGTTTCTAACTAAAACTGTTTTTCTTAATTTCTTCGCTCAGATGCAAGGACCTTGTTTTTTGGTACACTCAGATAGCCGATAATACGGTCTTTCTCTGGAACCTCATTTACTACTAATTCATAACGAAGCTTTGTAGGGCCAACAAGAAATTGTACAGGCTCATTAACAAATTTACTTTTTCTCTCTATATTCCTGTCATCTACTACCATCCTTATTGAATACCTTCCTTTTTTCCATTTTGTTCTAGTCAGTCTAAATTTAATGCCTCCAACCGAAACAAATTTTTGTTTCTTGGTGATATCAAACTCAAAAAAATCACGCTCTCCTTTTAGACGGAGCATATTTAATTCTTCTTTGTTCCTAGCTATTTGCTGGGTAAGGGTTGACCTTACATCCATAATATCTCTATTAGCACCTTCAAGGGTTTTCTTAGTTTTTTCCAATTCGGCTCTATTAGATTCAACATTTTTATTTACCGTACCAAACTGGGTTTTGGCAGAGCTCTTTAACGCAGAAAGTTCTTGGTCATCAGCCTTTTGACTAATCTTGGCGTCAAGTTTTTTTACCGACTCCTGTTGTTGCCTGCTTGACCGCCTTTGTTGTGTCTGAATTCGTCGAGTTGTTTCTTGGTTATCTGATTTTGTTTGTTGCAGTTCTTTCTGAGTCTCTCCGATTCGTTGTGTTTCTTTCAGAAGAGCAGTATTAACTGATTTTATTCTTTTTTCCTGCGAACTTAGATTAGCTGTTAGTTCTTCCGTTAAAAACTTAAGTTGATTCTGTGACTCAGATATCTGAGTTTTATTACCTAAAACCTGGTAAATTAAAAATCCTTGTATAACTAAAATAATCAAAAACCCGAAAAGGCCCCAACGGGGTTGAGGTTTCTGTTGGAGCGCTGTCCTAGAGGGTGGATTAGTCTGAATTGGATTTTTTGATTTGTCGTCAATAAAGTTGTTCATAACCAAAGCTCCTCTCTCACTTAATCTTTTTATCGCTTAGCTAATCACTAATTTGCAATCCGAGTCTGATACCATACCACTGTTTAGATTGTTTTTATATTGTAAAGATGAGTTGGATTGCAATAGGGTTGCCTTGTATTCTAATTTTCTTTTTTTAGTTAGTTGGATGGTGCGCTGAGTGTTAATTGTGGAAAAATTAAATTACTAAATAGATTTTCTCAACTTTGAGTAAAAGTTTTATTCTGGTTTAAGTTGTAACTTCTAACAAGGATCAAGATATTAATGTCTGTAATCATTACTTCTTAAGTTGAGTTTAAATTAGTGATGGGATTGGAACATAAAGATAAAGTTAGATGAAAAATGAACAATAAGATCAAAATTTTTTTGATTAAAATGGAAACTAGGGCACATAATAAGAATTTCAATATGCACTCAAATCGATGTAGATTATGCGGAATATATTGATAAAGTAGTACTAGTAAATTTTGAATGTAACGAAATTAAATTTTTTAAAACAGTCAAAACATGAATCTTGATAAGGTTTTTCAATTAGGGTTATACACTGCTGTATTATCTTTAACCTTAAATTCAGGTTGTGCTCAAGAAGATACCCAGTTCGTTTCGCGTAAAATCACCATAGAAGAAAAAATTTATAATTATCAGGTTTTTGTCCCTCAAAACTGGGAATCAAAAGAAAAATGGCCTGTAGTAGTTTTTCTCCATGGTGCCGGAGAGCGAGGTGAGGATGGGATTAGTCCAACTAAGGAGGGAATTGGGCCAGTCATTAAGAAAGCCAGTCATGATTTTCCAGCAATTGTCATTTTTCCCCAATGTCAAAGAGGTAGGTGGTGGACTCATCCGGAAATGGAGTTTCTCGTATTACAATCTCTAGAAAAATCAATAAGTGATTTCAATGGAGACTCCAGAAAAGTATTTTTAACAGGAATGTCTATGGGAGGTTATGGCACATGGTATCTGGCAGCAAAGTATCCGAAAAAATTTGCAGCTATAGCACCCATTTGTGGAGGAGTAGTTCCTCCTGATGGAGTGAAGATCCCTGTAGACCACCCGCCTGTTGAACTATCGTCAGACCCTTATTGGACAATGGCAAACAAGATTGGGAAGATACCGGTTTGGATTTTTCATGGAGCAGAGGATCCAATTGTATCTGTAAATGAATCTAGAGCAATGGCTGCAGCATTAAAGGAGTTAGGAGGAGTTGTTAAATATACAGAATATGAAGGAGTTGGGCACAACTCTTGGGATAAAGCCTATGCTGAACCAAATTTTTTCTCTTGGCTTTTATCACATTGAGGATTTAAGTTTGATAGGTTAGGGGATTACTAATTTTAATTTTAAAATATTAACTCCACCTCAGTGTATTATTTTCTATGAACAATTTGTTGGTGAACTCTTTTAGTTTTGTCGTTAGACTTTAAGTGCTTAGATTGCTTTAAACGGTAAAGTTTCACTATAATTGACTAGCCGTATTAGGTCAAAGATAAATAAAAACTAGGCCTAAGGTAGTTTTTCGAATAAATAACTATATGCAAAGTAGCTATTAATGGCTCAGACACTTACAGAAAAAATTTTTTCTAGTCACTGTGGAAGAAAGGTTCATGCTGGTGACTTTATTCTGGCAGATTTAGATTTAGTTATGGCCCATGATACAACTTGTGCTTGGGCTTTGGAGCCTTTCTATCAAATTGCTGACCGTGTTTTTGATCCCAAAAAGATTTTTATTCCGTTTGATCATGCTTTTCCCAGTCCCAGTGTAGCTATGTCTAAGCTTCAGAACCAAATTAGAAAATTTGCTGATGAGCAAGGAATTCCAATAACTTACGATGGAGTTTGTCACCAAGTCATGTCAGAAAGGTTAATTAATCCTGGTAATTTGATCTTGGGTGCTGATTCTCACAGCCCAACAGGAGGAGGCTTAGGAGCTTTAACAATTGGTGTAGGATCAACTGATGCCGCAATTGCGATGGCTACTGGAAAGAGTTGGTTCCGAGTTCCACAAACTATTCGTGTTGAAATTACAGGTGATCTTCCAAGGGGTTGTTATTCGAAAGATGTGGTTCTCACAGTAGCAAAGGAGATAGGTTCGGACGGAGCAAATTATAGGGTCATTGAATATACTGGACCCACCGTTCGTTCATTCAATGTCCCTTCTCGGTTAACGCTTACCAACATGAGTGCAGAGATGGGTGCTAAGGCGGCCATTGTTGCTCCTGACAATAATACGAAAGTATATCTAAAAGAGAATAGTCGACTGATTGAGTTTGATGAAATTATGAGTGATCCAGAAGCTCACTTTGAAAAGGAACTTCGATTTGATGTCTCTAACCTTCAACCTATGATTGCTTGTCCTCCTGATATTGATAATGATGTACCAGTGGATCAAGTGGAACCTGAAAAAATTCTAGTCGATCAAGTTTTTATTGGATCTTGTACTAATTGTAGAATTGAAGATTTAGCGGTTGTTTATAAAATGTGGAAAGGTAAAAGAGTCAAAGAAGGTTTGCGTGCGATTATTACTCCAGCATCCCGCCAAGTGTACATGGAAGCGATTAAGCGAGGTTATGTTGAAGAATTTATTAATTTTGGAGCGGTTGTGTCTAGTCCTGGTTGCGGTCCTTGCCTCGGGAGGTCTGGAGGTGTGCTTTATGATGAAGAAGTTTGTGTTTCTACCAGTAACCGAAATTTTGAAGGGAGAATGGGTAGTCCTAAAGCTAAAATATATTTGGCGAGTCCCGCTACTGCTGCAGCATCTGCTTTAACCGGCATAATTACTGATCCACGCAGCTTTGTTGACTAGAGAAAGATAGGTGAGAATGAACTGGAAATTTGGAGACAACATCAACACTGATCTGATTACTCCAGGGCGATATAACATAACTACTGATCCCAATGAACTGGCTAAAGTATGTTTTATTGAATATCGCCCAGAATTTCACCAAAAGGTTCAGGCAAATGATTTTGTAGTGGCTGGTCATAATTTTGGGTGCGGTAGTTCAAGAGAAACTGCAGCTGTAGCTCTTAAACACTCGTATATTACAGCAGTAGTTGCAAAATCTTTTGCCCGAATATTTTTTCGGAACGCAATAAATCTAGGTCTTTTGTGTATCATTGCAGAGACTGATTCAATTGCTGAAAGTGACCTTCTTGATTTGGATTTTGAATCCCAAGTACTCCTGAATAAGACTAAGAATGAAACAATTACAATTAAAATTCCTGGAATGATGCGGAGACTTTATCAAGAAGGGGGTATTATCAATTATCTAAAAAAAAATGGATTAACTGCTCTAGCTGATTTAGAGAATTTTTAAAGAATTCCCTCATTGAGGTACTTTTAATCATTATCAATCTTGAGTTTCTTTGGTTGTTAGAATTAAGCTAACACTCAAAGAAAATCTTTCCTACATTCCCAAGGTCAAATGAATCAAGAAGCTAAGCCTAGAGCCTTTGTCGTGACGGTGAGTGATTCAGCCTCCCGCGGAGAAAGAGAGGACCTCTCTGGACCTGCTGTTCGTCATGAATTGGAAAATTTAAGCTGTATTGTTTTAGAAATCTTGCTGGTTCCTGACGAAGTGGAGAAAATCAAGGAATGTTTAATAGATTGTTGTAATCTACAAGATATTCATTTGGTTGTTACAACAGGAGGCACCGGTCTTTCACCTAGAGATGTGACACCTCAAGCTACTGCAACTGTAATTGAAAGAGAAGTTCCAGGAATGGCAGAGCTAATGAGAATAGAAGGAATGAAACACACAAAAAAAGCAGCTCTGTCAAGAGCATTGGTGGGTATTAGGGGAGATACGCTTATCATAAATTTGCCTGGGAGTGTTAAAGGTGTGAAGGAATCTCTGAGTTCACTACAAACAGTTCTACCTCATGCTCTTGAAGTAATTTCGGGAAACAGTATTCGTTGTGGTGACTAGGTAAGTTGTTTAGGGTTAAAGTTTTTTCTAAGTTTTTGGCCACGCCACTTGACTAGGGTTTATTTTATATTTCTTCTGGCACTACAAAAGGAGGACGATACTGGCGTTTGAGAAACGCATTAGACTCATCGTCGTTAGGAAATTTCTCTTCGAGTGGGTCGTATTGTAAAGTACGGCCTGTACGATAAGCAATATTAGCTAGATGGGCTAATGATGATGAGATATGGCCTTCTTCAATATCAGAATTTAGTTGGTTATGGTTTCGAGTTCTAATGGCATCAATAAAGTTAGAAAAATGATTGCCACCTTCTTCACGGCTAGGTCCAGGCTCTTGTTTTTTTCCTAAGAAGGTCCGATAGCCATCGTACTGAGAAATCTCAAGATATCCTTCAGAACCATAAATGAAAGCCCCAATTTGGCTTCCACCTTCAGAGTTTGTAATCCAGTGACGGACTTCAAAAGTTAAAATTTTCTGTTCATCAGGATATTCAAAGGTAGATATTTGAACATTAGGAGTTTCCTGATCATCATTAAAGAGATAATGTCCACCTAGGGACTGTATTCGTTTAGGAAGACCAACTCCTAAACCCCAACGAGCTAAGTCTAGTTGATGAGGGCCTTGGTTCCCAATGTCTCCATTACCGTAATCCCACTGCCAATGCCATTGATAATGAAAACGATTTTTTGTAAAAGGCCGTTTTGGAGCTGGACCAGTCCAAAGGTCATAGTGGATTCCTGGCGGAATTGGTTGCTCTTTGGCTTTTCCAATACTCTTTCTCCATTTAAAACAAAGACCTCTAGCCATGTAAACATCACCAATGAGACCTTCTCTAATTTTTTGCATTCCCTCCTGAATTGCAACACTACTTCTGATTTGGGTCCCACTTTGCACTATCCGGTGATATTTTCGAGCAGCTTCTACCATTTTACGGCCTTCCCAAATTCCGTGGGAGGTTGGTTTTTCAATATAAACATCTTTGCCAGCTTGACATGCCCAAATGGTACCTAGTGCATGCCAATGGTTTGGAGTCGCAAAAGAAATTACATCGATATCTTTCTTATCCATTAAATCTCGCATATCAGTGAAAGTCTCTGGTCTTTTACCTGTCAGCTTCTCCGTTTCAATTAGCCTTTCACTCAATATGTTCTCATCAATATCACATAAGGCTGCTACTTCAACATTATGATTCCTTAAATCATGAAAGGCTTGTATGTGATTTCGACCTCGACTACGTAATCCCACTACAGCTATACGGATACGGTCATTGGCTTGAGTTGAGACTGGAGAATGAGCGAGACTAGAAGCTGTCATTGCTAGTGATGTCATAAGAAAATAACGCCGATTTGTTTGATCCATGACATGCCTTTTTTAACACTTTTAAAAATTTCATCAACAGATACTAAGTGTAGTGTAACAATAACTAGTATTCCAAGATATATTACTTTTGGATTTATTGTTGAATTAAAAAGTTAATAGATTAATCTTGGTTTATATTTTTAATCAAGATTTGCTACGTGTGGGGCATCAACCACTGTTCCCAACAGGCGAAATCTTTCGTATCGTTGTTCTAAGAGTTCTTGGGTTGAGAGAGAATTCAATTGTTGTAGTCCTTGATGTAATTGTTGATCGACTAACTTAGCTGTATTTTGGGGATTGAGATGAGCTCCTCCTGCTGGTTCTGGAATGACTTGGTCTACAATGTCAATTTCTTTAAGATATTGGGAAGTAATCTTCAAAGCATTGGCCGCTGATTCAACTTTTGATTGATCCTTCCATAATATTGCTGCACACCCTTCGGGAGAAATCACTGAATAGTAGGCATGTTCCAGCATATATATTCGGTTTCCAATCCCAATTCCTAAAGCTCCACCACTACCGCCTTCCCCAGTGATTGTTACTAAGATTGGAACCTTTAACTGAGCCATTTCACGCAGATTAAAGGCAATAGCCTCGGCTTGACCACGTTCTTCGGCTCCGATACCAGGATAGGCTCCCGTAGTGTCTATAAAAGTAAAAATTGGCCGTGAATATTTTTCAGCAAGTTGCATTAATCGTAAGGCTTTCCGATAACCTTCTGGCTTAGGCATGCCGAAGTTTCGAAAAAGTTTTTGTTTTGTGTCTCTGCCTTTTTGAGTGCCGATCACCATACATGGTTCCCCATGAAAACGAGCCATACCGCCAATCATTGCTGGATCATCAGCATAACGGCGATCTCCATGTATTTCAGAATAATCTTGAAAGATGATATCGATAAAATCTTTAACATGTGGCCGTTTGGGATGGCGAGCCAATTCGATTCTTTGCCAGGGTGTTAAGGTCATTTAATCTGTTCTCGAGCCAATTTTAGAAATCTAAAAGTATACTCAATTTAGTTTAGATAGCTAGTTACCAAAAATTTTCTTTACTAGTCTATTCTATAAGTGAAATTTCTTTCTAAATCCCTTACAGCTTTTTTAACTTAGACATAATGAGTATCTCATTATGTGTTAAGTCATAGACTTTGTCTTTAATAAATGAGCTCACAATAACACTTTCCCCTTGCCACAAAGTAATTCTAACTGTTGAATTAGATCTTCTTTTGCTGATACTTGGATCACGTCTTTAGGTTTCATATTTATTAGGTAGCCTTCAGGATGTTCAAGTTGAAAAATAACCCGGCTGTTACCGGGATTTTTCTCAAGAATGGTTTTTAATTCTTCTGGAAGGGTTTGCGACATTTCTTCTAAATTGATTTGAATGGTAACTGGTTTGCCTGCCTGTTGGGCGATTGCTTCTAACATTTGCATTCCTTTAACAATGATTTTTCGCGACCCTGAATCTTCAACTTCTAGCGATCCTTCAACAAGAAGAGCTGCTTCTGACTTGATAAGAGACTCATTACGACTAAAGGTTTCTGGAAACACGACTGCATCAATTGAGCCACTGAGGTCTTCCAAAGACAACACAGCCATTCGATCTCCTTTTTTCGTACGTAGGATTCTAAGCGAATTGATCATGGCGCCTAACTGAACATTACTACCGGAGTCCTTCTCGTTAATTTCTTCTACTTCAGCTGTTGATAAAGCTTTTAATTTTTCAGAGAACTTTGTTAAAGGATGGCCAGTGATATAAAAACCAAGAGCCTCTTTTTCATTTGAAAGCAACAGTGACTGGGGCCATTCCGAAGCTCTAGGCATGTCTGGTTCCTCATCTGGATAGGGATAGCCATCTGCTGAGTTAATATTATCATCAACAAATAACGCTTGCTGACCAGATTCTCGATCTCTTTGCATTTTTTGGGCTGACTCAATTGCTTTATCAACATTAGCAAATAATTCTGAACGGCGTTTTCCAAGTGAATCTAAAGCGCCAGCTTTAATAAGACTTTCAATCATACGTTTATTAACTAAATGGAGATCAATTTGTTCACAGAGTTCAAAGATAGAACGGAATTTCGATACTACTTTTCTACCCGCTAAAACAGAATTTATTGCATTTGTCCCAACATTTTTTATTGCCATCATTCCGAAACGAATTTCAGATCCTTGAGGTGTAAAGTGTAGATCGCTGACATTAATATCTGGAGGAAGGATTTTTATGCCCAAATCTCGACATTCATTGATGTATTTTACCATTTTGTCCGTGTTATTAATTTCGCTTGTTAGCAATGCTGACATAAAGCATACGGGATAATTAGCCTTCAGATAACCTGTTTGGTAGGCCAAGAGGGCATACGCTGCAGAATGGGCTTTATTGAAACCGTAACCAGCAAACTGTTCCATCAAGTCAAAGATTCTAGCGGTTGTTTTTTCTCCAAAACCTCTTTTTGTTGCACCAGCAATGAACTTTTCTCGCTGTGATTCCATTTCTTCCTTCTTTTTTTTACCCATAGCTCTACGGAGTATGTCTCCCTCTCCCAGGGAATATCCAGCTAAGACATTTGCAATTTGCTGGACTTGTTCCTGGTAGACAATTACTCCCAAAGTTTCTTTTAAGATACTTTCAAGTTCTGGGAGCTCATAGACAACTTCTTTCTGTCCATGTTTTCTCTTAATGAAATCGTCAATCATTCCACCGCCAATTGGTCCGGGTCGATAAAGTGCATTAAGAGCAGTGAGATCTTCTAATCTTTCTGGTTTAAAACGTCGAAGAATTTCTTTCATTCCACTACTTTCAAATTGGAAAATACCATTGGAGAGCCCTTTAGAAAAAATTTCGTAGGTTTTTTTATCATCCATAGGTAATGTTTCTAATAGTATGTGTGTCCCAGTAGTTTGATGGATGAGTTTAACGGTCTCATCCAAAACTGTTAAAGTGGTGAGGGCTAGGAAATCCATCTTCAGTAAACCAATTTTTTCCAAGTGGTTCATAGCAAACTGAGTAGTGATTTCATCTTTGTTACTCTTATAAAGTGGGACAATTTCCATAAGAGGTTTAGGGGCAATTACAACACCTGCTGCATGAGTTGAAGCATGACGAGCCATACCCTCTAGTCTTTTAGCTATGTCAAACAGATCACTTATTCGGTCATCGTTGGAAATTAGATCCCGCAATCCAGCTGAATCTTTTATAGCTTTGTCTAAGGTTATGCCGATTTCAGTTGGGATCAATTTAGCAATTCGATCTACTTCTGCATAAGACATGTTCAAGCTGCGTCCAGAATCCTTGACGGCCGCTTTAGCTGCCATTGTTCCAAAAGTGATGATCTGGGAAACATTTTCCCGGCCATATTTTTGAGTAACATAATTAATAACTTCCCCACGACGATTAGTGCAGAAGTCAATATCAATATCAGGGAGGGAGATTCTCTCTGGATTTAAAAACCGTTCGAACAATAAGCCATATTTGATAGGGTCAATGTCTGTAATTTTTAAGCAGTAAGAAACTAAACTTCCAGCTGCAGATCCTCGACCTGGTCCAACTGGAATTTGATGTTCTCGGGCATATCGTATAAAGTCCCATACGATCAAGAAATAACCAGGGAACTGCATTTGTTTAATAATTTTGATCTCATGTTTCAGTCTATCTTCATAGGTTTCCAGGGGAATTGTTAGCTCTCCGCTTTTCCGGAGACTATCCCAAGATGCACTCCGCCTTTCAAACCCTTTCCAAACTACAGATTCAAAATAGTCATCTAGGTTCTTAGACTCGGGAACTTCAAAGTGAGGAAAGGGTTGACTAGTTTTTNCCCACTGGAAATCACAGCGCTCAGCAATAATCTTAGTTTGTCTAATAGCGTCAGGGTAATCTCTAAACAGTTGTACCATTTCGTCTGCACTCTTAACGTAAAACTGATCAGTGGCAAAGCGCATCCGATTATTGTCATTCATAGTTTTTCCCGTTTGGATACAAAGGAGTACTTCATGGGCGCGGGAGTCTTGTTGAGTAACATAATGGCAATCATTGGTTGCTACGATAGGGACATCTAAAGAATTTGCCAGTTTAAGCAACTCTGGATTAATACGATGTTCAATATCTAGTCCTTGGTCTTGCATTTCAATGTAATAATGATCTTTTCCAAAAATATCTAAATATTCACCAGCGGCTTTCTGTGCATTTTTAAATTGTTCATTTGCTAGATTTGAACAAACTTCGCCACTTAAGCAGGCAGAAAGACAAATTAGTCCTTCATGATGTTGGTCTAAAAGTTCCTTGCTAATTCGAGGTTTATAATAGAAGCCTTGGAGAAATCCATGGGAAACTAGTTTCACTAAATTTCGATAACCAGTTTCATTTTCGCAGAGTAATACCAAGTGATGATTTGATTTCTCTCCTTCGTTGGAAGAACGGTCTCTGTGGTCTCCAGGGGCCACGTATACTTCACAACCAATTATTGGTTTGATACCTTTATTTTTTGCAGCCTCATAGAAGTTCATAGCACCAAAAAGATTGCCATGGTCTGTGATTGCTGCAGCCGGCATCTTTAGTTGTTCTAACCGATTCATCAGGGTGTCAATCTTACAAGCACCATCTAACAAACTGTAGTCTGTATGGAGATGCAAATGGATGAATTCACTTTGCACAAGTTACTCCGAAATTTATAAACGGTAAAAATTATTCAAATAAGATTAAGAAGTTTTTGCCTTCTTTTGGGTTTTCTTAGACATTCTAACCCTTGAACAGGGTATATCCAAAGAAAGCCATAGCAATTCCTGTCAAAACCTGCAGTAGAACGTAGCCAGACAATTTAAATAATTCTCCAATCTGAAAAAATAATTGAGCCTCGTAAGCAAATGCTGAAAAAGTTGTAAAACCTCCCAAGAGGCCCACTGTTATGAAAAGAAACAAAGTTGAGTCTGAAGAAATTCGATCGACTGAAAATCCAGCAACCATTCCAATTAAAAAACAACCAATGATATTGACAGTCAATGTGCCTAAAGGAAATTGAGAAGCGGGAATTATTTTTTCAATTAGGGAACCAAATACAAAACGGGCAGTAGTACCTACAAAACCGCCTAATCCAACTATTAAACTAACTCGAAAAAGTTCTTGATTCATATTTCAATTTGTTGTTTTTCGCTTGGACTCTTTTTGCCTCTTAATGTCTTAAGTCAGGGAGCTTTGCACAGAGTTTTTTTAAATACTTAATCTAATTCATTTAGATTCTTCCAGTTTAAATTAGCGGTTAGCTGCATCAGAACAAATAGAGTCAGAACTGAAACAATAGTGACTATCAGACCAGTAATCCCCAAATCATTATCGGTCTTGTAAAAGAAAGACCAAGAGAACATCACAAGATAAAGCAGTTGGAACAACATAGCTATGAAAGAATATTTTCGATCTCTAACACGAATTAAGTAGCTAAATGTCAAAAAGCAGGAAACTAGGGTCGCTATCGTGAATGCGGCATACATCGAAATATGATCTGCTGAATACGAATAAATTAGATGAAAAGACAAGAACGTTGCTGCCAGAAAGAAGAAATGCATTGGATGAAGCTGTTGTTTAGTCAATATCCCAAATATTGTCATGACAACAAAAAAGAATAGTAGTGGAATCGGTGCAAAAAAGGAAATTCGGGAAGCTATTTCTCCAGGATTTGTTTCTTTAGGCACAATGATTCCTATGTTCTTGCCCGTAACTGTTTTGTCAAATTTCCATTCAAACTCGGTTTTATTTTCGGTCTTAAGTATTTTTGTGTAGGGAATAGTTCGTCTTGGAAAATCATATTTAAGAAAATCAGTTGTTAACTTTAAGCTAAAGTTGTCCAACCGAGTAAGCCTATCCTTGATGATTGTACTTTTAGAGGCAACTTTCTTTGAATCAGGCTTGTTGTCCTTGTTGTTTGATAGAGCATAGAGTAAATAAGCCGTGCCGGTAGTCTCATAATAAAAATCAACTAGTAAGTTGCCATCTGCTTTTAGCGTTGAAGTCAATTCTATGGGTGTATTCGATACGAGTTTGGATAAAGGTTCGACAGTAGAACCATTTATTTTCAATTCAATACTTCGCAATATCGATTCGGAGGACTTCAATCCCGGTAGAAGGAAGAGTGGCTCAGAACGATATTCCACTGGGATTGAATCAATTTTGTATTCATACGAACCCCGATAAGTGGCCTTAAAAATAGGAAACCACAAGTTTCCCACTTTTTTTCGCTCAAGTGATAGATCTAATTTTATATCAGAACCAGATGGATCAACGGTTTCTCTTTCTTTGTAAGTAGAAACCGTATCAAATTTTCCAACCTTGCCTTGCCTTTCCTGAATCAATTCGTAGTAAATCCTTGGTGGTGTGATTCTTAAAGGGCCCCCATAGGTATTTTGGATCTTCTTTAGAGAAAAATCGGTATGTGTATAGGTTCGATCTTCGTTCACACTACCAAGAATTGTCCATATGATCGTGAAACCAAAGAAAATAAAAGCTTTAAAACCTATATCTACTAAGAAAGACTTCATTATTTTTCCATTAGGTCTATTCTATTTAATCACCCAAACCACTAAATTTATATTATTTGGACCAAACACTGAAACCGCTGAAAATAAAGGGTTTCGATTACTCTCACTCAATAGCATATAGTTTGTAAATTATTGGTATCATTTAAGTTTATTTTTACTTTGTAACTACTTGGTAGGGGATCAGTATTAACAAATTCAATATCTTTTGCATTGACATTTTCTGATGAACGCATCCAGTCCTTCATATGTTTAATATAACGATTTTCGATTTCTACGATCACAAACCGTCTTCCTAAATTTGAAGCTGCCATTGCTGTTGTGCCCACACCCCCAAATGGATCTAATACAACATCATTTTTGAAAGAGTAGTATGTAATAACTTTTTCTGCCAATTTGATAGGAAATGTTGCAGGGTGAACTTTTGAGCTTGAAGGATTGATGTGCCAAAGATTTGTTGTTTCATATCCATCTGTGATTTTAGATTCTTTTACATCAACTTTTGAATGATGTTGTCTAATGTTCCAGTCGATAAGCTTATCTGTAGCCTTGCGGTAGACAAGCAGATATTCGGTAATCGGTACAGGCTTATACTGTAAAGGGTTNCTATCCGCATAAAAACGTCTTCCTCGCCCAAATGCCCAGCCAACACCTTCTGGTTTTACCCAATGAATATCATCAATGAACTCAAATCCCTCTTTAATAAAGATAGAATGAAAATCAAATGGAACAGCAATTCTTTTAGATGACTCGTTTCTAGATGCCCTGCGAAGCAGAATGGGAGATACATTGAGAACAAAAAATCTTCCTTCACTTAGCACATTTGCACATGCCCTAATAACTTTTCTCATTATTTTTAGATATTCATCATAATTAGCGTACTCAGAGTATTCTGGTTTGGCATTGTAGTAGGGTGGAGAAGTGAACACGAGATTGATGGATTCCTTAGGTAATTTCTTTAGCTCATCTATTGAATCACCTAATATAAGCATATTTTTCAAAAGAGGAGATCTGACAGGCTTTTTAGGTTTCTCTCTTTGTTTCTTTTTTAATACTTTTTGAGAAGTGCTTTCAGAAATTCTGCGATTTATAAGTGCAAGCTTTGTAGATTTACTTTTATTCACTTCTGCTGTTCGTGCGTTGACAACAATTTCACCTATTTTTTTCTTTCTCAAGGTAATTGGTACTCTCCAAATATGAAATCTGTCATCTAGCTCTGGCAATCCAAAAGCAATTGTTTTTAATTTTGATTTTTGACCTGCATTAAGGAAAGTTTTCGCAACATCTTTTGCATCTGCTACAGATTTAACCTTATATTTTCTGAGAATACTTATGGGTTTTTTTTGCATACAAAAAGTCTAAAAGTTATTGTATTTATTCATTTTATTCCCACTCTATGGTTGCGGGAGGTTTTGAGCTAATGTCATAAACGACTCGATTTATTCCTTGGACCTCATTTACAATCCGAGTCGAAATTTTTTCAAGTACTGGGTATGGTAATCTAACCCAATCTGCAGTCATCCCATCCTGAGAATGAACAGCTCTTATAGCACAAGTATACTCGTAAGATCGCTCATCACCCATTACACCAACACTCTTGACAGGCAGAAGTACTGCAAACGTTTGCCAAATCTTTGTATAAAGCCCGGCAGCTTTAATTTCACTGATGACCACATCGTCGGCTTCTTGAAGCATTCTAACTCTTGTAGGGGTAACCTCTCCTATGATTCGTACAGCCAAACCAGGTCCTGGAAAAGGTTGTCGCTGGACGAAAGATTTTTCTAATCCAAGCTCTTTGCCTATTATACGTACTTCATCCTTAAATAATTCTCGCAGTGGCTCAACAAGTTGTAGCTTCATGTTTTTGGGTAATCCACCAACATTATGATGTGATTTTATAGTTGCTGAAGGACCTCTTACAGATACTGATTCGATGACGTCGGGGTAGAGAGTACCTTGTACAAGAAAGTCCACCTCACCAAGTCGGTTTGATTCTCTTTCGAAAACAGAGATGAATTCACGCCCAATAATCTTGCGCTTCTTTTCTGGGTCAATTACTCCAGCTAACTTTTTCATGAACTGGTTACTTGCATCTATTCCAATTACTTGGAGTTTTAAATGTTTTTGTAATTTAGAGATTACCTGACGATACTCATTTTTTCGCAAAACGCCATTGTCGACAAAAAAGCAGGTTAGATTCTGACCGATAGCACGATCTACTAAGACAGCTGCAACAGTAGAATCTACACCACCACTAAGAGCACAAATTACCTTGCCGGAGCCAACCTGTTGACGAATCTGTTGTACGGATTCATCAACAAAGGCAGCAGGTGTCCAGTCGCCTGCAGACCTACACACTCTGAACAGAAAATTCTCTAGGATTTTTCTTCCTTCTTCTGTGTGAACTACTTCAGGGTGAAATTGCAAACCATAACAGTTTTGATTTTGGTTCTCAGCCGAAGCCAGGGCGTTGTCGGAGAACCCTGTTTGACTAAATCCATCTGGTAAACTTACAATGTGATCCCCATGACTCATCCATACCTTGGATTTTTGTTCTAGACCTTCAAACAGAGGACTTTTAGCTTCGGTGTTGAGTTCCGCAAGGCCATATTCCCGTTTTCCTGCTGGTTTTACAGAACCACCTAGTTCCAGACATAGGAGCTGAAATCCATAGCAGATTCCTAAAATAGGAATCTCTAATTTCCAAAGAGATGTTTCAACTCTGGGTGACTTTTTGTCATAGACTGAATCTGGACCTCCAGACAAAATAATCCCTTTGGGTTCTAGTTTTAAAATTTCTGCAACCGGAGTGCTGAATGGCACGATTTGGCAAAAGACCTGAGCTTCACGAACTCGTCGTGCGATTAACTGAGTATATTGTGAGCCAAAATCTAAAATAAGAATTAATTCATGGGAAGAAGCCATAAGAATAATCTCTATAGAAGTACTTGGATTATAAGCGAGCCTTTTCGACGGTGTAAATTAGAAACGTTAAGGTACGATGTTATTAGTTGTTGCCATGCGTTAGGGGTCGGGAATTTTTAAATTCTAAAAATAGATAGAAATTTATGTCTGCTTTGATTAGTCAACCAAAGCAAGCTATTCCATTGAGTCAGAACTTCTGTCTAATACTAGAAAAAATTCATGGTTACCCTCTGCACCAAGAATTGGAGAAGCAACTACTTCTAATAGACGATATCCAAGTTTTTGGGCACAATCACTTATTGTTGTTATAGCAAGCTGATGATTTTTTGGATCCCGAACAATGCCTCCCTTTCCAACAAGTTTTCTTCCTAGTTCAAATTGTGGTTTTACTAAACAGGCAATCAATGTGTTGGGTTTTTCAAAGGCGAAAAGGACCGGCAAAATCAGTGAGAGTGAAATAAACGAAACATCCAAGGTGATCAGGTCGACTGTTTCACCAATAACTTCAAATTTCAAGTATCTAGCATTGATTCCTTCCAACGAAATAACCCGAGAATCATTTCTGAGTTTCCAGTCGAGTTGATTATGACCAACATCGAGAGCATAAACCTTTGAAGCTCCATGTTGTAATAAGCAGTCAGTAAATCCACCAGTAGAAGAGCCAATGTCTAAGCATACGCTATCCTTCACCTTGATCTTTTGGGATATTAAAACATGTTCCAATTTTTGACCACCCCGTGAGACATATATTGGGGTAGGAGATTTAAGACGTAGTGAAGACTCCAAATCTATTCTGATTCCTGGTTTGTCTATGAGTTGCTCATCTGCCAATACAACACCACTTAATAAAAGGGCTTGCGCTTGATGACGACTTTTGGCCAGGCCACGTGCTAGTAGAAGCTTGTCTATTCGTTCTTTCATTTAGAGAAAGAGAAACATATTTACATTTATTAGGATTTTTTATTGAATGTGGCTTTCACCACATTTCTCCATTTTGAAGGGGGAGCTACAGGATCTTTTTTTGAAACAAAAGATCGAATGCGTTGGTATATACCATCTGAATCTAAACCATACTTAGCGTGCAATAAGCTTGGGGAACCATGGGAAATAATTCGATCTGGAACACCAATCCGGCAAACCTTACAATTCTGGATGTTTTTTGATTCAATCAATTCAATAACTGCACTACCAAAACCGCCCATAAGAGCAGCTTCTTCTACTGTAACTAACAGAGATGTTTCTGAGGCCAGTGCAGTAACAAGATCTTCGTCTAATGGTTTAATAAACCGAGCATTAACTACAGTTGCTGAAATCCCTTCCTCTGTTAATTTCTTAGCTGCTTTGATAGAGGGCATGACCATACTACCAATTGCCAGAATGGCACAATCTTGTCCAGTTTGAAGTGTTTCTGCTTTCCCTATTTCAATCAACTGAAATAGATTATCTAACTTTACTCCATAACCATTTCCCCGGGGATATCGTAGTGCTACTGGGTGTGGTGTATTAATGGCAGTATATAACATATGTTGTAATTCATTTTCGTCTTTTGGAGCCATAACGATCATATTAGGAAGAGCCCGAAGATAGGCTAGATCATATAATCCGTGATGGGTAGGTCCATCAGCACCCACAATACCTGCTCGATCTATAGCAAAAGTTACAGGGAGATCCATTAGACAAATGTCATGTACTACCTGATCGTAGGCCCGCTGGAGAAAAGTTGAATAAATAGCAGCCACAGGTTTCATGCCCTGAGTTGCTAGCCCTCCTGCGAACGTTACAGCATGTTGCTCAGCAATTCCAACGTCAAAACAACGGTTGGGCATTTCCTTGTTGAACTGGACTAAACCAGTACCTTCCAACATAGCTGCTGTAATAGCAACAATCTTTGGATCTTTTTGAGCAAGACGGATCATTGCTTTTCCAAAAATTGAAGTATAGGTAGGTGGTGCTGGAGGTTTTGGGTGGAAAACACCTGTTTTTGGATCATAACCACTTGGTCCATGGTATTTAATAGGTGCAGATTCAGAAACAGACCAACCCTTTCCTTTTTTAGTTACAATATGCAGAATGGTAGGCGATGCGCTTTTTTTGACTGTCTCTAGGGTATCAACTAAAGTGTCAAGTTGGTGTCCATTGACAGGACCAACATAGTCAAATCCTAGTTCGTGAAATAATAACCCTGGAACCATGAAGGTTTTCATAGCATCCACCATGTCGCGAGCCACTTTTACTAGTCTAGGGCCCACTCTTGGTACAGAGAGAAGCATTTTTTCCACTTCTTTTTTAAAGCGATTAAAAACTTGACCGGTAACAATACGGTTAAGATATCCAGCAATTGCTCCCACGTTTGGAGAAATGGACATTTCGTTGTCATTCAAAATTATCAAAAGTTTTTTTTGTAAATGACCAGCTTGATTGATTCCTTCTAGAGCCATTCCTCCAGTAAGTCCTCCATCACCAATAATAGCTACAACTTGGTGATCTTTTTCTTCTAAGTCTCGTGCAACTGCCATACCCAAAGCAGCTGAAATTGAAGTGGACGCATGTGCCACATTATAGACGTCATAAATACTCTCTTCGCGTCGGGGAAACCCTGAGATACCTTCATATTGACGAAGAGTTTCAAACTGATCTCTACGTCCAGTAAGAATTTTATGACCATAGGCCTGATGGCCGACATCCCACACTAAGAGGTCTTTTGGAGTATTGAATACATGATGAAGGGCTACAGTTAATTCAACAGTACCTAAACTAGAAGCAAGGTGTCCACCGGTTTTGGAAACCATATAAATCAAAAATTTTCTTAGTTCATCTGCAAGTAATTTAAGTTGTTGACGATCAAGTTTTCTGATTTGTTTAGGACTGTCAATCGTTGAAAGTAAAGAGAAATCAGGGTTTTTACTCATTTGGTTAGGAGTCTTTCCATTTTAATTTAAATACATAATTTGAAAGCATGTTTATTGTATCTTTAAGCCCTTTTATAAACCAACCTCATTTATTTAAAAAGCTATTTCAACATTTGGAATGTCAAAGGTATCTTTTGGATTTATTCCTCTTCAGAAAATGGTTTTTTCTCTATATGACCATCACTTTTTTTTACAAGAAGTTCAATTTTTTTCTCGGCTTGGTCCAATTTAGTATGACAAAATTTTTGTAGTTCTACTCCTTCCTCATACATTTCAAGGAGAACGGACAAAGGTGGATCCCCATTTTCCATAATGGTAATAATTTCTTCCAACCGTTTCATAGCTGATTCAAAATCTTTGGGTTTAGTCATGATCTTTTCTGATTTCCCTTAAATTTTTTTTTGTTCCTTAATCTGTTCTATCTTACCATCAAAAGCACCCTTTGACAGGGTGACTGAAAAGTATTCACCCACCTTTAAGCCTTTGGTTTCCCGCAAAATTTTTCCACTTCTAGTTCGGCAGATAGCATATCCTCGATTTAATACACTTAAAGGACTTAGTGACCTTAAAGCCCCACCGTTAGTAGATAGAGCACTTCTAATTTGCTTAAGGAGAAAATGAGTGTGGACTGATATTTGTTGTACTCTGCGGTTAAGTAGTTCGCATTTTAGTTCCAAAATACTATTTAGATCATAATACCTTAAATGTTCTGCAGCTCGTTGCCACTGGCTCCGTTGAGAGTTTAATCTGTTAGTGGAGGACTGAGTCAATCGGAAACCTAGTTCATCAAGCCACTGACGCTGGGAATGAATTTTACTCTGAGCTGAGGCGCAAGCTTGGCTAGTTGACAACATAAAGACAACATTACGAAGTTGGCTGACTTTAAGCTGAAGGCTTCTTTTTAAATGTTTTTCTAAAGTAGTTAATCTAGTTAGAAAATCCTCTTGTTTTGAGGCTATGAATTCCGCCGCTGCTAATGGTGTGGGCGCCCGAAAATCTGCGACAAAGTCAGAAATAGTGACGTCTACTTCATGGCCAACTGCAGAAACAATTGGGGTCTGGGAAGCAAAAATAGCTCTAGCTACTGCTTCTTCATTGAAAGCCCATAAATCTTCAATCGAACCGCCACCGCGTGCCAAAATAATGATATCTAAATTTGGTACAGAGTTTAGCAGATTTATAGCAGAAGCAATTTCTGCTGCTGCCCCTTGTCCTTGGACTTTAGCCGCTGCAATGAGAATGCTTACACATACCATTCTGTTTTTTAAGGTTTCCAGAATGTCATGAATTGCAGCACCATGGGGTGAGGTAACAATACCAATCCGTTGGGATAAAAAAGGTAATGGTTTCTTGTGTTTTTCTTCAAACAAACCTTCACTGGCCAATTTAGATTTTAATTGTTCGAAAGCTAATTGAAGAGATCCAGTGCCTTGAGGTTCTACAGACTCGATGTAAAGGTTATACTGCCCGCGTTTTTCATAAACCCCCAAATTACCTTGAACAATAACCTGATTGCCATCTTCTAAATGAAAACCAAGATTTAGGGCATAGTTTTGAAAACAAACACATTTGATTTGGGCATGTTTATCCTTTAAGTCAAAGTAGAGATGTCCTGGTCCAGAGACCTTCAAATTTGAAATTTCTCCCTCAACTAGAATCTGTTGAAATTTGTTCCCCCTCTCCAGAATGGTTTTAATCTGGTTAGTTATCTCAGTAACCCCGAATATTTTTTGGGATGAAATAGTGCTCATGAATGATTTAAACACGGAATAAGATATGAAAACTATTTTTCTTATTTACCGTTTGAAAAAATAGGAAAGAATAAGTGTTAAAAAGATGCTAATTGCGATTGAAGTTGTAATTGGAAAATAAAAAATAAAATTGTCTCGCTTAACAACAATATCCCCTGGCAGTTTACTTAGTTTTGAAAATGGAAGTTGGCCAGCAAAATTCAAGATGATGCCCACTACTAGAAATAATAGTCCCAAAAGGATAAGTGTTTTTGCCAATCTCTTACTCCTAAAATTCTAACTTTGGTACTATTTGAAACATGTTAATAAGAAATTAAATTAATTTGACAGTAGTAATTATTGGGGATCAAGTTCTTTCAAGTGATCCAGATAACTAAAAATAATATGAATCAAACCAATAGTTCTAAATCACTAAAAAAATAGTGGATTTCTGTAACGGCATTTTCTTCGCTGTCAGAACCATGAATAACATTTTTTTCAATCGAGGTTGCAAATAATTTCCGTATTGTATTCTTTTCGGCTTTTTGGGGGTCTGTGGCTCCCATCAAATCTCGGAGGCGGTTTACAGCATTGGTTCCCTGTAACACAAGTACTACGATAGGTCCAGAACTCATATAACGGATCAAGTCTTTAAAAAAGCTTTTTGAACGATGGACTTGGTAAAATCCTGCAGCTTGTTTTTCTGTTAAATGGAGCATTTTACTTGCTCTAATTTGAAACTCATTTGATTCAAGTATTTTTAAGATGTCTCCTACATTTCCCTGAGCTACTCCGTCAGGTTTGATGATGGATAGGGTGAGTCCAGCAGGCATTTTACTTCCTTTCAGTAATACCACCAGGTATTGGTAAGTTGATAGTTTGTCTCAATAATTCCATTTGATGAGACAGGTGAAATGATAAAAAATCTTGAATCATGTTTAACTAGCTAAAGTTAGAGCTACTGTTTCACCAATATCAGCGGGACTACCGGCTACATGTAGTCCATGTTTTTGCATTATCCTAATTTTTTGTTCTGCAGTACCTTCTCCTCCACTAATTATTGCTCCAGCATGTCCCATTCTTCTTCCGGGAGGAGCGGTTTGGCCAGCAATAAAACCAATAACAGGTTTGTTCATAGAAGCTTCAACAAAGTAGGCAGCTTCTTCCTCTGCTGTACCTCCTATTTCTCCAATTAGTACGACTGCACTGGTATCTTGATCTTTATTAAATAGTTTAAGGAGATCTACGAAACTAGTGCCTATAATGGGATCACCACCAATTCCAATGCAAGTTGATTGTCCTATCCCCCTAGAGCTTAGTTGTTGTACAGCTTCATAGGTGAGGGTACCACTTCTAGAAATTACTCCAACTGAACCTGCTTGGTGAATAGAGCCAGGCATAATTCCGATTTTACATTTCCCAGGAGAAATTACGCCAGGGCAGTTAGGTCCCACAAGACGCGAATTATGGCTACTCATGAAATGCCGAACCTTAATCATATCTAAAGTAGGAATTCCCTCCGTAATGCAAACTACTAATTCGACCTTTGCATCAACAGCTTCCATAATAGCGTCCGCTCCTACTTTTGGAGGTACAAAAATTACAGAAGCATTGCCACCAGTTTCACGACAAGCTTCCCACATACTATTAAAAACAGGGATTCCTTCATGAGTGGATCCACCTTTTCCGGGCGTTACTCCAGCTACAACTGCTGTCCCATATGCCATAGACTGCAAAGTATGAAAACTTCCTTCACGACCTGTGATACCTTGAACAATTAACCGTGTATTTTGATCAACTAAAATGCTCATGTGGTTCTCTCAAAAACACCAATTTTAAAGTGCCCAAATTACTGTTCTGATGCTAGTCTGACAACTTTTTCTGCTGCATCTTTCATGCCATTCCCAACTGTGAGACTCATTCCAGAGGATTTTAAAATCTGTTTTCCTTGCTCTACATTTGTTCCTTCTAAACGAATGACAATTGGTATCTGGAGTCGCATTGATTTTGCTGCTTCAACAACACCTTTAGCAACAATATCGCAACGCATGATACCTCCAAAAATATTGATTAGTACCGCTTTGACATTAGAATCAGCTAAGATTATGGAAAAAGCATTTTTGACCTGTTCTGCAGTAGCTCCTCCACCTACATCAAGGAAATTTGCTGGAGAACCTCCAGTTAGTTTAATAATATCCATTGTAGCCATCGCTAACCCTGCGCCATTTACCATGCACCCAACATTTCCGTCTAGTTTTATGTAATTAAGTTTGTATTTGCTGGCTTCTATTTCAAGAGGTTCCTCTTCATCAGTATCACGAAGCTTTTTTATTTCTGGGTGGCGGTATAGAGCATTGTCGTCAAACGTAACTTTTGCATCCAGAGCATAAAACTGATTGTCATCATTAAGTAATAGAGGATTAATTTCAATTAAAGAAGCATCAGTTGATTCAAAAGCCTTATAAAGTGAGGTAAAGAATCGAGTAGCTTGGTCCACTAATTCTGTTGGCAGGCCTAAAGCAAAGGCTAATTTTCGTGCTTGGAAAGGGCAAAAACCGAGTGAGGGTTCTATATACTCTTTAAGAATTAACTCAGGCCTTTCTTGTGCCAATTTTTCGATTTCAACTCCTCCCTCTTTACTAGCAATGACTACCACTTGAGCTGAGTTGCGATCAATTACTATACTTAAATAGAATTCCTGTTCAATAGGTAGTCCTTCTTCAACTAAAACCCGTTTAACAATTTGACCTTCAGGACCGGTTTGATGTGTGATGAGGTTCATACCTAACATTGAATTTGCAATCTCCATTGCTTCTTCAGGAGATCTACTTAATTGGATGCCTCCTCCTTTACCACGTCCACCTGCATGAATTTGTGCTTTAATGACAACTGAACCTCCAAGTTCTGAGGCAATTTCAAATACCTGTTCCTTTGTTTCAGCCACTCTACCCCGAGGGACACTAACCCCATGCTGACTAAGTAAAAATTTGGCCTGATATTCATGGATTTTCATGAAAATTTTAAGTTCGAATAAAATTTGGAAGTAAATTGGAACTCTTACTATATTGAAGAGCGCAAGTATACGGGATTATGATCTCAAGTCAAGAAACCCTCTATTACGAATGCCTCTAGGCTGTTATTAATAGTCTAGAACTCTCTTTATATCATTGATTTGCACTATGGTACAGATCCTTTTGTGCTACACAGAACAATTTTTAAGTTTGTGAATGGGAAAAAGTTGATCTTCAAAAACTTTTTTATATAGAAAATAAAATTTGATCTCCTATTGGGTTGTTTAAAATTTTTGCTGACCAAATAGATCAGAACTAATGGTTATTATTTGTAAGACTAGATTAACTGGAAATAGGAGTAGATTATTTAAAGAAGAAGTATCTATGACTGACTAATGTATCTCTTGTACAGTTTTTTTCTGTTCATGATCAAAATTTGGTTTTTCTGAGGTTTGTAGATTTTCAATTATCGTTTCCCGCACTTGATTCATCAAAAGATGTCGGTCTTTTAGATGAAATTCAGTAGTTAAGATAGGTCGGTTTAATGTCAACTTAATAGTTCCTGATTTTATTGAAAAACTAGAAGGAGGCATGATGGCATAGCCGCCAGAAACTGTTATAGGGATAATGGGTACTTTAGAATTAATGGCTAAAGCAAATATTCCTTTTTTAAAAGCTCCTAAGTGCCCAGTTCGAGTTCGGGTACCTTCAGGGTAAATCAAAAAAGAATATCCTTTTTGAAGTTGGTCTACTATATTTGCCATATTTTTGAAAGATTCTATCCGTTTATAACGGTTGATGAAGATGAATCCTCCTTTATTCATAATGATCCCTAGCAAAGGGATCTGCTTTAATTCTTTTTTTAGGATCAATCGAAGATTTAAGGGAATTGTTGATATGATCGCTGGAGGATCACAATAACTTTGATGATTAGCAAGAAAAAGATAATTTTGGTTAGGATTCAGGAATTCAAGTCCTTGCACCTCAACCTTAATTCCAGCTACAGTCAGTCCTATTTGACATCCTATTCTTCCAAGCCAGTACAAAAGACTTTGGTTTTTTCGGAACAGGTTAAGAAGTAAACATAAAGGTCCAAAAATGCAACCAAAGAGTAAAACCACAAAGAAAGTAGAAAAAGTTCGAAGCACTAGAAAGTACTCTCTTTTATATGTTTTAAAATTTACTTATCTCAATTAGAACGAGATTTCGAGTGATAAGTAGTTCTAAAAATCTAAGATCAATTTTGATCCTCTCAACAAGTTTCTGTACTTTGGGTTCCTTCCACAAGTGGATAATTCTGCGCTATGGAACTGAATTAAGAACATTTTTCGCATAAATCTTAATTTAGAGCGTCTAATAATTTAGTATGAATATTATCAAACCCTCCATTAGACATAATAACGACCTTGTCTCCTGGAAGAAGTTTAGGGGAGACATGTTCAACAATTTCGTTTGCAGATGAATAAAATTCTACTTGGTGGCAACTTTGTTTCCTTAAGTCACTAACTAACTGCTCAAGATTTAATTGAAGGTTAGACGATAATCGTTCAGGTGCAAAAATAGAACACAAAACTATGTTGTCAGCTTGGTCGAAACATTGAGAAAATTGCTTTTGGAAGACCTTGCGTCTAGAGGTTGCAGATCTGGGTTCAAAAATTGCCCAAATTCGGTTTTTAGGAAATCTTGCTTTTATTGCTGTTAAAGTTGCTTTAATTGCAGAAGGGTGATGAGCAAAATCATCAAAAACCATGATTTCTTTAACTTCACCGCGAAGCTCCAGCCGGCGTTTTACACCCTTAAAATGAAGTAAAGCTTGAGAAATAATTTTTTTGGGCAATCCAAAATGGTTAGCACATATGATTGCAGCTAATGCATTGCGTATATTAAAAACTCCTGCTAGGGGGATCTCTAGGTGTCCCCATAGCTGTCCCTCTCTAGTTACCTGAAATCGAGTTGATTCTTTCGAATATTCAAAAGAGCAGGCTCTCCATTGAGCACCTTCTTGTGTTCCATATGAAATGACTGGGGAGAGTGATTGAGCACTTAGATTCTGCACAATTTCATTGTCCCAGCCTGCAATCAACACCCCTTTAGAAGGAATAATATTTATTAATCTAGAAAAACTTTGTTGAACGGCAGCAAAGTTAGGATAGATATCAGCGTGGTCAAATTCACAATTATTGAAGATGACTACTTCAGGTAGATAGTGCAGGAATTTTGGGCCCTTATCAAAAAAAGCAGTATCATACTCATCTCCCTCAATTATAAAATAATTAGATTTACCTATTTGAAAACTACTTTCAAAGTTTTCGGCAATTCCACCCAGCATGAAAGAGGGGTGGAGACCACCAAACTCTAAAATCCAAGCTAGTAAAGCAGTTGTGGTAGTTTTACCATGAGTTCCAGTTACTACAACTGATTTCTTTCCTCTGATGAACACATCTTTTACAATTTCTGCCATTGAAACATATGGGATCTTTTCATTCAATGTGAGCTCCACTTCGGGGTTGCCACGTGAAGCTACATTGCCTATCACAACTAAATCAGGATGGGGTTTTAAATTTGACGCTGTAAACCCTTTTAAGACAGGTATACCCAACCCTTGTAAAAAGGTTGACATTGGCGGATAAACATTTTGATCTGAACCGGTAACATGAAATCCCTTAGTATGAAGCATTCCAGCCAACGAGGCCATCCCGGTTCCACATATACCAACAAGATGAATCTTTTTTGAAGCGTCTAGTGAGTCTAGAATCATGAATTTTCGACTTAAGTTACCCAATTATGGGTGAGATAGTTTTCTGTAATGTTATTTTAAGACTATAATTCAGCAATCAGCTTTGCTCTATTCAATGACAGCTGATTCCTCAATTTTAAGCCATTTTTCACTAGTATCCATCTGTATTTCTACTCCAAAAGGTAGGGTTAAGCCTTTTCCACTAGTATGTCCAGACGGTAGTCCATACCAAACTGGAATGTCTAATTGGTGAACAACGTTATATATGATTTCCTGCAAGGTGAAACTTTTAGATGAATCTCCACAGCTAAGCATTTCACCAAAAATTAATCCTTGGATTTCTTCTAATTTTCCAGCCAGCTTAAGCTGCATTAACATTCGATCTAACTGGTACGGTTTGGTATTAACATCTTCTAGAAATAAGATCTTATTTATCGAACAGAGCTCATAAGGAGTTCCTAAGCAAGCAGTTAAAAGTGAAAGACATCCCCCTGTCAAACGACCTCGAACTCGGCCTGGCATAAGAGTTTCTGTCTGGGGTAAATGGAGTTGGGCCCCTGGAGAGGTTCTTGTTAAACAGTCCTGAAGACTCTCTTTAAGGTAGTAGGGTTCCCCTGAAGCAAACTCTCTCGATACCATAGGTCCATGAAAACAGACCATGTCACATTGGTTTTCTAGGTATTGAAGAAGGGTAGTAACATCACTGTAACCCAAAAAAATCTTAGGATTGGCTTTTAATTTATTAGTGTCCAATAGGTCTAATAGATATTGGCTACCGTAACCTCCACGGGCACAAAAGACAGCCTTAATTTTAGGGTTGGTAAAGAATTCCATGAAGTTTTCAGCTCTTTGGGAATGGGTTCCAGCAAAATAATAGTGATTAGAAAATAACAAATCACTGTATTGAACTTTATATCCTAAGGTTTCAATTTCAGAAACCCCGCGTAAAAAAATTTCACGGTCAACTTGACTAGCAGGAGCAACAATTCCAATAGTGTCACCTGGCTTTAGTGCTTTAACTTTTTTAGGGTCTGAGGTATTCATATTAAAAAGTACTTTAAGTTTTCCTTTTGTTAGTCCCTTTCACCAAAATGAGGATGACTCATATTTCAGAATCAATTCGAATTTCAATCTAGAATAGTATGAAGATTATCTTTATAAATTCTTTAATTCATTTAGTCTTTACGTTTATAAAAGTTAACTATTTTGATTTTCTATAGTTTTGAACTTTTATTTAGAGAGAAAGTTGAATTTATCAGCTTCCCTCACTCTTTCTAGAACAAGCTCAGCCATTTTACGATGGACCCCAAGGGGAGCACCTATTTGAATAGAAATGTTGGGATGTTTTTGAACTATCTTTTCAACCATTTTTGGAATATCTGAGGTAGAGTGCCTACCGGGAGCAAGAAAATAAGGTTGTACAATAACATTATGTACACCAGCTGCAACGAATCTTTCAAATGCTTGTTGGAGGGAAGGGGCAGCCAATTCCATATGTGCATGCTGAACAATTAAGGAGTTTGACATTTCATGGACTAAATTAGCTACCTCAATAACAACTTTATTTGCATCTTGTTTGCGGCTTCCATGATCAATGAGGAGTAAGCCAATTTTTTCATTCATTTTAATCTTTTTTGGATAGAATAAATTTGCTAATGGTTTCTAATTGCATGAAGGAAGTACCTTCATAGATTTTCCCTATTTTGGAATCACGAAAATATTTTTCAACAGGATAATCTCTTGTATAACCGTAACCGCCTAAGATTTCTATTGCTTGCGAGGTTATTTTTTCAGCGACTTGAGATGCGAAGTACTTAGCCATAGCTGCTTCTCGAATAAAAGGTTTTCCAACATCTTTCATTCTGGCAGCATTATAGGTTAATAGGCGGGCTGCCTCAAGTTGGGTGGAAAGCTCAGCAAGCTGAAATCGAATAGCCTGAAAATTAGATAGGGATTGGTCAAACTGTTTCCGTTCTCTTGAATATTGAATGGCAAAATGTAGAGCACCATCAGCTAATCCAATCATCTGTCCAGCTATTCCAATTCTACCTTCGTTTAGTGTTTCAATAGAAACCTTATATCCGTTACCAATTTCTCCAAGGACATTTTCATTGGGTACTCTACAATCATTCAAAATCACTTCACAAGTACTACTTGCTCGAATCCCAAGCTTAATTTCTTTCTTTCCAAGCGAGAATCCAGGAAAACTTTTCTCAACAAGAAAAGCAGTAATCCCTCGGTGACCTAAATTAGGGTCAACTGTTGCAAATACAACAAAAATATCTGCTTCAAGGGCATTTGTTGTCCAGAGCTTTTGGCCATTGAGTAGAAAAGAATTACCATCTGCTGTTGCTATTGTTTTAAGGGCAAATGCATCACTACCAGCCCCCGATTCTGATAGAGCATAAGCCCCCACTTTGTGGCTTGATAGTTGAGGTAAATATTGGGATTTTTGTTTTTTAGTACCCCAATTCAAGAGAGCATTATTAACTAGGGTATTTTGGACATCAACGATTACTCCAGCTGAAGGATCCACACGGGACAATTCTTCTACTGCCAAAATAGACATAAAAAAACTGCCACCAGCCCCTCCCCACTGTTCAGGGATCTGAATTCCCATGAGATTTATTTTAAAAAATTGTTTAAGGAGATCTGAGTCGAAGGTTTCTTCCTCGTCCATTTTTTGAGTTAAAGGTTTAATTTTGTCTTCAGAGAAAATTCGAATAGCATCCCTAAACATTTCTTCTTCTTCTGTTAGTTGTGTTAACGGATTTATTAGCATAGGTAAAAATTTTACCAAAAATATTTAATTCACTTTCAAAATCTTTATTGAAAAAACACTCTTTAACATTTTGAATGAGAAATTCTACAGAAAACTAATTTGAAAGGCATAGATTCATTTTTCTTGAGTTAAAAAAGGTTTGTATTATTTCTAAAGTGAATGTCGCTGCAAAAAATCAAGAGTAATTCTATTAAACTCTTCTGAATCTTCAATATTATGAAGATGTCCGCCATTCTTAAACATAAAAAATTCGCAGTTAGGAATAGCTGATGTTACCTCTTTACCATACATTGGGGGAAGAGCGAGGTCGAAGCTTCCTACAGTTACAAGAGAGGGAACTTTGATCTGGGGCAAACGATCTAGAGTGTCATGGTCTAAATCGGCTTGATATTGTTGTTTTAGTAGGTCTCTTTGGGGGTTACTTTGAATAAGCTGATTAATTTGATTGGTCACTTTGTCAGGATAGAGGTTCATATATTTAGGTGTCATAAACCAGAGTACATTTATCTCGTAGAAAGCTCGTAGGTCTAGTTTTTCAAGCAACCTAATTTGGGCTCGGAATTTTCTTTTGGCATACCCGTAAGCCCGTCCCCACGTGCCATGTAGCTGCAACGTAGTAACTAGTTCAGGATGATTTAGAGTGAGTTCTTGGGCTATGCATGATCCTAGTGAAAGACCAGAAATATGTGCTGGCCCAAGGTTAAGTTTTTTTATCAAAGCAGCAGTGTCAGCTGCCATAAGCGATACACTCAGAGGAGTCTGGTTTCCTGTTGTTTTTCCAGTGCCCCGATTATCAAATGAAATGCATTCAAAGTGCTTGCAGTAAGCATCAACTTGTAACCTCCAACAGGAGCAGTCTAATCCTGTACCCATGATGAGTATGAGCGGAGGTCCTTTACCTTTGCGTTCGTAATAAACACGGGCACCTGTTGGGAGATCAAGAAATGGCATGGCTTTTTATGCTTTTTAAGTTACAAGAATTGATCATAGGATTTTAAATTGTCTAATGCTACAAAGAATAATGAGAGCGGTTGTTAAAAGTTAAAAGGAATTTTGACAACTAGATTCTAAAAAAATCAGATTGCTGTGGAAGTCCGTTCCAGACTAATATACCAGTTGTATGTGGTTAATAAACTTTAATTTTGTTGGAGTTTTGACTAGTTTTAATAACTAAAGTACTAATTTCAATCTTAAAAGGAGAAGAAATCCTCTAATGCCTTCTAATGCCATAACCGTTGCCCATAGCCCAGATTCAGATGATGCTTTTATGTTTTATGCTCTCGCCAAAAAAAAAATCGATAGTGGGGGTTTTGAGTTTCGCCATGTACTTAGTGACATAGAGACTTTAAATCGTCAAGCAATGGAAGAAAAATATGAGGTCACAGCAATTTCTTTTCATGCCTATGCTTTCCTACATGAAAAATATGTATTACTTAATAGTGGAGCCAGTATGGGAGATCGTTACGGCCCATTGGTAGTTTCTAAAAACCCTATTAAGCCAAATGATCTAAAGGGAAAAGTCATTGCAATTCCTGGTAAGATGACTTCTGCTTACCTAATTCTGAAGCTTTTTGAACCTGATTTTGACTCAATTGTTGTTCCTTTTGATCAAGTTTTCCAGGCTGTTCTTGACGGTCGAGCTGATGGAGCATTAGTAATTCATGAAGGTCAGTTAACATACTCAAATATTGGGTTAACTAAAGTAGTGGATTTGGGTGAATGGTGGAGTCAGAAAATGGGTTTGCCTCTACCTCTTGGCGGTAATGTGATTCGAAAAAATCTTGGATCCTCAAATATTGGTTTAATTTCGAAAATCCTTAAAGAAAGCATTAAATACGGGCTCGAACATCGTGAAGAAGCATTAGCCTATGCTTTACAGTTCGCTCGTGATATGGATCCTCTATTAGCTGATCGGTTTGTTGGGATGTATGTTAATGAGAGGACGCTAGGATATGGTAAAGCTGAACGTAAAGCGGTACAACTACTCTTGGATCTAGGTTATGAAAAAGGAATCATTAGTCGGAAGGTAAATGTCAATTTCGCTGATGAAAATGACTAGGATGATGGTGTTTGTAAAATTCAGAATGATTAAGTCAAGTAATTCAATAACTTAGTTCTATTATAGTGGCTAATTTTTAAATTGTTGTTTGATTCCTGTCAACCTCTTTTTTTAAAGGAGATTGTTCTAACCATTGACAGTACGTCAAGATGCTGCTTATAATTTCATTCCAATTTTTGGTAAGAGGTGTATATGTACGCAGTTATTAGATCTGGAGGTAAGCAGTATAAAGTAGCACCTGGCGAAGTTGTCCGTGTAGAGAAACTAGAACAAAAACTTGGTGATGAAGTGGAATTTAACCAGGTTTTAATAGTTCACGATGACAAGATCGGCACTATTGGAAAGCCCTTAGTTGAAAAAGCGGTAGTTAGTGGAATGGTGGTTGAACTTGGTCGGGCAAAGAAGGTCAAAGTCTTAAAATATAAGCGAAGGAAACAATATAGGAGACTTCTAGGACATAGACAGTCTTATACTGCCGTTCAGATTAATTCGATCAAAGTTTGAATAAAGACAGGGGGGATCAATGGCCCATAAAAAAGCGGGAGGAAGCTCTAGAAATGGTCGAGATTCTAATGCTCAGAGGCTTGGGGTAAAGCGTTTTGATGGACAGTTAGTAACGGGTGGTTCTATTTTGGTGCGCCAACGAGGTACGAGAATTAAACCGGGTTCTTTTGTCGGTCTTGGTAAAGATGATACATTGTTCGCTCGTGTTTCGGGTCTTGTGAAGTTTCAAAACAGAGGAAGTAAAGGACGGTTTGTCGAGATCCAGCCTGTAAAGGAATAGGAAATAATTCGGTTGAGGTGTCCCCTGCCATGTGACTTTGAAAATCACATGGCAGGGGATTTTATTTTTGGGATTACAATGTTTTTAGACGAGGCAAATATTGTTGTTAGAGCAGGAGATGGTGGCTGTGGATGTCGTGCATTTCGTCGAGAAAAATATGTCCCACGGGGCGGCCCTAGTGGTGGTGATGGAGGTCGTGGTGGACATGTCTATATGAAAGCGGTTTCAAGTCAAACTACCCTAAGTCAGTTTAGGTATAAAAAAGTTTATACGGCTAAACGGGGAGAACATGGTCTGGGGAGTAACTGTCATGGACGAGATGGTTTAGATTTCACGATTGAGGTTCCAATAGGGACATTGGCTTTTGAATCTAATCAAAATGAGCTTATTCATGACTTTACAGTGTCCAATGAAGTAATCCTTCTTTGTAAAGGTGGTCGTGGTGGTAGGGGTAACGCTCGATTTGCTACCTCGGTTAATCAGGCGCCACGCTACTTTGAAAACGGAATTATAGGGGAAAACCTTGATTTACATCTCGAACTCAAGTTGTTAGCTGATGTTGGGTTAGTAGGTTTTCCCAATGTTGGAAAATCCACCTTAATTTCTCGAATTTCAGCAGCTCGTCCAAAAATTGCCAGTTACCCCTTTACAACACTGGAACCTATTTTGGGAGTAGTACTTCTTGAAGACTACCAAAGCTTTGTTGTAGCTGATATTCCTGGGCTAATTGCTGGAGCTCACCTAGGTCAGGGCTTGGGTATTAAATTTCTTCGACACATTGAACGGACCAAAATCTTATTACATTTGGTTGATATGTCAGCAATGGATGGTCGTGAACCCCTCTCAGATTATAAAGCAGTAATCCAGGAACTTGGCGCTTTTAGTCCAAATTTACTTCAAAAACCCACTTTAATAGTAGCTACTAAGATCGATGCAATGCAGAACCCAGATCAATTAAAGGCTCTTTGTCGAATGGCAAAGAGACAAGGACTTGAATGCCAACCAATTTCTTCAGTTAAAGGACAGGGTCTTTCAGAACTAAAAGTCAGGATTTGGAAAATGTTAAAGGATTTTTCTGCTTTATAAGCTATTGTAATTATTATCTTTCCCTCTTCAAGATACTAGTGGAGGTAAAAGTTGAGAATTGGTTTACTAGGAGGAACGTTTGACCCAGTCCATTGCGGTCACATTGAGCTGGCAGTGCTTGCACTCCGTTTAGCTGAACTAGAAGTAGTTTATTTAGTCACTGCTCCTATTCCTCCTCACAAGGTCCAAGGTACTGAGGCTAGTTATCCTGATCGACATGCAATGGTTTCTTTGGCAGTTATGAACCAATCTAAACTAATTCCTTCTAGCTTAGAATATAATCGTTGTGGAAAATCTTATTCAATAGATACGATTCAGCAACTTAAGAAATTATTTGGGCAATCTACAGAAGTTTTTTTTATCATGGGTCTTGATTCTTTTTTCGACATTGCATGTTGGAAAGATTTCAATCTATTGCCAGAGCTTTGTCGGTTTCTTATTTTTTCTAGACCTGGTTCTCAGCAGAGTCAGCTGGAGCTAAAAATTCCTAAAGATTTTCTAAATGACATTTATGTCGTCAAAGATAAAAATGAAAGTGTTTTACAAGTGAGTCACCGTTTTGTTCTATATCAAAACTTTTCAAATTCACTCTCCTCAACAGATATTAGAAAACGTATTTGGGAGGGGAAAGATGTAAGTGAGCAATTACCTCCTGCTGTGAATGAATACATTACAAAAAATTGTCTGTATAGAGGTATGAGTATTTAATTGAAGATTATTGATTCTTATTTACGATGTGCTTTTGAGGCTGCCAAATCAAAAAAAGCCCTTGACCTACTGATACTGGACGTCAGAAAGTTAGCTCAGTTTACTGATTTTTTTATCTTGTGTTCAGGTACTTCCGTCCCTCAAATTCAAGCAATTTCAAATGAGGTTGAGGAACAATTAAAAAAAAGTGGACGAAAACCCAAACATATTGAAGGTTATCGAAGAGCCCAGTGGGTTTTAATGGACTACAATGATTTCGTGGTACATATTTTTTCCGATGAGGTTAGATCCTTTTATAATTTAGAGCGCATATGGAGGGAAGCGTTGACAATTGCCACTTCTGACATGACAGATTAATCCAGTGTTTTCCCAATAGGAAGTGGGTTTGTAAAATACTGTAGTCGTTAAAGTAAATCCTTTGGTAGTCAGATGAAAATTATTTTAAGATGGGTTGGAAAAACCAAGAATCCCTGGCTGGCTAGGCTCATAGAAGACTACCATTCTCGAATACGACACTTTTCCGAAGTGACCTTTTCTGAGGTTAAACCCACACAGGGATTAGATATCACTCAATCTGTGTTGGTGGAGGGCAGTAGATTATTGAGTAAGATTGATAGAGATGACTATCTAATAGCTTTGGATCCACTTGGACAACAAATAGGGTCGGAAAGATTTGCTGAGATTATTGCTGAACGGCGTGAGCACTCACTAAAAAAGTTAGTTTTTGTTCTTGGGGGAGCGGGTGGTCTTTCAAGTGCTGTGAAAAGTAGATGTCAGCGACTTATATCACTTTCATCAATGACATTTAATCACGAAATGGCAAGACTTATTCTTGTTGAGCAAATCTATAGAGCTCTTACCTTGGTAAACCAACACCCTTATCATAAATAGGTTGGTTCTCTTTTTTTTTATAGGTAAAATACCCCGTTTCGTTTCTATGACTGTAATATTCTAAAAAACGTATTTCTCTCATTAATTTGTTCGATAGTCCATTTGGAGTATGTAACTATGGCAGCTAGAAAATTAGATCGATTAAAAAAGAAACTTAAAAATAAAAAAGAAGAATTGTTTCAGATGGTGTCTAAAACAGAGCAGTATGGACGTGAAGCTGACGAAGATGCTACCCAGGATATTGCAGATAAGGCAGCTAGTTCCTATACCAAGGAGTTTCTCTTTAGTCATAGTAGCAATGAGAGATTTATACTTCAATTAGTGGATGAAGCCTTAGATCGTATTAATGAGGGATGTTTTGGAATTTGTATATCTTGTAAGAGCAGTATTCAAGCTAAAAGGTTAGAAGCTGTTCCTTGGACCCGACACTGTATTAGTTGTCAAGAAATGTTGGAGGAAGGATTACTTGAAGAGTAAATTCCTTGTTTATCAATTCTTGTCAGTTGTCCGACTTCCTTGCAAAACCATTTGATTAAAAGTATTTTCACTAATCCGTTTTCCGCAATCTTATAACTCCGCCACCACTCTAGGTATAACAGCATGAACAATCTTGTATTTTTTTTGTTATGACTTGCTGAGTATAACCTAGTAGTTTGTAAGTAGTAGGTTTTAAACTTATACAAAATTCTCAGCACTTTTTAGAAAGATATGTTTGATTTTTGATGGCAGAAAAAAAGTTAGAAAAGTTGTTTAATACATTGTCATTAAATGATCAAGTCTAGAAAAATATTATTAAGAATTCGAGCTGATAATGGATAGACAGTCAGAATTCTACAGAATTGATATGGTAAATTCTCTCGTCAAGTATTAATGATTTACTCATACTTTAAAATGTAAATTTTAATGGTAGACTTCGATGTTGCTAATTAGAAAAATTCTGAAAACTTTTGGTTCTATTGGGTCGTTGATCACTTTGTTGGGAATGACATTTTGTACTAATGAAAATTTCTCCCTGCCGGTAAAAAGATCTAATTTTCAAGATCTGGTCAACAGCAACACTGTTCAGAAAGTTATATCAATAGGACCCGGATATTTGCCTTTGCAATTGGGTAATCGATGGATTTATGACCGGTTTAATAGTCAGCTTCAGCAAATCGAAAAAGTAAAAGTAGAAGTCATTTCTAGGCCTATAATGGAGTGGAAAACTTACTATACTTTTAACCAACTCCCTTTCGTTCCTGGATTGGAGACTAAAAGGAACATACTTATCCGCTACGATCGATTAAGTAAAAGATATGTTCGTCTCGTTAGAAAGGATGAAATATTTAAAGAAATTCCTTTATTCCCTATAGGGGAATCTGCTGATGCCACTTTTGACTATTCCCTAGATGAACAAAAACTTCCTGTGGTGAATCGCCTTAGCTATCTTACTTGTCTGCACTGTGAAGATGCTGGAATAGAATTGGTTTTTGACAATGGTATAGGAATCATAGAAGCTGGAATTTTTTCCAATTTAGGGGTTGACTCTTATCGTCTAAAATCAGCCTCAATAAATGGGGAATATTATGGTGATTTAAAAAGTTTAGAAGATAAATCAGAAAAGGATAGAAGTAAATTATTGATTGGAAAAGGAGATCCTAAACTGAGTTTTAGTATCCAGAAAAAAGAGAAGAGCATGACCTTGATTTTTAGGGTTCGGAATCCAACGGATCATTTATTGAGTTTTAAGTTTAATTCTAGTCAGACATATGATTTTGTAGTCCGCGAGAAAAAAAGTGGAATGGAGGTATGGAGGTGGTCTAATGGCTATTTCTTCAGTCCGGTCCTTCGAAGCCATGCTCTTCTGCCCAATAAAGAATGGAAGTATAAAACTAATTGGAACATGAAAGATAATGAACGTAATACTTTAAGAACAGGTTTCTACGAGGCTACAGCAATTCTGACCACCAAAGTACCTCTTCTATCTTTACCAGTTGAAATTGTTCTACCTTAGTGGTGAGATTTTTGTAATTAGGTTGCGGACTGAAAATTATTTTATTTCTCACGAGTAAATTATTTGTGTTTTAAGTTTATACTGCGAGAAAGAATTTAATTCGTCCAGTTATTAAGATTAATTATTTTTAGGGCTGGTTTGTCTGGAAATCAGAGGTTAAATCTTGGTTGTTTTAGGTTGAAAAATCCTAAATAGTTTTTGCAAGGGGTCGTAGAAAGAATCAACTACTCTTTCCTTTAGGGGAATAATGGCATTATCAGTAATAGTTATATTTTCAGGACAAACCTTGGTACAGCATTTAGTAATGTTGCAATATCCAATCCCATGTGCTTTTCGTAACTCTTCCAAACGATCCTCTGTATCCAAAGGATGCATTTCTAGACCCGCAATATGAACAAGAAATCTAGGGCCAATAAATTGATCATGGAGGTTATGTTCACGTAGAACGTGGCATACATCTTGGCATAAATAACATTCGATGCATTTTCTAAATTCTTCAATTCGATCAATATCTTTTTGAGCCATAATCCAAGTTCCATCCTTGGTATCTGGTGGCCGGGGTTTAAATTGTTTGATCCTTTTCTTAGCACGGTAATTCCAGGATACGTCGGTAACCAAGTCCTTAATAAGAGGGAAGGCCTGCATGGGCTGGATAGTTACGGGGTTATTCAGAGATAGAGTGCTAAGTCTTGTCATACACATAAGTCGCGGTGTACCATTAATTTCTGCTGAACAGGAACCACATTTGCCTGCTTTGCAATTCCAGCGAATTGCAAGATCGTTAGCTTGTTCGGCTTGAATTTGACGGACCGCATCTAGTACTACCATACCTGCACCTACTTTTGTGGAGTATTCTTGATAATGTCCATCTTTAGAATTACCCCTCCAAATCTTGAATTTGACTTCTGCCATTATTGATTTTCCTCTATGATTTTTTTTAAATCCTCTGGCATTTCAGGAATATTTTCTTTGATTATAAGCATTTCCCCATCAGAGCCTTTTCTTAGGATAGTATTTAGTTTTCCAAGCGACTTGTCTTTTAGTGGATAGTCTTCACGAAAATGAGCACCTCGACTTTCATTTCTTTCCAAGGCAGCGCGGGTAATAGCTTCTGAAACAGTCAATAAGTGGCGTAAATCCAGTGTTGTGTGCCACGCCATGTTATACTCTCTATTACCGAAAATCACAATTTTCTCTAATTGTTCCTGTAAAGTTGCAATCATTTCTAATGCTTGTTGCATTTCTTCTTTGATTCTTACAATGCCTACTAAATCCTGCATCGTCTGTTCCAGTTTTTGTTGTAACTGATAGGGTCCCTGGTCAGAGGCATTGGAAGAAGCAGTATTATTGAAAGCTTTCAGAGCAGTATCAATAGTTTCTTCTAATTGCGATGAATTAATCTTTACTAATTTATTTTCTTTAGAAAAATTGGCAGCATGTTGACCAGCTCGTTTTCCAAAAACTAGGAGATCTGAAAGGGAATTTCCTCCCAATCGGTTTGCTCCATGCAATCCAGCTGCAACCTCTCCACAAGCAAATAAACCAGGCAAATTAGTCATTTGAGAGTCAGGGTCTACTCTTACTCCACCCATCACATAATGAGTAGTTGGACCTACTTCCATAGGTTCTTTTGTAATATCAATATCTGCTAATTCTTTGAATTGATGATACATGCTCGGTAATTTTTTCTTGATGTGTTCTGGAGCATGAGGCATTTTATTTTTGATCCAGGAAATATCTAAGAACACTCCCCCGTTAGGGCTCCCACGGCCCTCTTTAATTTCACGTACGATACATCTCGCTACATGATCGCGGGTCAATAATTCAGGTGGCCGTCGTGCATTCTTGTCACCTTGCGTATATCTCCACCCTTCTTCCTCATCACTGGAAGTCTGAGAGCGGTATAATTCTGGAATGTCATCAAACATGAAACGATCGCCAGTATTATTAGTTAGAATACCGCCTTCTCCTCGCACTCCTTCAGTAACTAAAATTCCTCGGACACTTGCTGGCCAGACCATTCCTGTTGGATGAAATTGGACAAATTCCATATCAATCAAATCTGCTCCCGCTTTATATGCTAGAGCATGGCCATCACCGGTGTATTCCCAGCTATTACTGGTTATTCTATATGCTCTCCCAATCCCACCAGTAGCTAATACAATTGCCTTAGCCTGAAACAACATAAATCTTCCTTTTTCACGATCATATCCAAATGCACCAGTAATTTGACCATTACCAGTTAAGAGTGAAATTACAGTGCACTCCATGTGTACTTCAATACCCTGATGGATTCCATGATCTTGGAGGGTGCGAATCATTTCAAGTCCTGTTCGATCACCTACATGGGCAAGTCGAGGGTACTTATGTCCTCCAAAATTCCTTTGTAAAATCCTTCCATCATTTGTACGATCAAATACTGCTCCCCAACCCTCTAATTCATGCACAAGTTCAGGAGCTTCTCGAGCATGTAGTTCTGCCATTCGCCAATTATTGAGGTATTGTCCTCCCCGCATAGTATCTGCAAAATGTATTTTCCAGCCATCCCGATCATCAACATTAGCCAATGCCGCTGCAATTCCTCCTTCAGCCATCACAGTGTGAGCTTTACCTAAGAGAGATTTACAAACCAAACCTACGGAAGATCCTTCAGCTGAAGCTGCGATTGCTGCTCTTAGTCCAGCACCACCAGCACCTATAATCAAAACATCGTAAGTGTGAGTTCGATATTGATCCATTAAAAAATTCTCCAATCTGACCAAATTCCCATTGCGCACAAACGTACATAAAGATCAGAAAAACCAACTGAAGAAAGACTCATCCAAGCATATAACATGTGGCGTTTATTGAGGCAACTAGCACCTTCGTAGGCTTTTAGTTTAAACATACATTGAGATATTTGATCTAAACGTCCACCGACAAGATGTCTCAGAGAGTGGCAGCCTAAGGTGTAACCACTAAGCAAAACCCAGTTCAGAATTAATACTAGTGTGCCTATCCCCATTCCAAATTCATTTTCACCATTGTTAGGATTGTAAAACCAGCAGGCATTCCAGGCGTCATAACCTAGTAGTACCAGGAAGATTAAGGCTAGATAAAGAAAGTATCGGTGGATATTTTGTACTATAAGAGGAAAGGAGTTTTCACCACAGTAATTTTTACGTGGTTCACCAACTGCACAGGAGGGTGGATCAGCCCAGAAGGCTTTGTAGTATGCACCTCGGTAATAATAACAAGTCAGTCTAAAACCTCCTGGCGCCCATAATATTAGAAAAGCTGGTGACCACGGTAACCAGCTTGGATACCAAAGTGGTTTAGGACCAAATAAACTATGTGGTGAATCTCCAAAAATCTCTGGTGAGTAAAATGGTGAAAGGTACGGTCCCCAGTAATAATTGTCACCTTGAAAAGCAGCCCATGTTGAATAAATAATGAAAGATGACAGTCCACAAAAAACTAGCAGAGGTTGAACCCACCATGCATCTTTTCGACTCGTTTGTCCAAAACCAGCTTGCTCAATAGCAATCTGGGGTTCAGTCATTATAAATTTCTCCTGACTTTAATGAGGGCATTTTTAAAGT
Organism: Terriglobia bacterium; assembly: GCA_022452285.1. Lineage (GTDB taxonomy): Bacteria > Acidobacteriota > Terriglobia > Versatilivoradales > Versatilivoraceae > JAKUNG01. The sequence continues at coordinate 403,691 of JAKUNG010000001.1, read as the reverse complement.
TTTAATCCAGACTGGTTCACAAGAAGATTCTAGATTTTGATAGATTTTTTTCAAGAGCTACTTTGATAGTCAACCAAATCTGTAATATCGGCCACAACAAAAGAAAGCAGGAACTTGAAGTTGAGGGTAATAAAATTAGAAAAGAGTCCCTGCATCCAAACATAACGAGGTGGAGAGTACCCTAAGAGAGAGCAACGATCAAGTGAGGATTTTTTTTAGTCTAAATTTAAACGAATTAGTACTTTGAAATTTTTAACTAAATGGTTTGTTTGAGCGTGTTCAATCTGAGTAAATCATCCAGTACCAATTAAGAATATTTTAATCGTTACATTGATCGAAACCTTTTAATACAAAACGTTCTAAAAACATCCCAATACTTTTAAAATATTTGTCAGCTCCTACTTGAGCAACGTCATTATGTTTTGCCTGAGGGATCAAGAGCCATCGCTTGGGCTCTGGTGCGCTATCATAAAGAGAGAGACCTAGTTTTACTGGAACAACTGTATCCAATTCTCCATGAATGTGTAGTGTTGGGCAGGTAAGACCGGAGATTTTATGCCGAGTTAGGTAGGTGTCTTTCATTAGAAGGCCAACGGGTAAAAAGGGATAATGTTTCTTAGCAACTTCAACAGCAGAGGGAAATCCTGACTGGATAATTACTGCTTTAGGGGGGAACCGAATTGCCATTTCCACTGCCACTGAAGAGCCCAAGGACTCTCCTAGATAAACTAAATGGTTGTCAGTTTGGCTTTGGAGCCAATTTAGAGCTGTTTGGCTATCTTGGTATAATCCATTTTCAGTAGGAGTCCCTTTACTACCCCCATATCCTCTATAATCTAGGATAAAGATGCCGTAACCATGCTCATGAAAACGCTGTATCCAATTAAGTCGATGTCCTCGATGACCACCATTACCATGAAAAACAACTATAGTTACAGGAATACTTCCAGGCCAATACCATCCCAAAATACTGACTTTGTCTTTGGTTACTAGCGTAACATTTTTTAGTCCAGAAAAGTTTTGTTCCTGGGGTAAGGACACTGGGCGAGGATCGGGAAAGTATTGTAGTTTTCTCTGAAAAAAATAGACCGCACCAATGATGAGAAGGTAGAGTACAAAGGCACCTTTTAATAGTTGCCAGAATAAGGAATCAATGGATTGAGTCATTTTTCACTTAACTCCCATAAGTACAGAACTTTTTTCTAACTATTAGAAAATCTAGTAATGGAATAATTTTATTATAGAGGAGAAGTTAGTTTTTAAATAAATTTGTTCCCCTAATTATAGGTCTTGGACGGATAGATCTGTTGGAGGTTGCACGCTACATTTCTAAATAGAACATTTATTAATTTGTTGAAGATTTTCATTGTTTGGCAAAGTAAACTTCAATGATAGTCGGTGTCTGCTACAATGGGAGTTCCCTTGGGTTTGTGATATGGACTATAGTAGAATTTCTTATTGCGATACCTAAAAAATAATAAATGTCTTGGATTAAGTATGTCAAACTCATTAGGTTTTTAAACATTCTTGTCTTTTCAATTAAAAATGATTGATTTGTGTTTACCGTTGTATACGTTAACCTCACTCTGATTTGGCCACTCATTCTTTATGGATAAAGAGTTTTTGTGAATTCTAGTAATGAATCTGGTTTCTGTGAGGTAATAGATGCTAGCGTCTATTTGTTAGGAGTTTTATGTCGAGAACAATTTTAGATGTTGATAGCTTATTTAAAAAATATGGTGATGTGATTGCCGTTGATCGGATAACTTTTCAAGTAAATGAACAAGAAATCTTTGGAATACTTGGTCCAAATGGAGCAGGCAAAACCACTACTTTGGAAATGATTGAAACCTTAAGATCAGTTGACGAGGGTACCATAATAGTGGATGGTCTCAATATCCGTACTCATTCTCAGGAGATCAAGAGTAGAATAGGAGTGCAGTTACAGTCTTCTTCATTTTTTGAAAAATTAAACTTGACGGAGCTACTCTTACTATTAGGAGAACTGTATGGGAAATTAGTGAATCCTCAAAATTTGTTACGGGAAGTTAATCTTTGTGAGAGAAGCAAGTCACAAATTGGACAACTTTCAGGAGGACAGCAACAGCGTTTCTCAATTGCTGCGGCACTAGTAAATGCTCCAACTTTGCTTTTTTTAGATGAGCCTACAACTGGACTCGACCCAAAAGCAAGGAGACAATTGTGGGACATTATTCAAAGAATGCGAGACGAAGGTAAAACTATTGTTTTAACAACACATTACATGGAAGAGGCTGAGGCCTTGTGTGATCGTGTAGCCATTATGGATAGGGGTAAAATAGTTGCCAATGCTCCTCCTAAAGAATTGATAAAAGATCTGCTTTCTACTGGTTTTAAGAAAGAACGAATGGAAAGATTTGCCACTCTAGAGGATGTTTTCCTCCAATTGACTGGACACCCTTTGAAAGAGGAACAAAGTCTCTAATGTAGTCAAGTTAGAAAATATTTATAGTTTAACTGTTAGCTAAAAAATCTCCAGAGCTTATTGGAACAAAATTCCAAGGTCATTTAACATTGCTTAAGAATCCATCCAGAACGCGGTTTACTATTAGAGTTCGCTGGAAATTAACGGTGGCCTCTTTGAAGATGTTTACTCGTCAGAAGGAAGCAATTGTCTGGACGATGCTGCTACCATTGTTCATGGTGTTATTATTTGGGTTTATTAGTTTTGAAGGATTGGGGAAAATAAAGATAGGTATAGTTAACCAGGCAAATTCTGGAGCTATCGATTTAGTAGGAGCTTTAAAAAGGGTACAAACCATAGATTTGAAAGAAGGTTCAGAAAGATTTGAACGTGATCAGTTAAAAATTGGTGAACGTCATCTTGTTCTAGTTATTCCTACCTCATTTACCTTTTCAAACTTAGATGACGTTAGAATTTTGGTTAACGATTCAAAACCTCAGGAAACTCAACTAGGTCTCCTTATTCTGAGGAAGATTTTTGATGACATGGTATTCTCAGAACAATCAATAGTTAAACGGCCTAATTTGAAGATTGAATCAATAGCTAGTCATAATCAGACATACATAGATTTTTTCCTGCCAGGTGTACTTTCCTTAGCCATTATGCAGAGTGGTATTTTTGGAGTGGCCTTTGGATTTGTTTCCCTCAAGAAACGGGGAGTTTTAAGGAGATTGTCTGTAACACCAATCAAGCCTCTGGATTTTGTTATAGCTCAAGTAGCTATGCGACTCATTGTGTTGGTTGCACAAACAATTGTCTTGGTAGGTGTAGGGATTTTGGTTTTTGATTTACAGTTTTCAGGAAATTTGCTTGACCTATTCCTATTTGGGGTTTTAGGAGGAATAGTATTTTTAGCAATTGGTTTTGTTTTAGCTGGAATTGTAAAAACTGAGGACCAAGTAGCACCGTTAGCTAATGTTGTCTCATTGCCTATGATGCTTTTATCAGGTGTTTTCTTCAACCGTTCAAATCTTCCTGATTTTGTTCAGACAATAACTGAATTTTTCCCCCTCACTTATTTAGCAGATGCTATGCGAAAAATTATGATAGAAGGATCGGGATTTTCAGATCTTAACATTCAGGCATTAGGACTGAGTTGTTGGTGTGTATTATCAATTTGGTTAGCAGTTAGGGTTTTCCGATGGGAATGAGGGATTTCTATATCCATGGAAGACATTTTTTACCTTCTCGCCACTGTTGTAATTCTTAAGGGCCTAGTTGGAGTACTGCAAGGTCTTCACTATCGAAGATACCTCCAAAGAGAAATACATGATGTGCCTTATTCTTCATCACCTATGGTGTCAGTAATTGTTCCTTGTAAAGGTCAAGACTTTGAGTTAGCGCAAAATCTCCACTCAATCCTTGATCAAGACTATAAGGACTATGAGGTTGTCTTTGTAACTGCCTCGGATAAAGATTCTTCTTTGCCTGTAATTCATGAGGTAATCAAAATATTCCCTTCTAGACGGGCAAAAATTGTTAGAGCAGGTTTTTCCGAAGAACGGGGGGAAAAAGTTAATAATTTAATTCAGGGAATTCACCAATCCGATAGAAAATCACAGGTTTTAGTTTTTGCCGATTCGGATTGTCGGCCTCATCGTTTTTGGTTGAAGGATCTTTTGAAGAGCTTATACGAACCCGATGTCGGTGCCTGCACTGGTTATAGGTGGTTTTTCCCAAGAAATGGAAACTTTGCTAGTGTGTTAAGAGCATCGTGGAATGGAGCAATTGCGTCGCTATTAGGGAACCATAAACATAATTTTGCTTGGGGTGGATCGATGGCAATTCAACGTTCAAATCTAAAGAGCACTAACTTGTTAAAATACTGGGAACATAGTATTAGTGACGATTTTTCACTTACGGAGGCTGTACATAATGCCAGTCTTCACGTTCATTTTGAACCACGTTGTTTAGTGAGCTCTCATGGGAATTGTACGTGGAGTGAGTTATTGGAATGGTCTAGTCGTCAGATCATTATTACAAAAATTTATTCAAGAGGTTTGTGGAAACTAACTTTTCTTTCTGAAGTACCTTTTGTTTTATTCTTCTGTTGGGCTCTGGGCAAATTGGTCTGGCTGCTTGCAACAGCAGTAAGCACAGTAAATTCTGAAATAGTTACAGTGTTACCTTTATTAATCCTGATAGGAATTGTGTTTTTGTTAAGCAGTATCAGAGGATTCCTTCGTTGGGAAATGGTAAGAAGTCTGCATCCTGAAGAAAAAGAATCTCTCGACAGAGATTGGTGGGGTTATTTGTTTCTAGCACCGGTAGTTTCGACCTTAACCATTTATAATCTTATTATCTCTTTATTTTCTTCGACTATCCGCTGGAGGGGAGTTTGCTATGATTTAAAATCAAAAGATGAAGTGCATATTAGGCACGATACAAAAAAAAATAAATAATGAAATATTTTCATTTGGCTTACTCCATATAGGTTTACTCTACTGGAGGCTAGAAATGTTGGGATTTAACACCACTTAATAATAGATTAATGGCCTGGGTTTAAGTGAATGAGGGTATAAATTAGGAAGGTAAAGCTAGAAAAATATTTTCCTGTCTGGCTAGGTGTAGTTGCCCACAGGCTGCAAAAATATCTGAGCCCCTAGGTCGCCTAATATATGTTGGAACTCCTTTCTCTACAAGAATTCTCCGGAAACACTGTATGCGATCATTGCTTGAAGATTTCAGGTTCCCACTTTTCCCTTTATTTAAGGATAAAAGATTAACTTTTGCTTTTATTCTTGCCAATAGCTTAATCAGTCTTCGAGCATCGTCATCGCTATCATTTACTCCATCGATTAAAACATACTCAAAAGTAATCCTTTGTCTGGCTTTAAGGGGAAACTCATTACAAGCTTGTAAGAGTTGTTCAATTGGATACTTACGGTTTATGGGAATAATTTGGTTCCGGACGATGTTTGTGGTAGCCGAAAGTGAGATTGCTAAATTAGGAATCACAGGAGACTGAGCTAGTTTTTTTATTTGAGGAACTAAGCCTACAGTGGACAGTGTAATCTTATTTGGGGACATTCCCATACCCTCGGGGTCTGACAAAATAATTAAAGATTTTGTAACGTTTTCTAGATTCTGAAGGGGTTCACCCATTCCCATAAATACAATATTACTGAGTTTTGGATGCAAAGTAGGTCCAGCAGATTTAATTTTTAGTCTCTTGTGGAAAAGTACATAAAGAACCTGACCGACTATTTCCGCTGAGCTAAGATTACGTTTTAATCCTATGTCAGCAGTTAAACAAAATTGACAGTTAAGGGAACATCCAACCTGAGTTGAAATACATAATGTTTGTCGATTTTTTTCAGGAATTAAGACACACTCGATTTTTTCACCGTCTTCAAGTTGCAAAAGAAATTTTTCAGTGGCATCAGAGGCTATTTGTTTAGAATCAAGTTTTGGAATGGAAATTTTATTATTGGCAAGTTTTTTGCGAAGCACTTTAGGTAGTTCAGTCATCGTACTTAAATCAAATTGGAATTCACGATATAGGGAGTGATAAATTTGATGACCACGATAGGGTTTTTCGCCTAACTTCGTCATAAAAACAGCTAGTTCAGAAGCTGTTAAGCCAAGAAGTTCTTTTCCATTTTTTTTCACTTCAAGAACTCTCCTTTATTTAGAAGAAAATATATATTTCTATTCTATTTTATCCAAAAATCTCAACCCTAAAATAAATAGAATTATCATCGTAACAAGATTAAGTTATAAGTGTTTTCAGGTTACCTTTTTTACCCTATCAAGTGTCAACCAAATACTAAACGTTAAATTGTTGATGTCAATAAATTTAGATCTGAGAACTAGGTAGAATTTTCCCGTTGAAAAGCCCAATAGGTTGTGTTAAGTTGCCACCCTAGAGACACATAAAACAGGGAATTGCAGGTTTCCTGATACCTCAGTAAGTGTCGATCTCCAAAGAAAGACAATAAGAACATTTGGACACGACTTCATGCAGAATGTGAAGAAAGAAGTCTTAGATAATGGGCTCACTATTTTAACAGAGCAGATGCCAGCTGTACGTTCAGTTTCAGTTGGGATTTGGTTAAAGACAGGCTCTAGAAGTGAAACCAAGGAGTTAAACGGGGTTACTCATTTTGTTGAGCATCTTTTATTTAAAGGGACTACCAAAAGAAGCGCCGAAGATATAGCAAAAGAAATTGATTCAATCGGGGGGTATTTAGATGCTTTTACCGGAAAGGAAACTACTTGTTACAGTGCAAAAATTTTGGATGAACATTTACCTCTAGCTGTAGACATTCTTTCTGATTTGGTTCTAAACCCTAGGTTTGATCCCCAAGAAATGGAGAGAGAACGTGGTGTAATTCTAGAAGAAATTAAAATGGTAGAGGATACGCCAGACGATCTAGTTTACGAGATCTTTACTCAGAATTTGTGGAAGAATCAACCTCTTGGAAGACCTATTTTGGGAACTGCAGAAACTGTTAATCAATTAAACCGAGAGAAGGTAACGAACTTTTTTCATGCTTTTTACTGTCCTAGTGAATTGATTGTTGCAGCAGCGGGGAATTTAGATCACGAATACATTGTCGATCTGGTAGCTAAAAACTTTTCGCATTTAGAAGATCATTCTAATGGTCATAATTTAGAAACTGCGCATTTACACAGCCATGTTTCTACACGAACAAAAAAAGAATTGGAGCAAGTTCATATTTGTTTAGGGGTGCCTGCTACTTCTCTGATTCATAAGGACAGATTCATTTTCTATGTTTTAAATACCATTTTAGGAGCTGGGATGAGCTCCCGACTCTTTCAGAAGATTAGAGAAAAACAGGGTTTAGCCTACGCCATTTTCTCAGGACTAAATTCTTATAGAGATACCGGATGTCTTTCTGTTTATGCTGGAACTTCCCTAGAAAAATTTGACCTATTAATTAGTTCCGTTATGCAAGAATTTCATGATCTAAAATGCAAACCAGTTCCCTCAGATGAACTCTACAGAGCTAAAGAACATTTAAAGGGTAGTCTTCTGTTAGGTTTAGAATCAACTTCTAGTAGAATGTCGAACTTGGCCCGTCAGGAACTATATTTTGGAAAATACTCCTCACCAGAAGAGATGATTTTTAATTTAGAACAGGTCACGACGGGTGATGTTCAGAAATTAGCAAACCTCTTTCTTGAAACTGATAAAGTATCTTTGACCGTTCTAGGAAATTTAGATCGGTTAAAAATTGACCGTGCTAATTTGAACTGTGGTTCGTAACTATTTTCTAAGTAATTTTAAAATCAGTCTGACCTATAGGCAGTGTAAAGTTTTTTAGTTTAAGCTTAATTAGCAAAGTAATCTCTTCTGATAGAAGAATAGGGAAAGTTTTTAGAGAGTTAATTTTTAAAATTATTTTTGGTGACTAAACTGTGGTGATGAAAGTTTCAATTTTAGGTAGTAGTAGTAAAGGCAATTGTACTTTCATTGCTACAAATAAAACTAAGCTGCTGGTGGATGTAGGCTTCAGTCCTAGGCAAACTGCAAAGAGACTCCTAACTATTGGTGAATCATTAGAGAACATTGATGCTGTGGTAATTTCTCACGAGCACTCTGATCATGTTAATGGTTTGGTGAGTCTTTTGAAAAAATATAATGTTGTAACCTATGTTGGGGATGCTACATATGAAGCAATGGCAGAAAAACCTCTTCTAAAAAAACGAGAGTCAATTCGGGTAGGAGAATCGTTTCAACTCGGTGATTTAAAAATTTCCCCTTTTTCTATTCCACATGACGCAGCTGACCCATTAGGCTTTACCCTTGAAGCCGAAGGACTTAAGATATCTCATGTCACAGATTTGGGTTTTGTAACGGAATTGGTCAGACATCGAATGAAAGCCAGTGACATTATTATCCTGGAATCTAACCACGACTTGGAACTACTTCGTTTGAGTCCCTATCCTTGGGTGGTGAAACAACGAATAATGAGTAAGCATGGTCACCTTTCTAATGAAAGTGTGGGAAAATTTTTTGAGGAACACTTCGATGGTAAGGCTAATTATATTTGTTTATCCCATCTCAGTGAACATAACAATGATCCTGGAATTGCCCGAATGGTTGCTGAAAAAGCTTTAGGAAAAAAAGGATTTAATACGAAAAATTTGATTTTGGCATCACGTTTGAGTCCAAGTCCACTAATTTGTCTTTAGGTTTTTTTAAAGGTGTTTTATTTTTTATCAGGATAGACACTTAAGTTAGCGTGAATTAAATATTAAAACTAGCTAGAAAGGATAAACTTAATTGATTGAACGATACACTAGACCCATCATGGGAAAAATTTGGTCTCTTGAGAATAAATATCAAAAATGGTTAGAGGTTGAACTAGCTTGTGTCGATGTTTTAGCTGAACGTGGAATTATTCCGCAGTCAGCTGCCAAGGTGATAAAGGAGAAGGCTGATTTTAATGTTGAACAAATAGACAAGATTGAGCGCAAGGTCAAACACGATGTCGTTGCTTTTACAACATCGGTAGCGGAATTTGTAGGACCAGAATCCCGATATATTCATTATGGTTTAACCTCATCTGATGTGGTAGATACTGCTCTCGCTTTACAGCTAAAGGAGGCATCTAATTTATTGACCGAGGACTTAGCTTCACTATCAGCTGTTCTTCATAAACGTGCACATGAATTTAAAAGCACAGTAATGGTAGGTCGTACCCATGGTGTTCATGCAGAACCGACCACATTTGGACTCAAGATGGCAGTCTGGTATGAAGAATCTTGTAGAAATATTCGTAGGTTATCAGCTGCTGTTGAATGTATTCAGGTTGGTAAATTATCAGGAGCTGTCGGCACCTTTGCACATCTGGATCCTGAGGTAGAGGAATCTGTCTGTACAAAATTGGGACTTCGAGCAGATCCTATTTCAACACAGATTGTCCAGCGTGATCGACATGGTGAATTTTTGTCAGTATTAGCATTGATTGCAGCCAGTCTAGAAAAAATTGCGACAGAGATCCGAGGTTTGCAACGTACTGAAGTCCGGGAAGTTGAAGAATATTTTGCTACAGGACAAAAAGGATCTTCAGCAATGCCTCATAAACGAAATCCTGTCACCTGTGAACAAATCTGTGGTCTTGCTAGGGTAGTACGATCCAATCTTCAGGCTGGTTTAGAAAATATCACACTCTGGCACGAAAGAGATATTTCTCACTCTTCGGTTGAACGCGTGATTCTAGCTGATTCTACAATCCTAGTTGATTATCTTTTAAATAAGACGACACAACTCATTGAACGACTTTTTGTTTATCCCGAACGTATGTTAGAAAATTTAAACTTGATGAAAGGTCTCATTTTTTCAGGCCAACTTTTACTTGAACTAACGCATAAAGGAATTAGTCGTGAACAGGCTTATGAGTGGGTACAAAGAAATGCTATGCAGGTTTGGGTCGAGGGAGAGGAGTTCAAGAACCTTGTTCTAAAGGATAAGGAGATTACTCAAAATTTGACTCTAACTGAGATTGAAACCAGCTTTGATTTAGACCACCAACTGCGCCATGTTGATACAATATTCAAACGTGTTTTTGGAGTTTAAAGAGTTTAATGAAAGGAATAGAACTACTCAATGCAAGCCAAAGTCCATGTGAGTTTAAAAAAAGACATTTTAGATCCTCAAGGTAAGACCATCCATAATAGTCTGCATAACCTTGGTTTTAAAGAGGTTATAGGGCTTCGTCAGGGGAAATTTTTTGAAATAGATTTTGCACCCACCCTTTCTCGGGAAGAAGTTGAAGTTGCAGTTAAGAAAATAGCTAAAAAAGTCTTAACAAATCCGGTCATTGAAGATTTCAGTTATAAAGTCGATTAGTCTTTGATCTTTTTAAAATCGGTCTATTTTTTAAAGTACAGAACGACATTATCTTGAGTAGCTGGAGTAGTAGTGATGTATCTAATCACTATATGGGAATTTGGAGATGAAATTCGGGGTTTTAGTCTTTCCAGGAAGTAATTGTGAGCATGATGCCTACCATTTAATTGGTAAAGTATTGCATCACCCTGTTGAATTTATTTGGCACCAGTCAAGAGACTTGAAAGGTTGCGAAGCAATCATTGTTCCTGGGGGATTTTCTTATGGAGATTACCTCCGTACAGGAGCAATTGCTCGTTTTTCTCCAGTGATGGAATCTGTTAAGAATTTTGCTAGTCAAGGAGGACTGGTATTGGGTATCTGTAATGGATTTCAAATTCTACTAGAAACAGGCCTATTAAAGGGGGCCATGCTCAGAAATCGCAGACTTAAATATGTCTGTCGACACGTTTCAATCCGAATAGATAATGTTAAGACTTCCTTTACTCATCTAGCACAGTTTGGAGACGTTTTGTCGGTTCCCATTGGGCATATGGAAGGGAATTATATAATTCCTTCAGATGAATTAGAAGAACTTGAAAAAAGAAATCAGATAGTTTTCAGATACTGTGCAACCAATGGAAAAATTACAGAATCTTCTAATCCTAACGGTGCCCTAAGCAATATAGCGGGCATCTGTAACTTCCAAGGCAATGTCTTGGGAATGATGCCTCATCCTGAAAGAGCGAGTGAATCTTTGTTAGGTAGTAGAGATGGATTGGTAATTTTTCAGTCAATTATTGAATCTAGACCTCTTAAGCCGTAGTAATGTCTCAATGTTCTAACTCATTATGATCTCTTTATTTTGTTTACTAAGTTTGATGAAATAAAAATTTGTAGAATCGATATGGCAAAGGAACTTCCGATAACAGAGACGCTGTTATCTCGACACAACCTAACTAAGGATGAATATGATCGCATTCTTTTGATCTTGGGTCGTGTCCCAAATTTAACTGAACTAGGTATTTTCAGTGTAATGTGGAGCGAACATTGTAGTTACAAAAGTTCCAGAGTTCACCTGAAAAGATTGCCAACAGAAGGTCCCTTTGTTCTCCAGGGGCCTGGAGAAAATGCAGGTATCATAGACATTGGAGATGGCTACGCCGTTGCTTTTAAGATCGAATCACACAATCACCCCAGCTTTGTAGAGCCATATCAGGGTGCTGCCACTGGGGTAGGGGGTATTTTACGAGATATTTTTACCATGGGGGCACGTCCCATTGCAGCTATGAATTCTCTCAGATTTGGATCTCTAACTAATCCGAAAAACCGTCAAATCATGGAAGGAGTTGTAGCTGGTATTGCTGGCTATGGCAACTGTTTTGGAGTACCCACTATTGGAGGTGAAGTGAATTTTGGTGACTGTTATAGTCAAAACCCATTGGTTAATGCGTTTGCTTTGGGGATTTTTAAGAAGGACCAAATTTTTTACGGTAAAGCTAGTGGAATTGGTAATCCAGTAATCTATGTCGGTTCTAAGACGGGACGAGATGGCATTCATGGGGCTACAATGGCTTCAGCTGAATTTGATGAAGGATCTGAAGCTAAACGTCCTAACGTTCAGGTAGGTGACCCATTTCTAGAAAAATTATTGTTAGAAGCTTGTTTGGAAGCTATGAAGACGGGAGCTGTAGTAGGAATTCAGGATATGGGCGCTGCTGGCTTGACCTGCTCAACTTGTGAGATGGGAGGACGGGCTTCTACTGGAATAGAAATAGATCTCTATAAAGTTCCTCAGCGTGAAGAAGGTATGAGCTCTTATGAGATCATGCTTAGTGAATCACAAGAACGTATGTTATTAGTTGCTGAAAAAGGAAGAGAAGAAGACATATTTAGGATTTTTCGGAAATGGGAAATTGATGCTGTAACTATTGGAAAGGTTACTAACGATGGAGTTTTAAGGATTTTGGATCGTGGTGAAACAGTGGCTGAAATTCCCAACCGAGCCTTGACTGATGATGCTCCAATCTATAAACGTCCTATTGCAATGCCATCTAGGATCCCAGAACGTATAGAATCCACTGATATAGATCCTCTTTATCAGGATTGGGGAGAACTTTTAGAACACTTCTTGGCTTCTCCCGATTTGGCATCGAAGGAATGGATTTATTACCAATACGATCATATGGTTAGGACTAACACCATTCAAAAACCAGGTGCAGATGCAGCAGTGATTCGTATTAAGAATACCGAAAAAGCATTGGCAATGACTTTAGATGGGAATGGAAGATACTGTGAAAATTCACCTCGAAGAGGTGCTCAGTTAGCAGTAGCTGAAAGCTGTCGTAATCTTGTTTGCAGTGGTGCCCGTCCTATGGCTGCTACTAATTGTTTAAACTTTGGGAATCCAGAGAAACCCGAGATTATGTGGCAATTTAGTGAGGTTATTGATGGTTTAGCTGAAGCCTGCAGAGCCATGGGCACACCAATTACTGGGGGCAATGTTAGTTTTTACAATGAAACACTTGGAGAAGGTATCTACCCTACCCCTGTGATTGGGATGGTTGGTTTGATCGAACCATTGACGAAAATAAGAAGTTCTTGGTTTGTTAATGAAGGTAACCAATTGGTATTACTTGGGCCCATTGTGGGGATTTCAGGAGACTACTCTAATGCCTTACGGTCTAGTTTAAAACATTTGACTTTCAGAGAACGAATTCCCGCTGATCTTTATACTAGCTGGGTTAAAAATCTGCCCTGTCCTCCAATTGATCTCGCTATTGAAAGTCGTGTACAAAAAACATGTTTAGAGGGAATTGACGATGGAGTCATTATTTCTGCTCATGACTGTTCCGATGGAGGCCTAGCGGTAGCTGTTGCAGAAATGGCATTTTCAACTTCTAAGGGGCCTTCTTTAGGAGTTAGTATCTCTTTACCTGAATCCTTAGATGTTGGCGAGTGTTTATTTGGGGAATATCCTTCACGCATTCTAGTTACAGTTGATCGGCAACGAGTTTCCGACTTGATGGCGATTGCTGATTTTCAAAATGTTGAGGTTACCTTGCTTGGTGAAGTGTTTGGAGACAAACTATTGATTAAGCAGGGAAAATCTGTCGTGTTAGAACGTTCTATAAACTCTTTAAAGAAGGCTTGGACAAATTGCTTGGAGGAATTATTTGATGTTTCAGTATAATTCTTTTGTTTCAAAACAATGTGCTTCTATCAATAGGTGAGGAAGATGTTTGACAAATTTCGGGAAGAATGTGGAATTTTTGGAATTTTTGGGAATAGGGAGGCATCTCGTATTGCTTATTTGGGGTTATATGCTCTTCAACATCGAGGGCAGGAAAGTGCTGGAATTGTTTCTTCAGATGGTTACGGTCTACATAGTGAAACAGGGATGGGGCATGTAAATGAGATTTTTACTAAATCACGTCTGGAAAATTTAAAGGGAAAAACAGCAATTGGTCATACTCGCTACTCGACAGCTGGTGAGAGTTCTTTAAAGAATGCACAACCAATTGTTGTCTCTTGTAGTCAGGGGGATGTAGCACTTTGTCACAATGGCAATTTAGTTAATGCTACTCAAATTCGACAACAATTGGAAAAAGCAGGATCGATTTTTCAGTCTACTAGTGATAGCGAAGTGGTTCTTCATTTGATAGCAAGATCTCAAGAAGAAACAATTGAAGGAGCGATAGTTGAGGCTCTTAATCAGGTGACGGGAGCTTATTCTTTAGTGTTTCTCACTCGTGAGAAGGTGATTGCTGTACGTGATCCTCGAGGATTCAGACCACTCTCCCTTGGTTGGCTGGGTTCTTCACCAGTACTAGCTTCTGAGACCTGCGCTTTTGACCTGATTGAGGCTAAGCTCGAACGAGAAATTGAACCCGGAGAAATGGTGATTTTTTCAGAAAGTGGAGTAAAATCCCAAAAGATTTTTTCACCAGAATCTCCGTGCTTCTGTATTTTTGAACACGTTTATTTTTCTCGTCCTGATAGCCAAATCAAAGGCCGTTCGGTTTACGAAAGTCGACATTTACTTGGACAGTTCCTTGCTCAGGAGCAGCCAGTCGAAGCTGATATTGTTGTACCAGTGCCTGATTCTGGGGTAGCAGCTGCTATTGGGTTTTCTCGAGAGTCCTCTATTCAATTTGAATTTGGACTTATCAGAAATCATTATGTCGGGAGAACTTTTATCGAACCTGAACAGTCAATTCGACATTTTGGTGTTAAGGTCAAACTAAATCCTGTTGGTGAGTTAATAAAAGGCAAGAAAGTTGTTTTGGTAGATGACTCACTTGTTAGGGGCACTACAAGTCGCAAGATTGTAAAAATGGTGCGTGATGTTGGTGCTACCGAAGTTCATGTGCGTATAAGTTGCCCACCAACTATCTCTCCTTGTTTTTATGGGGTTGATACTCCCACAAAAAAAGAGTTAATAGCTTCTAGTCACACAGTAGAAGAAATTTGCAGGTATATTAATGCCGATTCTTTAGGCTATTTAAGTCACGAAGGCATGCTGCGAGCTTGTGGAGTCACTGAAGGTCAAGGACAATTTTGTTCAGCTTGCTACACTGGTGATTATCCTGTGCAGTTTCCCGAAAAACTTTTGGTTAATGAGGGTTAACCCCTCCCCGAAAAAAATCCTTAAGAATTGATACTTCTATTGCTAAGAAGTTAGGAGCTTTATTGGTTTATGACAACTAAATCCACTTTTACTTACAACGATGCTGGGGTTGACATTAGTCGAGCTAATGCAGCTAAGAAGAGAATTAAAAAATTAGCACAACGTACCTTTACAAGTGATGTAATCAGCGAGATTGGTAATTTCGGGGGTTTGTTTCGACTTAGGCAAAGAAAAGCCAGTAGGCCAATTTTAGTATCCAGTGTTGATGGAGTTGGAACTAAGCTTAAGATTGCTTTTACAACTGGAATTCACCATACCATAGGCAAAGATTTAGTTGCTCATTGTGTCAATGATATTCTGGTACAAGGAGCCATTCCTTTGTTTTTTATGGACTATATTGCTACTTCCAAACTAGATCCTGAGATTATTGCAAAAGTCGTTCAGGGATTAGCAGTTGGTTGTCAGGAATCAGGCTGTGTCTTGTTAGGTGGTGAGACTGCTGAAATGCCGGGATTTTATTCTGCTGGTGAATATGAGTTGGCAGGATTCATTGTTGGTTTAGCAGATCGGTCTAAACTTCTTGAAAGTCATCTAATAAGATCTGGTCAGATTCTTTTAGGACTTTCATCAACAGGGTTACACACGAATGGTTATTCTCTCGCAAGAAAATTGCTTTTTGAAGTTGCTGGCTATGGGATTGATACAAAATTGCCAGAATTAAAAGATTCTATAGGAAGAACTTTGTTAACACCCCATCGCAGTTATCTCTCGTTGTTAAAACCACTGGTAGATCAAAAATTGATTAAAGGACTAGCTCATATTACAGGTGGAGGTTTGACGGAGAATCTCCCACGCATTTTACCCACAGGATGCTCTGCTTATATTAAACTGGGGACTTGGCCAGTTTTGCCAATTTTTAAAGTTCTTCAGGACTTAGGTCAAATAGAGGAGGATGAAATGCTACGGACGTTTAATATGGGCATTGGGATGGTAGTTGTAGTCACTCCTTCAAAACTTTCCAAGGTTCTTGCGTATTTTAAAAGAAATAAAGAAACAGTTTATAACCTAGGTGAAATACGTCAGGGTTCACGTAAGGTTATTTATTCAAGGCGCTGATGTGAATTGACCGATATTTGTAGATTAAATGAAGTTTTCAGAAAGGAAATGCTTTTGTGAAGCGTTTAGCTGTTCTTTTGTCCGGTAGGGGTTCAAATTTTGAAGCTATTGCTGATAGAATCAAGGAAGGGAAGCTATTGGCACGAATTGAAGTTGTGGTGAGTAATGTAGACGCTGCACCTGCATTAGAAAAAGCTCGTCAAAGAGGTCTGAACACTGTCGTTCTCAATTCTCAAGAACTGGGAAAAGAAAAGTTTGAGCAGACTTTGGAAAAAACTCTTAAAGATTCAAAGGTAGATTTGATTTGCTTAGCAGGATTTATGAAGATTTTAAGTCCCTCATTCATTCACAAATTTCCAAATCAAATTCTCAATATTCATCCTTCTATTCTTCCTGCTTTTCCTGGACTTGATTCGCAAAAACAAGCTCTTGATAAGGGGGTTAAATTTTCAGGTTGTACGGTCCATTTTGTGAATGAAGGAATAGATACAGGACCAATTGTGTTGCAAGCAGTGGTGCCAGTTTTTGAATCTGATGATGAGCAATCTTTGTCTAACCGAATTTTGGCAGAGGAACATCAGCTTTATGTCAAGGCTATTGACCTAGTACTACGAGATAAAATTCGGATAAAGAATGGAAGGGTTGTTAGGAGTAGTTCTCAAAAGTAAGGAGAAAATCTTTTGACTGTTGACGAACAACTAAAGTTGCTAAGTGAAGGAGCTGCTGAGATTATTAGATTAGAGGACCTCCGTTTTCGACTTAAACGCTCACTAGAGACAGGAGTTCCTTTGCGAATCAAAGCTGGTTTTGATCCTACTGCTCCGGATCTGCACCTAGGCCATACAGTTATGTTACGGAAAATGCGGCGGTTTCAAGACCTAGGCCATTCTATAATTTTTTTAATAGGAGACTTTACTGGTTTGATTGGTGATCCTACAGGTCAAAGCATTACCCGTAAACAGCTGAGTAAAGAAGAAGTGTTACAGAATGCTGAGACCTACAAGAATCAAGTTTTTAAGATTCTTAGACCAGAAAAAACTACAGTTGAATTCAATAGTCGTTGGATGTCCTCAATAAGTAGTAATGAATTTTTGGAATTGAGTTCCCATTCCACTGTTGCACGTATGCTTGAACGGGATGATTTTTCAAAGCGATTAAAAAAAAAGCAGCCTATTTCAATTCATGAACTGTTATACCCCTTAATTCAGGGATTCGACTCGGTTATTCTTAAGGCCGATGTAGAGTTAGGAGGAACGGATCAAAAGTTTAATCTTCTCATGGGTAGAGAGTTGCAAAAAGAATATGGTCAAGATCCTCAAGTAGTTTTCATGCTTCCTATTCTAGAGGGGTTGGATGGTGTGAAGAAAATGTCCAAAACTTTGGGGAATTCAATAGGAATTCAAGAGTCGCCTACCAAAATTTTTGGTAAAGTTATGTCGATTCCAGATGATCTCATGTATCGATATTATGAGTTATGTACTAATTTAACCTCTACCGAGATTTTTAAAATCAAAAAAGATGTGCAAGGGGGAGAACTCCATCCTAAAGATGCTAAATCTAAACTGGCTAAAATGATTGTAAGAGATTTTCATTCTGTACAAGCTGCTAAACAGGCAGAGGAAGAGTTTAATCGTATCTTTGTTCAAAGATTAAGTCCTAGTAGTATGCCTGAAAAAAAACTGACTACATCACAACAAAAACTTCGTCTATCAAAATTGATTGTCCAGTGGGGATTAGCTGCTTCTGTCGCTGAAGCAGGTCGTTTAATTACTCAAGAAGCAGTAACTATTAACAAACAAAAAGTGACTGATCTAAAAGCAGAGATTGATTTTTCACAGCCATCCATATCTGTTTTAAGAGTTGGTAAACATCGTTTTTTGAAGGTTATAGTAGAACAATCTGCGGAGTAATACCCCTCTAGGGTCCAAGTTTAAAGTATTTTCAGTAATAGGTTGCTAAAAGTACTATTAGATTGTGTAATATTTTTTAAGGTGAATGACCTCGAAACTTATTTGTTAGAGATGGGTAGAGCGAGAAAAATTAGATAAAATCTTTGACAGCATTAAACTTATTAAATAAACTCGTTTGATACATTAATTTAAGAAAGAAAAAATCGTGATAAAATTAGACATAATTAACCACGTTGTAGACCAAACTGGGATTACTAGACCTAAAGCTGAAATGGCTGTTGATTCAGTTTTCAACGCCATGAAAAATGCCCTTAGATCCAATGAACGAATTGAATTGAGGGGTTTTGGAGTTTTTACCATTAAACCGCGAAAAACTGGGATTGGTCGAAACCCTCGGACTGGGGAGGAAGTTTCTATTCCGCCAGGAAAAGCAGTTCGGTTTAAGCCAGGTAAAGGTTTACAGACAGTGTAGTTTGGTTAATGATCCAAAGTATTACTTAACCAGGTTTTCCTATATAGACTGGCCAGGTTTAGTGTAACTTCACTGTGCCTCAACCCAAAGTATTGAACGAAATAACGATTCCAACCCAGACGTTAACTCCTAAAAGCTAGTTGATGGTGATTTACTTGCTACATTACATTGACAGGGTCCATGTCAATTTGAATTTGGCGAATGTCTATACCCTTATTCTGAGCTTGATGAAGGCATGTTTTGAGTATTTTTTGAAGTTGGGATCGTTTTTTTGATTTTATTAGAATTTGAAATCTATGTTCTGAGCGAATTCTAGCCAGAGGAGATTGTGTTGGTCCCAAAATCCGGATTCCGGTACTCGGAACTTTTTGTTTCTGAAGTAAATTAGCAAAATTGGTAATAGTCTCATAAGCTATGCTAGCACTTCTATGCTTAACCAGAACCAATGCTAAAACGGTAAATGGTGGATAGTGCATGAAACGTCTGAACCGAATCTCCTTTTCAAAAAATCCATGATAGTTGTGAGAAGTTATAAACTCAAAACAATAGTGTTCTGGGTAGTGGCTTTGAATAAGAACTTCACCAGGTATTTCTCCCCGACCTGCTCTCCCTGAAACTTGAGTTAAGAGTTGAAAAGTCCGTTCTGAAGCTCGAAAATCTGGAAAAGAAAGTGAGTGGTCTGAGGAGATTACCCCCACTAAAGTTACATTGGGAAAATCATGTCCCTTCGCAATCATCTGAGTTCCCGTAAGGATGTCAATTTTACCTTGTCTAAATTGATTCAAAACATAGTAATGTGCGTTCTTTTTTTGAAGGATATCTCTATCTAACCGAGCCAAATGAGCTTGAGAGAACTTTTCTTTAAGTAGGTTTTCTATTTTTTCACTACCTTCCCCCATGAAATATAGGTGTTCGCTTGAACACTTAGGACATCTTTTAGGAATAGCTTGAAAGAAATCACAGTAATGGCAAACCAAAGCATTTCTAATCTTATGGAAAGTTAATGCAATACTGCATTGATGACACTGAATATTTTGTCCACAGCTTCTACACAGAAGAAAAATAGAGTAGCCTCGGCGATTAATAAGAATCATTGACTGTTCTTTTTTAGTGAGTCGCTTCTCAAGTGCTGAATTTAACTGAATAGAAATTGGTGATTTATTATTTGTTAAGGAGAATTCTTTTCTCATGTCTATCAGCTCGACTTTAGGTAAAGGTCGGTAATCAATTCGAGAGGAAAGACGAAGATAACCATATTTACCCACGTTGGCGTTATGGAAGCTTTCAATAGAGGGTGTGGCTGAGCCAAGAATTACTAAAGCCTCTGTTTTTTTCCCTAACACTAGTGCAACATCCCGTCCATGATAGCGCGGACTTTCTTGTTGTTTAAATGAAGGATCATGTTCTTCGTCAACAACGATTAGACCTAAATTAGGTATGGGAGCAAATACTGCTGACCGGGTTCCTATGACTACCTGTGCTATTCCATTCTTAATCCTCCACCACTCGTCATAACGCTCTCCAGTTGATAACCCACTATGTAACATGGCAATCTGATTTTTAAGTCGAGCATCAAACTCTTGAGCAATTCTTGGGGTTAGACTAATTTCTGGCATTAAAACCAAAGCCGTTTTACCTATTTTTAAGGTTTCCTCAATTATTCTCAAATAGACTTCAGTTTTTCCACTTCCAGTTACACCATGAAGGAGAACTGCAGAAAACCGTTGAGAATTTAGTGCTCTAGTCAGAAATAAGAGAGCTTTTTTCTGTTCTTGGGATAACAAAGGAGTTTTAAAATCATTAATTTTTTCAAATGAATCAAAAGGATTACGATCTATTTGTTTTTGAGTTCTGACAAGAACGCCTTTTTTCTCTAAACGTTTCAATGATGATGAGGATAAAGATAAGACTTTATTTAGATTAACGAGACTAATACTATTATTTTTTGAATTTTCGAGTTGTTGGATCAACGATTCTTGCTTATGTGTAATCTTTAATTTACCGAGTGAATTCTTATAGTCGGGGTGTAGAGATACATACCATCGTTTTTTAGATTTTGTAATTTCCGAAGTAGAGCTGAATTTGATATTTATGTATTCAAGGTCTAGCAGTTCTTGTAATTCCCGGGTAGGAATCTTACGATGTGCCAGATTTTCGAGTTGTTTCTGATCAAGGGCTGGTGTTCCATTCAACAGGCTTAGGATTTCACTTTTCCTTTTGCTTAACTGTGAGATACTCTTGCTCCTACTCAGAAGTTGTCTTCCTGATCCTGTGAGAAAAAAGATTCTTCTAATGTTTGGATTAATCTTCGGAGGGAAGCAAGATTTTAAAACTTCTCCAGGAGAGGCGAAATAGTAAGTAGCTACCCAACAGGCAAATTCGAAGAGGTTGTTGGGGATTAAAGATTTTTCATCTAGTACCATTAAGATAGATTTAAGCTTAGTTTTTGTGGAAAAATCTTTTGGTAACTCTTGGTGTATTTTTAGGACATAAGCTGTTAATTTTCGATTAATAAAAGGAACGAGTACTCTTTGACCAGGCTGTATTTTGGATAATGAAGTTTCAGGGCACATGTAGAAAAAACTTTGAGTCAGTGGCAGAGGTAGGGTCACTTCTATGAACATAAGTGTTTAATTACCTGATTTTGGCACGATTGAAAAGGAGAATTAAACATAGTGATATTTTTGGGTGTATATTTTTTGTTTGAAATCTAAGCTAATAGATCAAATCTTGCTTAGATTATGAAGTTTAAAATGAATGTCTGGAAGATTTTAAGAGAGGAAAAATAATTTGAAAATCACCAAAGAGGCTCCAGTTATTTCTTTTGAAAAGTATCGTTTAGATAATGGTTTGCAGGTTATTTTTCATTGTGATCGAAAGCTTCCAGTATCCCACGTTAATCTCTGGTACCATGTGGGCTCTAAGAATGAACAACCAGGACGAACTGGATTAGCCCATCTTTTTGAACACATGATGTTTCAAGGATCAAAACATGCTGATGGAGAGTATTTGACCTACATGGAAAAAGCGGGAGCTAATATGAGAGAGGGTGGAGTCAATGGGACTACTAGTTTCGACCGAACTAACTACTTTGAAACTGTCCCCAGCGAAGCCCTCGAATATGTGTTGTGGTTAGAATCTGACCGCATGGGTTATTTGGCAGAAGCACTGACTCAGGAGAAATTTGATAATCAAAGGGAAGTTGTAAAGAATGAACGCCGACAAAACTATGAAAATGTACCCTATGGACGAGCAATACAATTAATTTTTGAAAATTTGTTTCCTCCAGGACACCCGTACTCCTGGATGGTGATTGGATCTGAGGAAGATCTAAATAATACTACCCTTCAGGAGACGAAAGATTTTTTTCATACTCACTACTCACCGAATAATTGCAGTCTAGTAGTAGCAGGGGATTTCGATGTCAAAAAAACTAGAAGCTGGGTGGATCGCTATTTTGGTTCACTGCCATCTGGTCCACCCTTGCATCGACCGAAATTGTGGATACCGAAACTTGAAGGTGAAAGAAATATTCTGGTTTCTGATCGTGTACCTCTTGAAAGATTGTATTTAGTTTGGCCAACACCAGCCTATTTCCAGTCTGGTGACGCTGAACTAGACATTGCATCACGGATTCTTTCTCAGGGTAAAAACTCTCGACTTTTTAAAAGGCTCGTTTATGAAAGGCAAATTGCATCCGATGTTTCAGCTTTCAACTATTCTCTGGAAATCAGTGGATTGTTTGGAATCGTTGCCACAGTTCGTCCCGGAGAGTCACTTCAGGATGTTCAAAGTTTGATTAGTGAAGAGATCTCAATGTTTGCTGAAGCTGGACCTACTGTAGAGGAATTGGCTCGTGAAAAAGCAAAACAGGAGTTTGAGTTTGTTAGTGGATTGGAACGATTAGGAGGCTTTGGCGGAAAATCTGATCTGTTAAACCAATACAATACCTTACTTGGAGATCCTAGTTACTTTCAACCTGATTATCACCGTTATCAATCATTAAGTATAGAGGGAGTACAAAAGTCAGTGAAAACTTACCTTCAAATTCCTGAACGAGTTGTTCTGACTTTTACTCCAGAACTTTCAGGACGATCTAAAACTATAGAACTTAATCGAGGACAATCCCCTGGGATAGGAAGTCCAAGGTCTTTTAAAGCACCAATTTTGCAGTCCAAGACATTGTCAAATGGGATGACGCTAGTTGTTGCTGAGCGACATGATCTTCCAAAAGTTGCTGTTAGTTTACTTATAAAATCTGGTTCATGTATGGATCCAATTTTGAAACCAGGCGTTGCTTGGATGACTACTGAAATGTTAATCGAAGGAACCAAGTTTAGGTCTGCTCTGCAAATTCAAGAAGAGTTAGACCGTTTAGGAATTTCACTTGGTTTGTTCACTGGCTTTGAAAATTGTCAATTAATGTTAGAAACCCTAAAGCCAAACCTTAAGACTGCATTTCAGCTTATTTCAGACCTAGTGCTTAACTCTACATTTCCTGAGCAGGAGTTAGGTCGTCAACAAAAGCAGCGACTAGATAGTATTTTGCAGGAAAAGAACAACCCAGCTGCGACAGCACGCCGAGTTTTCCTGGGAGCACTTTTTGGAAAAAATCATCCATTTGGTCTTCAAATTGCAGGAAACGAAGCTTCAGTGAAAGCTATTTCTCAGATCGAACTACTAAAGTTTCATGATACCTACTGGAAACCTATGAACACAATTCTACTTGTAGCTGGAAACGTTACAATGAATGAGTTAGACCAGTTGATCGATCAGGAACTAAGGGAATGGGAAAATGCTGCAGTTCCGGAATTGTCTTTACCTAATTTAAAAGTCCATCAAGGTGCTCGTGTGGTTTTGGTAGATCGGCAGGATGCCCCTCAGTCCCAAATTAGAATTGGGTCAATAGGGCCATCTCGAAAAATATCTGATTACTATGGTATTGAACTGATGAACGCTGTGTTAGGTGGTAGCTTCAGTAGTCGGTTGAATCTAAATCTAAGAGAAGATAAAGGTTATACTTATGGTGCTTCAACCGGTTTTGCTTACGGACGAGAAATTGGTTATTGGATTGGAGGAACAGCAGTTCAGACTGAGGTCACTGTCGAAGCATTGAATGAATTCCTAAAGGAAATTAATTTGATTAGGGGATCTAAAGAGATAACAAATCTTGAATTAAATACTGCTAAACAAAATTTGATTAGGGGATTCTCCCAGCGATTTGAAACATTGGGACGGTTAGTTGAACAAGCTGCCGATCTTTTTTCCTATGATCTTCCTTTAGAAACCTTGTCCAATTACCCAGATGAGATCGAATCAATTAGCCTTGCTCAGACACAGGACGCAGCAGCAAAGTACCTCCAGCATGACCAATTATTAATTGTTATTGTTGGTGACCTAAGTAAATTCGAGACTAAACTAAGGGAATTAAATCTTGGTCAAGTTACTGTAATGGATGCTGAAGGAACTCTTCCAAAAACTTCTTGAACCAATGCGTTCCTTATAATACATATTATTCTTTTAATTCCTTAGTGGAGATGTCTTGACTCAAACTATGTTGACGGAGTTAAACTAGAATTTGAATCGGAAGAAAAATTTTGTGCCTTTATTAACATTTATTTAATCACTAAGATCTATGAATATCATGGTCATGACGAAAATATCTAAGTACAGCTTTATGGTGTGGTATCTACTATAGATTCTTGACAGATATTGTCTTGATGAAATACATTGTCCAACTTGGGGTAGTTATTCCCTTATTTATCATTAATCCCTTGGCCCTCTAATTTAACTTAATTAAGGAGAAATCAAATGAATCAACCTTGGAAAACCGATCAATGGTTTGCCAGTCCGTGGAATTATTCCCCAGAGGCAACTCAGGGGATGCATTTCCCAGACCAAATTCGTATTCATGATGTTACTTTGCGTGATGGAGAACAACAAACGGGTATCGTCTTTCGTCGTCAAGAGAAGGTAGAGATTGCTAAGAAGCTAGCATCAGCTGGTGTCCATCGAATTGAAGCAGGTATGCCTGCAGTTTCGTCTGAAGACGAAGCTGCTATTAAAGAAATTGTTGATTTAGGACTTAGTTCAGAAATCTTTTCTTTTGCCCGCTGCATGCCAGCCGATGTTAAGTTGGCAAAAGAATGTGGGGTGAAAGGTATCATCACAGAAATTCCATCCAGTGAACATATCATTAAACATGCTTATGGTAAGACTCTGGATTGGGCTATTAAATCATCTATTGAAACCACATTAGCAGCGAAGGAAGCTGGTTTGTATACGGTGTTTTTTACAATAGACAGTACTCGTTCCGAGCTAAACCAATATCTCGATCTTATGGAAAGAGTTGCAACGGAAGGACACATGGATTCAATGACACTAGCAGATTCCTTTGGTGTATGTACTCCACAGGGAATTGAAATGGTAGTAAGTAAGTTAAAGGAACGTTTTCAACAACCAATTGAGATCCACTGCCATGAAGACTTTGGGTTAGGCGTTGCTAATACTATTGCTGCTTTGGCAAATGGTGCTTCAGTTGCCCACGTTACCGTTTCAGCCACGGGTGAGCGTGCGGGCAATGTTCCTTTAGAGGATACTGTGATGGCGCTTCGAACTCTATATGGTGTTGATGTAGGTGTTAAAACAGAGTCTCTTTATGAACTTTCTAAACTTGTTCAAAAATTAGCTGGAATTAGTGTTCCTCCAAATCGACCAATTGTTGGAGATTCGCTTTATTATATTGAGTCTGGAATTGTTGCCATGTTCCACCGTCGCTGTAAGGATGTTGAACCACTTGAGTATATTCCTTTCCTTCCAGAGGTGGTTGGTCGTCCTAAAGTTGATGTTGCTTTGGGCAAGGGGAGTGGTTTAGCCAATATTGAAGAACATTTAGAAAGGTGTGGGCTTCAGGCTAACTCTGATCAAGCAAATGAAATTCTATCCCGAGTAAAAGGAGTATCAATTGAAGAGAAACGTTTGCTTTCTGAGAGTGAATTTGAACAGATTGCAAAAGAAGTTCTTGGGCAGTCGTAACCTTAAACAAAAACCAAGATTCTAAGAAAAATCTGGTTTTTAAGCAGGTTTGTCTAATTTAGATACACTCTGTTTTTTGGGTTGGAGGACTATTTTAAATGTATGAGAATCTAGAATCCTTAGTAGCTGCAGCTAAAACTAATGGTCCGGTGAAAATTGCAGTGGCAGCAGGTCATGATCCAGATGTTATTGGAGCAATGAAGGAAGCTTCCGAGATGGGGTTGGCTGAAGGGATCTTTGTTGGAAACCCTGATAAAATTTATTCATTATCAGAAGAAGCTGGATTTAACATTCCACCCAATCAAATCATCACTGAGGTGGATGAATCAAAAGCAGCTTTTAAAGCGATCTCCCTAATTCGGGAAGGTAAAGCCAGTTTACTCATGAAAGGTAAGATTAATACAGCTACACTAATTAAGGCTGTGTTAGATAAAGAGTTTGGTATTCGAACAGGAAGATTGCTTAGTCAGGTCATTGTTTTTCAGGTGCCTGGAATAGACCGACTTATGGTTATGACAGATGCTGCTATTAATATTTCCCCTACACTTATGCAAAAAGCTGAGATTTGCCGCAATGCTATTCAAGTTTCCAAAGCCATTGGTGTTGATTGTCCCAACGTAGCTGCACTTTGTGCCCTTGAATTTGTTAAGAATGAGATGCCCGCTACTCTGGACGCAGCCAGTTTAACTTTAATGAATCGTCGTGGTCAGCTACCGGGAGCATATGTCGAAGGCCCAATTGCTTTAGATGTTCCTTTAAGCCGATTTGCGGCAGAGAGAAAAGGGATTGACAGCCCATTAGTTGAAAATACTGATATTTTTCTAGCTCCCGATATTGAGGCAGCTAATATTCTTTATCGAGCAATCCTATATTTTGCTGGGGGTGAATCTGGTGGTATTGTCTTAGGAGCTAGAGTCCCTCTCATTCTCTTGTCACGAGCTGAAACTCCAGAAACCAAAATCCATTCGATTGCTCTTGGTATTTTGGTTGGCAAAGCTGAAGAGCTTTAGTTTAGATATTAAAATTTCTTTTTATGAGTAAGACGATTAATAAAGGATAAAGAGCATTCTGATGAAGATTTTAGTGGTTAACGTAGGTTCGACCTCGCTTAAATTTCGACTTTTTGATATGCAGGATGAGGGTGTAATTGCTGTAGGCAAGATAGAAAGAGTAGGAAGTGAGCGGTCACCGGTCAGTTATGAAATTGGAGATGATTGTCACAAAGAGGAAGAAATAGAGTGTTCTAGCCATCGCACGGCTATTGAATATGTTCTTAAAATTTTAACCAATCCAACAACAGGAATTTTGAGAAGCTTGCAGGATTTGGATGCGGTGGGGTTTAAACCAGTACATGCTAAAAACATAGCTGATTCGGTTTTCATTACGAATCAAGTTATTAAGGCGATGGAAGCTTATACAACTATAACCCCTGCTCATAATCCTCCTTATATCGAAGCCTTCCGAATTTTTCAGCAAATTCTTCCAAACAAACCACTCGTTGGTGTGTTTGAAGCTGCCTTTCACACTACGATTCCTAATTATGCACGGACTTATGGAATTCCCTACGAATGGACAGAGAAACATGCAATTCGAAGATATGGTTTTCATGGAGCTTCTCATCGGTATGTATCATGGAAAGCACCTCAATCATTAGGTCGTCCAAATTCTAACCTAAGGATTATCTCCTGTCATTTGGGAGGCAGTGCTAGTATCTGTGCAATTAAAGATGGTTGCTCCATTGAAACAAGCATGGGTTTTTCTCCTCAGGCAGGTTTGTCCCATGCAACTCGAAATGGTGATCTAGATCCCTTTATACTGCTTTACCTCATGGAAATGGAAAATCTTAGTATCGATCAACTTCGAACCGCCCTCTCCAAAAGAGGTGGATTAAAGGGTATTTCAGGATTAAGTGGAGATGTTCGTGATCTTGAAGAGGCTGCTTTGAATGGAAACTATAGAGCAAGTTTGGCTTTAGATGTTTTTGTTCATGAGATCAAAAAATATATTGGTGCTTATACAGCCGTACTGGAAGGACTAGATGTTCTTGTATTTACTGGGGGTATTGGAGAAAACGGAATCAAAATTCGGGAAAAAGTATGTCAAGGATTAGAATGTTTTGGGGTCCAAATTGATCTGCAGAAAAATCAAATTCAGGGCCAAGAGGCTTTGATCTCAACCGAAGATTCTTCAGTCGCAATACTAGTAATTTTGGCCAATGAAGAGTTAGTAATTGCCCGTGAAACCAAGAGGCTAATCACTGAGTCCAGCGAGGTTTAGTTAGCCCCTGTGAACAGATCTTCATTTAGAACAGTTTTTAGAAACGAAAAATTATGAGTTCTTTTTTTATCTTCCTATATTTTGGACAGACACGGTATCTCCAGTCCAGAAACTTTCAGATACTGCCTCTGTAAACTGCATGTACTTAAAGCCTTCCTCAAATGAAGTGTGAGATATCTTCTCTTGGCCTCGAATAGCGTTGATAAACTCCTCTTCAACACGCCACTTTCCGATTAGTTCGGGGGGCACAGAAATCTTTTTTAGTCCAGAGTCCCCACGTTTTCCTCCATAGAGATCTGCACTCTCAGGATTACAACACAATGTCCCCTCACTTCCAAAAAGCCAAGCTTCAGATGGAGAAGGAGTGAGACCGGTTACTGCACTAAATTGCCAATGACCCTGAGCTCCGCAGGCCATTTTAGTTAATATGTCTAAGTGGTCAGGTATCGTAACGGACCTTAAGATCCCATTTCCATCTTTACGCTGTTTAACATTGACTTTGGACATCGCTATCACTTGGGTAGCCTCTCCAATCCATCGTAGGATAGCTTCGTACCAAATTCCCATGGCGAGAATATTTAAACCACTCAGAGTACGATCATGTCTCCAATGCAGGGAGCTAGAGAAATCAATGAAGCTGGTTGAATTAGACTTAACATCAAGTGCTAAAATTTCACCTAGAAAATTTTCTGCTATTAGCTTCTGAACCATGCGATCAATTTGAAGGGTAATAGGAGATGGTACGATTTGGGTAACAAGCTGAGGATTCATTTTTGACTTATCTAACATAAGTCGGGCTTCTTGAGCATTCATTGCCATTCTAGCTTCTGTCATGACATGTTTGCCAGCATCTAGAGCTGCTAAAGTTATTGGACAGTGGAGGTACGGCCAGGTTCCGATTACCACTGCATCAATTTCATCTGAAGCAATTAGTGTTTTCCAGTCAGTATGGATTTTTGGAATTGAGAATTCTTTAGCGACTTTCTGACTAGATTCAAGCCTACGATTACAAACGCTGACAATTTCAACACTATCTTGTTTTTTTAGGCCTGGAATATGGTGAAGACGAGTGTTATCTCCGGCACCAACAATACCAATTCGAATGGTCGATGACATGATGCGTATTTCCTCCTTAAATATATGTATTACTGAGGGCAGTTTATTTACAAGAAATTATTAATTCTACTTTCAAACTACTTCATCACAAATCTATTTGTTCAATTTTATTTCATAGCAGAGTTAAATTTTTGGAGGTCATTGACTTTTCAAGTTTCAAAAGAGCTAGTTTCCGCTGGGCACCCCACTTGTAACCTCCTATTTTACCATCACTTCGTATGACTCTGTGACAAGGAATAATTAGTCCAATAGGATTGGAGGAACAAGCACGGGCTACTGCTCGGCTACTTCTATAATTACCGAGAGATTGAGCGATATTCTTATAAGAAAGAGTTTTTCCAGTGGGAATTTTCAAAAGTCTTTGCCAGACTGCCCACTGAAATGCTGTAGCTTCAATGTCAAAAGTAAAACGAAAATCATTTTCTTGACCTTGAAAATAACGATCAATTAATTGGGTATATTTTTGTATTGAAGCTAGATTTTTTGAAAAAAAATTATCTGGGAAATTGTCCTTTAAATTATTCTCGAGTTGTTGGCAATTGTCTCCAAAAATTAGATAGCAGAGGCCTTTATCAGTGGCAGCGATTAAAGCATAACCAATGGGAGTATTGATGATTTGAAAGTTTACTACGCGAGGCCTCACAAAACATCCTTATTATTGTCCAATAATCTTGACTAAAACTCTTTTTTTCCTGTGTCCATCAAATTCCCCATAAAAAATTTGTTCCCAGGGACCAAAATCTAACCTTCCCTCGGTAATTGCTACTACAACTTCTCGACCCATGATTTGCCGCTTTAGATGGGCATCAGCATTATCTTCGCCGGTGTCATTATGACGATAGTGTTTAATTGGTTGGTGAGGGGCAACTTTTTCAAGCCAGTTCTCATAGTCATAATGAAGTCCTGGTTCGTCGTCATTAATGAAGACCGAAGCTGTAATATGCATGGCATTAACAAGTACTAAACCTTCAGTAATTCCGGTTTCCTTCAGGAATAATTCAATTTTAGGAGTGATATTAACAAATCCAGAGCGTGAAGATATTTCTAGCCATAATTCTTTTCGAAAACTTTGCATAATAATAAGAGTTTTAATGATCCTAAAAGTTTTAAATTTAAGGAGCTAGGCGTTCAATAATCCATTCATTATTGATTAAGCGTTTGTATCTTAGCCGATCATGAAGACGATTAGGTCGACTTTGCCAGAATTCAACTGTCACGGGAGTGAGACAGTATCCTCCCCAAAAAGGAGGTAAAGGGATTTTTCCCCCATGAAATTTTTTTTCAATTTTTAGTCGCTGTTTTTCTAAAATATGGCGATTATTAATTACTTTACTTTGAGGAGATGCCCAGGCACTGAGCTGACTCCCAATTGGACGAGTATGAAAGTATTTAGTCGATTCATCTTTCGAAATTCGAGAGACTTTACCAGAAATGCAGATTTGGCGACCCAGTTCAATCCATGCTACAACTAGCGCCGCTCGAGGATTTTGGCCTAATTCCTGCGCCTTGCGACTTTCATAATTAGAAAAAAAAAGAAACCCTCTTTTATCAACTCCTTTTAAGAGAACTGTTCGAGCAGAAGGTTGACCCTCTTTAGTCGCTGTCGAAAGACAAGTTGCACCGGGTTCAAAAAGATTTGCATTAACAGCATCCTTAAACCAGCTTTTAAACTGGTTTAGAGGATCAGGGTCTAAATTAGTTTTATTTAAACCTATTTGAGAGTAGTGATTTTTTAAATCTTCAATGGCATCCTTGTCCATAATATTTGTCTTAAGAAAATTGTACATCTGTCAGCATTACTAGTGGTACAGTTTCCCAAGTATAATGCCAACATGTGGATAGTTATGATTCATAGTCTAAATGGAACTAGAAAAATTATAACAGATAAATTGGTTACTTCCATATTCAGTACTGTAATGTGATGGAATTCCTATGACTCATTCACTGTAATATTGGATAATAACTAGATCTAATTATGATAGGAGCTAATAACTATGCAGGCAATTAAGATTGATTTATATAGTGATACAGTTACTCAACCAACTCTTGAAATGAGAAAATTTATGTGTCAGGTGGAAGTTGGTGATGAGCAGAAACATGAAGATCCAACTGTTAACTTGTTACAAGAAATGGTTGCAGAACTTCTAGGAAAGGAAGCTGGTTTATTTTTACCTTCAGGTACTATGTGCAATCAGATTGCCATTAAATTGCACTGTTCCCCTGGAGATGAAGTTTTGATGCACAGTCTGGCACATGTGGGCTTTTCCGAGGGTGGAGCTTTGGCTGCATTGTCTGGGGCTATTCCAACTGGTTTACCGGGTAAGCGAGGAATTTTCAGTGCTGACCAAGTAAGGAAAGCTATTCGCCCGATTAATCGCTATGCTCCTAGGACTAGTGTAGTTTCGGTTGAACAAACCTCTAACGGAGGAGGAGGTACTCCTTGGTCTCTAAGTGCAATAGAAGAAATAGCTAAAGTAGCTCGCGAGTACAACTTAGTTCTACATATGGATGGAGCACGTTTATTCAATGCTGTTGTTGCCACGAACACCCCAGCAAAGGATTTTTCTGCCCACTTTGACACTGTTTGGGTAGACTTTAGTAAAGGTTTAGGAGCTCCTGTTGGTGCGGTATTAGCCGGAAAGCAAGAATTGATTGAAGAAGCTTGGAATTGGAAGCAGCGGTTAGGGGGAGCTATGCGACAGGCAGGAATTATTGCTGCTGGGGGTATTTTTGCTCTTCAACACAATATTGATCGGCTCGCTGAAGATCACGAGAATGCAAAAGTACTAGCAGAGGGCTTAGCTGAGATTCCTGGAATACAACTTGATCCAAGTGAAGTTAAGACGAATATTGTCATCTTTGATGTTGCCTCAACTACTGAGGCAATGACAGAAAAAGTTCTTCAGGAAGGTCTTCGCTTGAGTATACTAGGTCCTAACCGATTTCGAGCGGTAACACACATGAACATTTCCCGACAGGATGTGAAAGAAGCTCTCAGGATAATCCGTCTTTGTTCGAAAGAAGGGTAGGGGATTATCTGTCACTTAAACCAATAAAGTGTCTAAGTATTTTTCATTCGATGATAGATCGGTTGCAGGTTATGTTGGATTTCTTTGTATTGTTGAAATAGATTGGAATAGAAGTCTGTTTTCTCTGGGTCTGGGTAAAGTATTTTTTCTTGTTGAGGCAGTTTGGAAATTAACCCTGTAATATTCCCTTTACCACTAATTCCAGCTAGTCCAAGGAGAGCTGCTCCATAACTTGAATCTACTTTGTGGGAAACTTTTAAAGGTTTTCCTATCACATCACAGATAATCTGAGTCCACAAAGTTCCTGCAGTTCCACCACCAACTGCAGTGATTTCCCCTTCTGAATTTCCAAGTTTTTCTAAAATTGTAAATGCATCACGCAGGGAGAAAGCAATTCCTTCATAGGCGGCACGAACAAAGTGTGCTGGACTGTGTTTAAAAGTTGCTCCAGTAAAACTAGCACGAAGGTTACCATCCCAGTAAGGACAACGTTCTCCAGAAAGATAGGGATGAAAAAACAAACCTTCTGTTCCTGGTGGGATTGATTTTATTGACTCGTCCCAAGTTTCAAAAAGCGGAGGCTTTTCAGAACCGATGGTCTGAAAGACCCAGTTTAGAGCGGAGGTACAGGAGTTTGTTCCAGCTTGAGAATACCATAAAGGTCTTATGGGATGGGGATAGGTAATGAGTTGAGGATGTGGCTGAGGTTGCTCCAAAACCAATTGAATTCCTCCAGCCGTAGCTAATCTCAGCAAGGACTGACCAGGAGTAATAACCCTAGCCCCATAGGTTTCAGCTGCACTATCTAGCGTACCATTGATGACAGGGATGTTTGTTGGAACACCAAGGTGATTTGAAGCTTCAATGCTTAACCGCCCAACTTCAGCAGTTGTTGGTAGAACTTGAGGTAAGTGAGTAGTGTTAAGACCAAGAGGCTGAAGAAGAGCCTCCGACCAGCTTTCGGTATTTGCATCAAAAAGTAAAGAAGAAACAGCAGTCGCTGGATCTGTTGTGATCTCACCTGTCAGCCAGTTAGAAATATAATCTTTTGAAAAAAGTACATTTTGTACTTTTGACCATAAATCTGGTTGATGTCTTCGTATCCAAAGAAGTTGAGGTAAACTCCAAGTAGGGGAGACCTCATTATAGGTAGACCTGAGAATTTCATCTCCGAACAGTGAGGATAATTTTTCAACTTCTTTTAGAGATCTTTGGTCAGACCATAGAATTGCTTCCCTCAGTGGTTGCCTCTTTGAGTCTAGGAGGACTGCAATATGGGCAGCACTTGAAAGTGAAATTCCAACAATTTTTTCAGAGGGAATAGAATTGGTTAAAAGAAGATGTTTTGTTGCTTTAATTATGGCCGGGATCCAGTCTTCGCATCTTTGCTCTGCCCAACCTGGCTTAGGAATGGATGTAGGAATACTGGCATTGCTTGTAGCCAGAAGATTTCCTGATAGATTAATGGCACAGGCCTTGCATGATGAGGTTCCTAAGTCAATTCCCAGTACATAGTTCATATTTTTTTATTAAGCAGCCTGTAGAGACCACGAACAGGTTTTCTTAAACTAAGTTTATTTGGAATGTCAAAACGGGTCTATTGAAATATTAGGACTGTCTTTAACTCTTTTTCCCAGCAGCTGCTTCTGGTGATTGGGGTCGATTAGTAACATCTCCACCTAACCATCGGTAGGGTCTGGGGTAAAGTGTCAGTGATCGATCTTGTAGGGGGAGTTTGACTGGCCGGTTCCCCAGTTGGGCGGATAATTTACAGGCAATTGCAATTTCAAGAGCTTGGCGTAAATCATGGCCAGAAATAAAAAGTTCTGTACCCTTTTCAACTGCATCTATAAAAGAACGTATTGAACTAATTAGATAATCATCGCCATACCAAGGAGCTGAATCAGTACTAGGGATGGTACCTTGCATTTTTTCAAAAAAATCAGTCCATGGGAAAGGTGCGTAGTTGGGATCTATTTCATGACGAGCGCCACTATTATCTTTGCCACTATAAATTTGAGGAGATGCCCAATTCCATCGTATTAAAGCATTTTCAGTCCATACTTCAACGCCAGAATAAGGAGTCTTTTTCCCAAAAACTGAAGTTTTCAGTCCCGAATTCAGTTTAAACAGACCATTTATTATCAATCCTGCGTCATCCTTTTCTGGGGCTAAAGCTTCAAGAGGACTTCCCCAAGCGATAACTTCATCTACTTCAGTTTTTGTAAAGAGTCGAAGAATCGAGAGATGTTGGCAGCCACCTCCAGAAATCTCACCACCAAAGCCATGAACAGAAGTTCCAATTGTTTTTCCCCATTCCCCTGAATGGAGTCGTCTAGCAGCTTCTTGGACATCCCACTTTGCTCTTTGGAGATTCCCACCAGCAAAGACCGTACCACTCTTTTTACAAGCATCTACCATGGCATCTGCATCAGCCAATTTAGCTGCAATCGGCTTATCCGTGGAAACGCCTTTAACGCCAGATTGAGCACAGGCAATGACTGCTTCTTTCATATACTTACTAGGCGTAACTACAGCTGCAATATCAGGTACAGTGTCTTTCAGAAGGCTATTGACATCTCTGTATAGTGCCTTAACCCCAAAACGTTCGCCTACTACTTTACGTCGTTCTGGGTTCCATTCAGCAATTGCAACTAGTTCCGTGTCCGGCATTGCCCGGTACACTTCTGCATAATACTGACCCATTCTCCCGCATCCAATGATAGCTACTCGATGTTTTTTTTTCTTACTGCTAGCTTCCTCAGGCCCGGTTAGCGAAGTAGCTGAAGAACATCGTAAGTTGGTTGCAGCTAGGGTTAATACAGCTGATTTCAGCAAGAATTGTCTTCTATACATAGTGTCAATCCATCTTTTAAGAGTAAGAGAAAATTTATTAAACTAAAATGTATGTTAGCAAATTATCTGGGGAATCTCTATGTTTAGATTAGAAGCTATTCTTAGCCTCAGTACTAAATTTTGACATCCGTTTTAGAACAAAAAATGAAGTAAGGAATTTTCATTTTCTTAAAATTCTTGATCATCAAGTGCCCACCCTGAACGCCACTTCATGACTTGTTCCCCTCCAGGTCGCTTGGGAGGGACAAAGATTTGATCAATTTCTTCGATGTCTTCGTTTGGGATTATTTTGGCTGACGCTTCCACTGCAGTCTGGAGTTGCTTTTCATTACTAAAGCTAAGAACAACCGAAGAAATTATTGGACGCCGTAATATCCAGGCCACAGCATATTCAGTCATACTTAAACCACTTCGGCTAGCAATTTTTTGAAGGATTTCCAATTTATCAAATAGATGGCTGTCCATTCTTGTTAGCCAAGCTTTTTTCTTACCTGCTCTTGTGCCTGTATAATCTGTCTGTCCACGATGATATTTGCCTGTTAAGATTCCACCCATTAATCCTTTGTAAGTCATCAAACCAACACGATAGTTAAAACAAGCTGATATGTGTTCTAGCTCAATTTGGCGATTTAAAAGACTATATTCAGGTGAACTGACTGAACATCGTGTCCAGCCATAACGTGCTGATAATTCACAAGATTTGGCCATTAGCCAAGAAGGCCAGTTTGAGACACCAATACAACGAACTTTTCCAGATCTAACTAACTGATCTAAAACTCCCCAGACATCTTCTGCTGGGATTGAAGGATCCATTCTATGTGCCAGAAGAATATCAATCCAATCAGTCCGGAGACGACGAAGGCTGTTCTCTATTTCAAGTAATAAATGACGAGCAGAAAGTCCAGCATCTAAGGGGCCAGGTCCATTAGGGTTGCCCAATTTAGTACAAATTACAGCCTGATTACGTTTTCCAGAGAGTGCTTTTCCAAGGATTGTCTCACCTAAACCACCACTGCTACCAAACCATCGTCCATAACCTTCATAAACATTAGAAGTGTCAAAAAAATTGATGCCTTCCTCTAACGCACATGCAACTAATTGTTTACAATTTTTTTCAACTAAAGGATTTCCAAAATTGACTGTACCAAAACAGATCGGGGATATATTCAATCCTGTTCGTCCTAAAAAACGGTATTCCATGTTAATTTTTCCAAGAGACTGAATTTTTTATTTGTTTTAGTCAGATACCAAAGTAAGGGCGAATAGAAATCTTTATATGTGTAATTTCCCTGTTCAACAGAAGATGGTTCTAGGTAATTAATTCTCTTTTTGGGTCCAAAGAATGAAATAAAAATAAGCTCTAAATTGGTTTTTGAGTAAATGTATCCAAGTTTTATTTAACATCATTTGATTTAGTAGCTTTAACAATCAGCCGTTTATACTCTTAAAGATAATGATATCATCTTTGAGTAACTTAAGGGTTGATAAGGACTATCAGTATTAGACTAATTGAAGAGTTTTCTAATAAGCGAGCAATTAGAGAATTTTCCTTGATCAATTTTTTTAATAATATCTAGACTTCCAAAAGGATACAGAGGCAATAGTTTTCTAGGATTCGTTTTTAAAACATTTGTACTTTTGATTATTCGCCTTGCTAATTCTGGAGTATTTTAAATTTTGTACATTAGATGATTGAAATTCTTGCAATGTCAAAGAAAGAGAGAGAATGAAATGAAAGGGACTCGATGCTTTGCTTTCACCTTGTTGATAACATTAATAGGGAGTAGTTGGTTTTTTACTCCAGGTTCGTTAGAAAGCCAGAAGCTGACAATGGAGAAAGTTGTAGACAATCTTTATGTGATATATGGAGCTGGTGGTAACGTTGGAGTATTCATTACGAAGGAAGGGGTAATTCTAGTTGATGATAAATTTGAACAACATGTTCCAGAAATCATTGGAAAGGTTAAGACCATCACTGATCAACCAGTTCGATATGTAATAAATACGCATCACCATGGAGATCATGTTGGAGGAAATCCTTTACTGCTTGCTACATCAGAGATTATAGCTCATCGCAATGCCCGAAAAAATATGGTTAACAAAGCACAACCAGGACTGCCTAGAGTAACTTTTAATGAAGAGGCCACAGTTTTCTTAGGAGGTCAAGAGGTACGTATTTATCATTTTGGGTCTGGCCATACCAATGGAGATTTAGTTGTTCATTTCCCAGCTCAGAAGGTAATTCATTCAGGGGATCTATTTGTCAAAGGAAACTTTTTTGTCGACTATGCATCTGGGGGTAGTAGCCTTGAATGGGACAAGGTCTTTTTAGCAATGTTAAAGCTTGAGTTTGACAAAGTAATTCCTGGACATGGGGAAGTTGCCAATCGTAATGACGTAATCCAACAAAAAAAAGATTTTGCAATAATTCGCCAGCGAATTCGAAAGATTATCCAACAGGGAGGATCACCTGATCAAGCGGTAAAGCGACTGAAACTAGATGATCTTCCAGGTTGGAAGTTTACGAATCTTATGAAACGAAGTCTAAAGGGTCTTTTTAAAGAATTAGCTAATTAAACTGTGTTTTGAGCCTATAGGAGAGAATTAAATTTTATGGTATCAATGGATCGTGGAGCTAAAAAAAAGGAGAGGGCAAATGATTAAAGGACTCCATCACGCCAACATTGTAGTTTCAGATATGGAACGAACTAAAGAGTTTTACACAAAAATTTTAGGTCTTGAAATATCCTTTGAAACCCTAATAGAAGATGCTGAGTTTAGTCGTGGAGCTGGATTTCAGGATACCAAGGTTGCAGCAACTTTCTTTTCAGTACCGAACTCTAGTACTTTGGTGGAAACCTTTCAGTATTTGACTCCAAGTGGGCGTTCAATACCCTCTGACTCCAAGGCTAATGATGAAGGAATTGGTCACATATGTTTTGAAGTATCTGATATTGAACGAGCTCATCGGAATTTACGAGAAAAGGGAGTTGAATTCGGATCTAGTCCAGTTACGATGGAAAATGGAGTTCGTTGGTGTTACTTTTATGGACCTGACAAAGAACGTTTAGAGTTGTTAGAACTTCCAGCTTCAGAAGAATAATCGGGGATTATTTCAGAAATATCTTTTCATTTAAGATGCTAATGATGCTGTGGGTGCAGGTATAAAGGCTAGTAATCAAGAAGATAATTGAATTTAATAAAGAGAGCCCGCCCTAGTGTGTGACGGGACACTTGGTGAGGGTCAATAAAACTTGAGGTCATATGTCTGGTATTAAAAACAACGAAAAACCCAGTACTGGATGTTGACATTAACCCTAACCGAATATTATGCCCAAAAGATTTAGATAGATTATTGTACTGACTGAGAGTTTGAAAGAAACTTTTTGAGTTAAATGACCAGTTGAAACGTAAACCGATCAAGTCAGTATTAAAGTTGCCAACGGGTAACTTGATAGAATTATGAACATAAGAAGTAGTCCAAGATAGATTTTGGTTTTGCCGGTAGCCCCCGTTTAAATTGATGCTTCGAATATTTCCATTGTAAAAGCCTCCAGCTGCAACATTGCCACCAGCAAAGATTCGAGCACTCCCATCAGTTTGAATATTTGCAATTATTTCGTTGAACCCGTATTGGCCCGAAGGAACTGTAATCCCTGGAATAATTTCAAAGGGTTGATCCAATCGCTCAAAACTATGGTTAAAAGCAATTCCACTTCGGCCACCGTTTTGCCAATGCGAGTCAATATGGTAGTGCTGAAAATCTGATTCTTTATTATTAGTTTGTAGTTGGTACCAAGTTTTTCTAGAAAAGTGAGGAGCAAAGTCACGGATTATCTTACTATCAGGATAGTAGGTATATCTATAGAAGTACTCTGGCTTACGAAAATTAGTGCGACGAACAAAACCAGCTTCAGGATTAAAATTACGACCAACTTCCATATAGGCAAGGATGAATTCATGGGTTGAATCATCATAATCAAGACGAGAGGAATAGGCATGATCAGAATTTTGGAGTCCCGGAGTTTTGGTTTTTGCGATGTAGTTAAATAAATTGGCAAATTCACCTAACCCTAGATTCACATCGGCACCAAAAGTACGATTGTAATCTGAATAACTCAAAAAGTTGGAAGATGATTGACGGTTTACTCCAATCAGGCCAATTGAAGAGCGGTTCGGTAGTTCTCGACTAATTCTAGCTACACTAAAGTTATTAGCTGGCACAACATCACTAACTTGGCGAGTTTGCATATTGAGAAACCCCACCTGATACGACCCTATTTTTCCACTTAGCCGCGCTCCTCCATTGATTGGCACAGGTTCTTGGTTTTTGTCGATCCCTATTCTTCTGGAGAAGAAAACTTCGACTTCCCTAGCTGATCCAAACTCAAAAAATCCAGAATTTTCTAGAAAGAAAGAACGTTTTTCAGGAAAGAATAAGTCAAATCGAGTTAAGTTGACTTGCTCATCATCAACCTCTACTTGGGCAAAATCGGTGTTGATTGTTCCATCAAGAGTAAGACTAGAAGTTAAACTGTATTTAAGGTCAAGGCCTACATTCTTTTCAATTGTAGATTCATAATTTAGTGGGGTGTAATCCTGACTGAAACCCCCTAGAACATAGGGAAGTAATTTAAGACTTCGGTGATTTTTAAGATCTAACCCGTAAAGCGTTCCTGCCAAATCTACTTGGCGGAATCGAAATGCCCTAGATATAGGTGACCAGTAAGAAAGTTCGTTGCGACGTCTTAAATTTCGAGCAATGTTTAACCCCCAGGATTGATTTTGACCTGGCTTAAATCTTAATGTTCGAAAAGGAATAATCATTTCACTTTCCCAGCCACGCTTAGTTATTTGTGAGCGAACCTTCCATACTCCATCCCAATTTAAATTCTCAGCACTTGAACCTCCTCTTTGAGTTCCACCACCTCCACCTCTAGCAGGTCCTCCTCCACCTCCTCGACTTTGACCTGCTTTAGAAATCTGAGCGTCATGTTCAATCCCAGTGGGATTAGTTCCAAAAATGAAGGCGTTTTGTCCATCATGGAAAGTGTCTAGGAGTAACATGATGAAATCAGAATCATATTTTAATCCATCACGTTGGTTACGATTAATGACAAGATTTTCAGGCTGTGAGTCAAAACAAATAATTCCCACGTAGAGGTTTTTCTCATCGAAGCCTATTCTTACTTCTGTTTTTTCTTTTGATAATTCTCCCTCATCAGGATTTCTTTGAACAAAGGCAGTAGCAGCTTCCATCCTTAACCAAATGGGTTCTTCAACAAGCCCATCGAATTGAGGAGGCTGATCAATTCGATAAGCTTGCAGCTTGCGATCGTTAGTTTTTTCGTTTTGAGTTTCTGCAAAACAAATCTTTGAAACTAGACAAAAGGAGAAGCTTATCAAAACGAGTAGAATTGAATGCAGCATAAAGAAAAGAAAATAAATAACTTGTTAGGTTCTAGTTTTTATTTTTTTTGGACCCAATTGGAAATGATTGAGGAAGTGTTTTTGTAATTGTCATAACCTCTGCACCAGGGCAATTTTGGGGATGACCAAACCCTCCTTGACTTACACTAAGACCGGTACTAGGGTCTACCTTCATGTCAAAGATGATGTTGTCATCTCCTGTTGGACTTAGACCTACAGGAACGTAGTCCAGATTTAAAGCGTCTCTCATTTTCCATGCGATTACATGATCTGTACAAGAGGTGTCTCCACTTACTCCTAATGCACCAAGAAGATTTCCGTCTTTGTCATATAAAGCAAGGCCCCCTCCAAATACGTTAATACCTCCTATTTTTCGGCCTGACATGGGATCCTTAACACTTCCGTAGTCTTTGGGGTCACCTCTGTAACCTACGCGAAGGTTAATGGGGTTACTGAATTGCAAGCCAAATAAGCTTCCACCGGATTGAACGGCAGAATAGAGATTAGCGGTAGACAATGATAGGCCAGGCAGTGCACCCCCTGCTTTTTTAGGAAGACTAAAAGCATTGGCTGTGTTTGCCTTTTGTGCCGAAATAATTCGACTCCCAGGCCACTGGCTCTCCCGATCTTCTCCAGAAAAGGTCACTCCACAAACGATGCCATCTCGATTAACAAGCGTAGCCCACATATCGTTTCCTAATCCACCATTACCTGATGGATCTTTAACAACTTCTTTAAGAACCTTACTCAGTTCGTAATAGTCAGGTAAATTTTCACAGACTTTTTTGGTATCAAATTCATTCTGCCCAAACATACCCAACGGAGCAAAGATAAGAGTTATTAAAACTACTTTACAAAATGTTTGGTTGAAATCTATTTTGGTTAAATTCATCAATTATCCTCGTTTTCGTTTAATCAGTCCCATATTGATGGTGGGACTCTAACATGCACATATATAAGTAGCCAAGTAGTTCAAAAAAGTTTTAGAGTTTAAACCTGTTAAAATGTTCAAGAAAAAGACTCATTTTAAGGGTGAAAGGTGTATTAGATCCTATTGTTTAAATAGAATCAGTTTAGTTGATTCAATCATAATAAAAGTTAATAACAGTTAAATTTAATCTAGACTAAATCCATTCTAAAACAAAAGATGAGACAGTAAATAATAATATACCCATTCTTATTTTTCAAAAACTTAGTCATAAAAGCTTAAGATGTCAAAAATGACCGGGTTTGACATATATAGGGGAACATTGACAATTAATAAACCGCTCTCTATATTGTTTATACATAAATACTTTAGTTAAACAGAAAAAAATATAAAGAGGGAGATAAACCGTGGCGACATTAAGAATTATGTATCTCGTCACAATGACTTTTCTAGGGTACACCTGGGTTTTGAGTGCCCTATATGCCCAAGATTCAAAGCCTCGGCTTACTGAACCCCGCCTTATTTCTATTCATCCTTTGGGAGGAAAACTTGGTTCAAAATTGAGTGTTGAAATTCAGGGTTATCTTCTGGATGAAACCAAGGGAGTTTGGTTTCCAAACAGTAATCTCACAGGCAAAATCCAAAAGATTAATGAGCTGACAAATAATACGGATACGGTCGAATTATCAGGAAATGATAATGCAAAAAAATATATTCTTTACAGCGTGCTAATTAACCTGGAGATTCCACTTAAGACTGACGTTGGTAGCCACACCTTTTACCTGATTTCCCCTCGAGGCATTTCTAATCCTAAAAAATTCCGTGTTGATTCGAAGTCTGTTCATCAAGAACAGACTAAATCTCATCAAACTGCAACAACTGCCCAGCCAGTAATTTTCCCTTGTGTTATTAATGGAACAATTACCAAAGATGGAGAAGTAGATTTCTATTCCTTTGAAGTTTCTAGGAATCAAAAACTAAGATTTGAGGTTTTTTCTTCAGTTAGTAAACGAGCTAGAACTGCAGATCCCTATGGTGTTTTTCTGGATCCTGAATTGACTCTCTATGAGTTGACAGGAAGTTGGTTTGATTCTAAACGAACAAAGAGACTGGCTTACAACGATGAACCAATTTCATTTCATATTAGTAATCAGCCTAGATTGGATTATAAATTTAATAATAGTGGTAAATTTCTAGTTGCTGTAGGTTCTTTTCTAGGTAAAGGAAGCCCACACTACGCTTATCAGTTACACATTACTCCTCAGAGCCAGCTGAATATTGAACAAGAGCACAGTAAGCTTGACCGAGATAATGCCACTATCTTCTGGAAAGAACGTTCTTTTGAAAGAGTACTTACAATAGATAGATTAAAGAAGCTTTGGCTTAGAACAGCCCGTTCAAGTGGGCCTGTAAAGGGTGTAGATTTTTCTGACAGTAATGATTCCTCTATTAATTCCTCCCCTATTCTTGTTAGAGAAATGGAACAGTACGGGCGAGAAATACAACCCTTAAGATTAATGCTTCCGAGTATTATTGAAGGAGTGATTAGTTATCCTGGTGATATCGATCAATATGAATTTCATGCTCAACGGGGCCAACAATTAGCCTTTGAGGTTGAAACTCCTAATACGGTTCCTCCAATTTTTAATCCCCATTTCAATGTCAGAAATAGTGAGGGCAAAGAAATATTTAGCAATCTTTACAAACGGATTAGTCGGGGTTTCACTTTTTATCTGAAGACAGTTGAACCTAAGACTCTTTACACTTTTGAGCAAGAAGGAAAATATATTTTGCAGATTAAAGATTTAACTCAACGTTTTGGTAATGGAGATTTTCGTTATCGTTTGTTGGTGAGAAATCAGATTCCTCATTTAGGGGACATTCAGAC
Organism: Terriglobia bacterium; assembly: GCA_022452285.1. GTDB lineage: Bacteria > Acidobacteriota > Terriglobia > Versatilivoradales > Versatilivoraceae > JAKUNG01. The sequence goes on along the minus strand of JAKUNG010000001.1, from coordinate 360,700 downwards.
TGAAGTTGATCAGTTGACTTTGGTTGCTGGTCATGCAAAAAAGATTTTGTTGACGACTGATCAGGAAGAAGGTTTTTCTGGTGATGTTGCTATTAGTGTAGAAGGATTGCCTAAAGGTGTAAGAATTCTTCCTGGAACTGAGGTCAAGGAATTTAAGGGACTCAATCCTGATGAAGGTCAGAAGGAGAGATTTATACCTTTGAGTCAAAGTGTAACAATTGTTTTCTTGACGGAGAAAAGATTGGCAGAGAGTCCATCCCCCCATCTGCTTAGGGTCATAGCCCAGCCAATTTTGAATGGAGTTCTCGGTAGATCTCTGTTGGTAAAGGAAATTCCTATGATGATTATTCGTTCTGAAGAGAGAGTAAAACAGAGTTAACTAATGGTAATTTTTCTTTCTTTCTTAACACGACAAATATACCTTTTTTTTCAGGGCTTAGTTTTTGTTTTGATGGTTTTAAATCAAGCAAGTGAGGGTGTTGATGGCACAAGAATAAAATCTCTCCAGCTTGAGCCCAACGAGGTTAGTCTTTGGGGATTTAATGCTTCCCAGGGATTTTTGTTAATTGGGGAGACTGTAGAAGGTATGAAGATTGACCTAACACACCAAGGTAATTTTAGCATTTCTAACCCCAAGATAGCACGTTTGGATGGGGCTAATCGAGTAGTTGCCTTGCAAGACGGAGCACTTATTCTAAGGGCAGAATTTCAGAAATTTTCGGTTCAAACTAATATTCAAATAAAGGGTACAAACCATAAACGTCCCTTTAGTTTTGCCCGAGATATTGGAGGAATTCTTACCAAACGTGGATGCAATAACAATGAATGCCATGGCAGTGTAAAGGGTAGAGGGGGTCTTAAATTGTCAGTAAATGGACTTTATCCTAAAGATGATTATAGATGGATTATTAAGGGAGGAACCTATCAAGTACTTAGCCCTGAACCACTTGGAACCCTTAGGTCTAGAATTGACCTCAAAAACCCTTTTCAAAGCCTGCTATTAAAAAAACCTGCTCTTGAATTACCTCATGGAGGAGGTCAACGTTTTAGCCCGCAGTCTGCTGACTATAAGGCGATTCTCCGCTGGATACAGGATGGTGGATCCTATGGTGTAGACGAAGAAAAAAATGCGGCAAGGATCATTCGTCTTGAGGTACTGCCCCGTGAAATATTATTGAATAGTAAAGGAAAACAACAGCTACTTGTTACTGCTATTCTTGCAGATGGTCACCGCGAAGATGTCACAAATCAGGTGCACTATGAATCTAACAATGTAGATGTAGCGCAAGTTAATGATTCTGGCCTGATTCAAGCGAATAAGCTGGGTGAGACAGCTGTAATAATTAGAGCCTCTGGTTATGCAACTACTATTTCCGTTGGTGTGATTAGAGAGAGTACTCATATTTATCCAAATCTTGTTGAAAATAACTTTATAGATCACCATATATTTGGAAAATTAGAAAAATATAGAATTATGCCTTCAGACTTGTCAAATGATGTAGAGTTCCTTAGACGTATATGCTTAGATTTGACGGGAACATTGCCTCCGCCGGAAAAAACAAAAGAGTTTTTAGCTAATAATGATTCTGATAAGCGAAATAAACTGATTGAAACCCTTTTAAGTTCTCCTGAGTATGTAGATTATTGGACCTATAGATTTGCTGATCTTTTTAGGGTAGGTAAGGCTGTTCAAGGTTTTACTAAGTATAGTCGACTATATTGGGAGTGGATTAGAACTTCAATTGAGCAAAACAAACCATACGACGAGATAGCAAGGGAGAGGATTTCAGCTCAAGGATTTGGTGGAGCTGATTTTCACTACTATCTGATTGGGGGTGATCTGCCTACTCCACAGGATATGATGAGCGAACAAATACGGGTATTTTTAGGTCGCCGCTTGGACTGTGCTCAATGCCATAATCATCCCTATGAACCTTGGAGCCAGAATCAGTTTTGGGGAATGACTGCCTTTTACGGTCAGTTAACACGTGTTGGTGACATTAATACTTTTACGGCCCCTTACAACATAATTTTTGATGATCCTAATGGGCATGGGAAAATGGGTAAGGGAGGACCTGTCATCCATCCTCGAGATAAGCGAATAGTTGTGCCGGCATTTCTAAATGGAGATCTAATAGAAAAAAATGAAACTGCCGACCCAAGGTCTGAACTAGCGGATTGGATCACAGATCCCATGCAGTCTGATTTTTCAGAAGCGATTGTAAATCGAATCTGGGGACAGTTTTTTGGACGTGGGATTGTTGATCCTGTCGATGATTTTAAATTGGCAAACCCTGCTACCCATCCCAGGCTTTTAGCAGTTTTAGCGAAGGATTTTCAAGAGCACGGTTATGATTTGAAGCATCTTATGCGACGAATAACGAGGTCTCAAACATATCAACTTTCAAGTGTGCCAAATGTTAGTAATAAGATTGACCGATCTAATTATTCTCGTTTTCATCCAAAACCATTGGATGCAGAGGTTTTGTCTGATGCCATTTCCCAAGTTCTAGAAGTTAGTGAAAAATTTGGGTCAATGCCAGAAGGTACAAGGGCCATCAATTTAGTGTCTAATGACATGTATGCCTCCAGATTTTTAAATCTTTATGGGCGGCCTAACCGGCAGATGATTCCTCAGAGGAAGGTTGAGGCTAGTTTAGGCCAGGCACTTCACTTTTTGGCAGGACCAACCTATACTACAAAATTGTCACGGAAGGGTAGTCGCCTTGATCGTTTGCTTGAGAAGAATATATCTAATATGAAAATTATTGAAGAGTTCTATCTATCTTCCCTTTGTCGTTATCCCACTCAAAATGAACATCAAGAAATAGTGGGTTGGGTTAGACAACAACCCTCTCGTCAAAAAGCATTAGAGGATGTAGTTTGGGCTCTGATTACTTCTCGGGAATTTGCTTATGTTCACTGATTGAATTAGGAATGAATTAAAAGAGATTTTAAATTGGGAGCAAAATCATGAGAGCATCGCACTATTTTAGTAGTCAGGTATCAACCCTCTTGAGGCGAGATTTTTTGAGAGTGGGAGGATTAAGTTTGCTTGGGCTTAACCTGAGCCAATACCTAGCGTTTCGAGAAGCAACGGCTGCGACCGGTTCTGTTCCAAAAGCTAAGGCCCAGTCCTGTATCCTACTTTGGTTAGAAGGTGGACCAAGTCAGGTAGATACCTGGGATCCTAAATCCAACAGTAATTTTAAACCAATCTCTACTAATGTAGAGGGCATTCAAATTTCAGAGTTGCTACCTGGTGTGGCTAAGCACATGGACAAGCTATCAATTATTCGATCAATGCATACCGAAGAAATTGACCACCCCGAGGCAGCTCATTATGCCATTACTGGACATCGTCCAAACCCTGCCATGCAGTTTCCTAGCTTAGGATCAATCATGGCTAAAGAGCTGGGGCCACGTAATGGTCTCCCTGCTTACGTTCGACATGGTGGACATGAAGATTGGAAAGGTTATGAGAAGTATTTCGGACCAGCATTTATCGGTCCAAAATATGCGCCTATGGTTGTTCCTGATCCGGATCGCAAAAATTTTGCTGTGCCAGATCTTTCTTTACCCAAGGAAATTTCACTTGAACGTATTCAGGATCGGAGGTCGTTGCTCCAAATTGTCGATAAAATTTGTCGACAGAAAGAAGAGATTGCAGACTTTAGCAGCATGGATACTTTTACCGAACAGGCACTCAATATGATTCTTGCTCCTGGTGTCAAAGAAGCCTTCGATCTTTCACAGGAAAATGAAAAAATTAAGGATGCATATGGACGGCATGGCTTTGGTCAGAGTGTATTATTAGCCCGCAGACTAGTTGAGCATGGATGTCGATTTGTAACTGCCGCCGGTTATAAATACAACGAGTGGGATTCTCATGGCAAGAATGATGAGGCACATCGAGACAAGCTTTGTCCTCCTTTGGACCAAGCGCTTTCAACCTTGTTAGAAGATTTGGAACAACGAGGTTTGTTGGAGTCAACGGTGGTTTTGGTTATGGGAGAGTTTGGACGAACTCCTAACATTAATCCTATTAATGGGCGAGATCATTGGTCTAATTGTTGGTCACTGGCTTTGGGGGGTGGAGGAATAAAAGGAGGTCAAATTATTGGTGCTAGCGATGATCGTGGAGCACAGGTAGCTGCTGGCAAAGTGACCATCGGAGACCTCTATGCAACTCTGTTCAAGGCGTTGGGGATTGATTGGGAAAAAACCTATATGACCCCTGTGGGACGGCCGATTAAATTGGCTAATTCGATTGGAGATGCTACGGGGATCCCCATTGCTTCCTTAATTTAAAATCTTAGTGTAGAGATCAAATCTATTTAAATACATACAATTTTTAGGTGTGAAAAATGCGAATTTACCCTTTAGAAATAATTGTTCAACGAAAAGATAGAACTGAAAGACGGTCAATACCAATTGGATCAGTTGCCGGTGCTAGATTTTCTTCCAGAGACATTGCTGGTATGCGTCAGGAACTTGACGAGATGTTAGCTCGAGGTGAATCAGGAACAAAAACAAATCCTGCAATTTTTCATGTTGGTCGATACCTTCTGACACAGGATGCAGAATTTGAGGTGCAAGGACCGTTGACAGGTGGTGAAGCTGAAATTGTAGCTATCCTTGATAGGGATGAAATTTTTATTACAGTGGGCAGTGACCACTGTGACAGGGAATTAGATCCATTATTTCAAGATAAGCCCAAGCAAATGTGCCCTCATCCTATTGGTTCAGTGGCCTGGGCTTATAGTGATATTAAAGATCACTGGGATAGCCTTAAAATATCTAGTGAGGTAACCGTGGGTGGTAATAGAGTACCCTTCCAGGATAGTCCTGCTTCTGCTTTGGTTGATTTGGAATATCTTTTAAAAATGGAACATGTACAGGCTTTGACACGTCCCTCATTTTTATATTGTGGTTCAGTGCCATATCCTCTGGATTCTACCGTCAGTGCAATTAAGGAATTATCTCTTCCAGAAGAAACTACCCAAGGTGTCGGAGATTTTTTCTTAGGTAGACTACATGATCCTGTTCTGAATAGAACAATTGAACACGGTTATCGGGCTATTTCTGTTGGAGACGATTTAGCTGAAAGGCAGTAATTAAGTTTTTGGATAGCTGGGTCTCAGGTTTTTATTCAAACTATCCTGAAAAGCTATACTACATATAGGTTGGAGAAAAAATATGAGAATCTACAAGCAAAACCTTACTGGACTGGTTGGGGTCGGATTGGTTGCCACAATTCTGATGGTAGGCTGTGGGACCAGTTCAAAAAAAATAACATTGAAAGAGACGGAACTAGGTTCTCTTATGAAGGTCATTACGAAACCAACGGTTATGACAAAACAGTTAGGTGGAGTTCATCCACCGTCTAAGGACACGTTGGAAAAAATGCATCGATCTCAATATATTTTGCATGCCAAGGATAATAAACTTACTCAGATCCCAGTAAAAAAAGTATTACTGCCCCATGCTCAGCCAATGAACCCCCAAGCTGGAACTTCAGTTGACCAAAATTTAAAGGGACATGTCTATGTTCGACAAGATAAAACACTGTGCAAGTCTACAGATGGTGGAGAAACTTGGACGGCTAAGGAAATTACTTCTCCTTCTGGCTACTCGATTTCTCAAACAGGAAGATGGAAAGTGTTGGGCAATGGTTCGTTTATTTGTGTGGCGGTAAAAACCGGGAAAGATGAGCGGGGACCTGCTGAGGTTTGGAGTTCACAGGACGAAGGTCAGTCATGGAATAGCATTGCCAAGATCAATATAGATATGAAAATGCCAGGTTCAGAAGGAACTTATGATGAACGTTATGTTCATCGTGGACTGGATAGGCTAAAGGATGACACCTTACTGTGGATGATTGATGTTCGATCTGATGCAGATCCAAAAACTGCACTTCCCAGGAATCACGGTCTTTTCCAATTCCGTTC
>JAKUNG010000001.1:0-354739 GCA_022452285.1 Terriglobia bacterium | reverse complement strand
TCAGAAGGAGCAGTGACAACGCTTCCTTCTGGAAATCATTTAGCTACCCTTCGTTATCAGCGTGAGCGGAATCCACAGGACTCTCCTGAAACTATTAAGTACATGGGAGCCTATCCGAAAACACCTGACAAGCTTGGCTTTAAAAATGTATTCCTAATGGATTCAACAGATGGCGGTGCCAGTTGGACTCGGCCTCGAATGCTGACTACGGTTTATGGTCAAACTTATGGAAGCCCTTTGTCTCAGAGTGATGGCACGGTAGTTGTCGTACATGATACTCGTTATGGCCCAGGGGGGCCTGGCAGTCGTGCTCTGATTAGTCGGGATGAGGGTAAAACATGGCAAGATGAGGTGTATTATCTTGACGCTACTAATTTCACTGGCAGTTACAGTGCAAGTGTCGTTTTTGATGACGATACTATCCTAACAATTGCTGCTTCTTCAGTGGGTTATTCCTGGGAAGAGGTTGAAGATAAAACAGATCTTTATGCCATTCGTTGGAAGCCTGTCAAAGAATAAAAATAATAATTTCTGAAGTTTTATTTAACGAATATAGCCTAAAATCCTGAGGTACATCTGTGGATTCTAGTAGTTAGTAAAGGATCCATCCCTTCGGCGAAAGTGAGGAGCCTCCCAGGGAACCGGAGGGTAATGGCTAGCAACCTCTTCATTGAACTCAATACCAAGGCCAGGAAACTGGGGAAGCAAAAAATGATCTTTTTCCAACTGTGGTTGTCTGGGAAAAAGGTCGGAAGGGACCTTAGCTGTTTCCCAGGGGTACTCTAGGATAGCAAAGTTATGGATAGCTGAGCAGAGATGAACTGAAGCAGCTAAACAAATAGGCCCTTGAGGTGTATGGGGCACAATATCTAGATAGTGGGCCTCGGCCATGGCAGCCACTTTGCGTGCAGCAGTAAATCCTCCAACGTTGCAAATATCCAATCTTACATAGTTGGCTAAGCCCTGTTCAATAAAGGGTGCAAAAACATAAATCCCTGAAAATTCTTCTCCAATGGCAAAAGGCATTGGTGTCATTTGGCGCAGTGCTGCGTAGGCTTGAGGACTTTCTGAGCGGATTGGTTCCTCAAGGAACAAGAGTCCTACGTCTTCAACTTCTCTGCAAAAGAAAGCTGCTTGGGCAACGTTAAGTCGATGATGGTAGTCTACTGCAAGTTTAATGTCTGGTCCGACCTTGTTTCTCACACTTTTCATTTGTTTAGCTGTCCACCCAATAGACTCCCAGGGCTCAAAAATACTGTCCTTGTCTTGTCTGAATAGTGGGTCTCCCGTTTCAGGAGTGAACCGAATGGTTTTCCAGCCAGTTTTTACTAAGTTGGCGGCTTGGTCAGCAAATGTATTGCCAGACCCAGCTGGCCCATCAATATAGCAAGTAACATGATTTCGACTTGCTCCTCCTAGTAATTGCCAAATGGGGGTGTTGAGATGTTTTCCTAAGATATCCCATAATGCCAAATCGATTGCAGAGGTCGTTGCAGAAATAATAGTGCCGCCTTCATAGTACTGGCTCCGATAAATTTCCTGGTTAATGTCTTCAATACGCCGTGGATCTTTTCCAATGAGAAAATGACGAATATGCTTAATCATTCCAACCATCGCTTCCTCTCGAGTAGTTGTTCCACCCTGGCCAATTCCATAGAGTCCATTATCCGTTTCAACCTTGACAACCATTAGATTCTTGTTGTTGATACCTACTATAAAACTTTTGATATCTGTAATTTTCATATTTGTCTAGTTTTGGATTCGAGATGTAGGCTTATTAGGCTAGCCCAAAGACTGAGTAAGAAGTGTAAAGACAAAAGTTATTCTTTTCAATAAAAGAAAGTATGATTCAAAACTGTAGAAAATTTTTAAAAAAACTAACAAATTAATTCTACTTTTAATATCTATATAACGTTAATTTCCTTCAAATTCGTATAGGAAGATGTGTCACTCCTACTTATGTTTTATAAGGAGTGAAAAACTAATTTGAGTTCATCTTTAACAAGATTTCAATTATTTGATGTCTCCCTTTCTTGCCTTCCAACAATCACTAGTAGTAAAATTCTTAAAATTTCCATAACCCAATTACAAAAAGTTAGCAATAGTTGTTCTCTAATCCCAACCAACACGAGGAACACAGTTATGCATACACGCCAAAAAAATCAGGTATTAAATATCATCGAGGGTATGGAAAATGAAATTGTTGATACCGTTAGTCAACTAGTTCGTATTCGTAGTGTTAATCCTGGTTATCCAGGGGCGAACTATGAAGAAGAACTGGGGGGAGAATCAGAAGCTAATAGTTATTTGTCAGAACATTATAAGGCTCTTGGCTTGAATGCAGACCTTTGGGAAGTTCAATCGAAGAGGGCTAATTTAGCAGGGGTTTGGAGCGGTACAGGGGAAGGTCGTTCACTACTTTTTAATGGCCACATTGACACAGTTCCTACTGGACTTCCTGAAAAATGGAAGTCCGGTGATCCATTAAGTGGGAAGGTATCTGAAGGACGAATTTATGGAAGAGGATCCTGTGATATGAAGGGTCCACTGGTTTCTCAAATGATGGCCGTGAAGGCCATTCAGGCTGCGGGTTTGAAGCTTAAAGGAGATTTAACACTGACTGCAACAGTTGGTGAGGAAAATATGGATAGTGCTACTATGGGGGCCGGAAACCTATCAAAAAGAGGATATCGGGCAGATGCTGCAGTAGTATCTGAACCGTCGGCACCACCCCACCCGTTAGCCGTAGTACCAGTTTCTCCTGGTCTCTGGTGGGTCAGTGTGACAGTGGAAGGAAAAGCTAGCCATGCTGCAACCAGAGGGGAAACTTTTCGAGCAGGAGGGCTTGGAGCTGAGGTTGCAGTTAATGCCATCGACAAGGGAATCTTTTTAGTTAATAGCATTAGAAAACTCGAAGACGAATGGGGACTGACTAAAAAACATTCTTTGTTTAAACCTGGCCATTTTACAATTCTCCCGGGCATCATTTCAGGCGCACCGCATGGAGTTGAGGTCCCCTTTTTTATTTCTGATTTTTGTACGATTGAATACTGTCTCTGGTATCATCCAGAAGATTCTCCAGAAACAGTTAGAGAAGAATTTGAAAGATATGTTGGCCATGCTTGTGAATTAGATGAATGGCTTCGAGATCACCCTCCGAAGCTAGACTGGAAAGTTAACTGGCCGTCTTTCTCAGTGGATCCAGATCATGAAATTTGCAAAGCTGTTGGTGCCGCTCACAATGAGGCGGCTCAAGGATCTTCTTTCTCCATACCTGCAAAAGTTGCTGGCTTCTACGCTGTGTGTGATGCGGCTTTTTTAAACTCTCAGGGAATCCCTAGCATTGTTTATGGTCCAGGAAGTCTTTTGGTAGCACATGCTGCGGATGAATATTTGAAAATTGATGAGCTGATGTTATCTACAAAGACTTATGCTTTGTTGGCTATGGATTGGTGTGGAATAAGTGACTAGTAAACTTTTTTCGGTATTCAGTCAATGATATTTTCTTAGATTTAGATGAGAAAATCAGTTGTTGATAGTAATACAGTCATCGATTTGGGGTGGTACAACTGAATATTTAGGCAATATTAAGGAGTCAGTTAGAATAGAGAATAAAACCAAAATAATTGGTGCTTCACAATTATAAGAAAGCTACTGGAATGAGTAATAGAAATATTGAAGGAAATGGGACTTAAGGAACGAAATCATGGTGCTCGACAGCCGACAATGGGATGCTAGGTACGGTTGGGATTTAATTTCTCAACATGCGGAATATTTCAAGGACTCAATTTTTTTATCATCACCGAGTGCGATGGCAGCTGTTGAGCCACACCTAGTCTTTCCTCCAACACACGTTGAATTTCAAAAAGGAATGAAAGAAAACTACTTGGATCAGTTAGTTCCAAGTCTTCCTAAGGCACAGAAACTGATTGCAGTAGGTGGCGGTAATGCTCTGGATGTTGGCAAATATGTTGCATGGAAAAACAACTTACCTTTAATCATGATTCCCACAATTGTTTCAACTGGGGCTGTTTTTCAATCTCCTATCGCTATTAGGAGATCGGATCGATTCGAATGGTTAATGAAAACAGTGGCTCCTGAGTTTCTCTTGTTTGATTTTGGTACCATTAGGAGAGCTCCTGCGCATTTGAATTCTTCTGGCATGGCTGAGTGCATTTGCCATCTATCGCAGTTAGCTGCTTGGCGGTGGTGGGTAGACCAAAATCTTGAAGCTCCTGACTGGGATGAGAAAGTGGCTGATGAAGTGATGTTGTGGGTTCATACCCGAGTTGATGATTTTTGTAGTAGTCTAGATGATGAGGGTCAACCAAGAGAAGTTGGCATTAAGATAGCAGCTGAAATTAATCGGGAGAGATATGACTTACAGCTTTTTCCCCTTCAGGTTGGACACAGTTTAGATCATGCCTTTTGTATAACATTTGAATGGGTTCATGGACGGGAACTTTTTCATGGAGAAATGGTTGCTCTAGGGTCGCTAATTAATTGTTTCTTATACGGTTGGGGATTCGAAGAAACAAAAAGTCTTCTTAACAAATGTCGTACCCGTTATCGACCAGCTGATATAGGGTGTACCGAAAAGGAAGTTTTAGATACTCTTCAAGAACTGGCTACTTTTTCAGATTTAATCAGTCATCCTCAAAACTATTTTCACTATCGTGATATAGATCATGAGACTTTTGAAAATATGATGGCAGCAATTAAAATGTAACACTAATGGTAATTATAGAAGACCAGAAAATTAACTTGAACAAATCTAGAGATTATGTAGGGTTTATCATATGATGCTTCTAAGGACTATTTAATCAATTAATTTTGGAAAGGAATGTTTTGATGAAGCGACGTAAATTTATGGCAACGGCATTAACAGCTGGAATAGCCTCTGCAGCTACTCCTGCAGGTTCCACCGGAATGACCCTTTCAGGCAGTGGAGCTGCAGGTCATCAGTCGGGGAAAAAGCCCAGAGTCATGTTTTATCATGACAGCCGACATCCAGCAATCTATATGTATGAGCCTCCTATGCAGAAGGAAGAGTTTGAAGCAGCTGTGGATGAAGTAATTGGAACTCCCGTTGATGCCTTGATGTTTAATTTATCGGATGGCCGTACGATGTTCCATGATACCAAGGCAGGTGAGGTCTGGGGTCATTGGGTAAAAAAATGGCCGCACATGATTTTTCGTCGGGCCGGTCGGAATGTCAAAATGATGCTGGATTCTGGAAAAGATCCTCTTCGGATTGTTTGTGAACGAGCCCAAACTAAGGGTTTACCAATCTATATTACCTTATTGGTAAATCAGGGGCGGAGAGGCACTCGAGAAGAAGATGCACGGAGCTCAAATTTTCGTTGGGAGAATCTCCACTTGGAGATCGGTGCCAAGGGAGATTTAAAAGATTTTCCAGGAAGCACTAACCTTGATTTTAAACATAATGAAGTTCGCAGTGAGCGCTTTGCCATAATTGAGGAAGTATTGCAAAACTATCCGGTCGATGGGTTTGAACTGCAACTCAATTACAAGAGTCCAGATGCAGTAGCATTTTTCCATCCTCAGGAGATTGCAGCTGGACGGGAGATTATGACTGCCTGGGTTAAGCAAGTTTATAATGCTGTCAAGGCGAGTGGTCAAGGAAGAGAGCTGGCAATTCGTGTCCCTGCCAGTGTTGAAACCTGTTATGCATTGGGATTGGATGTTCAGGAATGGATTCAACAGGGGATTGTTGATGTCTTAATTGGAGAAACTTATCAACATGAAGTGGATCAACTAACTGATTTTGGTCCATTGGTAAAAGCAGCTAAGGGATCAAACTGTCGAGTTCACGGGGCTATTGGTATCGGTGTCCGATCTGATCGACTTTCTAGGGCCACAATAGAAATTATTAGGGCTGCAGCCTGTAATTGCTGGTCCCAGGGGGTTGATGGCATTTACTTAGCTCAATGGTTTGGTGAATGGCCGTACCCAGCAACTTTTTACGAAAAGCTTCGTGAGGTCGCCCATCCTGATCTGATGGCACCCAAAGATAAGTTCTATTTTCTACCCACAACAGGAGTCTTTAAACCAAAGCCCTCGGAACCTAAAAAGCCACTGCCTAGAAAACTAAAGGTTAATCACCCTGAAAAAGTTAAACTTCTTGTCTCTGATGACCTTCCTCGATGGCATAAGATGGGTCGAGTCCATGAAGTAATACTCCGCTTTCGAATAGCAGGATGTACTGAACTAGACCGTTTGAAGTTTCAACTAAATGGGAATGAACTTTCTGACGATTATTTAAGGAAGATTGATCGTACCTATCGAATGAGAGCACCTCGTCAGCGTGTTTACGGCTATTGGTTCATTTACCGTCTACCCGAACATCTATGGCCAAAAGTTGGAGAAAATATTGTTAAAGTGACACTTCTAAAAAGGACTCCTCATGTTATTCCACCTATTAGTTTAAGAGATTTGGAGTTAGAAACTAAGTATTTAGGAGGGAAAAATCTTCCCAGAGGACAGGATCCTGATACGGGTCCCTATGTAGTCCAAACTGTTTAGGTAATGTTGTCAATAAGACAATTAAACGCTTAATAAAACTTAAGATATTTCGGTATAGATGTGGCATTAGTCAATTTTGGAAAGGAGTTTTCTTGATGAAGCGACGTAAATTTATGGCAACGGCATTAACAGCTGGAATAGCCTCTGCAGCTACTCCTGCAGGCACTACCGGAATGACCCTTTCAGGCAGTGGAGCTGCAGGTCATCAGTCGGGGAAAAAGCCCAGATTGATGTTTTATCACGACAGCCGACATCCAGCAATCTATATGTTTGAGCCTCCTATGCAGAAGGAAGAGTTTGAAGCAGCTGTGGATGAGCTAGTAGGAACAGATATTGATGCCTTGATGTTTAATTTAGCCGATGGCCGTACGATGTTCCATGATACCAAGGCAGGTGAGGTCTGGGGTCATTGGGTAAAGGAATGGCCGCACATGATTTTCCGTCGGGCCCATCGGAATGCCAAAATGATGATGGATTCTGGAAAAGATCCTCTTCGGATTGTTTGTGAACGAGCCCAAGCTAAGGGTTTACCAATCTATATTGCCTTATTGGTAAATCAGGGACGGAGAGGCACTCGAGAACAAGATCCACGGAGCTCAAATTTTCGTTGGGAGAATGTCCACTTGGAGATTGGCGCCAAGGGAGATTTAAAAGATTTTCCAGGAAGCACTAACCTTGATTTTAAACATAATGAAGTTCGCAGTGAGCGCTTTGCCATAATTGAGGAAGTATTGCAAAACTATCCGGTCGATGGGTTTGAACTGCAACTCAATTATGATAGCCCTGCGGTAGCCTTTTTCCATCCTCAGGAGATTGCCGCTGGACGGGAGATTATGACTGCCTGGGTTAAGCAAGTTCATAATGCTGTCAAGGCGAGTGGTCAGGGAAGAGAGCTGGCAATTCGTGTCCCTGCCAGTGTTGAAACCTGTTATGCATTGGGATTGGATGTTCAGGAATGGATTCAACAGGGGATTGTTGATGTCTTAATTGGAGAAACTGATACTCGTCTGATGGATCAACTAGCTGATTTCCGTCCCTTGGTGCAGGCAGCCAAAAAATCAGAATGCCGTATTCATGCTTCTATTCAACCTGAAATGCATTCTGACAGATTGGATAACGGATCCATAGAAGTTATCCGGGCGGTTGCCTGTAACTACTGGGCTCAGGGAATTGATGGTTTATACTTAGCTCAGTGGTGGACTGCCTGGCCATACAAATCAGATTTTTATGAACAATTGAGAGAGGTTGCTCATCCAGATGTAATGGCTCCCAAGGATAAATTTTATTACATTCCAACCCAAAGACGACCTAATGATCAGTACAAGAAACCTCTTCCTAGGAGACTGAAGGTGAATTCTCCATTAACGTTAACGTTACCAATAGCTGATGATTTACCTCGTTGGGATAAAATGAGTCGGGTTCATGAAGTAATGATTCGTTTTAGGTTGACAGGGGCAAGTGAAACAGATCGTCTTACCTTCCGACTCAACGGAAAAACTTTACCTGTCTCAAAGCTTAGAAAAATTGATCGTACTTACCGGATGAGAACACCACGCTATAGGGTACTGATTTCCTACTGGCACATTTTTAGACTACCTAAAGAATATTGGCCGAACAAGGGAAACAATCAGGTGGAGGTTACCTTACAGTATAGGGATACGGATATGATGCAGCACCTTCATTTAAAGGATGTAGAAATGGAAATCAAATACCTTCTGGCCAAAAATTTTCCTCGAGGACAGGATCCTGATACAGGTCCTTATGATGTTTAGACGATCTAGATCCTTGTAAATAAAAGAAAAGTTACTGGTGTTTGAAAAAACCGTAGAAAATATTAGTATTCATTGACCGGAGAATTTGGATGGGACCTAGTGAGTTAGTGTAGATTTTCTTAGTTGCTTCTAAGGCTTTTTATAAAGTTATTCACTAATTGTATGTACGCTAGGATCGACATTAAAAGTCTGTGACAAATTTTAATTCAAAAATATTTCATTTAAGAGTAGATGCAATGAGGTAATTAAATGGCAAAAATCACTCAATATAAGGGTTACGAAAAAGGGGGAGAACCTCCGATCCCAAAGCCGAAGGAGCTAGTGCAGCCTAATGTAGTAACAGTGCAGGATGGATTGCCAGTGAAGTTTGAAGGGAGTGAAGGAATCGGAGTGCGAGTCTTACACCCTACAAATCCTAAAGCTCCTTCAACTAATTTTGGTCTAACGGTGTATTATCTACCTCCTCACGTTACTTCAGAGATGGCTAGTCATTATACCGAGGAGTGTTATTTTATTCTACGTGGTGAAGGAGTGATGATTCTAGCTGGCAAACGAGTTCCAGTGAAAACAGGAACCTTTGTTCATCTTCCTGCCTGGTGTGAACATGCTGTAGACAATACAGGAGAAGAAACCTTAGAGATTTTGGTCTGCACATCTCCTACCAATCCTTAGTGCCTTATTCACTTATTAAGGGCATTTTCTGATTGAATTCTCTTTTCTCGTGGATCAGAGATTATTAGACTTGCTGACCATCCCACTGAAAATGAAATGATATTTCCAAGTCCGAGGACTATCCAGGGATGCCAAGGGAATCTCACCGTATTTATGAAGTTTGTAGAGACATTGAAGACTCCAAGGATTTGGTCTAATCCACCCCAAATTGAAACTAATATCCCACTTGCTATTCCACATATTATTCCACGTGAGTGGGCTCGAGGAACGAACATGCCCAGCATAAAGAGACCAAAAATACCTCCTCCAAGCAGAGAAGTGATTGTCATACCAAAAGAAAAAGCTTGTTCAATTCCAGTTAACAGCAATAAACCAACTGCTATTCCCAAAGTACCCCAAAAAAGACAGGTTCCTTGGCCTAAGTAGAGTTGTTGCCGGTCTGTGGCTTGAGGGTAAAAATGAAGGTAAAAATCACGTACAGTAATCATTGACATAGAATTGATAGAGGTATCTAAACTTGACATGGCTGCAGCACACATTCCAGCCAGGATGAGACCAGAGACCCCAATCGGAAGGACATTCATTACATAAAAAGGAAAAACCTGGGTTTCTTTAGCGGCGATCTCCGGAGGTAATTGATCTGGATGAATTTGGAAATAAGCATAAAGGAGTGATCCAATTAAAAGAAATAAAGTCCAAGTTATTAATATAGTGAACCCACCCCATAATAAAGATTTTTGAGCTTCTCGTGTACTCGGGGTTGCAAGATAACGCTGCGCCGTGTCTTGCGAAGTCGTGTAGAAGGTGGCATGGGTAAAGATACCAAAGAGAATGACAACATAAACAGTTGGATTTGACAGATTCAAAGACCAATCAAATAGTGTGAACTTATCTGCAGCATGTGCAACTTCAAATAAATGAAAAAATCCACCATCAGATCCGATTGTAAGAAAATAGAGACAGAGCAGTCCTCCACCAAATAAAGTAATTGACTGTAGAATGTCAGTCCAAATGACTGCCTCTAAACCACCAAACATGGTGTAGAAAATAGCTAGTACCCCACTGATAATTACAATGGCTCTGGGGTCCCAACCCGTCATGGCATTTAAAGCTTTCCCCATCAGAAATAGAATCATTCCATTACGAAAAAGGTGAAAAAGTACATAAATTGTTGAAGCGTAGCAACGAGTTGCATACCCAAAACGTTTCTCTAAAAATTCATAAGCACTCATTTTGACATTCTGTCGGTAATAAGGAACCACCCAAATGGCTACAAGGAGAGTTGTAAAAGGGAAAATCAACTGAGCCAGATGGGGAATCCAATTTCCACCATAGCCTTGGCCAGGAAATGACAGGAAAGTTCCAGTGCTAATAGAAGAACCAAAGAAGGAAAAACCGACTGCCCACCACGGTATTGAGCGGCCTCCTAAGTAAAAATCTTCGGTACTATTCTGCCGACGAGCAAACCATCCAGCCATAATAATGATAATTGCTAAGTAAATTATAAGGATCAACCAGTCAAAAACGGCCATAAGAAATTTCTGTTTTATAGTAAAAGTTATTTTATTGATTCAATGTTTTACTAAACTATCATAAAAAAAACATTGAGCAGTCCTAAACAAAAGTATTTTTTAACTTTTGGTAGTGATTAAGTTTTCTCTTAATTAAGAAGATGATAGGGATGACTTGACAGATCAGTGACAAATTTCTTGTGATAAGTCGGACTTTGATCTGAATTCTTTTGGAAGGCACCGGGGAATTTATTTTCCTTTTCCTATTTTTGCATATGCCAACAAAAACTCTGATTTAAGATTGCATATAATAAGAAAATGCTAAGACTCCTACGATTAGGGTAACACACCATATTGTGACGGATAACACTCCTCGATAAAACCATTGCAGTTCTGATTCTCTTCTCAACTCAATATTGCTAGTTGGGCCAAAAATTTTGTCTTGGGCGTAAAATTCATAGAGTTGATGGATCTTGTTGGTATCTTCATATCCTATGGATGCAGTTTTTTCAGGACTAGCATTATTCATAGCTGGTAGCTTAATTCCGGTTTCTTGCAATCTGGCATCCTGACCTACGGGGGTATTTAGAATAGCGTAAAAACGGTCTAACAAAGCTGCATCTTCTGGGACTGTTTTAAGACTGACGATCCATGTAACCAAGGCACAGGAAAGGGTTGGAATAAAAACCGTATATTCAAACGGTGAGTTTAAAACTAGTTTGAGAAGAGTGAAAAGTACAGCACCCGTCATGACCCCTGCCCAAAGTGCTTGACGATTTGTCCTTCTCCATACTAGTCCAAAGTATAAAGGTACAGCGATAAACGAAAAAAAAGACCATCCTAATTCAATATATTGGACAATATTTTCCAAAAATCGAGTGGTGATGTACCCAAGGAAAACCGCAATAAACCCCCAAAGTCTTGCATGATTGATGTAAAAGCTTGATGGACGGTTAGGGAAGAGTCTTTTTCGATAAAGATAATCTACAACCAGTCCTGAGGTTGCTGTTGCAAATGTGTCAACTGAGGACATCAAGGCAGCAGCAAAACTTGCCACCAGCAAACCAAGAACTCCTATTGGAAGCAACGATTTCATCAATGTTCCCCAAGCCAATTCAGGGTCTGCTAAGCCGGGGTGATATATGGCAAAAAGGATTCCATAGAGTGCAAACAAAATTGTTACCAAACGCTTCCACACATGGGCCCACGCACACTGAGTACCTGCTTTCTCATCACGGCCTATGGCTATCCATGTCAAAATATTAGGTGTTACAACAGAACCAACTGTACCAGAAAATAATAAAGCGATTACATAACTCCAGGGGATTTCTTTTGATTGTAAGGACCAGGTTGAAACGGGTAAATTTAAAAGTGCATCTAATCCTCCAGCTGCATTCCAAAGAAAGGGTAACAATCCAAAACTAAGTACTATTAAACATAGAATTCCTTGAAAAAGATCAGTCAATAGTGATGACATGGCTCCACCACTAGCCACATAGAGCGCTACCACTGTGCAACATATTAAAACAGCTGAATCAATGGGTAAATTCGTGATGGCAGCTAATACCTTGCCTCCACCAGTTATAAAAATGCCGATGAAGTTGACACAAATTAGCAATCCTAAAACTGAATAAAGGTTAGCAACGCCTGAACCAAAGCGCAGTTCAAAAAATTCTGCCATGTTAAAGACACGAGCTCTTTTGTAAACGACAGAGAAAAGATAGTACATTGGAGTTGCAAAAAGCTGAGACCACCAAAACCATATCCCTGATAACCCACTGCGGTACGCTGCAGCACTGACAACTACTGCTTCAGCACCAGCTAGGGAAGAACTGAAATTAAAGAGGAAAGCAGGGAGTTTTTTCCAGGTTCCACCAGCAATAAAAAAATCACCCAACGATTTAGTTTTCTTAGCTCCAAGATAAATTCCGAGGTAAGCTACTGTTGAGAAATAAATAGCTAAGATGATCCAGTCAAGAATATGTAAGCCGAGCATCCATCCTCACTTTCACTGAGTGGGTTGGTTTTATTGAGAAGCTACTAATTCAGTTTGGAGTCCAGGAAAAAATTAATCTAAATTCCAGGTATTCCTTCTACAGCGACTACCCGCACAGGGCAAGAATCAAGACCATGAATAGGTAGAGGAGTAAAGGTGATCATAAAGATATCCTGTTGCAATTGGTCAATATTGTACACAACCTCTAAAAGAAGAATATCATTTCCAAGTAAGAGTTCATGGCAAGCGATACATCCCTGTACGTGATTTTCAATAGCGATACCATCACCCCAACCAACGCATTTGACTTTTTTTTCTAGAAACCAACGTCCAGCTTCTTCAGACATATCCGGTCGACAGTCGTCTGGAGAACTAACAAAGCAAGGACTATGGAAGGGAGAATCCAGCAGGACGGTATCCCCTTGACGAATCTTTCCACCGTCAGCCTCTTCCAGATCTTCGATTCGAATTAGTTCACGTGGGCGAGCGGTTTTCAGGTTTAACAAAACACCTCGACCTAAGAAACGATCGATTGGTAATTTCATGCCGTCCTTCCATTCGTCGTTGAAGTGGTAAGGAAATTCTAAATGAGTGCCTAAATGAGAGGTTATATCCATATGAGAATGATAACCATCAACACCGCCAATAAAAGTGTGATGGCGCTTTAAAGAACAGCGTCGTTTTTCAGTGGCAGGATCAAGTGGTTTAGAAAGGTCAATAACCCTTAGTTTGTCAAAATCAAGATGTGCTGATCCAATCATTAAATATTTTGTCCTTTCTTTGAGAGGGGTTCAATTTAAAACACTTAATCAGGTGAATTCTCAATAACAATTTGTTAGACATCTAGCTTTTTAAAACTTTTCTGGTAATTTCATCACTGATTTCAGTGTTCCTTGTCAGGATTTAATAGTCTGTCAGCGACAAAAATTTAAGCTCTTCTTAAGTTAATTAACGAAACCAATCATACTGGAGTCCCAAAGTTCGATCACTGAGAGGTAAGCTAATTCGAGCCCCACCTTGAGCAGAAGATTGTTTGAGTGCAATTTCAACTTCAATGGCAGTAGCTACCCTCCGTCCTGAATTTTTGGGTTCATCCAGTTTGCCTGTTAAACAGTTTATCAGGTCGTCTAAGCTATAGACTGCTCCATATGGAGGAACAAATTGAGGGGCAGGCCAGGGAACTTCTATCTGCTGACTTCTGCCCGTTGGTCTTTTTATTTCTTGTTTTAATCTCCAGCCAATTTGATAAATAAATTGGATCTCTCCCTTGGTTCCATTAATTCGGACTCCAGGAGCTCCCTTTCTAAAATGTACGACCTCTCCTTGCTCTGTGACTAGCATCCCTTGGCCCGAGAACTCGGTAGATCCACCTTGTCTGCGATCTTGATCCCCTGTTCCACTGACCCAGGCTGGACGGCTCTCAAGAAAATAGGACCAGTTTTGGTGTTGAGCTGCAGGACCAGGGGCCTCAATCGAAAGAACTTGTCCGATAGCCCCACTTTTAACTAGCTGTTTTGCTTTGGCAAATGAGGGATGGGTAGTGGTAATAGCTCCACAGGAAAGTGGAATGTTACGATCAGCACAAATTGTTACCATTTGATCAGTTTCTACTAGGGTAAAAGCCATTGGTTTTTCAGTGAAAATAGCTTTAACTCCTGCCTCTGCAGCCTTAATTGTGAGAAAGGCCCGGCCCTTGGTATTAGTGCAAACTGCTACAATATCTAAATCTTCCTGCCGGTACATTTCCAGAGCATCGGTATAGAGTGCTTTAATGCCGTACCGATCACCAAAAAGTTTCAAGCGGTATTTGTCTCTTTCTGCACCGGCCACCAGTTCAACTTCGGGGCGATCCCATAATGCCTCAGAATATGAATCTGGAAGCCCCTCCCGGCCAGGGTTGTCATGGTAATGGAATTTTCTATGAACATCGACCTCAGGGGTAATACGCTTGGTGTCTTCTACTTTGTAGGCGGGATCCCAGTAAGGTCCTCGTCGGTGAGAACCATCGCGTTTGGCAATATCGTATAACAAGCCAGTCCAGCCTAGGCCTACAACACCGGCACGGTATTTTGCTTTTCCTTTCTTTTTAGACAAGCCGCCAGTGGTCGCGTTTAGGGAAACTGCTCCACCTGAAAGAGTTCCCAAAGCTACGGCTGACCTCATAAAATCTCGTCTGATCATTGCTGTTCTCCTCTTTTGAAAAATAAACTCTAAAGATCAAACTTGGTTCAAAATTGTTCATTTCAGATTTGAACGGACTCATTAACGGAACCAGTCATAAGTAAGCCCAAGGCTGCGATCTTTAAGCGGCAGCTCGANNCGTTCNCCTCCNCTGGCTGAAGATTGNTTAANNCCTAACTCNGCTTCAAGGGCCATCAGGACTCTTCGTCCTGAATTCTTTGGTTCATCCATCCTGCCCTCCATGCTGGCAATCAGGTCATCCAAACACCAAACCGTTCGCATAGATCCAAACTGAGGATTGGGCCAGGGGACTTCGGCGCGGCCTTTAATGCCAGAAGGAGTTTCAATGTCTTGCCACAGCCTCCAACCACGCCAAAAACGATTAAAAACCATCTCACCTTTACTGCCAGAGATTCTTACCATGATCCCTGGGGTCTTGTCGTCACGAAGGTGAACAACAGTGCCATCTTTTGCCACGATGATCCCTTGTCCCATAAACTCAGTACTGCCTCTTTCACGGCGGGGCTTGTCACCAGTGCCGCTGACCCAGGCGAGTTCACTGTCGACAAAATAACTCCAGTCCTGGTGTTGAGAGTGATTTACATTGGGAGCATCAATCGAGGTAATTTTTCCAATGGCACCACTGGTGATGAGTTCTTTGGCTTTGGCGAATGAAGGGTGGGAAGTAGTAGTAGCTCCTCCAACCAGAGGGACTCCGGCAGCTGCACAGGTGTTGACCATATCATCAGCTTCTTTTAGGGTAAAAACCATGGGTTTATCAGTAAAGATGCCTTTGATGCCAGCCTCTACAGCTTTCACTGTCAGGAATGACCGACCCTTTGTATTCGTAGCGATGGCCAGAATGTCCAGGTTTTCTTTGCGGTACATTTCCAAAGCATCGGTATACAGGGCTTTGATGCCGTAACGCTCGCCGAACATGGCCAGGCGTTTCTCATCACGTTCGGCGCCAGCCACCAAGTCAACTTCAGGACGATCCCACAAGGCTTCAGCATAAGTAGCAACTCGGCCCTCTTTCCCGGGATGGTCATGATAATGAAATTGGTTATGGGGATCTAGCCAGTCAGGGGTTGGACGGTTTCTACTCTCAAGATCATATTTAGGAGTCTTGTAGGAACCCTGAATTTTATCATAGTCACGTCTTGTCCCGACGGGCAGCATATCAGTCAATACACCCATCCAGCCTAGTCCCACTATGCCAGCACGGTATTTTGCTTTTCCTTTCTTTTTAGGAAAATTGGCGGTAGCAGCACCCAGAGAGACCGCTCCACCCGAAACGGCACCTAAAGCTACTGCAGATTTCATGAAATCTCGTCTGATCATTTAAGTTCCCCTTAATTCCAAAAGATATAATAACTAATCAATTGTATAACTCCTTTGGCCAATGCTCTAGGCAAAACGGTTTAGATAAAAGTTTTCAGACCAATTTATAATTACCTAGTTGCTTTAGCCTCAATATTTCGATAGACATTTTGACCTTTTTGAAAAAGTTGGATCATTCTTTCTCTTTCCGAGGAATTTCTAAAAATTCCTTTTTTTCTAACCGTTTCAATGAGCTTGCCAATTTCGTTTATAAAAAAAGATGCTGATTTTTTAAAGAAAACTTTTTTGTCCTTCTTGTAACAGTACACAGGACTGCTGTGAGCATAAAGACCGGTATCGTTGGTAATAAGACGATGAGCTTTGCCATGAACTCTAACTGCCAGCCAGCTACTATCCTTAATGCTAAGCTCCTTTGTCATTCGAATGAAACTTCCATCTTTTACAGATTTTTGACTGCTTACTATTTGACCATTGACAATGAGATCCATACGTTCCATAGGTATATGGGAGTATGCTTCGGCCTTAATTTCTAACACCAATTGTCCAGATTCCCAATGGATTTCTTCTCCGGCTTTCTTACCATTAACCGAAAATTTTAACAAAGGAAAATTTGTTGCAAAACTATAACCCTTCCGATAATTCTTAATCCATTTATCATAAGTAAGTGAGGAACCGACCTGAACATATACTCGACCTGCACCAGGAATTAAGTGATATGGAGTATTAAGAAAAGAGTCTGTGCCTGCAGAGATAGGACATTTAAAACCACAGTTTAATAGGTGGTACCAGTGTTGGGTATTGGTATCTTCGTTCCGTTGACACATGACGTCAATCATGTCCGCAGCACCCAGTGCAATATCAACAGGGTATTGAGAGGGTAAACCGGGATGAACGTAAGTGACCACTGCTCCTTGTTCTTTTGCTCTTTTTCCCATCTCATAGTTGGGAGGAAAATCGTAGGGAAAGGGAGTGTTTGGCCATCCAACAAAGGCTGGCTGAACTAGCTTTTTTAAACCAAGATAGCCTACGTGGTTATTGACATTTCCAGCACGCATCTCTTGGTTCCAGTAGAGGATATAGTTCTTTTCTGAGAGATTGTTAGGTCTTCCTTGGAAGTATTGTCGGTCATTAATGTGATGTGAGACATCATTACAAGTTAATAAATGAGGCAGGTTGAGATCTTCAGCCTTTGCAATAAGTAAGACATCAGATGGTCGAATTAAATGATCATTATATACGTTTGGATGAACATGGGTGTCTCCAGAGAACCAGCCTTGCTGGCGAAAATTCACTGGTTTTTTTAGACGAATTTCTATCTCAGTTGATTGATTTGGGACTATCAGAATTTGTTTTGAGATGGGAGCATATTCAAAACCCTTTACGACTTCAAGAGTTGCTTTTTTTGGAGGCATCATAACTTCGAAGCTGCCACCACTGTAAAAATAATAATCTCCACCAAAGGGTTGTCCATAGTCTGCATTTGTTATCCGTTCTTGTCCGCCTATTGGCTGATAAGAGCGGCCATCAGAACCGGTCAGGTAAATGCGGGCTGGGGTAACCAAGTTATTTTCGTCTACCACTCTAACAACAAGTTTTCCAGGATGAATAAGGTTAACTTTAAGTGGAATTAGGTAGGTTCGTTTTCCTGTTGATATCTCCAATGCCAATGAAGATGCTGCTGGTTTGGTTGTACTAAAAAGAGTTAGATAAAGACCTTCAACTTGTCCGGGAGCTAATGATAATACTTGGGATTCTGATGAATCAAAGCCAATTAGCCTTAAAGTTATTGATCGGGTTACTAAATCTGTATTTTTTAAAATGACTGGTAGCGGACAAGGTTGACCATAAAGTAAACTTACTTGCTGTTCTGGCCTTTGAACAACCTGAATTCTATTACCAACTGCAATTTTAAATAAGTGCGGACTTTTTAATGACCAGTAGCCCTCATTTGTCATTTTAATTGCTTTGGGGAGAGCTGGAGTTTTTTCTTGGTTGCCCATAGCAGTCTGTTGATAGAGTTCGGTTTTGAGCCATTTTTGAATTTTAATGACAGAGGCTTTATCTGTATTTTTCCACTGTAGGAGACGAATAGAAAACTCTGCTAACCGAGAAAATTGTTGGGCAACTTGGGGGTTCCGTGCAAACCTTGCGATGTGGGGTATTTGAGTCAAGGGAATTTCTTTGGAGGAAGTTCCCTTTAAGATCAAAAATTGACCAAAATAGAGCAATAGAAAAAAAGTTGCTAGCAATGTGATCCATGAATTCATTTTCATTAATTATTTTCTTTCTAGAAGACTGTTCTTGGATTTAAGATTTTTACAGATTTTTCGATAAAAATTCATACCTTGCCTAATGCTTGCTAAAGCTGTTTCTTTTTGAAAATCATCCGCATAATAAGCTTCTTCTTTAGCCCAATGGTCGAGCTGATTTAGGAAAGAAAGCCAATAACAACCACTTTCTGGTTGAATTATAGATTGCCCATTTAGATTGACATAGATGGGATTGGTATGGGCAAAAAGAGGATGGGACCAATCAAAGAATTCTTCTTGGGGATTGCCCATACAGCGAGCAGCAATCCAACTACTCTGATTAATGGGTTGATCGAACACTAGCTCAGCCTGCGTGCCTGAATCAGTAGAATTGGCAGCGCTTACAACTTTTCCGTTGATTAATACCTCAAGACGTTGAAAAGGTAAATGGGACTTAGCCTGGGCTTGTATTCTTACATTCCGCTGCTTAGAAAGTCGAAGTTCTTCTCCTAGTTCCAGACCATCTACCTCCAAACTGATAACTGGACCATTCGTAACAAAAGAATTTCCTTTCCGTAATCCCTCTATCCAATTTAGATAGGTCAAGTTTTCAGGTATGTATACGTAAACTCGCTGGTGTCCAACTGGTTCTGAGGGAGATTCACGGTCAGTGCCAGCAGTTGCAGGTAAACGGATTCCACAGTTTAATAAATGATACCAGAATTCCAAAGCCTGGGGCAGACGGGTATGTGTGAGTATATCAACCGTATCAATCTCTCCAAGAGCAGCGTCAATTGGGAATTCCCATTGTGAAGCCCGCAAATGGGCCCAGTTTACTAAACCTTTTTGACGATGTGTTCTTTTCATTACTTCTAATAAAAGTGGAGAATCTGGCCATCCGGGTTCTCCGTGCAAGGGAAGTGCCCAGCCATTGCGATGCCGAGGTTCCCTGTAAGAATGGCGTCTGAATGTTGTTCTAGGTATCGCTAGTCCTCCCGTTGAAATTGGTTCAACTAGTTGTTTTAAATTTAACAAACCAATATGACCTAATGGTTGATTTCGATATTCTTCGTTATAGTAGATTAAATGCCTCTCATCCGAAATAGGATCAAGCTTACCTTGGAAATATTCTTTAGAGTAGGTAACTCCCATATGTTTCATAACGAGCACATTACCTACTCGAAGATTTTCAGCACGCATTTCGAATAGAGCACTGGTTGGGTCGAGCAAGTGAAGATGTGTGTCGCCGGAAAACCATCCTTTATCTTCCATATTGATCCAGCGCTTTAATCGGAGGAACTTCTGAATTGTCTCTCCAGGAAGAATTTGAAACTCTAGGTTGATGGGGATGTACTCCAGACCTCTTCTTACTGAAATCTTAGCCATTCCAGAGGGTAATCGCACTGTGAATTGGCCTTCTACATAACTCCATCGCTGGGCTTTTTGACTGGGCCTAGTGATTAACCCATAGCGTTCATTTTTGGGGAAGTAATAGTTACCTAGGCTATCGGTGATTCGTACTCGAGCTAGTGCTTGGTTTTTAACTCCATTGTCGACCACTATTCCTTTAAGAATTCCACTCTTAGTTAACGGGAGATTAAAAGTTCGTTGGATGTTTAGGTTTTGACTCCAAATACTAAATTTTATTTGGCCTTTTGACGTTGAATCTAGATAACCTAACATGTACCGTTTAGAGTTTGCGGGCAACCCAATTTTCTTGCTTTTTACATCTAGTCCTGAAATTTTCCACTTGATGTTTTTGGAGCTAGCTGTCCGGTTTTCAAACTGCAGCAAAACAGGTTGGTTACTTTCTTCAAGGATAATCGGTTTACAGCTCTCAGTAAGATCAATGGAGTTATTACTGATATTTACCTTAAATCTTGGCCAGTTCAAAACTTTAATCGATTCCTTCAAGGCTTGGTGCGTTTTTTCTGACCGTTCGGAAATCCAGCTGTTCCGAGTATTAATATCAAGTTTTACAGTGTAAGTTCCGCGAAGAAGATCGTAGGCGTTCAGGAAATTGAGGACGTTAGTATATGCTATTCCATCTAAGTGAAATTTATTGCCTAGACTTTGATAAACATTCCCGATGGGGGCAGTTAAAATTTCATCCTTGAAAATTTCATAAAAATCACTGAGGTCAGCTGAGATGGGACGATTAATAGTAAGAGAACGGGAATTTATTCCTATTAGATAGGTAAATCCAATGATAATTACTAAAATTAACTGAATCCAAACACGGCCTAAGTTCATTGAAATTGAGAATTAGTCTAAGATAGTCCTTTTTTTATGTCCACGGTCTAGATACCACTGCTGGACCGAGGTCAGAATCTTCGTTATTTCGATAGTAGTTTTTACCCATCAAATATCTAATTTCTAGTTCAACATCTCGGAGTTGTAAAGGAGGAGTGAGATCGGGATCACGTTTGGTTAAGGTAACCTCAATAGTATTATCCCCCTGTTTAGGCCAAAGGTTTTGGTCTAACCGGTAAATGTACCAGTAGCTATTATTTACCCTGAAACGGGGAGCGTGCATCCTGTAAAGATGATTGATCTTTCTTAACTGTGTTTTGGGTAGTACTTTTCCATTTAGTGAAAAACGTACTCGGTCAATCTCTGTGCTGTCAGTCAATCGAATCCGCAGCAATATTTCGTGGATTCTTCCCTGACGATTCCAGTATTGCAGATTATCAGTGATAGGTAACTGGACTTTAACAGGCACATCAATATTTAATATCTGAGGTAGGGGTGTTTTGGGGTTAGGTGGAGTTAGTCGAGATTGATCGGCAGTAGGCACCAAATAAAACTTGTCCTTGGGAGCCATAAGTTTTGGGTATGAAACCTCTCGAAGTTGTTCATAAAAAGAAGCTTGATAGGGCCAGTTGGTTCCTGCAAACCATTGAGATAGTAAGAGTCCATCAATGCCTTGAGCCCAGTAATTAGATGCTACCGCACGAATCATTTCGATAGGTGCCCCACTTACACGGTCAGAATTGATGACACCGTTGATACTAGCATTAATTCTACATGATGTATCTTTGGCTGCTTCCACCAGTGGTCGGAAATTTGCTAAGTTATCAATTTTTTGATAATAACTTTGGGCATTAATGACATCTACTATCCCTTCATGAATCCATTCCTTAAGATCCAAACCTAGTGAAAAGGCAGTTTCAATATCTGCAGGCACAAGAACAGCCAGTTCACGTTCTTTTCCACTCGCTTTAACAGCTTCATAAACCCGTTTAACCCAGGCTGTCATAATTTTCCGCCCAGCCTCTAGTTCTTGAGGGTGAAAGAAATGCATATGACTAAATAACAGTTCAAAACCATCCACTGGATAGTTATTTAGTACTTCCTCAATTATAGAAAAACGTTCATCTCTAACTTCCTTATGTTTGAAATCCAGTTTTCTTAACCCTGCAAAATTACTAGGCAGATCTCCAGAAGCTCCAATTTCTAAGTGTTTATTTTCCCAAGTGAACTTAGCTGCACGGACATCATGTTCTTGTTTTTCTCCTCTTCCTCGGTTTAGAAGAAGGGAGGGATAGATGAGCATGCCAGATCCTTGAGCATGATCACAGACTATGCGTAATGGATCCTTTCCTGATTCCAACATCATCTTGGCGTTTTGGTGAGCTCGACGGAAAATGAGATGCCCCCATTTTTTTACAGGGCTTCCCCACAACTCTCCTACTTTTGTCCCATGTAAAACAGTTCTTCCATCCCCCAAACCAAATACTAAAGCATCGACTGGGGTACCAATCAATTCATCAACAGCAGCCTCAAATTCTTCTTTTTCCATAGGGGGTTCATACATATAAATACCTGGATGTCTGCAATCGTTATAGAACATAATCCTGGGCTTTTTATTTGATTTAACACTACTGGCTTTAGTGGTAACTGGATTAGAAACGGCTGTCGAGGTCAGGCTGGCAGCTAAGGCTGTTTTCATAAAGTTTCGTCTAAACATAGAAAATCTCCTTACAGGTATTTCCATGACAAGGTATTTGATGTTTTATGTACAAGTATTAATAAACATTAGCGATGCTATTTTGTTTTTCCAGTGTACACGGGTTGTGGAAGGGTTTTAGGATATCATGGAGACTTACAATTCCAATCTGGTTTTATTTTTTATTTTCCAAAAAAGAATGAGAAAAATCACCGGGAGGGTTATTATATTGTTTGGATTGAATATTTAAATTCTAGTTTGACCGGCAGTCTAACGGAAAGTAGTTCTTGGATTTTGAAAGTTGACTTTTATAAGGAGTATAAACAGATGGAAAATTTAAACAGAAGAGACTTTCTTGCCCACTCGGTAGCAACAGCAGCAATAGCAAGTGGACTTAATCCACAGCAGCTTTCTGCTTTTTCTGGTCAATCTAAATTGAAGGTGGCAATTATTGGATGTGGTCGCTTAGGCCAGCAATATGCAGAGATATACAGGGCATTGGACCAAACTGAGTTAGTGGCCATTGCAGAATGGAATCCAGAGCGGAGAAAAGTTGTGGGTGAACGTTTTGGAGTTAAGGCCCTCTTTAGAGATGCTGAGGCATTACTAAAAGAGGTGGTTCCTGATTTAGTTGCAATTATTACTCCTACAAAATTTATGAAAGATGGAGTCATAGCTTGTGCAGAGGCAGGGGTAAAGGGTGTACAAACAGATCGGCCTTTTGCAGCCAAATTATCAGATGCTGATCAAATGATTGAGACCTGTAAAAAACGTGGTACGGTTTTAGCTGGCGGGGCTCTGGAACGAGCAAATTGGCAAGTAGAAGAAGCTGGAAGGCGATTAGCTTCAGGAGAGTTAGGTCAGCGCTTGGGTGCTGCTGTTCACAGTTATCGCGGTGAGATTCTTGCCGGAGGTACTGCTCGTATACTGGTTCTTCAACATTTTACAGAAGCTACAGTTGATGAACTTATTGCTTGGGGAAATCCGATTGAATCCTTGAGTGATGAAGCCACTGATTATGGTCTAAGTATTAATGGTCTTTTCCGTTTAAGTTCGGGATTGGAGTGTCAGGTTTTTGGAAATGAAAGTACTGCTCCACATCGAGGAGTTGAGGTTTGGACAGAGAATGGCCTGGTCAGATGGGACCGTCATGGAGAACCTTTGACACAGATTTTTCATGGTTTTGATTCTAAGGGACGGCGAAAAGAGGTTGATCCTAATTATCGGCCCTGGTCATGGGAATCAGTAGCGAAGGAATTAGAACCTTTTTTGTACAAGTTAGGCATGCGAGGATCTGAAAGAGATTACGTATTAGGACCAATTACCTCATTAATTGATGCAGTTTCAAAAGGCATTCCCCCTAGAATTTCTGGAGAAACGCA
The DNA here is from genome assembly GCA_022452285.1 of Terriglobia bacterium. Classification (GTDB taxonomy): domain Bacteria; phylum Acidobacteriota; class Terriglobia; order Versatilivoradales; family Versatilivoraceae; genus JAKUNG01. Next base: position 331,140 of record JAKUNG010000001.1, on the reverse strand, counting down.
ACGTCATGCGCTAGAAGTCGCAATTGCCTGTAAATTATCTGCAAAGCTAGGGAGTGAACCGGTTAAGTTACCTCTAGCAGATCGTTCTATGGCACTTTATCCTCGACCTTATCGTTGGCTTGGAGGAGATGTCTCCGGCAGACCACAGTCAGCTGTGGAAGCTGCAGGAAAAAAATAAAGAAATTAATCAGAGTTTTCAAGTCATTACTGACCAGTTTAATTTTGGGGCTTGATTTTTTTAGCAGAAGTTTCCCTGTACATTCAGTTAAATCAGGTTTAAGAAAGTCTAAATAATTTAGCCGCATTATTCCAAAAGATATCTTCAATTTGGTTATCAGTAAGATTTTCTGACCAACAAGCCCATTTAATAGACCGTAGATGCTCCAAGCCAGTAAAAACGGGTTTAATTGATTGGTGTTTTTCTCCCCAAACTGGAGAATCTTCATATAGCCAAAGAAAAGAATCTTGAACCCCCAGTGATCGCCCACGCCCATGGGTAACCGGCAAATCGCCTCCATAGAGAAGTTTGTCGTGGCCAATTATGCGTATGATTGCTTGATGAGCCATGGCTTCACAGTTAGCACTGGTATCAAACCACAGGTTATCAAGTCCAGTTAACTGAGGTAAACCTTCCAAATTATGAGCTGGCTGAAAGCCGCGGGCCGAGTGCGCTAAAATCAATTGCATCTTTGGATAGTTTTCACAGTAATGGCGAATCCAATGAATGTTTCCAGGGTCAGCTGCGGCACGGGCTCTCACCATGTGTAGAGTAATAGTCCATTCCTCTTCATGGGCAACCTTAATAAGAGTTTCAGGCAAATAGTCAGGAATTTGTGCTTCAAAAGTTGATTCTGGATTAAGGGATAGTGAGTGGTAGCATTTCAGTCCACAAAGTCCTAAACGTTTAACTTCCTGACGTACCCATTCGGGGTCATCATCCGGTTTTATAAAAAAGTGACCCCGACAATTTTGGTCTTTGGCAGTTTGATCACTAGTCCACTGATTAGCATCGGTAATAAAAGATGGACGTGGTCTTATGGGGTTACTGGATTGGGGATCTCTAAAAGTTGGAATAAAAAGAGCCTTAGTTATTCTTCCTGGATGGATATCTTCCATTAATTTTATATAGGTCTGATAGTCAACAACCGGTGGAAACTGTTCAGGAAATTGACAATGGTTAGAATGCCAAACATGGGTATGAGCATCAAAAACCTTGTCTGGAATAAAAGATGCCAGTTCTCGTTCATAGAATTCTTTGTCTTCTGGGCGTGCTATATAGCTAGGAGTATCTGTTTTCATTTCTAAATCTCCTTAGTTGATCGATTAAATTCCAAATAATTCCGCTGCATTATTCCAAAAAATATCCTCTACTTGTTTATCAGATAATTTTTCTGACCAGCAGGCCCATTTCAGTGACCGCAAATGTTCCAACCCAATAAGTACGGGTTTAATTGACTGGTGTTTTTCTCCCCAAACTGGAGAATTTTCATATAACCACAGAAAAGTATCCCCTACCGATACGGATTTTCCCCGTAGATGGCTTACTGGAATGTCTGTACCATACATCAGTTTTTGATGTCCGATAATTCGTATGATGGCTTGGTGAGCAATGGGCTCGCAATTTGCACTAGTATCAAAATAAAGATTTGATAATCCTCTTAAATGAGACAGTCCTTCTAGGTTATGAGCTGGCTGAAAGCCACGAGCCGAATGTGCCAAAATTAATTTCATGTTAGGATATTTTTCACAATAGCGACGAATCCAGTAAAGATTACCTTTGTCTGCACAGGCTCTTGGCCGAACCATATGGAGCATGATAACCCAGCCTTCCTGATGCGCTACTTGGACTAATCTTTCTGGAAGGTAATCAGGGATTTCTGCTTCCCAGGTAGGATTAACTTTAGAATAAACGTGGTAACACTTGAGGCCGCTCAAACCTAAACGGTTTACTTCTTTACGTAACCATTCAGGATCTGTATCAGGAGACATTAAAAAAAGTCCTCGGTAATTTGGGTCACATTTGACTTGTTGACTAGTCCATTTATTAGCTGAATCAAAGTATTCAGCGGGGCATATACGGTGAAAAACATTCGCAGCACAAGTTCTTTGGGGATGCAATGCTTGAAGCATTTTGGAAAATTCCTCAAAATTTCCGTTTCTCGGTAATGTTTTGATTGTTCTGTTTTTAAGCATGTTTTGATGTGACCAAACATGCGCATGGGCGTCAAAGATTTGGTCAGGCAAAAATGATTCTAATTCTTTTTCAAAGAAATCATGGTCTTCAGGTTTAATCATTGTTGCCTCATTTTTTGTCTTTTTACTAATCTTTAACCCTAAAGAATATCGATAGGGCCAGCAAATCCTGGTCCCCCTCCAGCTACATAACCGAAGCTAGCACCTGATTTTTTTTGACTGACCCAAAAAGAGTATAATTGCCCATTTGTCAGATGAAACCGAAATCTAACAGATTGCCCGGCTAATCGACTCAGATCAGCTATTCCCTTCCAATGAATTTGGCAGCAAGTGCCATCTAGTTGGAGAGGAATACAGTTATTTTTGGAAAAAGGTTCAATGGGGACTCCCTTTTCGTTGAGAATTTCAGTTCTTAGGTTACCATTAGGGGTTGCTAGGTTTACAAATAGGTGATGCCCCTTAAAGCGGACTGGATGTGTAGTGATGTAACCACTTGATTCATCGGCGTCTAGGGAAGCAAATCCATCTCGTCTTAGAATGGCTAATCCTGTATTACCTCCAGCGTACATGTCATTTCCTAATTGAGGTGATTGACCAGACCATGCACCAAAGTAAAAGTAAAGTTTGTCCCCAACAACTAAACACCCCCCCCCTGCTGAATGAATGTAACCTTGGTTCCAAGTATTCTTTTTTCGTGATGGAGCAATAAAAGATCTGCGATCAGGACGGTGCCAGTGAAAACCGTCTCGACTGTACCCCAAGACTATTTCAGTTAGTTTTGGAAAACCTTCTTTGGCACAAATCTCGTTTGGAGGGCCCCGATGAATTGCCAAGAGACCTATCATCATACTTTCATAGGCAACTGCATCGATATTATAAAGCTGTGTAGGATATCCTAAATCTTTTGCTGGGAGGTCTAATTCATCTGCACCAGCCCAATGGAAAACGTCCTCCTTTTTCCAAGTTGCACCCTCGAGAAAATCAGGATGCTCTCTGTATCCTCGAATTCGATTTGATTTAGAGTCAAAAGTACGAAGACTAAAAACCCACATTTTTCGGAAGGGATTGTAGAAAAAAGTACTGTTGTCGCCACATGGTCCCGTTGGTGACTGATGGTTCCAGTGAATACCATCAGGTGAGGTAAGAACTTCACCACCTCTATAATTGTTTGGGCCTCTGAAATAGGCAAACATCTTGAAGCGATGATCTTTTCTTGGGGATTCATGGTCGAGCCAGACGCCCACACCGTCTCTTTTAAACCCTTTTCTTCTAACTAAGACCCGATTAGTTCCTGGATCTACATCTAGATTAGGTCTGGTCCAGGAGATTCCATCCCGACTGGTTGCGTACGCAATGCCATCAAACCATCCTGCGTGATACCACATCTTAAACAACCCATCTGCAGGATCGTAAAAGACTCCATCGTTAAATGGACAGGCCACTGGACGTACCCCTCCGTTCATTTCCAGAGTTGTTTCTGGTTTTAGAACTGGGTTTTCTGAATATAATTTAGGAAGATGAAAAGAACGATTCAAATTACTATCAGAAATTAGAAAATCATCAACAAACAATTGTCGCCCTTGGTTTATTGAAATTATTTTAGGACTCCCGACTAAATAAGGAGTGGTAATGGGTTGCCGGGAGGTTTCAGCTGAGTACTGAGGGGGCCAGGGTTTAGTTAACTCAATGACATTGTAAAGTATCTCTGGCCTACCATTATCTTGAAGTTCAGGGCTGCTGGTCAAAAAATCGGGTGATGAACCTTTACAGTGGGACGCAACAACAGCAGTCATCAGACTACTAGAAAGCAAGCTAGTTTGCTTTAAAAACTGTCTTCTGTTCAGTCTAGTTTTCATGGAAGAAGGCTCTAAGATCAAAACAACTAAGCATCCAAAAGAAAACGTGTTCCAGCACTAAGTCTTTTGGATGTGTCAGGCTGGAGTGCCTCACGCTGGTTAAGCTGTTGGGGCTGATCTCTTCGGCAAAAATAAGCTGTTATTGATCCGCGAGATTTTTTTGTGGTGTTTTTAACGCCACTATGCCAGGTATGACCTGTAAAAACTACGACAGTACCAGCAGATCCAGTCAGACGAATTTCATTAGGATGTGGTTTTGAAAGATCATTCATTTCATCTTCAGGAAAACTTAGTCCCAAATGAGACCCTGGTACAATTCGGGTAGCTCCATTTTCGGAAGTGAAATCATTCAGTAGCCAGATAGTGTTACAAGAAAAATGATCGCTTGGTTTTTTTCGATCTCTCCACCAAGTAGGGTGCCAATCAGGATGTAATTCCTGATGCCCTCCACCTGGAAGCACTTCCCGTGAACAAAGGGAAGAAAGTCGAAAATCTTTAGGCAAAACGTGGTGGACTGCAGCTAGTATCCGAGGATCGGTAATACATTTGTCAAAGATAGGATCTTTATTAACCAAGTCGAGAAGAACAATGGTGCCGTGGTGAAATCCTTCCTTTACGAAGGCTTTATCACTCTCCTTTTTGGCCAGACTTGCCAGAGTTTCGTTAAACCTTTGGACTTGGTTTTGAGAAAGAACATCTGGAAAGGCTAGGTAACCTTTTTCATCTAGAAAGGATTTTTCTTCCCTAGACAAAATATTGTCATGAACTTCCAGTTGATCGAGAGCTCTGGCCATATCCATACTATAAATTCCCTTCTAGATATCTAACCGTTAATTCAATGTTTACTAATTGTAATTCCATATTTTCTGAGATATCTGCAGAATCAAGAAAGACTTGAATCGAATTTTTCCCTTTTTGAAAAAACGAGAGGTCTGGTTTAAAAGTTACTGAGGTTTTTTCTTTCACATCAACTTTTAAAAATTGACCTTTAACTAAAGGATGGCCATTCAACTTAAACTGGAGAACTTGTTTTTTTATCTTGCCTTTAATAACTAGCTTTAATTTTACATTACTGGTCGCCTTACTAACCACTCCAAAGTTGTCTCCAATTTCAAGGTTAATTGGTAAATTTTCTCCAGGACTTAGGGTTTGAGGTAATGAAGTCTTCCCTGAAATATGAGAATAATAGTTAAAGACGGGACCATCTAAACTAAATATTTTATCTTTTTTTTGAAGGGAATTAATATTCCCCAGATGGGTTAAAATTCCGTAGCAGAGCTTTCGAGCTTCGGTTAGGTCTTTGCCATCACGAGGGCGAGGATGAGTTAATGGTACTCCTAAGTTCCACAAGTAAATGCCATTAGCACCTTGATTGTACCAATTGGAGGCTAAACCTCGATTAGCCAAAGTGGCGTTTTTAGTTAAAACTTCATAGGTTGGTGGTTTTTGGTTAAGACAGGGGTAAACAGGAATTTGGTAGTGTTTAGCCAACTTTTTTATTTTGGAGATGTCAAGAGTAAAGGGTGCATAGCCTCCACCGACGATTATAAGGTCTATTAGATCTTCTTCTATCCATGTTTCAACATCAAGACCAATTCTTTTCGATAAAGCAAGTGTGTCAGGAATTCGAACTGCAATTAGTACAGGACGGTGGCGATGAGCTCCAGTTTTTTCAGTTAAATATCGAATCCGACGGACAAATGAAGTCATAATCTCCATCTGATCACTTGTAACTTCTTTCCCTTCCATGGTAGGACTGAAGAAGACTGGGTGACGAATGAAGTCAAGCTCAAAGCCATCTATATTATAACGCTGGCAAACTTCCTCAAAAATTTCAAACTTACGCTGTCGAACTTCAGGATGAGAGTAGTCCTGAGCTGTTTTATAAAGCGACATATTGGGTTTACTATTTGTTTTGTTGACGAGAAACTCAGGGTGTTCTTTTTTCCAGGTGGTCATCAAGCCCCTGACAAAACTATCATGCACGTCATTCATCCTTACTGAAGCCAACAATTCCATGTTATTTTTGTGTGCAAAACGGGTAACAATTTGGAGTGGACAATATCCATTTTTGATAAGGGTTTTAAGATTTTTGGCGTACGGTTGAAAATTAGGTGGTGGACCGCCTGAGGCATCCCCGTGAATAGGTTGCACTTTACTATTGTACGAGGGTGCATCGCCCCAATTGCTTAAAATTGACCAAGCTATTGTATCCACCTGAGTTCCAGCTAGGTCTTTCAGGCGAGGAGCTAGGAATCCTTTTGGGGTGGAGGCTCCTAAGTGAGCCAATTCTTCTCCGTCATCGTTATATATCAGTCGGCGAGATTTTCGCCGGACATCTATACGGGAAATTTTTGTCTGAGACTTCGACCATGGAATTGACCTAACATCATCTTTTGTCCTTTTTACTGGTCTTTTTGGTGTCCATCTGATAGCAAAAAACTCTGAATTGCCGGTGACAGACTTCCAATCATTTCCAGCCTGGCTAGATCCAACAATCGTTAGAATGACATCATCTTTCAAAACGACACTGCTGTTATAACTTCCAGTAAAGGTTGTGTGGTCAAGATAATAAACTTGATCTTCCCAGGTATTTCCTTCATCGAAACTGATCATTGCTCTGCTGCCAGGTAAGCCTGGACCATACCTTGTGTCATGAACTACGATTACTGTGCCATCGCTAAGAGCGGCAGGGTAACCATAAGTTTGACCAAATACGGTGGCAAGTGGGCGAAAATTTTTCCAGCTGTGTCCCTGATCATATGAATCCATCAAGAAAACATGCTTAAACGCCCATCCAGGTGAAATGCTACCAGTTTTTTTTTCGATGTTTGGTGGATCACTGGAGAACACTGGACGCTGGTAGCGTACAACGGCTAATATTTTTTCTGAGGCAGTTACAACAGCTCCGCCTTCACTTCCCCAGTTGTGTAATTTTGCAGGATTATGCCAGGTTTTTCCCTTGTCAGTAGATCGAAGGGTTCTTAGAAAACCACCACCTGAGACTAGTGACAAGCTGTTATCTTGTCTTTTTTGGAACACATGGTTAACTACTCCTACACTAGCAAGTAATACATCGCCTGGAAGATTTGTGGTCCAATTTATACCCCCCCAATGACCTTTGGGCGGGCGGATTTCTGAGCGTTTAACCCAAGTGGAACCCCGGTCAGATGAAGCGGATACGATTATAGGTTCATCTACTTTTTCTCCTCCGCTATAAGCAATCATGGTGCCATCAGGCAGAATTTGTAGCTTTGCATTGATTATAGAAGGATGTTTAGGTCTGCTTGTCCAAGTTTTCCCTCCATCTGATGATTTGCAGATGATACTGGCTAAGGGAACGTAGACTATGCCATCAGGATCCACCATAGCATCGACAGCCTGAGGATGTGCTTTTGGGTCGTGTGGCAGGATACTTTTTTCTACTGGAAACTTATTCAACTTTCCATCTTGAGCATGCAAAATATATTTTGATTGATGCATCTTTCTTAACACTGAGGAAGATGGATGAGGCACTCCACCGAGCATTGCACTGTCGATGGAACGCTTTAATTTGAATAAAGGAGTGTCATTAGTTTTGGTAGTTAATAATGTATTATCAAAGAGTAGCAACAGACAGATGAGGAATGGTGCTAGTTTCATTAAAAGATCCCCCTAAAATAAGTCTGGCGGTCATTTTCCATTTATTAAGAGAATAAAGATAATTAGATTGATAAGATGCGATGTAAAGCACAAAAAACATCGAATTCGGGTTAGAAAAAGTAATGAATAACTTAGGTAAATTGCTAAGAGGACCGTTAAAAAACTAGCAGAAAGAAATAAGAAATAAAAAGGTTCCACAAAAAGTAATCTACTTACAGTCCCGATTAAAATTGCTACATAAAAAAGTTGACCTAATAGTGAATTAGGAACTCCAAACACTCGGGCTCTGGGAGAAAAAATGACACGGTTGCAAGTTTGCTGGCCAAGTCTACATAAAGAGGGGATTCGACTGTCTGCTGGATCAAGCCAATTTAGTGATAAGACCGTGAAGTAGCTAGAAATCAGAAAGCCAATTATTGCCAAAATGAATAAGATCATTGGAGGTAGTCAAAACATTTTTTAAAGCCCTAATTAAATTAGGGCTGAGTCTAACTAAATTTCAAAAATTGCTACCAACTATCTTAATCTAACTGCCAATTCTTTTTGTAAGAAATGATCATTTTTTAGATGAGGTTGATGGCATGTAGGAAGATTAAAACGATAGCTATTGGAACTAGAAACTTAAGGAGCAATAACCAAATTTTATAGAAAATTCGCAGGTTGCTTCCTGAGAGAAAACCTTTGCTGCGTAGGGCTTCGTTCATACGCCAAGCTGTAAAGATGGCAATACCAAGTCCCCCTAAAGGAAGCATCCAGTTTGAGGCTAAATAATCCAATGAATCAAACCAATTTTTACCTATCAAAGAAATTAAGCCTGATCCGAAGATCCAGTTTCCACCACTTAGAGCTGAGGGTATTCCAAATAATCCAGCTGCCAATCCGGCCACAACCGTAGCCCGTACCCTGGTCCATTTTTTTTCATCGATTAGATAAGAAGCAGAGACTTCCAGCATAGATATAGCACTGGTGAGTGCAGCAAAAACCAGAAGGGCAAAGAACAGAGTTCCAAAAATCGTGGTGCTTCCCATTTGGCTTAAAGCAATAGGAATACTAATAAATACTAATCCAGGTCCTGCAGCTGGTTCCATCCCGTAGCTGAAAATAATAGGAAAAAGAATCAGAGAGGAAATCAGAGCGATGGCTGTGTCTAAGATCGAAATCGTGACGGATGCTTCTACGATACCATCTTGGTTACGTAGATAACTGCCGTAGGTAAGCATGGCACCCATGCCAAGGCTGAGGCTGAAAAAAGCTTGTCCTAGGGCTTTAAGTGCTCCTGTCGAAGAAAATTTAAGTGCATTAAATCCAAAGACAAATTGAAATGCTTGGCTAAAGCCATCCATAAAAATAGCCTTCCCGAGCAATATCAACATCATAATGAATAATGCTGGCATCAAGATTCTAGACCAGCGCTCCACGCCCTTTGAAATTCCTTTAAAAACAACACCAACAGTTAAGCCAATGAAGATCATATGCCAGAATAGATTCATTCTGGTTGACTGGAAAAGCTGATCAAAAATAGGTTCTGCTTCAGCTGGCTTTAGGTCTGCCAATTGGCCACTGACTGAGAGCCAAGTATAGTGCATTGACCAGCCGGCGACGACACTGTAGAAAGAAAGGATAATAAAAGATGAAAAAAGTCCTAGATAACCTATCGACAGCCACGGACTTTTAGTGCCTGACAGCGATTTGAATGCCCCGACAGGAGAGTTTTGGGTGGAACGTCCAATCAAGATTTCAGCGATCATTACAGGGAGTCCAACCAAAGCCACGCAAATGAGATAGACCAGTACAAAAAATCCACCGCCATTTTCACCTGTCACGTAAGGGAACTTCCATATGTTTCCTAAACCGACAGCTGAGCCAGAAGCTGCTAGAACAAAACCAACTCTGGATTCCCAGTGGGTTCTTTGTTTCAATGCTTTAACCTCAGAGAGAACTCCAAAACCTTGAAGTTACTAAAAGCTAATTTAAAGGTTGTTAGGGTTCAAACTCTTATTGTTTAGACTGGCAGATATTTTTAACCAATTATGATGAAATCTAGGGTAAAATTATGCACACCATAACATAATTAAGTAGGGTTACGTAAGAAGACTATAAGTAAAGCAGAAACAATCTAGATGTGTTTATGGAAAAACAAGGGTAAGAGTTTGGTTGATGATTGATTCGATCCTAGCTAGAATCTGTAGATAATTCCTATAAGGTTAGGTAGAATATCTTTGATTGATCTAATGTTATGATTACAAAATTTCAGAAAAGCTTTAATTGTAAGATAGTATTTCCTTGTAAAAGAATCTATTAGAATCTTTAGTTTAGGACATTTAGACTGTCTTTTTGGACCATTTAACTCAAAAAAGGACCATTTTCTGAAATGTATTCCTAATATAACTAACTAAGTATGATAAAATTCCAACCGTAATAATTTTAAAGGTTTATAGTTTAGAATAGTAAGATTAAGTATGAATTCAGTAGGAGAGTTTTATAAAGCAAAGACTAAAAGTTTATTTCTAATTTTGGGTTTGTATACAGCAAGGCAAACCATTTCCAAAATGTTCTATCATTGAGTGCCTTAGGTGATGGAATAATAGGAGGAAAAATGGCTAGCGTCAAAAATCATCGTGTTATGAAATATGTGGATAGTGCTATCTGTTCCACAGCAAGGGGTCTTTTTAACTCCATCCAGTTTTTTAATCAATTTAATCCCAATCCTTCATTTACCCCAAAATGGTCTGACAAGCCTCTATTAAAATCATGGGAGAAATCTAAACCTACACTTGGGTTTCCGAGAACTACGGATTCTCTTTGCCCTCAGTGTGTCATGGAAGCCCGGGAAAAAATTATTAACGGGGAAAAAGACTGGCGTTCTTTAATTGACGAACATGTTGGTGAAATCAAAGCCCAAATCATTGAGCGTGATGGGCAAGTATGGATGGTAAAGGAATGTCCAGAACATGGTAAATTTGAAGATTTAATGGCTAGTGATGTTAAATTTTTGGAATGGATTGAAGGTAATTTCCCTGGAAGGGATATTAGAGCCCACAACGATGATCGGCTTCATAATCATGGTACCAGTACAGTAAAATACGGACGAGGATCAGTTTTGACTGTCGATTTAACAAACCGTTGCAACATGATGTGTGATCCATGTTTTATGGACGCAAATCAAGTGGGATATGTCCATGAACTTAGCTGGGATGATATAGAAGAGATAATGCGGAATGCTATGGAAATCAAGCCAAAGCGACAGATGTCTATTCAATTCTCAGGTGGTGAACCAACGATTTCTCCTTATTTTCTGAAAGCTATTAGATTATCACGTGAATTGGGTTATAACAGTGTTCAGGCAGCCACAAATGGTATTGAGTTTGCTAAGAGCAAAGCTTTTGCACGAGAAGCTGCTGAAGCTGGTCTCCGCTATGCGTATCTCCAGTTCGATGGTATTGGAAACGATGCCAATGGGCATAGGCAAGTTGGAAACCTTTTTGATGTGAAACTCCGGGCAATTAATAACATGCATGAAGCTGGAATTGAAATTGTTCTGGTGACAACATTAGTTAACAATTTAAATAATGATCAGGTCGGACCAATTATTAAATTTGCAATTGAGAATCCTAAGAAAATTTCCTTTGTTTCTTTCCAGCCAGTTTCGTTTACCGGGAGGGATGAAGAGATTACTCCAGACCGTCGTCATCGGCAACGTTATACTCTGTCGCACATGGCTAGTGATGTAAAAGAACAAGCAGGAATAGGAGAGCCAACCCGTGATTGGTTTCCAATTTCACTCATGTCAAGCTTTGCTGATTTTTCGGACTTAGTGCACGGACCCGAGCAGCAGTGGGGGTCTTTTAGTTGTGGTTGTCATCCCAATTGTGGTGTAGGAACAGCTGTTATGATTAATAAAGAAAATAAAGAAATGGCTCCTGTTCCCCAATTTATACATATACCTGGACTGGTTAAAGATATGCAAAAGGTAACGGATGCTGCTCGCGGGAGAAAGTTCTCCAACTTTATGATGGCATTAGCTTTGTTGAAGAATTTTTCACCATTCAAAGCCCCTCCGAGCCTTACCCTTAGTGCCATTCTTAGGAAATTTGATAAAACTTGGGATGCTTCTGGGGATTCAGATAAAAAATATGGAAGCTCAGGTCCAGAACGGACTATGGAAGATATAAAAAAGCGTCGGACAGATCCTTGGAATTTTCTATTCATTGCAGGGATGTGGTTTCAAGATTTGTTTAACTACGACTTTCGTCGAACAGAAATGTGTATTATTCCCTATGGGACCCAAGAGGGTGAGATTTCATTTTGTGCTTATAACACTGGGGTAGGTTGGAGAAAGATTATTGAAAATATGCATAAAAATGCAACGGTGGCCCAGTGGTATCGAGAAAATGGCAAACACGAAGTTTTTGCTAAGGGTAAGGAAGTTGGTTTGGGCTCCTATGAACACATGCTTAAAATCGACGAAAAAGATGCAGCTAGAGTAAGAACTGTTGATGATGGTCCTCAGACAGCAGCTCAGGAGGATAAATTGCGACGTAAGGCAGCAAGAGAAGCAGCTGAGGTTCGCAAGGTATATGAAGAGATGGTTCTAAAGAAAAAACCGGAAGGTCAGGATCTTGTACAAATTGGGACTCCTTCTAAGTAGTTTTATTATATGGTAATTTTTCTGGAAAAATAATGATGGGCTACTCTTTAAGGGTAGCCCATTTTTCTTGGAAACTTAGAGGATTATTTAAGTATGGAAGCTACCGACAAACTCCCTTTCGAAGACTATCTAGGAAAACATGATGAGCAAACTTGGGTTAAAACACTTGATTTAATCCATTCTGACATTCACCAGATTGACCGTGACGCCACCCAGATTTGGTTTTCTTTTTGGCCCCTTAAACTAGCTCAGCTCCTTGATACAGAAAAAAATTTAGAGAATACGTTTAAAAAGTTTCAGTTAGATGGTAACCCTCAATTAAGAGAACAAGTTAATGAGTCAGTAAAATTTCTTTTTGGTGCACGCTTTTGGGTTCCAGTTAAAAAAGCAGTTCTGGCCTATTCAAAGGAAAATCTTGATCCAAAAGCATTAAGGTTAGAGCAACATATTCTTAAGTTGTCACATCAAATAGGAAATCAATTAAATATCGAAACTAAACTGTTGGTGGGAATTGTTGCTATAAGTTTAATGATTCTCAGCCAAGTAGGATTCGCATCCTTGAAGAAGGTTGAAGATCAATTAATTGACATTGAAAGTACCGACTCTCCTGATAAAGTGTTGAAAAGTCGTGAAGTTAATAGAGGACTTAAGAGTATTCTGGGATGGAAAGCAAAAACACATCAAGTGGTTTTTGATGAACAGAATAGCGGAGTATTTTTTGAAGCAGCTGATGGTCAAGATTTGTCAATGGCTAGTAATGGCGACAAACGAGATTTTCGTTCTGAAGATTCCAGAAAAGTTGCAGGGCCTATACCCGCACAATGTCGAAGTGGTGCATGTGGTTATTGCTGGATAGGTGTTTTGGCTGGCCAAAAGAATTTATCGAAAGTAACGGATTTTGAAAAGAGTCGTCTAGAGTATTTTGGTTATAAAAATTTAGAAAACAGTGCTAAAGAACACCCAGTAATAAGATTAGCTTGTCAATCTAAGTGTTATGGTAAAGTATCAATTACAGTGCCACCTTGGAATGGAGTATTGAATTTTGAAAGTTGATTTTTTAAAAGAATACGCTAAAATAATTATGGCTTGTTAAATAGAATCTGGAATCGTTTGAAGAAAGGAATAAGAAAACTCTATGTTGAAAATCACTGAAAAAGCTCAAGGAAAGGTGAAGGAAATTCTCGAAAGCCAAGAAGATGGGTTTGCCGGTTTGAGGGTTCAAATTGTTGGAGGCGGGTGCTCAGGGTTTCAGTATCAAATGGGCTTTGAAAAACAGAGTAATGGAGGAGATGAGATCCTTGAGATGCCAGGTTTCAAAGTTTTTGTTGATAAAGGTAGTATGATCTATTTGGATGGCACCGAAATAGACTATATAGAAAGTCTGACCGGGGCAGGGTTCAAATTTCATAATCCTAATGTTAAGAGTACCTGTGGTTGTGGAGAATCATTCCAAGTATAGAAAAGTAATGTGTCTCATTTAGAGATAGCAGTTATAATTAAGGCCGTTTTCCTGAAAGGGGAAATGGCCTTTTTGTATATTGAAGGAGCATATTTATTTGCTCCATGAAGTGAAGATCGCATGGAATTTTATATAGATTGTCTGATTCTACCTAATGAATAGGGTTGTTTAAATTTCAATATGTTGATTGATACTTTTCAGAGACCTATAAAGGATTTGCGAATTTCGGTTACAGATCGATGTAATTTCCGTTGCTCGTACTGTATGCCTTTTGATGAATATGTATGGATTGACAGAGAAGAAATTTTAACTTTTGAAGAAATAGAACTCCTGGCTAGAGTGTTTGTTGATTTGGGTGTGGAAAGAATTCGTTTAACTGGAGGAGAACCTCTACTAAGAAAAGATCTCCATAAATTGATCAGTCGCTTATCGTCAATTGATAGTTTAAAAGATCTTTGTCTTACTACCAATGGTGCCTATCTAGCCAAGCAAGCTGCGGAACTTAAGAGTGCTGGACTCAGACGGATAAACCTGAGTTTAGACACCTTGGATCATGAAAAGTTTAAAAAAATAGTGAAGCGGGGAAGTTTATCAAAAGTATTAGAAGGGCTTTTTATGGCTAAGAGTGAGGGGTTCCAACCTATAAAGATAAATGCAGTAATTGAAAGAGGAGTTAATGATGAAGAGATTATTCCACTTGTCGAATTTTCTATGAAGCATGGATTTGACATTCGCTTTATTGAATTTATGGATGTAGGAAATGCTAATAAATGGAAATCTGACAAGATGGTCCCAAAGAAAGAGATTCTAAAAGAGATTGAAGAAAAGTTTTCATTTGAAGAATTAGGCCGTGAACAAGGGCGAGCTCCTGCTGTTGATTATCAATTAAGTGGCACTACAACAAGATTGGGAGTTATTGCTTCAGTAACGGAACCATTTTGCTCTGGGTGCACTCGAGCAAGGTTGACGGCCGATGGAAAGTTAGTTACGTGTCTTTTTTCGGAAGTTGGAGAAAATCTTAAGATGTTTCTACGCCAAGGTGCATCTGTTCAGGAAATGAAAGATCTAATAAAGAATATTTGGAAAGAAAGAAACGATCGATATTCAGAAAAAAGATGGGAAGCTCTTTATTCAGAGAATGGTTACAGAGCTGAAGATCACAAGAAAATAGAGATGATTAGTCTGGGTGGATGAGAAAGTAAATCCTGAACGGATAGGTGTATAGAATAATAAGATTTAAAAAAATTAGTTGGCTTTTGAATACTAGCTAGACAAGACTGGGACTTCCGGATAAACATCGAAGCTTAATTGCTGATGGGCAGTCTTAAGGGTTTTTTCTACTTTTTCTGAAGAGGAGCCTCGAGCAAATAGAAAACCAAGATAGCTGTCACCTTCCGGTGGCGGGATAAGAAGTTGGCCTTTTTTAGCCGTTACTGTTACATCAACTATTCCTTGAATTGATAAAGCTTGTTTCAATCCAGAGACTCTGCGTAGGATTCCCTTTCTCTTTATTGGTAACATCATTACACCAGCAGACCGATCTTTAAGTTTCAATGAGGGAATAGGCATTTTAAATTTGTGTCGGATATGTATTTCTTCTAAAGACATGCCTATGCCAAAACGAAGTGCTCTAGAACAAAGACCACCGATGGTCCTTGGAGCAATTTCAATAATCCAAGGCCCTTCTCGGTTGAGTCTAAGTTCTGCATGGATTGGACCATCAGTTAGTCCCAGTGCCTGAGAAGCTTTTTGACAGCAGGACAACAGTTCCTTTTGCAGTCTAGTTGGTAGTCGAGATGGAGTAGTATATATAGTTTCCTCAAAAAAAGGGCCCTGTAAAGGATCTGGTTTGTCAAATAATGCTAGAGTTTTTAGTTTGCCATTGTTTAAAAGTCCCTCTAATGCGAATTCTTGACCGTCCAAATAGTCTTCTACCAAAATTTGATCAAGGTCAAAGGGTTGATATTTTTGAATTCTAGGTAGTTGAAGGAGTTTTTGCACCCTATGAAAAGCTTTTACGAAAGAAGTACAATCATTTGCTCTTATGACTCCTTGGCTTGTTGAAAGGGAAAGTGGCTTTAATACACACGGAAATTTGATTGACTTAGATAATTTTTTAGCATCTTGAGAAAGTAAGATGTTTTGAAAATCTGGGACTGGTATTCCTGCTTTTTTAAGAATTTTTCTAGATAAAAGTTTACTGTGACAACTTTTTACAGATTCTGGTGAGTTACCTATTAATCTAAGTTTTCTTGTAGCGAGAGCTCCTGCTATTGTTGTTGAATCACCGACAGAAATAATGGCATCAATTGGATGATTACGAGCATAATCCATGATTTTTTGTGCTGCTTCACTCGGACGGGTAAAACGTAGGGGAAGTGCTCCATCTTTCCAAGGATCGTCTAGTACGTCACACCGATCTGTGCCAGGTATCACTTTAATATTTAGTTTTCGTGCAGCTTCAATGAAGTCTTGTGCATTATAGCCAGTTGTTGTGAATAACAACAAAATCCTTTTCATTAGCAAATTCCATTAACACGATTATTATGGTTTTTTTGAGGCAAATAGTAACTCATAGAACTGATTCAAAAGGAGCAGACTGCTCATCTAGAGGCTCTGCTCAGCAGTACCAGGGTTCCTCTAAAAAAGGGATGGTTGTTCGAGAGGGTTGTACAGGAAAAGTCATAGAATTATGTTGTTCTGAAGGATTTTTAGAGTGGGCTAGAGTCCAAATAGAAGCAAAAATCTGACTGCGACTAAGGCCTTGGGAATTGCCTTGGTATACCTGTTGTTGAATCTGGCAGTATAGGCCTTCTATGCTAGGATCAGGGTGTTTCCATGAGTAGCTCAACTTTTTCTTGTTAAAGCTTTTTACTACTTTCTGAATCTCGGTCAATTCTAGTAAAGGTGACTCTGATGGAATCAAAAGACGAATAGCTAGTTGGACTGGTGATATACATTCCATTAGGTTTTTTTCTAGTAATATATCTAGCAGTTCACAATAATTTTTCCAGCTAGTCCAGGGAGTAAAAGGAATAAAAGTGGGATTAAGAGGCAATTCTAGTGCAGATAGTAGTTCGAGAGCTTTCAAAAAGTCATTCTGAGTGTGACCTTTATTTAGAAGCTTTAATACATGGTCATCTAGGGATTCAACTGCGCTAGTAATAAAAAGACAGCCTGTTTCCTTCAAGCTCTGTAGATGAGAAGCATATCTTAAAAGATGCTCAATTTTAATGGTTACATCATAACTAACCTGGGGGTATCTCCTATTTAGGTCACGCACAATTTCCAGCGAGTGTTTAACTCCATTGAAAAAATCAGGATCTCCAAAGGTAATATGTTCTGCGCCAGCGTTAATTTGTTGTTGAATATCTTGTAATACAATCTCTTTTTGGACAACTCTAAACTTTCCTTGGTAAACCGGTACAATAGGACAATGTTTACAGTGATGTTGACAACCTCGGCTAGCCTCAGTGTAACCAGAAACTTTTTTTGATCCTGCCGTTAGAAGGTGTGCATAATTTTTAAGGCTAGGTAAGTTTGTTCGATCAGGTTTACAAAACTCCTGTCGAGCAACTGAAATATAAGGCGGTTGGTTAATTGTAACTTTGTCTAGTTGGTTTGGGTTTAGTTTTATAACATTGGCGAGCTGAAGCAAGCCTTCTTCAAATTCTCCTCCAAAGAATGTTTGAATTCCTAATTCACTTAGAAATTCTTTATTAAGTGGCGCATACAATCCATATGCACATAAATGGGCTTTTGAATTAAATTGTTTTACTAGCTGAATTATCTTAATAGCCTGGCGTGTTGCGGTGTGCATGGGCAGAAAAAAACCGATCAAACAAGCTTTTTTTATTACAGGAGGTTCTAATTTTTGGACTGTTAAATCAAAACATTTTACTGAAGCTCCTACACGTTTAAGCCAAGCTGCAGGAGAAGCCAATCCAAATGGTTGGTGTCCTAAATCATATGTAGAAATTAAGACGACATTCATGAAGCTCAAATCTGGAGGAATAAATTACCTATACTTTTTAGCTAGTTCACTTTTCATGTGGTAGGGTAATTTAATTTTTCTTTAGATTGATAATCAAACTAGTTTTTACAATATTAGTAACATTTTTTAGTTACTTTGATTCAAAAATTTTCATTTAGTTTTTGGGGGAACATATCCTGGAGGTAAGGCTGCTCCAGGGCCAAAAAAGTAATCTTCCGTTTGTTTTTCAACAATTTCATTCGCTTCTTCAGTACCCATGGTTAAACGATATTCATTAATAACCATTTTAAGATGCTCGCGAAACATTCCCCAGGCTTCTGCAGAAACGTTTTCAAATATGCGCTGTCCTAGTTCCCCACTAAAAGGAGGGTGTTCCAGTCCCGGTAATTCTCGTTGAAGCTTGACACACTTTACGACTCGTTCTGCCATTTGATATATTCCTCCAAACATTTAGGCCCAAAGGGAAAAAATCTTAGTTCTCTTGACGGGTTCAATACATTTTCAGCTAACCAACAGAAACTGTTAATTTTTGTTACATATAAGTATAAAAATTTTAATTTTGTTAGAAATATTGTCAGTGACCCTATTCTAGTTAAGTAGCAACCATACAATAACAGAATAAAACATTAAATAATTTTATTAGGTTTTTTAGAAAAGTGAAAACTTTTAAAAAATTAATTGAGTGTCACTGAGTACTTTGAAAATAAACAAACTAGGCAATTCTTCGTTTATTTTTTGACAAACCTATTTTTGATGAACAAACTCAGAGTTGACAACCAAATCATGACAACGTAGTTTGAATACTTCTAAATTTGGAGGGATCTTAGTTGAATAAGAGTATCTATAAAGATTTGAAACAACTTCTCCAGGGAGAAATCTTGGAAAAAATTATACTCAAGAGGAAAACAACATACCAAATTGGTGGAGAGGCTAGTTTGTATGTCTGTCCTAACAACTCTGAAGATTTACGATGTCTCAATTCGTACTTAGTCCAAAATGATCTACCGCGTTTTGTTCTCGGTGGTGGAGCTAACGTATTGATAAGTGACAGAGGTTTTAGGGGAGTCGTTATTCATCTCAAAGAATTTGTGCAGCTCTCCTTTAGTGGTTCAACAGTAGTTGGTGGTGCGGGTTTAGTCCTTGATGACTTCATTGTTACTTGTTTAAGGAATGGGTATAGAGGTTTAGAAAATTTGTCTGGAATTCCGGGATCTTTAGGGGGTGCTCTGCGGATGAATGCTGGAGCCTTTGGCGCAGAAATCTCTGATTATTTGATAAGTGTGAAATGTATGGATTATCAGGGAAATTTTAAGGTTTTGTCGAGATCAGAGGTGAACTTTTCGTATCGTAAAGCACCTCATTTACAAAATATGTATATATTAGAAGCTAAATTTAAGTTCCCTTGTGCTAAGAAAGAGACACTTTTTATTGTTCGTGAAGAAATTTTAAACCAGAGGAGAAAGCGCCAACCTTGGCAGTATCCAACAGCAGGAAGTGTTTTCAAAAGACCTCCTGGGTATTATGCTGGAGAGCTAATTGAAAAAGCTGGATTAAAGGGAAAAAGAATTGGTAGAGCTGAAATTTCTCGTAAACATGCAGGGATAATAATTAATTTAGGAGGAGCTACCGCAACTGATGTCCTAGAATTAATCCAATTAATCCGTTCTACGGTTTTAGAAAATTTTAGAATTAACCTTGAACTAGAACAGGAATTAGTAGGATTTGATCAGGCAGATCTAATTTCTTAGGGAGTCTAATAATTTAAAGCGGCTGTCGTCCGGAAAATCCTGTATTGACATCATGCCACCAGGCTATCTTTTCCTCGCCTAATTTCCAGCATAGATAAACTACTTTACCATCACGTTGGTGAGGAAAGTCACATAAGCCTGTATCAAAGTCCTTAACCAAAACTCCTAAGTCTTTAATTCTTAGAAGACTTTCTTGAAAGGCTTCTAAAACCATTACATAAGTAGGACCAATTGGAGTGCCCCAGTCACAGATGTGACCCTCCTTTGCTGCTTCTACATCGGGTTTCATTGAAATCAAACGTTTTTTCTCTAATTGAACTTGTCCTAGCATTTCTTTTAGTTGAGGTAATAGTGCGTTTGCTTCTTCTAGAGAGAAATGTTTTTCCATTATTGAAGTTTAGTTCTCCTTTTAAAATGTTTGCTTTCAGTTTAAAGATTCCTTCTAACACCTGTAACATAGTCATTTACTTACTGTCAATCGAATCTCTATACAGGTTTTTAATTAATTGGTTAACTGTTTGTTTAAGAGGTACATTGTTAACTACTGCTGATTTTAAAAGAATTCTCAAGTCGTTTACATTTGCTTTTAGTTCACCTAAGATGAAAAAGATGAGTTGTTCTAAATTGAATTTATGGCAGAGGAGAAATTGGAGACTATCAATGAAAAGTAAGGAGATTTTCTAAATGAGACCCCTTTGCCCTGTCCAGATCAGTGGTGTGGGTTCTTATCTACCTGAGCAACGTCTTACCAATCACGATCTAGAAAGAACTCTTGATACTTCGGACGAATGGATACTCCAACGAACAGGTATTTCTGAACGTCGTGTGCTGGAATCTGGCAGAGCTACATCTGATATGGCAGTAGAGGCAATTAGATCTCTTTGTGATTCGACAAGTCTAGATCCATCAGATATTGATTTATTAATTGTAGCTTCCGTTACTCCCGATATGCTTTTTCCTTCGACCGCTTGTTTGGTGCAGAGTAAACTTGGTATTCCAAGTACATGGGGATTCGATCTTTCAGCTGCTTGTTGTGGTTTTGTTTATGCACTATCTACTGGAGTTGCTTTTGTATCTTCAGGTATGCGACGGAAAGTTGTAGTAGTCGGAGCAGATGCTATGTCACGTATTATTGATCCTAAAGATCGAAATACTTGCGTGCTTTTTGGTGATGGGGCTGGTGCCATTCTAATAGAACCCGCAGTTCAGCCAGAGAATTGTTTCATCGATGCTTTTCATGAAATTGATGGTTCTGGAGGAGATAGTTTGTGTATGCCTGCAGGAGGTAGTTTGCAGCCTGCTAATGCTAAGACCGTCAAAGATCGTTTACATTTTGTTAAGCAGGACGGTTCAACGGTTTTTAAGTTTGCAACCCGAAAAATGGAGGAGGCGAGTAGAAGAATCTTAGAAAGGAACAAAATTGCTCCTTCAGAGCTTAAATTAATGATTCCTCACCAAGCAAATGCTCGCATTATTAGGGGTACTGCTGAACGTCTTAATTTGAGGAATGATCAGGTTGTCTTGAATCTTGGGAATTATGGGAATACCACGGCTGCAACTATTCCTTTAGCAATGCAAGATGCTCTATTAGAAGCAAGACTCCAAAAAGGGGATATCATCCTACTAGCTTCTGTGGGTGCAGGGTTTACAGTGGGAACGACACTACTCCGTTGGGCCTATTAACATTGTTAACAAGAGGTTGTTAATATATGTGATATTGACTGATGCATTCGATCTCATTATGATTAGTTCACCAGTATGAGAAATAATACTGGGCATGTACCTACAAAAGAGTCGTTTGATCTAAAGGTATTTTTAGTTTTTTTTTGAACTCAGAGTTAATAGTTCCCTTTGTTTCTGTCTCAGGAGGATTCTAATGGTTTATGAATGGAGATTTAATCCAAGGCCCTATTCTGATGATGAGGCCAAAGATTTATTGAAGGATGTGGTTTCGGCTGAAACTACTGATTGGCATTACAATACTCATCATAAGGGGTATGTAACTTTTTTAAATAATATAGAAAAAGAGCTCGAAGATGCAGATCCAGCTAAAGCGAATGGAAATTATAGTCAAATTGGCGAATTAAAACGTCGCTTTACTTGGAATCATTCAGGAGCACTTTTACATGATGTCTATTGGGAGGTTATGGGTGGAGATGGAGATAGTTCCAAGGCTCCTGAACTGTCTAAGGCGTTAACTTCAGAATTTGGATCAGTGGACAACTGGAAAGCAGATTTTAAGGCTTCAGCCTTTGCTGCTAAACTTAGTGGTTGGGGCCTACTGGTTTATGACTCTCTTTATTCACAGCGTTTAATTAATGTCCTAGTGGACGAACATCAATATGGAGCCATATGGGGAGGTATTCCATTAATTTCATGTGACGTTTTTGAACATGCTTACTATCATAAAGATGGTCCAGGAAGGGTTAAATATATTGATAACTTTCTTGGTAACCTTAACTGGGAGCGTATTGAAAGTCGTTATCTAAAGTATGTAAGGTAGGGGAATACTAGTTGTTTGTGTTCGGGGAATAGGTAAGTGAGAATTCTTCAGAAGCTTATTCCCTCAACTTAAGGCAAATAGATCTTTGTTGATTCAACTAGTAAAGCAGAAAGCATCTGCTATAATTTCTCCAAATAGTTTTAATTCGGTGGAGTTTATATGGAAAATAAAGATGAATTGAATGAGACTGAAGAAATAACAAATGGTGAAGAAGATTTTGCCACGTTGTTTGCAGAATATGAAAAGTCACGAAAACCACTTAAACCTGGTCAAGTAGTGGAGGGTAAGATAGTTGGAATTTATGAGAAGGATGTTCTAGTTGATGCTGGTGGAAGAGCAGAGGGTCTCATGCAGAAGGATGAAATCAAGGGGCCTGATGGAGACCTGATGTTCAAATTGGGTGATGCCATCTCAGTGATGCTGGAAGGTTCAGCAGATTCAGATCATCAACTCAAGGTTTCCTATAATAAGGCCCTTAGGGCTAAGAAGCTTGTTGCTCTTCAAGAAGCAATTGATAGTGGAAAACCTCTTGAAGGTAAGGTTGTTGAAATTGTCAAAGGAGGGCTTCTGGTGAATGTAGGAACCCGTGGCTTTATTCCTGCTTCTCAAATTGATGAATCATATGTAGAAGATCTTCAGCCCTATTTGGGTAAAAGTTTGACTTTGAAAGTAATGCAACATGATCTTCCAAATGGAAAGTTAATTTTATCCCACCGTGCTATTCTTAATGAAGCTAGGTCAGAAAAGCGCAAAGAAACATTGGCTACTCTTGAGGTTGGTCAGCAGCTTCAGGGTGTGGTTAGAAGTATTTTAGCTTATGGAGTTTTCGTTGACATTGGTGGTGTTGAAGGTTTGTTACATATTTCTGAAATGTCTTGGAAACGTATTGAACACCCCTCCCAACTTTTCAAAATTGGTGACAAAGTTGAAGTAACTATTCTCAAATTTGATTCTGAACGAGGGCGGATTTCTCTCGGTTATCGTAAAGATGAAGACGATCCTTGGCCCAATGCAGCTAAACAGTACCCAGAAGGAACAATGATTAAAGGAACTGTGAAAAAACTAGAACATTTCGGTGCCTTTGTAGAATTGGAGTCAGGAATCCAAGGTTTATTGCCCATCTCAGAAATTTCCTGGACCCAAAGATTATCCCATGCTAATCAGGTTCTTCAAGTCGATGATGTTATTGAAGCAGTAGTTACTAGAATTGATCCATCTAACCGAAAAATTTCTATGAGTCTTAGGCAGGTTACTGAACATCCTTGGGAGACTTTTACTAAGGAGATAGAGCCAGATGCAATTCTTAAAGGGACAATTACTAGAATTGCAGATTTTGGTGTGTTTGTTGAATTGGCAGAAGGAGTTGAAGGACTGGTGCATATTTCTGAGCTTCCAGAAAATACCTCTAAAGAATCATTAGCAAGGTATAACCCAGGACAAGAGCTTAATGTAAGAATACTGGGAATGGATATTGCAAATAGAAGAATGTCACTTAGTGTTAAGGCTGCTATGGAAGAAGAGATAGAAAGCAATATTAAGGAACATGTTGAAAAACCAGAAGGGCCTGGAAAAACGGGACAGGTG
Source organism: Terriglobia bacterium (assembly GCA_022452285.1). Classification (GTDB taxonomy): domain Bacteria; phylum Acidobacteriota; class Terriglobia; order Versatilivoradales; family Versatilivoraceae; genus JAKUNG01. The sequence goes on along the minus strand of JAKUNG010000001.1, from coordinate 307,513 downwards.
CTTGGAGATAAGTTTCCTGAGGAACTTAGGAAAGAATCAAATAAATTAGAAGAGCAAGATTCAAAAAAGGATGAGTGAAGGTAACTTCTCAATTACCGGTATCTTTAAAAATGATGCCTGGAAAACTAGATTAGTGTGAATGGTTTCCTACCAGTTAGTATTTGAACCCACTCTAACGACAGAAGAGTTAACTTTAATTGTTGATAAGCTAAACATCTTGAATCTAGGTTAAGAAGTTTGTTCCTCTTATCTTTGTTTAATTTCCCAGCTAACTTTTGATTTTTAGCTTTGCAATTAAAAGTTCATAATTTTCTTTTCAAGCTTTTTTTTAACCTCTGATTTTTTTCAATTCCTATGTGTGACCATCCGAGCTGAAATACGTTGCATCCTGAGAGTGAGGAATGGTTTAAAAGATCCTTAAGCTCACCAAGGGTGTAGGAAGCACGTAATGAGTCCAGGTAGAGCTGTTTCATTAATCCCGAATAATGTCTTCCAAACCACCAAGCGTGAAATGGAAAAGAGAACTTTGTTGGTCTTTTGAGATCCCGGATTAATAAAGCACCTGTTGGTTTCATGACACGAGAAATTTCATTAAGAAGGCGTATAGGATTACTACTATGATGTAGGACAGAATTGCAAACCACTAGGTCGAAACTTTTATTTGCAAAGGGAAGACACTTAGCATCGCTAACTTGTAAACTAATGCGACTGTTTAATGATGCTATACTGATTTTTTCTAGGGCTTCTTGGATCATGGCCCAAGAAAGGTCAATGCCAGTTAATTGCACATCGAGTTTTCTAACTGCTAATTTAAGTAAGATTTGCCCAGGCCCACAACCAATATCAAGTATCCTACCATGTTGAATTCCCAGATTAATTGCTTGTTTTACGAAGCCTTCATCAATCTTATTTAAATAGTCTTTAGTCACTGTTGCAGTGTATGCAACTGCTTCTTCTTGATTGTCCATAACTTCAGACTCAGGGATGCGTTTAGTCTTTAGCCAAGATTTAATAGTCAAGAATTTTGATAGAAATAGTTCAGCTTCTTTTTTAGTAACCTTTGAGCTGAAGGTCTTTTTCATTGAGGCCAAAATAGTGTCCGATTTCGTGCTTTAAGGTTATTTCAATTTGTTGAATAATTTCGGCTTCATTAGTGCAAATGGACTCGATATTTTTTTTATATAAAAAAATTTCTTGGGGCAAACAATTTGACCAAATTGATTGGTGAGTTTTTGGAATTCCTCTAAATAATCCGAGAAGACGACCACAGTATTTTTGTTGGATTTCCTTTTCCGGATAATCTTGAACTATAAAGGCTAGATTATTGAAATGGTCCTTAAAATGTTGGGGCAAACTTTCTAGTATTTCATCTACGATTTTAGAAAAACGAACAGTATCCATTTATCAAGTTAACAGGAGTTAAAACAATCAGTAAGTTCAAAAAGATTTATTGATCATTAGCTAGTAGTTTGCTCAGTTTCTTTTCTATCTGATCAAGTCGTTGTTTTAACTCATTTGTTATTGCATTTATTTTCGGCAATCTTGAGAGGTAAACATAAGAGCGTTTGAATTCTTTCAATGGTCTAGCTGGTGTTCCCCAATACACTTCATTGCCACGGAGAACTTTTTTAGGAAGTATGCCTGCCTGACCACCAATAATTGCTCCTTTTTTGATATGTACATGGTCACCAAATCCTACCTGACCAGCAATAACCACATTGTCGTCAATTGTTGAACTACCAGAAATTCCAGTTTGGGAAGCAATGATCACAGATGATCCAAGCTTTGTGTTATGAGCAATTTGTACCAAGTTGTCAATTTTACTGCCTTTTCCTATATGCGTTATACCCAATGAACCACGGTCAATGGTGGTATTGGCTCCAATCTCTACTTCATCTTCAACAAGCAGACCTCCTACTTGAGGAAATTTGATATGGGTCATTCCATCAAATACGTAACCAAAACCATCTGCTCCTAGTACTACCCCTGCATGAAGAGTAACTCTATTTCTAAGTTGAACCCCTTGGTAAAGAACGACACGTGGATACAAAATACACTCTTCTCCTATGTGGCAACCCTCACCTATGACTGTTCCCGCTTGAAGAATAGACCCTGTACCAATTTGGGCACCACTCCCAATGACAACTTGGGCTCCTATGTCAACGTTTTGTCCAATCTTTGCTCCTTTTGAGATCACTGCTGTCTGATGGTGTTTTCCTGTTCCTGTTGGCCGAGGACTTATTAAGTGTGCAATCCGGGAAAAATCAGCTTTAGGGTTTTCTGAAATTATGGCGTTCCAAGTAGGGCGGATAAAATCTTTTGAGGTAATAATGCATCCAGCTATAAGTTTGTCAGGTAACTGAACACTTTTTTTTACACCATCACAATATATTAAGGACTGAGGATCAGCATCTTCCCAGTTAGAGATCCGATGGATTTTTATTGAACCGTTACCTTTGAAAGGAAGATCTAGAGATTTGGCAATATCGGCAATAGAAATACTCATAATTATTTTAGTAGCAACTTTCTATTAGTCTGTCTAGGGAAATCTATTCTAGTTTAAAAATTGAATGATTCAATTTTTAAAGAAAAAGCTAAACATCTTTCTCTACCCCTTGACAGCCGACAAAGAATGGAAGATTCTCAAGAGGTGTTCATATCTACTACCCCTGAAGAAAAGTTGATCCATCCACGTGAGATTAAAGATCTACGCAGAAAACTTTTGTCTTGGTACCGACATAATTGTCGAGATCTACCTTGGCGTAGGATCAGTGACTCATATCCTATTTGGATTTCAGAAATCATGTTGCAACAGACTCAGGTTCAAACAGTAATACCTTATTTTATCCGCTTCATGAACTCATATCCTACTATTATTGATTTAGCAAATGCCAACACTCAATCGTTATTGAATCACTGGGCTGGACTAGGTTATTACTCTCGAGCTAAAAATTTAAAGAAAGCCGCCAAGATAATAATTAAGATCCATGAAGGTTGTCTCCCCAACACCTATCAAGACTTAATACAGTTGCCTGGTATTGGTCATTATACTGCTTCAGCCATTCTTAGTATTGCTTTTAAAAAACCATATATAGCATTAGACGGAAATTTGATTCGAGTGTTAAGTCGACTTTTTAAGCTAAAGGGAGACATCACGAAAACTCTGTTTCAAAGATCCTTATCTAGATATGGTCAACAGCTTATTGATGAATTACAACCTGGTGAATTTAACCAAGCGCTCATGGATTTGGGTTCCTCTATCTGTTTGCCAAGAAAACCTCGTTGTTTAGTCTGTCCTTGGGAATCTAGATGTAGATCTAAAAGAGCCGGGATGCAAGAAAAAATTCCAGAGAAAAAAAAGAATCTAAAAGTAAGTGTTAGTAATGAATTTGCAGTAGTTATTATTCACCGTGGACGAACATTAATTAGGAAACGTTCTCATTCTCGACTACTCCAGGACATGTGGGAGTTTCCCACTGGTCAGATCGATCAAGAAGAGTCTGAGGATTTTCTGGAAAAGAGAATTTGGTCTGAATTTGGATTGAAAATTAGTTCCCCTAATCTACTAACTAACTTAAAACACTCTATTACTAATAGGGCAATCAATCTTCAAATATATAGAGCTAATCTTAAAAGTCCAAAGGTATTCGATCGTTCTAGGATAACAGGGAAATGGATATTCATTTCTCAAATCAAAAAGTATCCTCTTACCGCAGCTACTTCTAAGATTGTAGATCTGTTAAGGGAAAGTAGTTGCTAAGCATAACTAGATCTCTAGAAGATTCTGAATATTTAAAAATCTTGACAATTGATTAGGTAGAAGCAAAACTAAGAGGCCTTGAGGGTAATGCGCTACTTAAAAAGAGGAGGAGTACCAATCAATGAGTGATAATGTTATTGAATTAACAGATGCAAATTTTCAATCAGAAGCTTTAGAAGCTGACAAGCCTGTTTTGGTAGATTTCTGGGCTCCTTGGTGTGGACCTTGTCGGATGGTTGGACCAATCATTGATGATGTAGCGGAAACTTACCTTAATAAAGTAAAGGTAGGAAAGTTGAATACCGACGATAATCCTCAGGTCGCAACCAAGTACGGTATCCGCAGTATCCCAACAATATTGCTATTTAAAAATGGTGAAGTTGTTGGGAATCTAATGGGTGCTAAACCAAAGCAAGATTTTGAAGAAATGATTAATCAGCACGTATAAATAGGTTACTAGTTCTAGAGATTATTTGTCTGAGATCATTCTGTCAAAGATCAAATCATTGGATTCGTACTCTTCAACACATAGTAAGCATAGAGTTCTCAATAAAAAGAAGGTCCAGTTGTCTCCACCTCGGTCTGAGATGCGACACCCTTCTGAGTTCTGCCCACAATGTGGTCTTTTTTTAGCAGCTGAGCGTTGTAAACTCAGGTGTTTAAAGTGTGGTTATTACATGTCATGTTCGGACTACTATTAGGAATGATGAATTTCTCTAACCTTTCTGTCTGAGTTATTGTGGGATTACGAACCGAAATAGTTCATTTCTTAATAATTTTCTTGGTTGCATCAATCCAGTTTTTTATTTCTTTGGGAGATCTGGGTTTAGTGGGTCCTGATGAGCCTCGATATGCTCAGATTTCTAAGGAAATGTTTATTTCTAAAGATTTCATCACACCCAAACTCTTTGGACAACCTTGGTTTGAAAAACCTATTCTTCATTATTGGTCTACAGCTGTTGCTTATTGGGTATTTGGGGTAAATGAGTTCTCTGCACGATTAGTTTCTGCAGTCACCGCTCTGTTGGGAGTTTTTTGTGTCTATTTCATAGGAAGACATCGAGGAAGGCCAAGGGAAGGACTAGTGGCTGCTCTGGTATTGTCGACTTCAATCCTATATTTCTCCTTAGCTCGAGCAGCCACTATTGACATGCTTTTTTCTAGTGTTCTCACTCTAGCTTGGACGAGTTTATTTTTTATTCTTTTTAACCAGAGTGAAACTAAAAATAAAAAATTAGAAAAACAAAATAATCCTTTACTAATTTTCTCTTTATATTTCTCTCTGGGATTAGCAGTTCTTGCCAAGGGACCAGTTGGTTTGGTTCTGCCATTCATTAGTCTTGTTTTATATCTTCGATTGGGTAAGAGGGTTAATCTTTTCTGGACTTTTAAGCCTTTGATGGGATTGGTTTATGTTTTAGCGACTGTTCTACCTTGGTATGTGCTCTGTTTTTATTCAAATGGCTGGGTTTTTGTTGAAGAATTTTTGATTCAGCATAACTTTGAAAGATTTTTTACTGACCGGTATGAACATACACAGCCGTTTTGGTTTTTCTTAGCTGTAGTTTTAATAGGATTTTTCCCTTGGAGTTTACAATTGATTCCAGCGGGGAAAAAACTGCTTGTCAATACTTTTAGGAGGGTAGGTCAGGAGCCTTACCAAAACCTCTATTTGTGGTCTTGGTTTCTTACTCCCGTAATATTTTTTTCGTTTTCACAATCCAAATTACCAGGATATATATTACCTGCAATGCCTGCTGCAGCTTTATTGATTGCAAATGTTGTAGAGGATTGGTTGGATTGTCGGGGTACTTCGAATATTAAGGTAAAATTAAGAGATGTCTTTTTTTATCAAGGTCTAGTGATCATTGCTGTTGGTGTTATTCTAGGTTGGGGAGGGGTTAACCTCAATGTTCCTTTGATGGACTTTATTCCGGAGATCGCCGGTGTTTTATTAGTGACAGGATTTATGGCCATATTACTTTTTTGGTTTAATTTTCGAAAGATGTTGCTCACTTACTATTTTTTTGTGGTTACTCTTTCAGTTTTATGGACGACACACCATGTTTATCCTCAGGTAGATGCATCAGAATCTACCCGGAGATTAGCTGGGTTCCTTAAGCAAGATGGATATATTAATCAACCTATATTTGTTTTTGGAATTTCAAGACGGATAGCTTATGGCTTAGGCTACTATCTAAACAGAGAATCTAAGATAATCTATGCAGAAAATGAAATGTTATTTGAAGCTGGAACTGAAGCTTTTCTGATAACTTCCAGTAATTTTGTCCCGGACAAATTCTTTTCGAAAATTAAGGTTCAAAATAAAACGGGTTTTCAGAATCAGTCAATTTTTAAAGTGGTTAAATCTAATGTAAAGTGAAAGAAAGAAAGGAATACTAGGAAAGAGATTTCAAATCTTCTGGTGTATTAATGTTTGTGAAGATACTACAGTCTAACCCTAGATAGTTAAGATCTTTTTCCGAGATATAAAAAACATTTAGCTCAGCGAGTAGTTCAGACAATTTGTATTGATTATGTTCAAAATTTGATTTGATAATGGTAAGGCAGGATTTGTTGTAGATACCACAAAGTGGTTCTATCTTTCCGTCATCAAATTTCATTAAAACTGCATCATGTTGATTGGATTGCTTAGCTAAGTGCCTTATAAATTCCAACCTCATTTTAGGCATGTCACAAGCCAAAAAAATATTAATTTGAGTACGAGAGCTTATGAGTCCAGTATAAAGAGCACTTAAAGGCCCCCGTGAATCTATTTTGTCTGGTATGCAAGGCACGTCAATATTTTTGTATTTCTCAGTTGGAGCAAGGATAAAGACGTTTTTGGTGAAACCTTTCATTAGATGCACAGCTGATTGAATTAGTGTTGACTCTCCAATATTTATCAGCCCTTTGTCATAACCCATTCGAGAACTTTTTCCTCCAGCGAGTACAAAGCCTGTGATGTCATTGTCAAAAATGTTCATAAGAGAAGAGAATTTAGAAAATATATTTTGTTTGGACTAAAGCACAATTTTTTTGTTTCAGTTTTTATTAAGTAATCAAACAGTTTGGGCAAGTTTATCATTGATTTTAAATGTAGAAAAATTCTTCAAGTAGCAAAACCTTAACTGGTCCTTGTTATCATCGCTCTGAGTGAATTCTGTTATACTCTTGAAAAATAGTTTAAGTTCCATGTAATTTTAGAAGATTTTGAGAAAGCCAAAATATAATATATGGTTTTTAAAATGACAGGTAACTTCTCCAAATTATTGTACCAAGGTTTGTCAGTCATAATTTTTTCAACTCTAATTATTTTTTCAGATTCCTTTTTTTCTGAGAATGAATCTCACTTTTTCCCATTAGATCAGATAGAACCGGGCATGAAAGGAATAGGTAGAACTGTTTTTCAAGGATCAGAAATTGAAGAGTTTGACGTTGAAATCTTAGGTATTTTGAAGAATATTGGCCCAGGTCAGGATGCAATTTTAACTAGGCTTTCGGGTGGACCATTGGAGAAAACAGGTGTCCTGGCCGGTATGAGTGGGAGTCCAGTTTATGTTAAAGGTCAGATGATTGGTGCTGTAGCATTTGCATTTCCTTTTTCTAAAGAACCAATTGCTGGTGTTACTCCCATTGAACAAATGATTAGTAATTTTGAACAGTCCGAGCCACCAATCCAGGTTAAACCTATCCAAATTGAGGTTTCTTCTATAGCTCCACATCACACTGTTAGTCTTAAAATTTCGAAGATGACTTCCGATCTTAATGCTAAGCTCACACCCATTTTTTCAGTGTCGGAATCATTGTTACAAAGAATGGAATTTCCCACATTTATGCGTGGTCAACGGCTACGTTATATTGATACACCACTTATCTTATCTGGAGCAACTTCTCAGGCAGCTGATTGGTTTAGTTCATTTTTGAAACCTTATGGGATGTCTATACTACAAAGTGGAGGAGTGATTTCAGAATTAACAAATTCTGAACTAGTTGAAGGATCTGATATTGGTCCTGGGTCGTCTATAGCAGTTCAACTTATAAGAGGAGATTTGGGGTTCAGTGCAAGTGCTTCTGGAACGGTAACTTATCGTCAGGGCAATAAGATTTATGCTTTTGGGCATCCATGGTTTTCATTAGGACCCGTGGAACTTCCCTTCTCAAAGGCTCAGGTAATTTCACTTCTGCCAAATTTAAGTACTTCCTTTAAAATTGCTGTGCCCACAGACTTAGTAGGTTCAATTACTCAGGATCGTTCGCAAGGGTTGTATGGAATGGTTGGAATGAAACCTAAATTAATACCCCTTATAGTCAATCTAAACTCTAGTCGAAATAGTTCTCTCACTTTTAGGTATGAGTTGGTCAATGATAAACTTCTGACACCTTTTCTGACTAATTTTACAATCCTCAACACAATCAATTCACAAGAGCGAGCTTTTGGAGATTCTACGATTCAGATTGCGGGAAAAATTAGTTTGAAAGGTTTTCCAGACATAAAAATTGAGAATCTTTTTTCTGGAGAGACCAATTCCCAGATGTTAGCGTCATTGTCTATGTTAGACCCACTTAATTATCTTTTAAATAGTGGCTTTGATGATATTAATATCCAAAGAATTTCCGTAGATATTTCATCTATTGATGAAAAGAAAATAACTTACCTTGACCGAGTTTGGACTGAACGTGAAAATGTTTTTCCAGGAGAAACATTAAATCTTTCTATCTTTTTGCGAAACACTAAAGGTGAGGAATATATAGAAAAAATTCCAGTTTTAATCCCTGAAAATGTTACCGCAGGTCATTTATTTGTAACAATTGCAGATGGCCGCACCCTAACTGCAGAAGAGAGTACTCATCTAAATCGAAGTTTTATTCCTCGAGATCTAAATCAACTCATTCAAGCCATCAATAATTTCCGTAAGAATGATCGAATCTATGTTCGTTTTCAGCGTTCAGAACCTTCTGTTTTATTATACGGAGAGGAATTTTCAGGACTTCCACCTTCTTTTCGCAGTGTTTTGACTTCGCCAAGAAGTTCAAGCAATAACTTGACTTTGCTGAATTCCTCAAATCTTTTTGAGTATGAATTGCCAGCTACATCTTTTGTTATTAAGGGAAGGCACAATTTAGTGCTCAAAATTGTTGAATGAGTTAGTTATGAAATTTAAGATTCTTTTGAAGTTACTTTTCTAATATTGTATACGAGTGCCTTAAAGAGTAGGTTTGGAGTGTTAATGACAAGAAAAAATTTCATCAGTTGCATTTGTATAATGCCATTATTCTGTATGCAATTACTGGCTGTTCATCCCAAATTTTGGACTACATCTTCTTTTGAGGATTTTTCCAAAGGAAGACTTAAAGGTTTGTCAGTGCAAGCAGATGGCTCACTCTTTTTGGCCCGAAAGTTTAAAACCATTTTAAAGTCTCAACAAACACTTATATGGTCTGCAGTCTATGACAAAAATAATAACCTTTATGTTGGCACAGGTCATCAAGGCAAGATATTGAAGATTAATAGTTTAGGGGAATCATCTGTTCTTCTGGATGCTGCGGAGATTGATGTTTTGGCACTTGCAATAGACTCAGAACAGAATCTTTATGCTGCTACTTCTCCAAACGGAAAAATTTACAAGATTGATAATAAAGGGCAGGTCTCGGTTTTCTTTGATCCTCCGGACAAGTTTATTTGGGATTTAGTATTTGGTACAGAGGACAGTCTTTATGTTGCAACTGGTGGTCCCGGTAAAATTTATAAAGTTGACAGGAAAGGCAATGGCAAAGAGTTTTACGATCTTGATCAAACTAATGTAACGTGTCTTGCAGTCGATTCTAACAATAATATTTTGGCAGGTACTGATCCAGAAGGTTATGTTTATCGAATTAATCCTGGTGGGGATGGTTTTGTTATTCATGACTCTGAAATGAATGAAATTCATGATATACAGGTGAACGCTTTGGATGAAATATTTTTTATTGCTGTCAGTGAAAGATCTCGAGAGACTGCACCCAGTGTTCAGAAAGTTGATCAGAATGCGCAAGCCATAGAAAATATTTTGGGAAGTTCTTCGGTTTCTCCAACAGCTCAAACTGAAATAACCTTCGAATATGATTCCAATAGATCGACAGGTTCGGTCAATAGGCTAGGTAAAAGGAGTAAAGTAAAAAGTAGCTTAAATAGGATTGGTAATGATTACTCAGTTAGAACTCTTTGGTCTTCAGTTCATGAGATTGCATATGGCCTTTACCCGGATGATCAAGGTAATATTTTTTTCTCTAGTGGCAAGAAAGGGAAAATTTATTCTTTGAATAATAAAGGAGAATTAACCCTCTTAATGGAAACGACTGAAGAAGAAATTACGTTGCTTATCCCCATGGATAAAGATTTACTTGCCTTCGGTAGTAATATGGCAACAATTTTTCGATTGAAAAACCAACTAAACACAACAGGTAGTTATGAATCTGAGGTTAAGGATACAAAATTCCTTTCTACATGGGGTAGTCTGAGTTGGAGGGTAGAATTGCCTACAGGAACATCCATCAAAGTTTTTACTAGGACTGGCAATACTGAAAGACCTGGAAAAACATGGAGTAAATGGTTGAGGGTTAAAGACCAACTGAAGACAGTGAATATTCAGAGTCCTAAGGCAAGATACATTCAATACAAGATAATTTTAGAAACTACAACTAACTTTTCGCCGAAGCTTAGAGAGGTCATAGTTCCTTTTTTGCAACAAAACATAGCTCCAAAAATTGAATCTATTAATGTTTTACCTGCAGGTGTAGCTTTTTTGGAAATTCCTAAAGCATCTGTTAACCAAGTTCAATTATCTCCTTCCGATCAGGTTTCTTCTAAAATTACTGGAGCAGATTTAGATATTTCCAACAACTTAATTAGTGAATTGCCTTCCCAAAAAATATTTAGAAAGGGTGCTCAGTCTTTTACTTGGGAGGTCAATGACCCAAATGATGATACCCTCATTTATTCTATTTATTTTAGAGGTGAAAATGAGGACAAATGGAAATTACTTGAAGAAAACTATAAACGTCTTAATTTTACTCTAGAATCTGGGACTATACCTGATGGACGGTATTTGATAAAGATTATAGCAAGCGATATTATCAATAATCCTTTTTCTACTGCTAAATCAGGAAAATTAATTAGTCAACCCTTTTATATTGATAATACGCCGCCAAAATTTACTGTCTTGTCTCAAAAAGTAATGGGCAGGAACAATATTTTTCGGTTTAGAGTAATTGATGGTAGTTCAGGTCTTCGTAGAGCTGAATATGCAATTAACGGTGGAAATTGGCAATTAGTTTTCTCTCAGGATGGTGTACTTGATTCTAAGTCAGAAGAATTTGAAATAACCACAAAATCATTGGATAAAGGGGAACATATCATAGCCTTGCGTGTATTTGATGGTATGGGTAACGTTACGATAGGTAAGTCAACAGTAAGCATTAAGTAAAAAATGACTTTGTTATTCCCATTTAACTACCGGAAACAAGAACATGCATGTTGTTTTAGTTGAACCAGAAATACCCCAAAATACAGGCAATATTGGAAGATTATGTGTTTTGACGGAATGCCAACTTCATTTAGTTGGTAAATTAGGTTTTTCGATATCAAATTCTTACCTTCGAAGAGCAGGATTGGATTATTGGGAGTTACTCGATGTTAAACAGCATGTTTCTATTGTTGAACTTTGGGAACAAGCTCCACAGGCTAGATTTCATTACGTTAGCACAAAAGCTGTCCAGCTTTATACTGAGGTTAATTACAACCAGGAGGATTATTTGGTTTTTGGAAGTGAAACTAAGGGTTTGCCTGAAAAATTGATTAATGAGCAACAAAAATTTGCGATTAAAATTCCAATGTGGGGTAGAAAACCCAGAAGCCATAATTTAGGCAATTCTGTAGCAATTGTAATTTATGAGGCATTGAGGCAAATAAAAAAGTTTTAAATATTTTTCAAATTAAGACAAAAACCTAATACTCCTTAATACTAATGACCACACCTTCTTGAAACTTCACGAAAATGATTTTACGGGGTCTTTCACCGTATATCCACTCTTCAACTTGACCTTTTTCAGTAGATTCTCTTATTCTTCTCAGTGGCAGTCCCATTGAATCCAATACCATGTCTCGGTCCATTCCTAAAGCTGCTCGTTTGTTCTTAACCGCTGTCTGAAACTCTTTAGGGAATGTTTCGATGAAATTTTTTATTGATGATTTTTTACTGAAGTCCAAGACTGACGATAGAATGGATTTGACGTTCTCTGGAGTAATATTAGGAATAAATTTGTCGAATTTTATGTTTAGATAGGACCCTTGAGGGTTAGATGGGTCTAGGGTTTTGGTCAAAGGAGTCACTGAACTTCCTGTCCCAATGTATATCCGTTCTAAAATACGTTTTTTCTTTTTCCCTCCTCCATTCAGTTCAAGAACCAACTTATTTTTTTTAAAGTCTACTTTGGTAATTTGAACTTGGAGTCCTACAGCAATATACTGTCCACTATGAAGTAAGGCTTCTTCATTTTTTTTCCAGTCAAATTTTCCATTTTTATCTAGAGTTAGTCCGTGCTTGTTAATAGGAAGTGCAACCTTTAAAGTGGCATATTCACTTGAAATAGCTCTAATTATTTCTTGTTGTACATGATCATTCAGGTGAGGGTTTTTGTCCTTGGCATTTATTACCCAAAGAAACAGTAAAGAATGTACCAATAAAACTCTACCAATTAGTTTAAATACCATTTTTCTATCTTTTGTTATTTTGAATATTAATAATTATAACTGGTCTCATTAAAAATGCTTGGGAATTATATATCATGGATAGGGAGCAAGATTAGAAAGCTAAAGGCTTTTCTTAATCCAGCCTCCTCCAATTACCAAGTCATCTTGATAAAAAACTACTGCTTGTCCGGGTGTGATAGCTCGTTGAGGGTTATTAAACTGCACCGAAACCGATCCTGATTTTCCTGGGAAAATAGTTGCATCAGCAGCTTGATGTCGATTACGTATCTGGGCTTTAACTTTTTTTGACCTAGTCAAGCTAGGAATTGAAATCCAGTTAATTTTGTCTGCAACTAATCCGTTACTAAGTAAGTCTTTGTCTTGTCCAATAACTACCTGATTTTTAATTTTGTTAGTTTCAATTACATAAAGACGTTCACCAGTTGCTATTCCCAAACCTCTTCGTTGGCCTACAGTAAAGTGATGAATTCCAGAGTGTTTGCCTAATACATCACCCTTTTTATCAACAATGGAGCCACTAGTAACTGGGGATAGTCCATTTTTAGGGCTAGAAGTATGCGGAGTCTGAGAATGTTCTTTCGACTCACGACGGGATACATACCTTTCCACGAAATTTCCAGTGTCTTTACTAGGAATAAAACAAATCTCCTGACTTTCTGGTTTTTTAGAAACAGGCAAACCATATGTTTCAGCCATATTTCGTATTTGGCTCTTTGTAAATTCACCCAGAGGAAATTGTATTTTGCTAAGCTGAGATTGGGTCAGATCAAACAAGAAGAATGATTGGTCTTTGGATTGATCAATTGCCCGAAGTAACTCAAAGCGACCAGTTTTCATATTTTGTCGAATACGAGCATAATGACCTGTTGCAAGGTATTGAGCACCAATTTGATTTGCCCGGGTTAAAAGACGATCAAATTTCATAAATGTATTACAGCGAGTACAAGGTATGGGGGTTTCACCTTTAAGATAGCTTTCAACAAAGGGAAGTACTACTTCTTTTTCGAATGCTTTTTCAAAATTCACAACATAAAAAGGAATATCAAGAAAATGAGCTACGCGACGAGCATCATATATATCATCTAAAGAACAACACGTGCCAGATTTTTTTGACTCCCAAGATACATCATCGCTGGTTTCACTTCGACTATAGTCCCATAGTTGCATTGAAAGGCCTACAACCTCAAATCCTTTTTCATTAAGCAAGGCTGCTGCCGTTGAACTGTCTACTCCACCACTCATAGCAATGACTATTTTTTTTGACATAAAATTATTAAATAAGTATGTAAGACAGTAGCTTTAAAGTTTTCCTTTATAAGATTCTCTTGATATTCCAACTGTATCTAGGGGATTTGATTTAACTCATAACTCAATAAAGTTCAGGAGATCAGTGGATATGATCTAATACCTAAAGGGGATATTTCCCTCTGGCGATCTACCAAAGAAGGGAGTAGCTCTAACACACGAGTTAGCTCTTCCCGTGTAGTAGCCTTAGACAAGCTAAATCGTAGACATTCAAATGCTTCTTCAGGTGCCAATCCCAAGGCTGTTAGGACATGCGAAGGTTCAATTGATCCGGAAGTACAAGCTGAACCAGTAGAACAAGCTACACCTGCCAGATCAAGATTGATAATTAAACCTTCTGCTTCAGCATTTGAAAAACGAATATTGGTGGTATTAGGTAGTCTCTGAAGGTTTACTCCATTTATTTCGGTTTCCGAAATTAATTCTAGTAGCCTATCTTCGAACCAGTTTCTTAGGTAAAGGATACTTTGAGACTTTGTATTTATCTCCTTAAGCGCTAGTTCGGCTGCGTAGCCCAATCCAACAATTTGGGGAACATTTTCAGTGCCTGCCCGTCGGTTTCTTTCGTGAGACCCTCCAAATATCATGGGCCGTAACCGAGTACCCTTTTTAACATAAAGTGCACCAATTCCTTTAGGGCCATGGAATTTATGTGCACTAAGAGAAACAAGATCTGCTTCAAAGTCAGAGGGGGTGACAGTTAACTTCCCAACTGACTGAATAGCATCTACATGAAAATAGATTTCATTAGCTCTTGCAATTTTTCCAATTTCCTTGACTGGCTGGAGTGTTCCTATTTCATTGTTTGCATGCATAATTGAAATCATCAAGGTATTTTTTTTTATCGCCTTGGAGACATCATTGGGATCTACTTGTCCTGATCGGTTAACAGGAAGATAGCTTACATCGATTCCCATTTTTTCTAAACTTTGACAGGTATGCAGGACTGCATGGTGCTCGATTTGAGATGTAATTATATGTTTGTCAGTTCCAGGACTAGCTTCAACTATGCCACGGATTGCCAAGTTATCACTTTCAGTGCCACCTCCAGTGAACACAATTTCATTAGGCTCAACTTCTAACAGTTTAGCGACCTGTTGGCGGCTTAAATCGAGGGCAGCCTTAGCCTCTTGTCCAAAACTATGGACACTAGAAGGATTACCAAAGACTCCATTGTAATAGGGTAGCATGGCCTTGAGGACTTCAGGGGAGACTTCAGTGGTTGCATTGTTGTCAAGATATATTCTTCTCATGCTAGTTAATAGGAACTCCAATTCGTTTGATTGCTATTTTTGAAGACTAATGTTGTCAAATGATCATTGTAGCTCTACAAAATCCAAAGGGTTTTAAGATCGTAAAATCAGTATACAGCATTACCATTGTACTGACTAAGTACTCAGATTTATTTGGAGAAATTCAGCTTCCTTTTTTATGTCAGACCAGGTGTTATCGTCAACGTTAATGCCTTCTTTTTCCCTTCGAAGGGCTGAACGAAATTCAGGTTCTCCGGGGATGAGGATTTCCTTAAATCCTTTGCCTGGTCGACTTGATTTGACATGGGAAATCAATGATTCAACAAGATCAAAGTAACGACCTAAATTGGTAAAATGTTCTATGTTATATACAGTAAAGAGAACTCCATTACTAGTCATCTTACGGTCTCCTGCAGCACATCCTTCACCACTTAGAGCCCCTCCTAGAAGTTCTACCATGATGCTTAAGCCAGTTCCCTTATGTCCTACAACACCTCCTAGAGGCAGAATAGCGCCTGGTGGATCAGCCTTAAATTTTAAAGGGTCAGTTGTAGAATTACCTTGGGAATCAATAATCCAGCCTTCAGGGACATTACGTTCTTGATTAATTGCAACTCTAATTTTCCCTTCCGCCACAACGGAGGTTGTCATATCAAGAACAATGGGGTTGTCTTCTCGTCGTGGCGCTGAAAAAGCCATAGGATTAGTACTTAAAACTCCTTCAATTCCTCCAAAGGGGGCAATTTGGTACCCTAATCTTCCAGCATTCACAAAGGCTTGTGCTATAAATCCCTGCCTGGCAGCTAACAACGGGTAAGCTCCTATTCTGCCTATGTGACTGGTGTTGCGTAGGGCAACAGTGCCTATCCCATTCTTATGAGCTTTTTTTATTGCTAGATTCATGGCGAAGTTGGCTCCAATTTGCCCTAGTCCTCCATTGGCATCTACAACGGCGACGCTAGGAAAATCTTGAATGATCTCAGGAGTAGCCTGTGGCTGAAAACGTTTCTCTCTCAAAGCCCGTAGATACTCAGCAAAGCGAATTGCACCATGAGAATCATGGCCGAAAAGGTTTGATTCAACAAGATGATCAACAACATTTTCACTATCTTTTTTGAGACAACCAGCTTTCTGAAAGAGTTCGTATCCAATTTCTCGGAGTTTCTGTGGTGTAAAATTTGGCATGGGTTAAATTAACCCTCCTCATGAAAATTAAAATTGTAAAAAGGGCAAATCAAATGAGTTCACAACAAGTAGCTAAATAGCTCGATTGACTATAAGTTTATAGATCCAACTGGAAGCATAGAGGCTAGAAAAATGTGTAAAAAATTTAATTCAATTAAGGCACATTCCTTATTAAATCTCCACTTCTTTTCTTAAACCAAGTTCTTCTTGATCCAATTATACCCTATCATTTTAAAGATATTAGCTTCTTTTACTGTAATGAAAGAAAAGTTTATTTTATTCTAAAAAATAAGTGTTTTAAAGATTTCTATAATTAATAGCTGCTATAGTTATACAAAGATATTTAATTTTTGATTGGAGCGTAAAGTGACAAAAGAACGAATGGTTTATATAAACGGAGACATGGTTCCAGAGAATGAGGCAAAAATTTCAATTTTTGACAGTGCAGTTCTGATAGGTGATGCTGTTTTAGAAACTACTAGGACATTTAATCATAAGTTATTTAGATGGACAGAACATAGAAATCGTTTGCTACGTTCAATCAATGGAGCACGGTTGAACTTTGATTTGACTCCTAAAGAGTTAGATGAGGTTACCCAAGAATTTCTTTTAGCAAATCTTCCAACATTGGCACCAGGGGATGAAGGAGGTGTCGGACATTTGATAAGTAGAGGTCGAATGGGGTTAGTTTTGCCTACTACAACTACAACTTTCGTTATGTATTTTTTCCCCTTAAGTCGAGGTTTAAGTAAAAAGGCAATATATTATGAAAAGGGATGCCATGTAGTGACCCCTGCAACTCGCCACATGCATCCTCTGACGGTTGACCCTAAAATAAAATATCGAAGTCGACTTCATTTTTCTTTAGCTGATGAAGAAGCGCGATTAGTTGATCCTGAAGCCATTCCTTTGATGTTAGACCATCAAGGGAACTTGACAGAAGGAACTGGATGGAACTTTTTTCTAGTTTGTCGGGGAGAGTTGCTTACTGCTAGCGAGCGTAACATTCTTCAGGGAGTTAGTCGGATGACTACTATTGAACTTGCTAGAGGTTTAGGTCTAACTGTCAAAGAACAAGATCTTCAATCCTATCATGCAGTTACTGCAGATGAGGCATTCATCACTTCAACTGGTATGTGTGTAATGCCTGTTACCCGATTCAATGGCCAGTTAGTCGGGGATGGAAAGCCTGGGAAATTAACACTTGATCTGATGAATCGCTGGAAGGAACATGTTGATTTTGACTTTGTGGCTCATGCTAAACGTTTCACCTGAAAATAAATTTAGATGTGTGGAACGGTTGTCAAAGGATCTGTGATAGGTTCTAATGAGTATCATCGTTGTTAGTGCGCTGTCCAATGCAAAAAAGACGTTCAGCAGTTCGGATGAAGATTTGTCCATCAGAAATAGCAGGAGAACTAAGACAATAATCATTTAGAGGATTCTCAGCCAGAATCTTAAACGTTGGGCCAGTTTTGATTACTGTTGTCAATCCGTCCTCATTACTGATGTAGATTTTCCCATCAGCCAGCACAGGAGAGGCGGTATAGGTCCCTGGTTTCAATCGGTTTCCTCCCCAAATTCTTTTTCCACTTTTGGCGTCCAGACACCACATAACACCATTATCACTTACTGAGTAGAAATAGGTGTTATCTACCACAGGGGTTGGGACATCTGGACCATTTTGAAATTTCCAGACACTATGGCTTTCAGTAACATCACCAGTACCTCCTGGACGAATAGCTATTAAAGGTCTAACGCGGGTGGGAACATAAACTAAATCCTTCATAGCAACTGGGGAGGCAACAACTCGATAATTACGACTATTGTTAGGGTTGAACCCATTGACTCTCCAAAGTTCTTTTCCATTTTCAAGATTGTGACCTGTTACACAGTCACCGCCTGTAACTATGAGTTCAGTCCCTCGGTCGGTGTTTGCAACGGTAGGTGTAGAGTAAGAATCGGGTGATTCATGGACAGCATCAGTCTTTCGTTCTTTTTTCCAGATAGTTTGTCCATTTTTGGAATTGATTCTGAGGACATAAGAAGGATCATCAGTAAACATACCATGAAGCACTTGGATATAAAGACTCTCTCTATATAGTAGCGGGGAGGAGCCATAGCCAAAATTCATTCCTAGCTGTCCATAGTCTTTTGGAATATCTCTTGTCCAAAGAGGGTTTCCATTAAAATCAAATCCCTTGAGGACACCAGTTCCAGTCATGACAAAAACAGATTTGCCATCAGTGACGGGTGAAGGGGAGGACATATTATGTTTGCGGTTTTTTACATTGCCGCTGCCAAGGAATTTTTTCCATTTTAACTCTCCATTATTGCGATTAATGCACCAAAGATAGAGATCAGAGCCGTCCGCAACATTTAAGAAAATAGACTCATCCCAAACAATAGGAGTAGAGCCGCTAAAACTAGGTAAAACTAGTTCCCAAGTGATGTTTCTTTTTCTGTTCCAGAGTAGAGGCAATCGCTTTTCCTGGCTAATTCCATCTAGCGAGGGCCCCCTCCACTGGGGCCAATTATCAGCGATTGCTGAATCAAAAATATTCATGATGAGTATTAGGGCGATTACAACTCTATTTGCCATATCGATTAACCTCATTTATTTTTTACGAGGAACCTGTGTTTGATTTTCCCCAGTCTATGGGAGATTAGAAAAATAAAGTTTTTATTTTGTTTTACTTACCCAGACAATAATCATTCAGTGTATTTACAAAGTATAAATATTTTAAAGATTTCTTTCTAATAAGTAAAAAACTAAATGTAAAATCTTCTTCATTTACAAGGTTAACTCTTTAAACCTAATTTGAATAATGTCTTTTTGACTTAGTGGATGAAACAGATGAGAATAGGTCAGGAGATTTTAAATTAGATAGAACCTAATTGTAATTCTAACATTCTGCTCAATGTTTTTCGATGAATTATCATTGGTAAAATAACATTTCTAGAACAAACTTATGCATAATTTGAAGAGGTCTATGAAATCAAATCACTTTCTATCTTTACTGGGACGACAGTTAGGTACCTTATTTGGTTTAATTGGACTATGTCTTATTCTTTGGATACTGAGTCCTTATTTTTTAACAGTATCAAATCTACTCAATATTGTGGAACAGTCTTCAGTAATTTCTATTATTGCAATAGGAATGACATTCGTCATCATCAGTTCAGGGATTGATTTGTCAGTAGGTTCTATTCTTGCTTTCTCTGGTGTGATAATGGCTAGTTTATTGCAGATGGATTTCCCATAATTCTTCAAGATCAAAGTATTGATAAAGATATTGAAATTCCCATCCAGTTAGTTACAAAAACAGAATTGGGAATGGATAATTGAAAGACATGGAATGAGTATCTTCTTACTGTTATTTCTCATTAAGCAAAAAAATTGAAATTAAATAGATCATTTAATAAATCAAAGATCAAAAGAATCTAATTAGAGGGTTTCTTTTCTGTGGACAGTAAAAGGCTTTTTCATTAACATTTTAACGGATCTGCAAAAACAGTTTGATTAGGTCTCAGGCCTGTGCACTTCAGACCCGCAAACCCCGCCAGGTTCGGAAGAAAGCAACGGTAGTGGAGCTCTGGAGGTGCCACAGAAAACCTGGGGCCTAATCAATAATTTGGGTAGTTCTTTTCTTATGGATCAGTTTTTTTGAAGCCCCGCTAGTAATGACCGATTCCTAGAAATTGCCCGGCAAGTTAACAAAAGTTTGACGGACAAGATTTATTCTTAACAATAAAAGTTCCCATTGATATTCAATGACCTATCAAGTCCTTGCTCGTAAATGGCGGCCCCAGACTTTTGAAGAGGTAGTTGGGCAAACTGCAGCTGCTGAAACCTTAAGGAATGCAATTTCTAATGACAGAATTGCACATGCCTATTTGTTTGCAGGAGTTAGAGGAGTAGGGAAAACCACCACTGCTAGAATACTGGCTAAGGCCCTTAACTGTCAGGCAAAACAAAAAGTAGGTCCATGTAACGAATGTTCCTCGTGTAGAGAAATTACACTAGGTCAGTCAATTGATGTTCTTGAACTTGATGCAGCATCTAATCGTGGTATTGATGAAATTAGGGAGCTTAGGGACAGTGTAAAGTATGCTCCTGCTCGGGATGCTTATAAGATTTTTATCATTGATGAAGTTCATATGTTGACGACTGAGGCATTTAATGCTCTATTGAAAACTCTTGAAGAGCCCCCTCCACAAATTGTTTTTATCCTAGCTACGACTGAGCTTCATAAAATTCCTGCAACTATTTTGTCGCGTTGCCAACATTTCAATTTTCGTGCAATCAGTTATCAAGATATTCTTAAACGACTGGAATTTATAGCTACTCAAGAGCATATTCAGATTGGTCCGCAAGCATTGAATCTTATTGCAAAGGCTTCGGAGGGCAGCATGCGTGATGCTCAGTCTACACTCGACCAAGTTGTTTCATTGTGTGGTCAAAAAATAGATGATGAGCAAGTAACTGAGCTATTAGGTACTATCCCTCGGCAATTATTGGAAAACATAGCTGAAACAATTGTTGAATCTGATTCAAAAAAAGGACTCTTGATAGTTGAACAGTTATTGAAGAGTGGTAAAAGTCCTCAACAGTGTATTCGTGAAGTGCTTGGTTATTTTAGAGATTTACTCGTTTTAAAAATTGCTGGTAAAGATCCACAACTGATTCCTCTACCAATGGATGATTTAAAACGTTTAGAAATGGTGTCTAGTAGTTTCTCTGAACAGGATTTGATAAGATTTTGTCAGATTTTGGTAGCAACTGAGGGAGAGCTTCGTTGGTCAACTCAGCCCCGAATACATCTAGAAATGGCATTTGTGAAAATAATTCAACTTAAGCATTTGGTAGCGATTGAAGAATTTTTGTCATCTTTCCCTGACGGGACTGGTTTAAATAATGATGAAGTGGCAGTGAAAATAGACTCTTCATCAGAGCAGCAATCTCTTAAGCCCCAGATTTTTAATGAGCAGACCAACTCAGTTTCATCTGCCAAGAAAATAGAGATTGATGTTATTAGGACAGCTCTTAAAACAGCCTCACCAATGATTGATTCTATTGTTGATCGAGCTATCAATTTTTCCGTTGAGAAAGATGAAATTAAAATTAACTTTTTGAGTTCTGATAGTCATTATATGGACATGATTGATGTTACTGATAATCTAAAAGTCATTCAAAACTTGGGTATGAAGCTTATAGGTAAGCCTTTTAAGGTTTCTCTAATATCATCAGCAAATAATGACGTATCGACAATATCTAGTGGGACTGCCACTGTACCAACCTCTGGTCCACCTGCAAAGGTATCAGATAGACCTCAAAAAGCTGTTAATGTCAGACGGTTCCTTAATGTATTTGAGGGCGAAATTAGAGATATCAAAAAGATGAAATAGGTAAATTAAATATTGGATAATGGATGAATTTTCGGTTTTTGGAATTATCTTAAACAGTTTAAAAAGGTAAATGAAAACTATAAGGGATGGAGGTTTTGATGAAAAATATGCAGCAGATGATGAAACAGGCGCAACAGATGCAGGAAAAGATACAAAAGCAGATGGCTGAATTGTCTGTAGAAGGTAGTGCTGGAGGAGGTATGGTTACTGTCAGAATGAGTGGATTAAAGCAAGTGCTTGAGGTCAAAATTGAATCAGAAGCAGTAAGTTCAGGTGACATCGAGATGTTACAAGACTTAGTGCTTGCAGCCTTCACGGAAGCGTCCCGAAAAGTTGATGAAGCTATGGCCGGGCAAATAGGTGGACTAACTGGTGGTTTGGGAATTCCAGGTTTGATGTAGAACACATTTTCAGCTTTCAACGAATTTATGTATTTTTATGTGAAAGCGGTTCTGATATTTTTAAAATACCTGTTTGAACATGTAGGGTTGTTGTTAGTTATAATCTTCTATTCATGGATTGATTGACTAGACAAAATGCGTGACTATCCTCCCCCTATTGAAAATTTAATTAATGAGCTCAAAAAACTTCCTGGAATTGGTCTAAAATCTGCACAAAGACTGGGTTTTTATCTTGTACGCTGTTCTCATATAGAAGCTGAGAAGCTGACTCAGTCTATTATAGAGGTCAAAAATTCCATCCAGTACTGTTCAGTGTGCTTTAATATAACTGATACGGACCCATGTAGATTCTGTATCGATCCCCGTCGCGACCAAAGTTTAATTTGTGTTTTAGAAGAAGCCCATAACACCATTGCTGTAGAAAAGACTAGAGAATTCAACGGTCTATACCATGTTTTATTAGGAGTTCTTTCACCTTTGAATCGGATTGGTCCTGATCAGTTAAAGATCAAAGAACTATTAGAACGTTTGAAAGACGGAGAAGTAAAAGAGATAATTATTGCTACCAATCCTAGTGTAGAAGGTGAAGCTACAGCTCTATACCTATCAAAATTGATCAAACCGTTACAAGTTAGGGTGACTCGAATAGCTATGGGAGTTCCAGTAGGAGGTGACTTAGATTATGCAGATGAAATCACCATGTCAAAAGCTTTAGAAGGCCGTCGGGATCTCTAATTACAGATGAACATGTTCTATTTGGACTAACAATGGAAATCAAAGGACGAGTCGCTTGTATTACAGGTACTAGGAGAATTGGGGGTAGAGTTGGTTTTGAACTAGCAAAAAAAGGAGCTAAAGTCGCACTCATATATAATCGTTCTAAACAAGAGGCCGAAACAGTAGCAAAAGAAATTCGTGCAATTGGTGCGGATGCTGTCACTATACAGGCTGACCTAGCCCAAGTAATTCAGGTCAAGTTGATGGTAAGTCAGGTGATAAAGGTATGGGGAGGAATTGATTTTTTAATTAATTTAGCCTCGATTTATAACTCCAGTCCTTTAATGGAAATAACAGAACGCGAATGGGACAATAACATAAACATTAATCTTCGAAGTGCTTTTTTCTGTGCTCAAGCAGTTGCTCCTGCAATGCGATTAAGAGGGGGAGGGCGCATTATTAACTTTACTGATTGGACTGCTGCTAGTAATCGTCCTCGTTACAGAGGTTACATACCTTACTATGTTTCAAAAATGGGGATAATAGGGCTTACTGAGTCCCTAGCCTTAGAGATGGCCTCTGAAAACATTCTGGTTAATGCTATAGCACCAGGCCCGATTATTCCTCCTCCAGATTTGTCTAAAAAAAACATCAAGAAAGTAAAAGAAAATACTCCATTAGGCCGTTGGGGAGGAGCTCAAGAAATTGTTAAGCTTGTTCTGAATCTTGTTGAAAGTGATTTTATAACTGGAGAATGTATTCGAGTGGATGGTGGTCGTCATATCTACTGATGTATCCTAATCAATGATTGAAAGAATAATTATTCAAAATTAACCAATAGATTTATTAGCCTAAATTCCCCATGAATCAATAGTATTTATGATCCTACTGAATAAAACCTTTTCTTGTTTAGTATTAAACAAGTTAATTCTATGGCCTGTCACATTCAGGATAGGATTTCTAATTTGCTTGATATCAAGTAGCATTTGCCCACAAGTAATAGGTACAACATTAAAGATCGAAAAAACTGAAGAGTTAACACCGGCTTTGGAGCAACAGACGAATACCAGTACTGATATAAGACCTTTTAAATTAGGTGAAAAATTGGTTTATCGCATTTCTTATTTAGAAACAATAGAGGCTGGGACTGCACATTTAGATGTAACTTCAGGAGGATCAAAGTATTCCAAGCTTTTTCGTTTGCGGTTAAAAGCCAAAAGTAGTTTAGCAATCAATTCAATATATCAATTAAATTTTGAGTATTTATCTATTTTTGACCTAAAGTTAGGATCAAGTCGAGAATATCGTAAATATTTAAGAGAAACAAAAAAAATTGTTAGGGAAAGCATGACCTTTAATCCTCAACAAGGTATAGCAACACTCGCGAATAAAAAAAAGGAATTAAAAAGAATTCCTGTTGAGCTAGGTACACAAGATCCAGTATCTGCACTATATTTTCTTCGAACACTCCAACTGAAACCTGGATTACGTATTATTATTCCGGTTATTGAAGGAGAGAGCATATATCAAGTTCATATCAAGGTACTTGGAAATGAGTTGATCTCGAATAGTATCGGTGGATTTTTAGTCCATAAGGTCGAAGCAGTTATTAAACTAGGTCAAAACTTTTTAAATAATAAAAAGATTACTTTCTGGTTTACTCGAGATCAGCGCAAAATTCCTGTTCTAGCGTCTGTCTCTCTTGCATTCGGATCGGTACTCGTAGAATTGGTTGAAATGACTTAATTTTTTGTAGTGGTATTAGCAACATTCTGAAATATAGTCTCATGAAGCTTATCATCCAAATTCCTTGTTTTAATGAAGAAAATACTCTTCCAATCACCCTCAGTAATTTACCTAGGTCTGTAAAAGATATAGATATTATAGAAACTCTTGTAATTGATGACGGCTCTTCTGACAGAACTGTTGAAGTTGCGCATGATTTTGGAGTAAACCATATTGTAGAACTTGGTCACCATCAGGGTTTAGCTAGTGCTTTTCGAGTGGGTCTTGATGAAAGCCTAAGGCTGGGTGCTGACATTATTGTGAATACTGATGGAGATAATCAATACTGTGGATCTGATATCGAATCTCTAATTCATCCAATTATTTATAATAAGGTTGATTTGGTGGTAGGTTCCCGAGATATTAGTAATATTCCGTACTTTTCTTGGATAAAAAAAAAGATTCAGAAAATAGGTAGTTGGTTTGTTCGCTCTATAGCTAACTCTATAATTGTCGATACCACTAGTGGTTTTCGGGCCTATAGTCGAAAGGCGGCAATGCAAACTATTGTGCACAGTAGGTTTTCATATACTTTGGAAACTGTTATCCAAGCTGGTTTTAGCCAACTTAGGGTTGACACCATTCCTGTTAGGACAAATGAGAAACTAAGAGAATCTCGTTTAGCTAGTTCAAGTTGGACCTATTTAAAGAAATCAATACCTACCATCCTTCGAATTTATACTATGTACAATCCCTTAAAAGTTTTCTTTCTTTTGGGATTAATTAGTTTGATGATTGGGTTTCTTTTAGGAATTCGATACTTATATTTTTTTATTATAGAAATGTCTAATGGGCATATTCAATCATTAATCTTAGCTTCGATCATGATAATAATTGGGGTTCAAGTTATATTTATTGGTTTAGTCAGTGACCTCATTGCTGCTAATAGGCGTCTCAATGAAGAAGTTCTATATCGCATTAAAAAGTTAGAGTTGGATAAAAAGTAAAGTTCTAGGTTTAACGATACACCGTATATAGATTCCTCACTATTCGAGAATCAACAATCATGAAAATTTCCGTTATTGGGCCAACCTACCCTTTTCGGGGAGGTATTTCGCAATATACTTCACTTTTAGTTAAGAGTTTGCGTCAACAACAGGATGACGTCCAGTTTCTTTCATTCTCAAGACAATACCCTTCTTGGTTGTACCCTGGTAGTAGTGACAAGGATCCTAGCTCTAGCATGATTACTTTTGAGGAACCAGATGTTGTTTTTGATGCTATTAATCCAATAGCTTGGTGGAATCTTTCAAAGGCCATTTGGGATTATAAGGCTGATCTAGTAATCCTTCCTTGGACAGTTGCTTATTGGGCACCTTACTATTATATATTCTTGAAGTCCTTACAAATTTATACTGAAACAAAATCTTTATTTATTTGCCACAATATTTTTGAGCATGAAAATACATGGTTAAAAAACAAACTTTCTAGAAAGGTACTATCTCTAGGAGATTTCTTTATAACCCAGTCTCATTGGGATAAGGCAAATCTTCTTAGTTGGATTGGTTATCCGCGACAGGACCAGATAAGGGTTTCTCCTCATCCTATATATGACCATTTAACCTCAGCAAGTGTGGAAAAGGAAAGTGCTCGTATTAAGTTAAAATTGAAATCAGCGAGAATCTTACTTTTCTTTGGTTTTATCCGAGAGTATAAGGGTCTTCGTTTTTTGCTTGAGAGTATTCCTCTTATTCTCAAGCACTTCCCTATTCATCTTGTTATTGCTGGGGAGGCTTGGGGTGGTATTGAGAGGTACAAAAAAATTGTTCAGACTTTAAATCTTAAGGATAAGGTATCTTTCCATGATCATTACATTCCTAACGAGGATGTCTCCAGTTACTTTGCTGCAGCAGATCTGGTGGTTGTTCCTTATACCAGTGCTTCCCAGAGTGGAATCATTCAGTTAGCCTATGGATTTCAAAGACCCGTAGTTGTAAGTAAAGTAGGTGGTCTTCCTGAAGTAGTTGTACCTGAAAGAACTGGCTATATAGTGGAACCGGGAAGTTCCTCTCAAATCGCTAATTCAGTGATCCATTTTTTTTCAACTGGACAAGAATCAGTTATGTCAAAGTATATTGAAGCTAAACAAAAACATCATTCTTGGTCGAGAATGGTTGAAACTATCAAAGAAATTAGCCAAGTTATTCTTACTAAAAGGCAATTCACATGAGTGGGACGGATTCGTTTCTTAATCGTTTTGACTTTAAGGATGAGTACTTGGCATCTCGAGGTGCTAAAGCAGAAAAGATTCTGAAAGTCCTAAAAAGAAATTCAGCTTTGATTAATTCCACAGCCCTTTTAGATATTGGCTGCAGTCAGGGACATATAACTCGAATTATAGGAAAAAGATTTAAGTTGGCCGTGGGAGTTGATAGAGACCAGATAGTAGAGCGTCAATCAGGATTTTATTTTGTCCGTGCAGATGGTTGCAAACTACCTCTCAAATCTTCTATGTTTGATGTAGTGTTATTGAACCATGTTTTAGAACACGTCTCAGATCAGGAAAGATTACTGAATGAGACCCTTCGTGTACTTAGACCAGGAGGAATTTGTTACCTTGCAACTCCTAATCGCTACTGTATTATAGAACCCCACTATCGTTTGCCTTTCCTTTCTTGGTTACCACGATATCTGGCTAATTTTTATGTTCGTCTGACTGGCCATGGTTCTTGTTATCTTGACTATTTGCCTACTCAAAAGCAGTTAAGAAGATTAACTCAGCATTTCCAAGTTTCAGATCAGACCAATCTGATTTTGTCCGAGCCAGAATTCTTTTTTGATTCTGATCCTGATTTGCAAAAATTAACTTGGTTTCTTCGGCTAATTCCTTTCTCATTATTAAAGTTATTGATGCCATTATTCCCAGTCTACGTCCTAATTCTAAAGAGGAATAGGGCTGGAGGACCTAGTTTAGTTTCTAAAAAGGAGTCTTAGAATATTTGAGCAATCAATTCAACCCTACTCTTGCATACCTTTATCGACGGTGGTTAGTTCGCCATTTAATCAAAGAAATTCCAAAGGGAAAATTTTTAGAAGTTGGAATTGGAAGTGGTAATCTATATAGAGAACTTTTGATTAGAGGATTTACAGGACTTTGCGTTGATTTCAACAGAATTTTAGTTGAGAGACATCAATGCCAAAAAACTGATTCAGATGCAGTTGAGTTCAAAGCTACGGATTTCTTTGACTTGAATGGTCTGTTTGATTTAATCCTAGCCTTTGAGGTTCTAGAGCATTATAAAGAAGACCTACAGTGTTTGGAGCGGTTTTGGAAATTATTAAACCCCAACGGGCTACTATTAATTTCAGTTCCGGCCCATGTTCATCGTTGGACTTCTAATGACACCGCAGCTGGTCATGCAAGAAGATATGAGAAGGTTGAAATAATTAGGAAAATTGAATTATCTGGATTCAAAGTTAAAAGTTGTTGGTGTTATGGGTTTCCTGTTTTAAATTGGACCTATCCTCTTTCATCTGCACTATTTCCTAACAGGAAAGGGGAGATATTCTCCAAAGGAATTACTCAAGGGGTTGGTACTACTTCTCAAACCCTAATGAATTATGAGAAGACTCATCAAAGTGGTACCCGAATTTTTGTTAGATTTTCAAAATGGTTGTTAAAAGAGTGGCTTTGGTTGCCTTTATTGAAAATTCAGTGGCCAACGTTAAATCGAGATATAGGGATTGGTTATATTATTAAATGTCAAAAAATTAATTCAAAGGATTGCAGATAGAAATTAATCTTTGAAAGGTTTGTGAATTTAAGGTGTCTTAAATTGTTTTGATGAAGTTCTTTTTTGAATGAATTGAAGCTAAAAATAAATGTTTGCCTGATGTTATTAAACCTGAAGTAAATTTTTTCATACGAAGAAAAGCCCCTGTTTTTTGCTTTGTTTGAAGGGCACTAGTCTTGATTATGACTTTTATAATAAATACCTCAAAAATTCACTCGGAATCCAAATGCTTTAGTATAGTGTTTGAAAGGAGGTATCATTGAGGAGTATGGGCTTAGACATTGGAGAGGTTAGAATTGGCATAGCACTCAGTGATGAAACCGGTCTTATTGCACAGGGGTTGTCGATGCTTACACGGAAAGGTTGGGGAAAAGATCTACAGTATTTAATTGATTCATCAAATGAATACGAGGTGAATCAGTTTGTAATTGGATACCCACTAAATCTAGATGGATTGCCTGGGAAGCAGGCCCAAAAAATCTCAGATTTTGCTTCCCGGCTTAGAGACGTGACTCCGCTGACAGTTATTCTGTGGGATGAAAGATTTACTTCGCTTTCAGCTGAAAGAATTCTTATCGAGGGAGGAGTAAGTAGAGCTAAACGGAAGAAAGTTATCGATCAAATGTCTGCAAGCATAATGTTGCAAAGTTATCTCGATTCCCAAAACAATAACGATTTAAATAGCTAATCAACTAGTTTTAAAGAGAAAACTCAATCATGAAACCGTGGATTGGTTTTGTTTTTTTATTTGCCATTGGCTCAATTGGATTTATTGTCTCTGCCTGGACAAATCCATATAAAAACTATTCAGAGATGGAGAAGATTGTATTAATTAATCCTGGAACCTCTAGTCTTGAAATTGCTGATCAACTGGAAAAAGCTGGTGTAGTTAGTCACCGATTCTATTTCTTGTTTTATCATAAAACCATGAGGTGGTCTAGAACGCTGCAAGCTGGGGAGTATTTGTTTAAAAATCCTCTTACTATATATGAAGTAGCTGATCATCTTATTGAAGGAAGGGTTAACTATCAGGAACTAACTATTCCTGAAGGCTTGTCTTTATTTGAAATTCCAGATCTATTAGAAAAGGCTGGGCTCTCTAAAACTAAAAATATCTGTGGGATCCTTAACAATACAGGTTTAATAGCTGACTTGGCACCTAATGCAAAGAATTTAGAAGGATTCTTGTTTCCTGATACCTATCGGTGGACCAGAAATACTTCTGCTGAGGCTCTAGTTATTAAAATGATAAAACGTTTTCGCCAAGTATTCTCAACCCACCTGTCGGATCAAATCCCTCAGTCTTCTTTAAATTTAATGCAGATTGTGACTTTAGCCTCACTAATTGAAACAGAGGCTTCCTTAAATTTTGAACGGCCAATAGTATCTGCAGTGTTCCATAATCGTTTGAATAAAGGTATACGATTACAATCAGATCCTACGGTGATTTATGCAGCTAAACAAAGAGGTATGTTCCGAGGAAGAATTTTTCAGTCTGACTTAGACTTCGAATCTCCTTACAATACCTATAGTACAATGGGACTTCCCCCGGGACCTATTGCTAGTCCTGGTCTTGAGTCTTTAAAAGCTGCCTTAAACCCTGCTGATGTTGATTATTTCTATTTTGTTAGTAACAACCAAGGAGGTCACATTTTTTCCCGGACTTTTCGTGAACATCAAAAAGCAGTTAGATCATATCGTCGTGGCCGGCTAAAGAAAAAATAATCCGTACAAATCAAAATAGTTAGATTCTCTGATTTCTTATAGTTTTTTTCAGAAAAGTAAATGCCCTTAACTAAAAACTTCAAGAAAATAATTTTTCTATATTTTTGGACAACAATTCTATCAGTGCTGGGAGTGGTTTGTTTATCCATGGATTCTAGTCTTTTAGCTAATCAGGTGCGGGTGGCTTCTTCAACTATAAATAAGCAGTTTAAGGACATGAAACTAGATGTTGTAGAAACCTATTTAGAGAATGGTTTAAAGATTATATTAAAGGAAGACCATTCGGTACCTTTAGTAACTGTAGGGTGTTGGTACCGCATTGGATCTCAAATGGCAGGTAGAAGATCTACAGGTATATCTCATTTTGTAGAACACATGACTTTCAAAGGTTCTGAACAATTATTGCGGAAAAATAAACAAGGGAATTCTGACTACACTGCTGCATATCCAAATGGCTACACTTTTCTTGATCAGACAGGCTATTTTTCAACAGTCATAAGCAGTAAGTTAGAGAGTGCCCTTAGGTTGGAAGCTCACCGAATGCAACTTGGAGAGTTCAACCAGTTACAGGTTAATAATGAACGTCGCCTTATAATGTCTGAACTGAGGGCAAGTGACCGAAATCCCAAACTTGCTTTAGACCAGAATATTGTTGCAGCTGCGTTTAAATTGCATCCATACCGTTGGCCTATTTTGGGTTGGCCACAAGATGTTCAGCAGTTAGATGCCATTGAGATTTCTAAACATTATTCTGATTACTATTCTCCAAACAATGCGATTCTTGTAATAGTTGGTGATTTTCAAACTGAAAATGTTTTGTCCTTGATTAATCAGTTTTTTGGTCCAATATCTAGGAAATTGTTACCTTCTTTAACACCTGTTTTCGAGCCAGAGCAAGAGGGAGAAAAAAGACTTAGGATTACTCGACCAGGAAAAGTTTCATACATTCAACTCGCCTATCATAGTCCTGACATTTTAAATGATGATTTCTATGTTTTGTTGGTTATTGATGCGTTGCTTTGTGGTGCGAAAGGGTTAAATGTATGGTCTGGCCCATGGAATGATAGTGCTCTCAGAACCTCCCGTCTATATCAATCGTTAATAGATACCCAATTAGTTACTCATGTAAATTCTAGTCTTGTGCCTACTCGAGATCCATATCTCTATAAATTGTCATTGACCCTTCCTGATTCCTCTCACTTAAGGTTAAGTGAAGACACAGTGGACTTTGAATTAGAAAATATCAAGGACACACAGGTGTCTGATGATGACTTATATCGTGCTAAGAATCAGTTGTGGACACGTTTTTATTTAGACCAAAGTAGTGTTTATAAGATTGCCCATCAACTTGGTTATTTCGAATCTATTGCTAGCTTTACTATATTAGAAAATTTTGCTGAAAAAATTCAGAGAGTATCTAAGTTAGATGTTCAACGTGTTGCGAGAAAGGTTTTCAAAAAAAAATCTCGCACCATTGGTTGGTTTGTACCAGAGTTTTCAAAGAATAATGTTGCAGTAGAGGATCTTTCAGCACAGAGTGGCAAATTTGATTTGAAAAAGTTGAGTTCTGCAGATGAACTAGTGTTTTCAAACGTTTTCGAAAGTGTGGACAAAAAGAGATTGAAACATCACCCTCAAGTTGCTAGGTGGTCTTTTGCAGGTGAAGGAGTCCACAATAGTTTAACAGATAGCCACCCTGTGCCTGAGATCAGTGGTGATAAAATAATTGATCCCACACAATCTATAGGTTCTTCTTGGAATTCTAAACGTCAAGTTTTTCCAAATGGTGTTGTTGTTTTGACCGCCCATAATCCAGCACATAACTCTTTTAGTTTAAAGTTGGTTGTTAAGGGTGGAGCTTTTCGGGATCTAGATGACCAACCGGGTTTAGCTAATTTGACTGGACGAATGGTTCCAAGTGGTTCAAAAAAATCCTTTTTTCCAGTTCATGAGATGGAATCATTAGGCTTATTGCTACGAACAAAAACCAATTATTTTTCGACAACTTTTGAGCTTCAAGGGCTTAAGGAAAATCTCCCAAAAGCTATAGAGTTAATAGCCTTGATGGTTCGCAATGCTAATTTTTCGATGAAAGAATTTAATAAAGAAAAAAAAATAGTTCTTAATGAATTGGTTCAAGAAAATCTGAATGATGAGCAGATCGTAGAACTATTGCTACGGCAGAACATTTTTCCAAGAGGACATGCATTTAGGCAATCTATTAAAGGAAATACTGAAAGTGTTGGAATTCTTTTAAAATCAGATGTTGATCATTTTTATCGAAAGTTCTATCGGCCAGATCAGTTAATTCTTGCCATTTCTTCCGGTTACCAGGTCGATAAGATAATCGCACTAACTCACAGGTATTTTGGTGATTGGGAAAATAATGGATTAGTTGATCCTGTGGTAATTAACTCAGTAGCAACGAGCCTTAAACATACTCCTCAATTTATTCCAGCTGAAAACAAATCCTTATGTAAACTTGTATACGGTCTTCCTGGAGTTTTAAGGAATGAGCCTGACTACCTTCCCCTGATACTCCTTTCTCAAATCCTCAATCTTGAAGGTAGAGAGGGAGGTCGAATTCGGGGTCAAAATGAATTTGTTTCTAGAAACTTTCTATCACTAGAGACTGTTTTGAAAAATGGACTATTTGTGATCGAGATTGGTATTTCCCCTGATCAAGAAGAGTCCTCATTGAAATTTATAAAAGAAAGAATTGAGATTATAAAAGACCAAGGGTTTACTCCAAAAGAACTGGAATTTTCAAAAAAGGTTCTTCTCAACTCATTGTTAATTAAACTGAGTTCAAATGCTGGACTTAATGATTCCATGATTAATGCTGAATGGATGGGGTTACAGAAGAATGGTTTAGAGAAATTAATTCAGCTTATTAGAAGTATTACCCTAGAACAGCTAATCGATATCGCACGTACCCGCCTTTTTTTCGATCAGGCTAGTTTAGTCAGAGTAGGGTCTTCTTGTTCATCAAGTAATACTGATCTTAAGGTGAACTGATGAAGATTAACCAAATAGAAGCAATCCTGAAGGAATTAAATCAGTTGAAGCTGGTTGATCAGCATCGTTTTCTTAGACAGGTTTCAATTTGTGGACCACATCAACTGCAATTTGAGGGTAAAAAGATTGTTAACTTCTCCAGCAACGATTATCTTGGACTTTCTCAGCATGAGTCTGTTAAAAGTGCAGCACAACAAGCTATACAAGACTCAGGTGTTTCTGTCGCAAGCTCTCGACTTATAAGCGGAAACTTAGGGTTACATGAAAAACTAGAGGAAGCTCTAGCTTCAATAAAAGAAAAAGATGCAAGTTTAATTTTTTCTTCAGGGTTTATGGCTAATATTGGTTTGCTTTCCAGTTTGTTAGGGAAAGGAGACTTTATTTTTAGTGATGAACTTAACCATGCTTCTATAATCGACGCTTGTCGGTTAAGCCAAGCAAGAACTATAGTTTTTAAACATAAAAACCTAGATCATCTTGAGACTCTTCTCAAAGATTTTAAATCCTCTGGTCGAAGGTTAATTGTTTCCGACTCAGTTTTCAGTATGGATGGTGACATTGCAAATCTGCCAGATCTAATGATTCTCTGTGAAAAATATGAATGCTGGTTAATGCTTGATGAAGCTCATGCAACTGGAGTTCTAGGATCCCATGGAGGCGGTCTAGTGGAGCATTATAAGGATCTTGGCCAGAGCATCTTACCCCAAAAAGTATCTCTCTTAATGGGAACATTGAGTAAATCCTTGGGGTCTTTTGGCGGTTTTGTGGCTTCTAGTAAAGAAATTCGTGATTATCTCATTAACAAATGTCGACCTTTCATTTTTTCAACTGCTCTACCGCCCAGCGCTGTTGGAGCTGCACTAGAAAGTCTTAATTTAATCAAACATGATGATAGTTTAAGAAAGAAGCTTTGGGATAATGTCCACCATTTGAGTGCAGAACTTAAACGATATGGGATGCTCTCGGGATTGGGACAAACACCTATCTTCCCAGTTTTTTTTGAAGATGAATCTCGGGCATTAAAAATGAGTGAAGAACTAATTGGTAATGGTTTTTTTGTAGTGGCTATTCGACCCCCCGCTGTCCCAATAGGAACAAGTCGGTTAAGAATTACTGTGACTGCGGATCATACTAGTTCCCAGATAGAAGAATTAGTTAGTGTTTTGAATAAACTGCAGAAGAAATTGATACATTAATAAAGAGATCTCGCATCATGATCAAAATTAACTGAGGCTAATTTTAGTTTTTACTATGAAAAATGGAAATTTAAAATATCGAGGTATTTTTGTTACTGCAACAGATACAGATGTAGGGAAGACGGCAGTAGCAGTAGGCTTAGTTAGTTTTTTGAGTCGATTAGGTTTTAATGTTGGTGTTATGAAACCTGTTGCAAGTGGAGCAGTAAGAGGCAATTCGGGCCAGTTGATTTCTACGGATGTTACTAGATTAGTAGAAGCTTCCTTGTCAACTGACCCCATATCATGGATCAATCCCTACTGTTTTAGGGCTGCTGTCGCCCCTTCACTTGCTGCTGAAATGGAGAACGTACAAATAAAAATGGAGAAAATTTTGGATTGCTTTCAAAAAATCTCCGGCCATCACGACATAATTGTAGTGGAAGGGGCTGGTGGTATTCTTACACCGATTTTTAAAAATCTGCTCGTTGTTGATGTCATAAAGGCTCTGCAACTTCCGACAGTAATTGTTTCGAAAGCTGGATTGGGGGCAATTAACCATACTACTATGACTTATGAATGTCTAAGAAGTAGGGGACTTGAATGTCTGGGGTTTTTCTTGAATCGGTATCCTAAATCCCCTAATTTACCTGAACAAACTAATGCTAGAATTATTACGGCACTTACAAAAGTTCCATATTTAGGTTCTATTCCTGACTTTGAAAATCAGTTTTCCTTTAAGAATTTGAGTGAAAAATTTATTAATTCAGTTAACAAAAAATTGCTCTCGCAGGTTTTTTTTCGAGAAGAATTTTAAGTTAGAAATTAACAAAATAGGCAGGGTAAGGTTAGAGTCTTGTTTCTCTTCCCAACTATTTTTATTAAGGACATTTTATGATTCTTGGTGCTCATGTTTCTGTTGCTGGGGGGTTACATAATGGCCCTCGAAATGGTAAAAGCCTTGGGTGTGAATCTATTCAAATCTTTACCCGCAATCAACGACAATGGAAAGTCAAGTTACTGGAAACAAATGAAATTGAGAGTTTCAGGAATGAAATGGATGTGTCTAATATCCAAATTGCAACCGCTCACGCATCGTACTTAATTAATCTTGGTAGTCCAGAACAGTCAATTTTAATGCGTTCACGTGAGGCTTTTTCCCAAGAATTTAGACGTTGTGAAGAACTTGGTATTACCTATCTTATTGTTCATCCTGGGGCGCACGTTGGCTCAGGAGAAAATTCTGGTCTTAAGACCATAGCCGAGAGCCTCAATTTTATTCTTGAAAGAGAGCAGGATTGTCAAACTCAAATATTGTTGGAAACTACCGCTGGACAAGGTAGTCAATTAGGGTATAGGTTTGAACATTTAGCAAGGATTCTTCTCCAGCTAAAAGAACCAAACCGAGTAGGTGTCTGCATTGATACTTGCCATATTTTTGCAGCTGGCTATGATTTTCGCACAAGGCAAGGGTTTTTTCACACTCTAGAAGAAGTAGAAAAGGTCATAGGATTAGCCAAGGTAAAGGCTTTCCATTTAAATGATTCGAAGCGTGAATTAGGTAGTCGGGTTGATCGTCATGATCATATAGGAAAAGGGTGTATCGGTTTAGAGGCATTTCGATTATTGGTTAATGAAAAATGCTTTGATGAGTTACCAATGATTCTTGAGACTCCTGGTGGGGAAGAGCACTATCGGGATAATCTAGAAAAAATAAGAAATCTGATTAAGTAAATAAAAGAGTTTTTTTAAACTTGGTTCCATACTTTGAATACTTTCATCTATTTGGTTCGCCATGGGCAATCGTTTCATAATCTTCGTGGTCTCGTAGCTGGGCAATCTCCTTCCTCCCTTACCCAGCAGGGCCAAGAAGATGCCAGAATTGTCGGTCAAAGTCTCAAAAAAATAAGCTTTGACCTAATTTATTCAAGTGATCTTTTAAGAGCTCAACAAACTGCAGAAACAATAAAAAATATACTATTGTTAAAGTGCCCATTACATGTTTCAGTTCTCCTTAGAGAACTTGATTTTGGTGAATATACTAATCGACCAGTCAGTGAAGCCTTTGCCTTTTTAAATTATAGAGAAATCCGTAATAAAAGGTATCCAGGGGGTGAGGGTTTTGAAGATTTGAAGCAGAGAAGCTCTCTTTTTATTAGAAAATTGTGTAATGAATTTCTTGGATTGAATATTTTAGTAACCGCTCATGCAGGGTCGATCCGCATGCTGTTGGGTTTGTTGGATCTGTCTGGTCAGGATAAGTGGTTGAAGCAAGTAATCAGCAACCAATTTGTTGCCAAGGTGAGTCTAGATAAGAATGGGGATTTTAATGAATGTTCAGTCTTCGAAAAGGGAGAAAATGTTTCTTAGAAAGATTTCCGGGATAAACTTTGAGTGGGGCTGAGCGGAGGCTGGTCAATTTGAACTAATTTATCAAATGAGAGTACGTCCATAGGACATGTAGTAACACAAATTCCGCATGCTATACAGGAACTATTCTTATTGTCTAAGACTTCTTGTTTAAGGGCAAAATTCATTACGTCAATTCCTACCTGACAATTTCGTGAGCACTCATCACAGCCAATGCATTTTTCATTAGCAATGATCTTAAAACGGGCCCACTTCAACTTCGAGAAAAGCTGGGCTTGTAATTCCATAAGTTTTGCAAGTGGACACCAATATCGGCACCATATTTTCCCCCCAAGGAATGGATATAGAGTTACCGGTAGTATTCCCACCAGCCAAACGTCAGCATATATTCGATAAATCTGGATGCCGATATCTGCACCTTGGGAAAATAGACCATATGTGTCTTTGATTAGTACTAAGATGGTTACAAGTGTTGCAAAAATTAACACGGCTAAATTCATCCATTCCCACCAAACAGAATTTTTCCCTTTTGGGGCTAAATGCCGCCACCTGTCACCTAAGGTTTCTGCCAGACCCCCACAGCCACATATCCAAGAGCAATATCGTTTTCCTTGGAATAGAACAAAGATTGGAATTATTATGAAAGTAAGAAATACCCCCCAAACCACCCAGACTTGATGGGGATCATAGAAGAAAGTATAGAAGAAAAGTGGCCAAGCATAAATAATCCCATAACTTCTCCAAGCCTGTTCAGCAAAAGTAGGATCACTAGCAAGCCTTTCGCCAATCCATTGGTGATTTACAGCTGTTTGAAAAAGGAATTCAGGGATTAGGAAAAAAAAACTCCACTGAAAGCTTAATAGGCATATATAACGCCAAATCTGGTAGTTATCTTTATGGTCTATTCCCCAGCGTTTAAGGGCTTGCAGTCCGAAGATTGTCATTAAAGTAGTGAAAAGGACGGTATACCAGAAGGCCCAAGGTCGGTCAAAGAAAGATAGGAACTCATAGCCCCAATTCGTGTAAGGCCAAAGCTCTTCTCCTTTTCCTACCTTAACACCATAAATTGAGTACCAAACAAAAAATGAAATACCTAACCAACAGAAACGGTCTCCCTTAAGTCCATAACGAGTGAGCAAAGTGAGACTTATTAACCAGATAGAAACAGCCGTCCAGGTCGGAATGAATGATAAGTCTACTGGTAATGAGAAATCTCCTCCTTGTTTAACTCCAAATAACCAGGCCCCAAAAAATCCTAGAACAGTCAATCCTATAGATCTCAGAAGGTTACCTTCCCAATCGTTTTCCATTTTGAGGCCAAGGGATTTTAGAAAATCTCTTGGCACATCCGAGCCTATCAATACAAAAGCATGATCAAATGGAAGTTGCTGTTTTTCAATCGAATTATTTTTTTGTATTTCAAGAGTAGCTTGATTTTTTTTAAACTCAGTAATCGAAGAACTGAGTACAGTTTTGAGCTTATTTGTTTGAATCGAATCTTGCAATTTCCGCTTATTATCGTTAAAGACTCGACTGAAATCAGTTCCTCGGTAAGAGAGAGTAACATTATTGCTTTGGCTTAGGATAATGGCTGCTTCTACTGCAGAATTACCACCTCCTACAACTAAAATATTTTCGTTATGATATTTTCTTGGGGAATAAAGTCGATGGTATACATGTTCTTGGTCTTCACCAGAAACCTCTAGTTTTTTAGGATTACCTCGTTGTCCGGATGCGAGCACTACATATTTAGCTAGATAGGTGCTTTTGGGAGTTGAAACATGAAAGATTCCATTTATTTTTTTACATCCAATGACCGGTTCGTTAGTGTGCAGCTTTAGTTCATTCTCAGTTATGATTTGATGCCATCGTTTAATCAAGTCTTCTTTAGTTGAACCATCTAACCAAAGTTTTCCCTTAGGCGGTTGTTTGTCGGGTTCAGCATATACCCACTTGCCTTCAGGAAAATTTTCAATCGTATTTGCAATAACCTCTTTTTCTAGTAAAAGATATTGCATGCCACTTTCACTAGCCTGAAGAGCAGCATTCAGTCCTGCAGCGCCACCCCCAATGACAAGAACATCTAGCAATTTGGGATCCTGCTTATCAGATTTTTTTAGTAAAGAAGAGATATGTTCAATTACCTTGAAACCTTGTTCCATGGCATGTTTGATGACAACTGCTCCAGCTAAATCACCAATAATAAAAAATCCAGGGATATTACTTTCATTATGATTTTTTAAATACGGACGTTCATTCGATCCACTACCGGAACCCAAGATAGAAATAATCTTACTTCTAGCTTTACTCAAGAAACTTTCAGAAAATTGTTTTTTAGTCATAGTGTTAAGACTTCATTTTCTTAAATCATATTTACTTTAGATTGCTGGGAAGCCTGCTGAAATCTTTCGCGTGACCAGCATATTTGAGTGCTGGGGTGATTGAAACTATTCCTAGTTATGCAGGATGCCAGAACAATAGATTGATTTATCACATTTTCAATATCTTTTAAAAACAAACTTGAAATAAGATTGTCCTTTTGACTTACAAAAATTCAGTCAGTCTATTCTAGGGCTGTAGAAATCAATTTGCTAAGTCGGGATAATCCCTCTGTAAGATCAGAAAAAATATGTATTCTTAAAATACGGCGATTGCGTGCACTTAAAACCTCAAAATCTCCTTGAGCTTGGCTTGCCTCAATAAATCCAAATGTACAATTTTGAGATGGTATCTTCAGGTCAAGTTCTGTTTGACAGGTAATTTGGAGAAAAACACCATTATTAGGTCCTCCTTTGTAGAGCTGACCAATAGAATGGAGAAAACGAGGGCCAAAACTCAGGCAAGTGGCAACTTGTAGTTGGTTTCTGACAACGTGACGAATAGTTTGAAGATGTTTTTGATGAATATCATTCATATCAAGATAAGCTAGGATTGCAAAATAATCACCAGACTGGAGTCTATTAAGATGTGCTCTAATCAGATCTACCATGGAACAACTAGGTCCTGTCATTTGACTCAAAAATTTCCGATTTTGTTGAGAGGCAAATAGACCAAACCCATTTTCACAAAGGATTGGATTTTCTAGGGGTAATAAACCGGCTTTTTTGTGCTGGGCAACTAGATTGTTTGTTGCAAACTTGCTAACTTCAACGTCTGGTTGGTTGAATGGATTTATTTGCAGGATAGATCCAGCTACCGCTACGGCAATTTCCCAACGAAAAAACTCTTGGCTGAGATTGTAGAGGTCCTCAACTACAATACGGATAACTGGATGACCAGCTTTTTGGATCTTTTCAACGGCCTGATCTAATTTAAGTTGTTTTGTCTGCACAAATCGTAAGTAAATAAAAATACGATCAGAACTGTATACTTCTGGTGGCCCCGTTTGCTCGCCTTCGATTGGTATGAGGCCCTTACCCTTTTTTCCTGTAGATTCGG
This sequence comes from Terriglobia bacterium, assembly GCA_022452285.1. Taxonomy (GTDB): domain Bacteria; phylum Acidobacteriota; class Terriglobia; order Versatilivoradales; family Versatilivoraceae; genus JAKUNG01. The sequence continues at coordinate 267,486 of JAKUNG010000001.1, read as the reverse complement.
CTAATAGTTGTTCTAACCAAGAGGATATTCCTGAAATTTCAGGAGAAACAATGAAAGTCACTTTATTTTTCTGTTGGGATCCTAAGATAGCTAGAATAGTGCCTAGAATGAGACCCGGATTATTGATTTCGTCAGCATATGCATTACAAGCTTTTACCATATAATTCGCGCGATTAATAAATTTAGCCATGTCTATGCCCATTAAAACTCCCGGAACCTTTCCAAAAATGGATAAAGCTGAAAAACGTCCTCCAATAGAGGGATCTCCCAGTGAAATAGAACGAAAGTGGTGAGTTTTAGCTATTTCATGGAGTTTCGATTCAGGGTCAGTAATAGCAAGGAAATGACGTCCAGCTTGAATTTCTCCAAAAAGTTCTCTAAGTTTTTTAAAGAAATATTGTCTCAGAAGATCTGTTTCTAAGGTACTTCCAGATTTACTTGAAACAATGAATAATGTCCGAGTAAGATCGAGTTTGGATTCTACTGCTTTAATCTGTTTAGGATTAATCGAGTCCAAAACATAGAGTTCAGGGAAGCCTCCTAACTTGCCAAACGTCTTCTTCAGAACTTCAGCAAAAAGGCTAGCCCCACCCATACCAATCAGTAAAATTTGAGAAAATCCTTCATGGTTAATTTCATGAGAGATCTTTAAAAGACTTTGTGCGTCAGAAGATTTTCCTAAAGTTATAGTTAACCAACCAAGCCAATGATGTTCCCCTGAGTTAGTCCAGAGGGTGCCATCATTTTTCCATAAGCGAAGGACCTTATTCTTAATTTTCCAGTCATCAATGCTAACTGAGAAAGCCTTAAGAGATTTTTCCCCAATGGAATAAGTTAGCTGGTTTATAGTTACATTTTCTTGTTCGCTAAACTGATTGTTCAAGGTTATTTATCCAGTTTAAAAAAATACAATTTTTAACTCTCCAGTAACTAACTATAACGACTCTCGATTTTTTTAATTTTTTCTAGGCGCCTTCTATGGCGGTCCTCATCTGTGAACTTAGCTCTTAAATAGGTTTGTATTAATTCACGAGCTAACTCCAATCCAATTATCCGTGCTCCGAGAACCAGCACATTCATGTCATCGTGTTCTACACCCTGGTGGGCAGAATAAGTGTCGTGACAAAGTCCTGCACGAATTCCGGGTAACTTATTGATAGCTATAGAAGCACCTACACCGCTGCCACATATTACAATTCCACGATCAGCCTCTGAATTTCCTAGTGCAACACCTACTTTTTCAGCAAAGTCAGGATAATCAACTGAGGCCGAACTATAGGTTCCATAGTCCTTGATTGTATGACCTTGGGCTTTGATAAACTCCTTAACGCTTTCTTTGAGAGGAAAACCCGCATGGTCAGAACCCAGTGCAACTAGCATGGTCTTTTTTTACCTTTCTTTGAATTCTATAGAATTAAGATAGTCAGCGTGATTGGAATTAATGGATTAAGTGATTAAGAGTGACCAAGAATTATTTTTTCACTAATCTTTAAATGTGAAAACCAGTCTTAAAATTGGAAATTACATTTCTAGCTTAACCCAAAAACAAAAATGCTGGAAGAGTTCACTGGACATCTTCGTGGGTAAATTTAGGTGTTCGTTTGATTTTACGGTTTACTAGAGGAAAAATTCTTAGTCACATATGAATTATCTAGTCTAACTAGGAACCTATTTATTCAGAAAATATTTTTTAGTTAAAGATATATTAATTAATCGTGTTCATCTTTTTGCTTAAAGTCTATATGTTTAATCAATTAGAAAAACGCCTTTACTAGGAATCAGATCTAGGTAGACTTAAATACTTAAGATCAAATTTTTTCTAGGATTAATACTTTTCAATCGAATTTATTAAGGATAATCCAAGGAGCTTTGTCCAAATGAAGGTTTCAAATTAAAGGGTAAAGAACTATGAATATATTAACTCAACTTCCTCATCAGTTTGATCGTCGTTATTTGCCAGGGGAGCTTGATTATTCCGATTGGAAAAATATAGAACCATTCTTTAAGACTTTGCAGGAGAGAAATGTTGATTCTGTTGAAGCCCTAGAGCAATGGTTGTTTGACTGGAGTGAACTAAACGATGTCCTTAATGAAGAAGGTTCTCTACGTTACATTAAAATGACGTGCAATACTGCTGACAAAAATCTTGAGAGCTCTTATTTTGAGTTTTTGGAAAAGATTGCAGAAAATATTAAGACCGCTAATGATTATCTTAAGCATAAGTTTCTAGACTCTGTTTCTCGACAGAGCTTGGACCCGAAGAAGTATTTTGTTTTCAACAGAAGCATTCAAAACGATGTTGAACTTTTTTGCGAAGCTAATGTTAGTTTAGAAACTGAAGAGTCAAAATTGAGTCAAGGTTATCAAAAAATTATAGGTGCATTAACTGTTAAGTTTGAAGGTAGAGAACAGACCCTCCAACAGATGAAAAGTTATCTTGAATATCCGTCTAGAAGCCAGCGAAAATTAGCTTGGGAGGCTGTGACAGAAAGGCGATTGAAAGAGCAAGCACATTTAGAGAAAATCTTTGAGCAATTACTAAAAATACGAGAAAAAATAGCCATTAATGCAGGTTTTTCTTCCTATAGAGATTTTAGTTTTCTTCGTCTAGAACGATTTGATTACAAACCTCAGGATTGTTTTAGTTTTCATGAAGGGGTAGAAACCTATGTAGTACCACTAGCCAGAAAATTACAACAACTAAGAGCAAAAGAGTTGAATTTGAAACAGTTAAGGCCTTGGGATTTAAATGTCGACCCAAAAAATCGTCAGCCTCTAAAGCCTTTTAAAAACACCAGCTCTTTAGTAAATGGTTGCATTGGGATGGTTGGAAGGGTTGATTCTCGCTTTAGCAGTTTTCTTGAAATAATGCAGGATTCAAAGTTGTTCAACCTTGAAAGCAGAAAAAATAAAGCACCTGGTGGGTATCAATCCACTTTGAGCGAGGCAAGATTGCCATTTATTTTTATGAACTCTGTTGGTGTGGATGAGGATCTAAGAACCCTTCTCCATGAATCCGGACACGCTCTCCATGTTTTTGCTACCCGTCAACAACCTCTTGGATATTATCGTCATGCCCCAATGGAATTTTGTGAAGTTGCTTCAATGAGTATGGAATTATTAGCCAACAAACACTTGAATGTTTTTTATAGTAATGAAGAAGATTTGAATCGGTCTCACAAAAAACATTTAGAAGGAATCGTGGAAATTTTGCCTTGGATTGCTCAAGTAGATGCATTTCAACACTGGATATATACCAATCCAGGGCATACGGCATTAGAGAGACGAGAAAAATGGGTTTCATTGCACCAGCGATTTGGTGGCATTGAAATTTGGGATGGATTGGAAAGAGCACTGCAGTGTCAGTGGCATCGACAATTACATATCTTTGAATTACCTTTTTACTACATTGAATATGGAATTGCCCAACTAGGAGCACTCCAGGTCTGGTTTAATTCTAAGAATGATCTCAGGAGTGCAGTTAGCGATTACTGGTCAGCTCTTCAACTAGGTGGAAGTAGGCCTCTTCCTGAATTATTTTCTAAGGCTGGAATTAAATTTAATTTTGGCCCAGAAACAATACAGCCTCTGATGCAGATGTTAGAAGAAGAATTGGACCACCTATGACTCATGAGAAATGAATCAATACGACTAACTTGAACTGATTAAATGTTTTAAGGTTACAGTTCAATATAGGTTTTCTTTTGAAAAGAATATTTTTTGTAATAGACCAGCAATAGTTTCCATTTCGATTAGGTGGTACTAAGGTAGGGTAACTTTAGAGGCATCCTATATGAGAGGTGATAAATTTCCAAATTTAGTTAGACTTGTTGATCAACTGAGGGGTCCAGATGGGTGTCCTTGGGACCGTCAACAATCGTTTGATACTTTAAAACCAATGCTGTTAGAGGAAGCTTATGAAGTTCTTGAAGCTATGGATACCAATGATCATAAAGCTTTCTGTGACGAGCTGGGAGACTTACTTTTTCAAATTGTGTTTCTTTCTCAGATAGCTGAAGCCGAAGGTTTTTTTGATATTGAGGATGTCATCAGTGAGGTGCTTAATAAAATGATTCGTCGTCATCCTCATGTTTTTAACAAGGATAAGAATATAAATTCCGATCAGGTTCTTGAGAGCTGGGAAGCTATCAAACGAAAAGAGCGAGTAAGCAAGGTAAAAACTGGGAATGCAAAACTTCAAGCTGATTCAATTTTGGCACATTTGCCAACTCTGCCCGCATTATTGATGGCCCACAAACTTACTAGTAAGGTGTCAAGAGTAGGTTTTGACTGGAATAAAGTTGATGAAATCCTTGTAAAGTTGCAGGAGGAAATTGATGAGTTAAAGGAAGCCATTGAGTGTTCTAGTGATTCTGGTCAACGGATTCAGGTTGAAGAAGAAATCGGGGATTTGTTTTTTGTAATGGTCAATATAGCAAGGTTTTTAAAAGTTGATCCAGAAACAGCCTTACGTAAGACAAATTATAAGTTTATACAGCGATTTCAATTTGTTGAAGAATCTTTGAGAAAAGCTGGTAAGAATTTCAAGGACAGCTCAGTCGAAGAAATGGAACAGTTTTGGCAAGAAGCCAAGAAAGCTGAGTAAAGGTGTTAACGGCTTCTAATTCTTTTAAATAATTTTCACCAAATTCAGGGTAATAATTAGTGCTGAATCTTTATTGAATCAAGTTTTTTTGACCTGCTGCTAATTATTTTTCTATCCTCCCGCAATCGCAGGAATTATAGATAGTTCATCTTCCTCACTAATGGATGTTTGTAAATTTTCTAGGAAACGAATATCTTCTTCATTTACGAAGATATTGACAAAACGGCGGACTTTACCATCTGTTTCACAGATTCTATCCTTAAGACCAGGATAATTTTTGTCAAGGTCCTCAATAATTTCTAAAACGGACCCTCCACTTCCGGTAACAACTTCTTCTCCGTTGGTAAGAGTTCTTAATTGAACAGGAATACGGACTGAAATGGGCATAAACCCTCCTCTTGAATTTAAAAAATCTAAATATAATTTTACTAAACCCTGCCCAACTCCTCAAATTTGTTCTAGACTTTTTGCTGAGCCATCAACAATTTTTTTTTATAAAGGAGTTCAGCATTTAGAACAGCAGCTCCAGCAGCCCCACGGATAGTATTGTGACCGAGTAATTCAAACTTATAGTCAAAAACAGAGCAAGGACGAATTCGTCCCACAGCTACAGACATTCCACTTCCTAGATTTCGATCCAATCTCGGTTGGGGTCTGTCTGGGGATTCAAGATAAATCACAGATTTTCTAGGTGCACTGGGCAAATCCACTGACTGACAATTGGCAAGAACCTCAATCAGTTGGCTTTTGGTCGGAGTTTGGTTGAATTTTACTGAGACAGCTTCCAAGTGTCCTTCTTGTACATTAACTCTGTGGCACTGGGCACTAATCTTAAAATCTGAACAAATTATTTTTCCAGATTGGTATTTCCCTAAAATCTTTAGAGGTTCGAGCTCAACCTTTTCTTCTTCTCCTTCGATATAGGGTAAAACATTGTCTATTATATCTAGACTGGGAACACCAGGATAACCAGCGCCAGACAATGCTTGCATTGTGACAACACTAACCTGTTGCAGTCCGAACACTTTATCAAGTGGAGCTAGGACTAAAATTAGGGCGATAGTAGTACAGTTTGGATTTGTAATGACAAAACCAGACCCAAATCCTCGTTTCTTTTGCTGAACAGGAATAAGTTCTAGGTGGTTTGGATTAATTTCAGGGACTAACAAAGGAACATCTTCAGCCATACGATGGTTTTTAGAATTGCTTACTACTGGGTAACCGGCTCTGGCAAAACTAAGCTCAGTTGGACCAGCTATTGATGAAGGTAACACAGAAAATATTAAATCAACTCCAAATGGGGGCTGACAGTTTCTTAAGGGTAGTTCTTGAACAAATTTAGGCATTGATCCTGACACTCTCCAGTGACAGGCTTCTCTGTACTTTTGTCCAATAGAGTGATCAGATGCTCCAAGTTCTCTCACCTCAAACCACGGGTGGTTCTCTAGTAACTGAATCAATCGTTGGCCTACTGTTCCAGTTGCTCCTAGTATTCCTACTTGCAACTTTTTATTCATCAGGGCCTTTCTTTGAATCTTAGATTAACGGGTTGTATTCTTTCTTTTAACTTGTTCTTCCAAGCAATACCTCGATGATAGTTGATTTTTAAAGCTGATATAACGCTTCACAGCATTCATAGATATCTTCCATGGTATTAAAATAACCAGGACTAATCCTGATGAGACCTTCAGGAGCTGTTTTCAGGTATCTATGAACATAAGGAGCACAATGGAGTCCGGGTCGAACAGCGATCTGGAATGATTCATCTAAAATGGCCCCGACTTCAGAGGAGGTATAATTTTTCCAGTTAATAGCCAGTGAACCAACACGCTGGTCGATATCAAGACTACCATAAAGTTGACATTCTTTTTTCTCGACAAGCATTGTAACTAGTTGAGAAAGTAATTTCTGATCATGGGACCGAATTTTGTCAAATCCCTCTCTAATTATAAACTGCATCCCTGCCCGTAGGCCTGCAATTCCTAATGTGTTGGGTGTCCCACTTTCCAATAGATATGGAAGTTCTTTGGGTTGTCTTGGATTTTCGGAGTGCGTCCCGGTTCCACCTTCTCTCCAGGGGGAGAGTGAAGCTCGGTCCCCGATTAGTAATAATCCAATGCCCGTAGGACCTAATAGTGATTTATGTCCAGGACAAGCTAGCAAGTCAATGTGTGAAGTTGACATGTCTATGGGTATTATTCCTGCTGTCTGAGCTGCATCGACCAGAAAAAGCAAATTGTTTTCTCTGCAAATTTTTCCTATTTCAGTTATTGGTTGAATAGTTCCTAGAACGTTGGAGGCATGAAGAAGAGTGATTAATCGAGTCCGGGATGTTATTGCTTTACGAAAGTCATTGGGATCAACAAATCCTTCAGTTGAAAAGGGAATCTGGGTAAGAGTAATTACTTGATTTTCCTCAAGTTGTTTTAAAGGTCGTGAAACTGAATTATGTTCTAGCAAACTGGTAATGACATGGTCTCCAGGTTGGACTGTACCCTTTATAGCAATGTTAAGTGAATCTGTTCCATTCAAGGTGAAGATTACTCTGTGATGATCAGGCATTCCAAAAAATTGACCAGCTAGAAGTCGAGTAGCCTCAATAGTTTTTTCTGTTTGGAATGCGAATTGATAATTCCCTCTGCCGGGATTGGCTCCTTCCCTTTCAAGGTATCCATTGAGTTCGTTATAAACAGATTCTGGTTTTGGATAGCTAGTCGCTGCATTGTCTAAATAAAGCATGTTAGAAGATAATTAATAGAGACAGTATTTAATTAAAAAGTTAATCCTTATTTTCTGGAGAATCTTTACAAAGATTGCTCAGTTAATTGCCAATGTAACGGGAATACAGGGACCGAGCCAGTTGATGGTTGCTAGTACCTTTAACAATGCTTCGACCATCAAGAAAGACTATAATTTCTGCATCTTTACACTTGAATCGAAGGAGAAAACGATTAAAAGATACAGTACCAAGAAGTTGTAGTCGACGCCCTAGTTCTGGTAAATTTACTTTCTTTCCTTCAGATTGAAATATTTGTACAGAATCTCGTCCACAAAGAGTTGTTGTTGAGGTTGAGTGATTACCCTTAAGAAATTCTAATTTGCCAGAATGACACACAGGGCAGTCATGACTTTTGCTACTACTAGCTATTTCCAACCACTGCCAGCTATTTTTCCAGATGTCCAAACACAATAGTTTAGAGTTAATTTGCGTTGTTTTTCCGGTTAGAATTTTAATTGCTTCAGTAACCTGTAAAGAACTGACTATACTTGCTATAGGAGAAAGAATTCCAGCCGTATCACAGGTCGGGGTGCTGCCAGGTAAGGGAAGTGACTCCATAATACAACGAAAACAGGGTGTCTGTCCTGGAATAATTGTCATAGTGAGACCACTACTGCCAACAGCTGCTCCATAGATCCAAGGAATCCTTTTTTTATATGAAATGTCATTTAGTAGAAATCTAGTTTCAAAATTATCTGTGCCATCAAGAATACAATCAATTCCTTCCATTAAAGATTCAGCATTTAGGTAGTTGAGGTCTACAACCTGAGCTTCTACATCGACTAATGAGTTTATTTTATTTAGGTGCTGTTTCACAGCAATAGCTTTAGGTAGAGAATTTTCTGCATCCTGTTCATTAAAAAGAGTTTGTCTTTGCAAGTTACTCTTTTCAACAAAATCTCTATCAATTAGTGTGAGATGCCCAATTCCTGCTCGACAGAGAATTTCAGCTTGAACAGTTCCGAGAGCCCCACATCCCACAATTGCTACTCGACTTTCAATTAAATGCTGTTGACCTTGACTGCCTACTTCTGAAAACAATATTTGACGGGAATATCTTTCTAATGTGTCTGACACCGATTTCGATTTCACTATAAAAAGACTCCCTTAGGAAAGAGCAGGATAGGAAACTTAAGACTACAAATGAGTTCTATCATCAATTTTAAGCTACATTTTGAACCGTATTGACTGTTTTTTCAAACTCACTTAGCTTAGCGTTAATGACTAGAGGTTTGATTAGGTGATTTTCTATGGCTTCTTGTGTTTTTAGACCATTCCCAGTGATAGAAATTACGGTTAGATCATCCTTTTTTATCCTGCCCTGTTGGACAAGTTTTTTAGTTACAGCTACCGTAACGCCTCCAGCTGTCTCAGTAAAGATTCCTTCATCTTCGGCTAAAACTTTAATTCCACTTACAATTTCATCATCAGTAACATCTTCCCCCCATCCCTTACTTTTTTGCATAGTCTGAATAGCGTAGTAACCATCAGCTGGATTTCCAATGGAAATCGATTTTGCAATAGTCTGAGGTTTAACAGGTTTTATGAAATCTTGATTGGACTTAAGAGCAGTGGTAATTGGTGAACAGCCAGCAGCTTGCGCTCCGTAGATGCGACAATGATTATTGGAAATGAGACCAAGTCGTTCCATTTCTCCAAAGGCTTTACCTATTTTAGTAATCAAAGATCCACCAGCCATGGGAACTATAATACAATCAGGGGCACGCCATTGAAGTTGTTCTGCAATTTCAAAACCATGACTCTTAGACCCTTCTGCATAAAAAGGACGGAGATTAATATTTACGAATCCCCAGTGATGTTTTCCAGCGATCTCACTGCAGAGTCTATTAACGTCGTCATAGTTTCCGTTAATTCTGATCACTTCTGTTTTATAAATTAAACTACCTATTACTTTGCCTGTCTCAAGATCAGATGGAATGAAGACGTAGCTTTTTAGGCCTACACTGGCTGAATTTGCAGCTACAGAATTAGCTAGATTTCCAGTAGAAGCACAGCCTACCGTTTCAAAACCAAATTCGAGAGCTTTGGAAAGTGCAACTGATACTACCCGGTCCTTAAAAGAGAGAGTAGGGTAACAAACGCTATCATTTTTGATGAAGAGCTTTTTTATACCCAGCCGTTTAGCTAAATTATCTGCCTTGATTAAAGGAGTGAATCCTACATCTGAGCCAACTTGAGGGGCTTTATCCAATGGAAGAAGCTCCGAATATCGCCACATATTTGGTTTTCTCTTTTCAACTATGTCCCGATCTAGTACTTTTTTAATAGTTTGATAGTCGTAAATCACCTCTAATGGGCCAAAACAAAACTCACAAACCGACAGAGGTTCTTTAGGGTAGGTTTTCCCACATTCTCTACATTGTAGTCCAGTTACAAACTGCATATTCCCCTCACATTAGAAAGAATCAAGATGATGTTTAATAGACAAAAAAAATACCTCTTCGACAAGATGAGAAGAGGTATATATGTACATTCCCATTCTTATCTTTCAGAAACTTTGTTCTGTCGGAGTTGGCACCTTCCCACAATAGGAGGTTGCCGTGGCTTCTAAGGGCCAGTCCCTCAGCCACTCTGGATAAGAACGTTATTTAATTGTAGGAAGGGATTATATTCTCAACACCGAAAATGTCAAGAAACAATTAACAAGGACACAAAATCAGTGTAATTAGACTTCAAAAGGATTCTTTTAAAAGCAGATTTATTTGATTTATTTCAGTTAATAATTTGATAAACGTTCTATTACACGCCTTAAAAACTCTTTTTTATTAATTGTTATTCCAACCTTAATATTTGACGACTGATTCTCCTTAATAACTGTAAATCCTTCATTGGTAACATGAACTTGAGCAGGCTGGGTGACAAAGAGCTCTGGCCATAATACCATGCCTATTGGAACTACATCATAGAGAATTGGTGTTTCTTTTCCCCATAATTGATAGAGAGAAAATAATGCGTTCGTCAATGGTGAATTAACTTCCCAAAGAACCTCTCGTTCTTCCTTTTTCAATTTTAGAGATGCTGTAATATCAAGACCTGCATAGGTTATAGGTAATAAAGAGTTTATGAGACTGACAGCAGATGGAATGTCAGCTTGAACGTTCCACTCTATTGAAGGAGTTGGTTTGTTGTCATATCCTTTATAAAATGAGCCCAACATAGAGTAAATTTCTTTTGCTAGGGTTAGAGCTTCTGGATCTTTTTGAAGCACCTCTGCTATATTTGAGACTGGACCCGTAGTAATCAAAATTATCTGTTTTGGGTGAAGACGTAGTTGGTTAGCTATAAATATTGCTGCTGGAGTTTTAATTGGCTTTATTTTTGAAAAATTCTTTGCCCATGAAAATTGACTAGGAGTTGGTTCGTTGAATGTCGGATTGTCTACGATTGAGGTTGTTTTTCTTCCTACTCCCACGGGAATGTGATCCATCTTAGTTTCATATAGAAACCGACAAGCTAGTTTTGCTCTCTCTTTAGTTTGTCCGTGACCCAGTGTAATGCCTAAAATTTCGAATTCTGGGCTGCTTAATAGTAAAGCAAGCGCAAAAGCATCATCAATATCACTACCGAGGTCAGAATCTAGAATAACTTTTTGGCCTTTAGCATTAATATTATTCTGAGCGGTCATCACTAGAAGGAAAACAAAGATTTTACCAATGACATGAAAAAAGTTAAGTTCCATTACTGATCTATTTTCCTGAAAAGAAAAGCTGAACTAATACATATTTTTTCAATAGAAAGGCCAGATTATGGGTATCAATAAAGTAGCGATTAGCCAGTTTAAAAGACTGAGAACTAAACCGGCTCTGAGATAATCTTTAAACTGGTAACCTCCAGGACCATATACCATCGTATTCGTCTGATATCCGATGGGGGTCAGAAAGCTACAGGAGGCGGCAAAGGCTATACAAAATGCGAAAGGACGTGGGTCCCAAGTGCCTTGACTAGCTATTGAGATAGCAATAGGTGTTAAAAGAGTAGCAGTGGCATTATTGGAGATAAATGCACTTAGGGTCATTGTAATGAGATATAGCCCGCCAATCACGACAGCAGGCCCAAAGGGCTTGAGCCACTGAAGAATACCGTCAGCAATTAAAATAGCTGTTCCTGTTTCTTCCATTGCTTTCCCTAGAGAAAGAGTAGCGCCAATGAGAATTATGATTCTCCAATCTACTGCTTGATAGGCTTCTTGTGGAGTAAGACACCTAGTCAATACCATTAAGAGAGCTCCTGACATAGCCCCAACCATAAGAGGTTGAGGAATAGGTAGAAGATTAGTGGTGGCTACAAAGATTACCCCTACAAAGATACAAATTGAAATAGGTGTTTTACTCAGTCTAAAACTTTGTTTGTCTGCTTTGTCTATAACGATCAAAAAATCTTGATTTTGTTTTAAGTTGTTGAGGATGGTTTTCCGCACCAACATCAGTAATAAATCTCCTGCACGCAAACGTACCCTACCAAGTTTTTCTAGAATAGGGCCTCCGTGACGCTTAATTGCCAAGGTAGTGGCTTGGAATCGTTGTTGAAAATTGAGTTCCTCTAGGGTTTTGCCTGCTAGACTAGATTCACTTGAAATAACAGCCTCTGCTAAGAGAACATCATCTGATTGAAGATCAGCATCACCGAGCTTAACTTCAGGTAAGATATCTACTCCTTCAGAATCACGAAGTTTCAAAATGTTTGGCAAACCACCCTTAACAATAAGAATGTCATTTGCTTTGAGATGAATTTCGTCTAGTGATATCTGGAACTTATCTTCTCCCCTTCTGATTTCAAGGACTTCAATGTCGAGGGTATCATGAAAATTTGTCTCTTTAAGAGTTTTGTTTATTAACTGAGAATCCTTTTGAATTACTAATTCAGTTAGATAATCTCTTAATAAGTACGAGTCAGTTAAACTAGTTTTGTCAGGTCTACTAGGAAGAGAGTACTGCCCTATAGTGAGCATGTATAAGCCACCCACTACTAGCAACAATATCCCCAAACCGGCGAACTCAAACATATGAAAAGTTTCTGAAGTATGATTAGTATAAATTGATCCCACAATGATGTTTGTAGAGCTACCTATATAAGTGCAAACTCCACCCATAATTGCTGCATAGGACAGAGGAATTAGTAGCTTAGAGGATCTTAGTTTTTTCTCTCTAGCAATACCAAGTACCATAGGTAGGAAAATAGCCACTGCTGCTGTATTACTAATGAAAGCTGAGAAAATTGCAATCATTGGGATGATTATAGATAGGAGTCGCCCTTCAGATGAACCTCCAATTCTAGAAAGACTATTTCCTATTTTAGATACAACTCCTGTTCTGATTAGCCCATGTCCTAGAATGAGCATCGCTGCAACTGTAATTGGAGCTGAATTGCTAAAACCAGCTAGAGCGTCTGTTGGACTTAACACCTGCGTCACCATTAAGAGTCCAACGGCTGAGAGAGCTGTAATTTCGATTGGGAGGATCTCAGTAAAGAAGAGAACAAGCGTTATTAATAAAACTGCACAGACGATTAGAACTTCCACTTAAGACTGCCTTTCAAAGTTTATTGATTAATCATTCTGCATATTTTTGATTTATTTAGTTTTACAAAAATTAGGGTTAACTAAATTGTATTTTAATTTTGTTTTGACTAATTAACATTTTAATTCTTAATGCCCCACAACTTCAGTTCATTTAATTCTAAAGTTTCGTCTCCATACCTAGGCAGAAGTTTGCAATTACTTTTAGTCGCGATAAAGTGGGTTTGCAGTTCATCAAAATGCACAGCACAATAATGTTAGGAATTCAATTAGGGACTCTTTTAAAAATCTCCTTATGACTATAGCTAGAATTGATTTAACTGGAGTTTATTTAAATTGGGTCCTAGGCTGAAACATTGGAGGTTAACAGTCTTTCAATTTTTGAGCAAATCAACTTGACAAAATTTTCTTGCCCTTATAATTGGCTTAGCCAATTAGTTTTATATGAACCAGACTCATTTGTGAAATGAGATTGGAACTTAAACAAAGCTACTCACTTACAGAAACAAGCATTATAATGCCATTAGGATGGATAAATTACTACTTTCTATTTTGGGAGTCTTTACCTTTGGTGTGATAAATCTCATTGGGGACGAAGGTGGAATAATCTCCGATAAGATACCCAGTCTTTTGCAAACGGTTATTTCAAAACAACTAGATAATAATAAGTTATGGTATAGGTATATCTGTGAGGAACGAGAGATCATTGATGAATTAACTAATTCAGGAAAGGTGATAAATTCAGAGTCTAAAACCTATACATGGATTCATACAAACCTACAATCCTTTAGTAAGCTAATTGCAATTAACGGAGCACGGTATGACAATAGTTTTTTAGAGGCACAAGACAAGAAAATCAATCAATTAATTACTAATGTTGCAGCAATGTCTCAACAAAAGAAAAATAAATTGTCCCATGAAACGCAACTAGAAAGGGAAAGAGGTGTGCTGCCCACATTGTTTAAAAATTTTCTAATGGCATTTCTTTTTTCCCATCAAGGTGAACAGGAAATAAATGGCATAAAGACACTCGTTATAGGGTTTTCCCCCCATGATAATTTTGAAATTTCTAGCCGAGATAGTTTGTTTCTGACTAAAATTCAAGGGCAGCTTTGGGTTACAAAAAAAAACAATCAGATAATTCGCTTTACCGCTATTTTAAATGACGACATCCAATATTTGGCGGGGATTCTTGGTAGTATAAAGAAAGGTGCGACTATCACCTTCGAGCAAGCTGATATTGGCAATGGGCTTTGGTTTCCAACATTTAAAACATTAACTTATCGTAAGGACACAATTTTTAAAAATTCATATTTAAGAAGAACTAACTTGTTTCGGAATTATCGTTTAAACCCACTATTTAAAAAGCAAAGTCTTGTTCAAGTAGAGAACCTTCAGTAGAAAGCGTCCCTGTGAGGTTTTTATATCAGCTAAGGTCAAAGAACTTAGGGTTAAAGATATAGGGTTATTAAAAGTCTGAAGAGGAGCTGGATGTATGATTGTAGAATAGTTTTGATTCTTGACACTTGTCTGGACAACCACATATTCTTCTAGCAAAGAATCGTGTGAAAAGGTAACTAACCTGTGAGGAGAGATGGTGAGGCATAATTTATTCAATTCATTCCAAACCTTTAAACTTGGAAATGGAAAGATGGGCAATTTTTATTCATTACCACAGTTAGAGAAAATAGGAGTTGGACCTATTTCAAGACTGCCCTTGAGCATTCGCATTGTTTTAGAATCAGTACTTCGTAATGTAGATGGTAGAAGGATTCAGGAACAAGATGTACATGACCTTGCTAACTGGAAACCCTGTAGTAAGCGTACTAAAGAAATTCCTTTTCTTGTAGCAAGAATCGTACTTCAAGATTTTACTGGTGTTCCCTTGTTAGTGGATTTAGCAGCAATGAGATCTGCTGTTTCCCGACTTGGTCATAAGGTGAAACTTATTGAGCCATTAGTACCAGTTGATTTAGTGGTTGACCACTCTATTCAGGTGGACCACTCTGGAAATAGTGACGCACTTCAACTTAATATGGAGATGGAATTTCGTCGAAATTCAGCTCGTTATCAGTTTCTAAAGTGGGGTATGCAAGCTTTTGACCAATTTAAAGTTATTCCTCCTGGTATTGGTATTGTTCATCAGGTCAACCTCGAGTATTTAGCCAAAGGGGTCCTGAATCATCAGGAGGTCTATTACCCAGATACTCTAGTTGGAACTGATTCACATACTACAATGATTAATGGTCTTGGGATTTTGGGTTGGGGTGTTGGTGGCATTGAGGCAGAAGCAGGAATGTTGGGTCAGCCCGTATACTTTTTGACACCTGATGTAGTTGGGGTTAATTTGAAAGGTCGTTTGGGAGAAGGTTTAACTGCCACAGACTTAGTTCTTCGATGCACTGAACTACTTCGTAAAGCTAATGTAGTAGGAAAGTTTGTAGAGTATTTTGGAGAAGGAGTTGCAGATTTACCAGTTACTGATCGAGCGACAATCGCTAATATGGCTCCTGAGTATGGAGCAACAATAGGTTTTTTCCCAATAGATAATAAGACCTGTGATTATCTTGAAGCAACTGGAAGACATCCACAACAGGTTGAAATTTTTCGTAACTACTACAAAGCACAAGGACTTTTTGGGGTTCCTAGGATAGGAGACTGTGAGTATAGTGAGGTTCTCGAAATTGATTTGGAAGAAATTAGACCTTCAGTTGCTGGTCCAAAACGCCCTCAAGATCGTCTTGAATTAACTCGGCTTAAGCCTCGATTTTTGGAACTGTTGGAAAAACCGGTTGACGAAAATGGATTTGGTTTGGGATCTAATGGATTTAAAAATGGTTCATCAACAGATGTTTCTTCTAACGGTGGAGAAATTACTAATGGGAGTGTTGTGATTGCAGCTATTACCTCATGCACAAATACTTCAAACCCTGGGGTTATGCTAGCTGCTGGGTTGCTGGCAAAAAAGGCTGTGGAAAAAGGGTTAAAAGTTTGTTCAACCGTTAAGACCTCATTAGCTCCAGGGTCACGAGTAGTGTCAACCTATCTGAACAAAACAGGGTTGCAGAGCTATTTGGATCAACTGGGATTCAACGTAGTTGGTTATGGATGTACAACATGCATTGGCAACTCAGGACCACTTGAACCAAATCTTGAGGAGAGAATAATAGAAAATGATTTGGTTGTAGCTAGTGTTTTAAGTGGTAACCGCAATTTCGAGGCAAGGGTTCATCCCAACATAAAAGCTAATTTTTTAATGAGTCCCCCGTTAGTTGTAGCTTTTGCATTGGCTGGTCGGGTTGACATTGATCTTACCCTTGATCCAATTCAGCAAGGCAAAAATGGAGAGAATGTTTACCTTAAGGACCTGTGGCCTACTTTGGAAGAAATCAGTGAGTTGATGGATACAGCATTTGAACCTGAAACCTTTCGTGATTTGTATAGTCAGTTTGAAGAAAAAAATACTTGGTGGCAAGAGATCAATAGTAGTAAGGGTGATCTTTTCGATTGGGATTCTAAATCGGATTATATACAAGAGCCTCCTTTTTTTGATGATTTTTCAATTGATATTGGAAAGACAAAGGATATTTTTAGTGCTCGCCCATTGGCAATTTTTGGAGATTCAGTTACAACTGATCACATAAGTCCTGCAGGAGCCATTAGTCAGACCTCACCAGCAGGGCAATACTTGCTGGAGAGAGGTGTTGCTACTGAAGATTTCAATAGCTATGGTTCACGTCGTGGCAATGATAGAGTCATGACACGGGGAACTTTTGCTAATGTTAGGATAAAAAATCTTATGATGCGAGGTCTTGAGGGTGGTTTAACCCAACATCAGCCTTCTGGTACTAAATCGACTATTTATGAGGCTTCCCTTAGATATAGAGATGAAGAAACACCACTTATTGTCTTTGGTGGTAAGGAATATGGTACTGGAAGCTCACGTGATTGGGCTGCAAAGGGAACTCGACTTTTGGGAGTTAAGGCTGTCATATGTGAAAGCTTTGAACGCATCCATCGAAGTAATCTTGTGGGAATGGGAATTTTGCCATGTGAATTTTCACCTGGAACTAGTGTAGATTCTCTACAGTTAAATGGTAATGAAACATTTGACATTATTGGTCTTGAGCAGGGTATCTCTCCCCAACAAAACTTAACTTTAGTCATCCATCGAAAAAATGGAGATGACGAACATGTCATTTTGACTGCCAGACTGGATACGCCTGTAGAAGTAGATTATTATCGAAATGATGGTATCTTACCCTATGTTCTTCGGGGTTTATTGGAATCCTAGTTTGAGTTCGACTACTAAATTTCTTAAGTTGACGTAGCAATTAGGGTTTCCTAGACATGATTGTTCCCAAAACCAAGTACATTTAGTAGATTTGCTCTTAATTTTTTAACTAGCATGAGTCTAGTTAGATCATTAATGCCAAGATTTGAAGTGGAACAAGAAAAAATACAACATTAAAAAAATATTATTCCCTTTAATAATTAGATGATCGCAAGTACTTAACAAAATAAATATTTTAATTTATAGAAATTTTGGTTATCTATTTTGAAGAAGACAGTTTTTGTTCTATTCGATCATAGTCTGAGGGGACATTCATTCTGAAGATTTTTTCAGAAATTTTGAGGTTAATCTTAATGTTGGTCAAAGAGGTTGTTAAATGGTCTTGACTAGCTTCAATCAATTTAATTTTGATGGGAATCCAATTCTGATGATCAATCCATAATTTAATTTTTGAAAACATTAATTTAATTTTTTCGGATTTTGGAAGTAGTTCAAGAAGAGAAGTCAATTTTTCTTTAATAACCTCTTCTCTGATTAGGGTAACATAATAGTTTTTCTGAATTTCCTTAGTTGATTCACCAAACCAAAAAAGTTGGAATGCAGAACTGTTTCCCACATTTTTGGTATCAAATTCTTGGTAACGTTTGATAGTAGGTTCGAGAATTCTAATCCTGCCTTTTTCAAATAATAACGTCCTTTTAAGAGGATGCTCATATTCGAGTTTTAATCTTCTTTTATTACTATGGTTTTTGAAAAAGAGTTTCCCACTTTTTTCTGAAATATCATTTACTATTACGGTTACCTTTGTCTGTTTGATGTTAGCACTAATTGTCTTTAGTGTACTAGAGGCACGGTCCATTTGAGTTAAAATCCTCTTTGTTGCAGGAGACATTTTAACTTGACTTACTAAATTGACTGAGGTTCCACAATAGATTATCAGAAGGGACAAGGACCGGTAGAGAAGTCTCCTATTCATAATTTGATCCCTCGGCGTGATCCACACTAATTTATCAGTTGATCTATCTTTGTTTCATCCACACTAAGTAAGTAATCGTTTTTCCATTTGCATCTATGACAGGTTCAACATTGGAGATAATAATTGATTTCTTTAAAACTTTTTCAACATGATCTTGAATGGACTTTTTAAAGGAATTGTTGTCTTGTTTTACGGAAAGAAATTCTGAATGAATGCTTAGCAAAAAATTTTCTTCTGACTCATGAATCCAATGTATTCCTTCTCTACTTTCGAGCAACTTGTTATCAAGCTCTGGTTTGTCATGAAAAAAATTAACTGGAATAAGAAAGATAAACATTAAGATGATCAAGCACATTATATCGTAGGGTAGAGTTCCCCTTTTATAAGACCAAAAAAGTATCCTGTAAGTGTTTTGAAAAAACCGACTAGTTAACTTTAATTTATTGTCACTGGTTTCGCTAGTCATCTACTGCACTCCTAAAAATTTTGGGACTCTCTTTGCCAGAAATATTGTTTTACCGGTTACCGTTCTCTAGGTGGTATTAGGAGAGATAATTTTTCCATCTCTCATTTCAATTACTCGGTTAGCGACAGTAGCAGCTTCTGGATTATGAGTAATCATTAAGATTGTTTGACTAAAAGTTTGGTTTAATTCTTGCATCATGTTCAAGACTGTTTTAGAACTGTAACTGTCTAGGTTGCCTGTTGGTTCATCAGCTAGAAGAATGGAAGGTTTATTAATAATCGCCCTGCCAATTGCCAAACGTTGCTGCTCTCCTCCAGATAATTCGGAAGGTTTGTGATGAATTTTTTCTCCTAAACCTAATAACCTTAGAATTTTGTGAATATCTTCTTGGTTTGAATTACTATTTCCATGGATCTCTTGGGCAATCCTTAAATTTGCCATTGCACTTAATGTAGGTAGTAAATTAAACCGCTGGAATACAAAACCAATTTTCCTTCGGCGAATATCAGTGCGAACGGAGTCCTTACTTGTGGAAATTTCCTCTCCATCAATAAGTACTTGTCCACCCGTAGGAGTAGCAAGGCCCCCTAATAGATGTAAAAGTGTGGACTTGCCACATCCTGAGGGTCCCATTATTGCAATAAATTCTTCTTCGTTTACTTTTAATGAAAGTCCTCTGAGAGCAGGCACTTTGATTTTGCCACTTTTGAAGGTTTTTGTAAGATTGATAGCTTGTAAAATTGTTTTCATTAGAAATCAAGTTAATTGTAGACAGTATAATAGCTTAATAACCCAATGAATTGGGAGCTCTAAAATTTATACAAGGAGATTATCGTTAACTGCCCTAAAGATTCATTTAGTTGTTGTACGCAAGAGCCTCTAGCGGGTCTTGGCATCCAGCTCGAAATGCAGGGTATAGAGCTCCAAGAGAAGCACTAAGCAAAGCTAGACAGCCAGTTCCCACAATCCATCCTACAGATAAATCATGATAGAGAGTTGGAGAAATGGCACTAAATAGTAGTCGGCCTGTAAAAGTTAATCCAACGCCAAGTAGAAAACCAATTGCCCCTAAAGCGAGGGCTTCTTTAAGAAAAACGAATGAAACATATAGCTGGTTTGCTCCTAATGATCTTAAAATTCCAATTTCATGTATTCTTTCAGTGACTGTAGTGTACATCGACAAAAATATGATGAAAAAGCCAATAAGAGTAGCAACCGATATCACCGTATTTGTGAAATATTTTAGTGGGCCAAAATCTTTGTTGGCATCTGTCATTTGGGCAATAAATTCATTCATATCAAAT
Organism: Terriglobia bacterium; assembly: GCA_022452285.1. Taxonomy (GTDB): domain Bacteria; phylum Acidobacteriota; class Terriglobia; order Versatilivoradales; family Versatilivoraceae; genus JAKUNG01. Next base: position 247,525 of record JAKUNG010000001.1, on the reverse strand, counting down.
ATTGGGTAGGACTTTAGACTTTTACCAAGTTTGTCAATTACAGAGGGAATTTTGTCATTGGCAATACATTTTATTAACATCAAAGTAGCTTTATCATGACTCCCTACCAGTTCTTGCATCTTTGCAATTGGGATAAACACCCTAGACCCTTTACCATTTTCAACAATGCCGCAAATTTGAAAGGAATGATTCATTAAATTCAGTTGATCCCCGACCTTAAGATTGTTAGCACGTGCATATATATCATCTATAATAACGTCGTCCGGTTTCTTAAAATTGGAACCAGACAAAAAAATGAAACCTCGGCTTACCTGGTTGAAACTTTTCAGATCAATTCCCCAAATTAGTCCCATTCCACCAGTGGTATTAAACTGCAGAAAAATAGGTGTTACAGCATCTACTCCCTCTATATTTTGAATCAACTGAGAGATTTTAACTGACATAGCTGCTGTACTGGCAGCAAGTAAAACGCTAGAGTTTGGAGGTTGGAGGGCAATGTCAGCACCAACACCTTCCATTCGTTTACTTGTTTCTTCAATCATTCCCTGGGATAAGCCAACTATTAACAAAATTAGCGCTACTTCTAATCCAATTGCTAATGCTGTTGTAATTGATCTTAGAGGACGGGCAAAAATATTTGAAAATACTAGGCCAGAACCCAATCTAAAACTCCTTTATTTAAGTAAGGCAAACTAGATTTCCTTTGTGAGATCAATTTCCTTAGCCCTCGGAAATTTGTCTAAAATGAACACTCTATCATCTAAGAGCACATTGAATTGAATTGTTTCCGATCGGATCATTAGGGAATAGGAATCATTGGGTTTACGGATGTGAATTACCTTAGGATAAATCTGAGTATTGATTTCCTGAAAATCGTTGTATGCAACCTCTGTCTCTAGTTTTCCTTCATGGCTATATTGTTTTTGTTTCGTAATACTTAGATCTAGTCGATCAAACCAAATCTTTCGCTTCAAACTAAGTCTTCCTTCTGATTGCCATTCATGAGCAGAGAGGATATAAAATTTTTTTCGCCCTTCTTGATTTTCTTCCAGTGAAATTAGAGGGAAAGATTTTTTTTCAATTGGTAAAGGTGCAAGAGCTTCAAAAATATGCTGAGGCCGGACATTAACTGGCACATCTTTTCGAGGAGCGATGACTTGATTATTTAGTCCCCGAATCAATTTATTCTTGGGGGGAACGACAATCAAAAACTGGGTTTTATCGGAAACCATATCAAGTACCTTCACCTGAAAGGCTTGTACAATAATTCGAATGTCAAAAGGTTTTCTGAGGATGATGAATCCTTCACTCTCACGCCATCGCTGGATCTCTCCTGCTTCAAGACTGCCACCAGTGAGTTCGTAAGAAACCTTTAATTGTAGAGTCTCAATAGATTTACTGAATTGATTAAATTTATTGATCAGATCTATCCGAGTAGCTGTTCTAGCTGGGAATGGTATCAGGGAATTAGGGACTCTTTGTATCTGCTTAGTTCGAAGAGCACTACAACTTATAATTGCTATCCAAAGGCAAGAGGTGCCTAAAATGATTAGAAAGAATCGAGAAAAATACAAGAGCTTATCTAACCCATTAAAAATAACTACGTTATCAGTTGGCGAGTCGAGTAGTCAACCCAATTAGAGATTAACTCCGGTATAGTATGACGTTCAAACATTAATCTATACTGTCGAAAATTCTATGAATTAGGGTTTTGACGTAATGAATAGTATTTTCTGTATAATAAGAATGTCAATAAGGCCACTATAGCTAAAATAAGAATTATCCAAGAAAAATTTAGATAATTCTCCTTCAAGTGGTTGAGCACTTTTTCTCCGTATTGAACTGCAAGATATCCTTCTAAAAAGTATCGAATGCTTCGTCCAAGAGCCACTGATAGAATGAATTTTTTAGGATTCATTTTTAAAACACCAGCACTAATAACAAAAATTTTAAAGGGTGTTGGAGGGGGCAGAATTGCTGGAATCATAATGGTAAGGAATTCAAACCGCTGGTGCCAACTGACAATAGTTTTTAGATGTCGGGCAGCATATTTTTTTTTAAGTAACACTGTGCCACCTCTATACCCAACGTAAAAAAGTGCGAGACATCCTAAAACTGAACCTACTGTGGTCATGGTGCAGTAATAGAGCATGAGTTCTGGGTTTTTTATCGAAAGACTTATGATTAGAATGTCACTAACTTCTGGAAGGGAAAGAAAGGAAGAATCAAAAAAGGCAATTAGAAGTAGTGCCCATCCCCCTAATGGATCAGTAAGTCCTAAAAAAAACTGTTGAATGTTAAGAATGATTTGTTTCAATGGTTTATACAGTTTAAATTCAGTTACTGGTAAACTATTCACTGAATCTAGGCTTTAATTAAATGATGATTGTTCATTGAGTTAATAATAAGGCTAGTGCTCAACAAGATTTAAGTAATTCATTTACAGAGTGTGTCCGCAATGTCAAAAGTAACTTGACTGAATAATTTTCAAAAAGTTTGTGCATAAGTTTAGTTAGCCTGAAGATTGATAATCTTTCAGGAGGATATTTTGCAATTTGTTAGAGTATCGTCTACTAAATTAGGAGACTAATTTATGAAAAACCATGTTGGTTTACTATCATTATTTTTGATATTTGTTTTGGCTTTTGTCTGTCCCTTTTTCATGAAAGTTTATTCTCAAAGGAAAGTTCATCCTCAAAAACCTCAAGATTTTTCCTCTGCAAGTTCTAATTTTTCTAGAATCACTGCTGATCAAAGAGCGAGATTATCAAAACAGCGACATAATCAAGTCTTTCAAAAGTTTAAAGATGATTCAAAAAAACTATCGGAAGCATCTAGTCAACTGAACGAATTGATTCAAAAATCCAGTCCCCACACTTATTCCATTCTAATTGTAAAAAAAGCTGAGAAGGTAGAAAAACTTGCAAAAAGGATTAAAAAAAGAGCCAAGAGAGGTTTCCGTTAATTCACTGTCTAAGTATTCTTGTATTTATTTAGTGAGTTCCAGGAAATAGTTCAAAGATTATTTCGTCCAAGTACTCAACATCCAGAGGAATCTCAAGCGGTAATGATTAATCTCTATTTCGTATGGTTATTCCACTCAATTGCAAGTTCAATTAATTTGTCAATTAGTCGTGAATAAGTGACTCCACTTTCTTCCCATAGTTTAGGATACATACTAATTGGCGTGAACCCTGGAATAGTGTTAATTTCATTAAGGTAAAGTTTGTTTGTTAATTTTTCTATAAAAAAGTCAACCCTAGCCATCCCCCTACAGTCAATTAATTGGAAAGATCTTTTTGAAAAGTCCTGTATCTGTTTCACTTTGTCTGTTTCTAAAGGAGCTGGGATAACCAACTGGGTATTATCATTTAAGTACTTTGACTGATAGTCATAGAAATCTGAAATTGTAATAATTTCACCTGGAATCGAGACCTGAGGGTTGCTATTTCCAAGTACCGAGCATTCAATTTCTCTAGCCTCTATAGCCTTTTCGATTAAGATTTTATTATCAAACTGGGTTGCTAAGTCCAAGGCTCTTAAAAGGTTTTCGCTTCTTGTTACTCTACTAATGCCAATTGAAGAACCTAGGTTAGCAGGTTTAACAAAACAGGGATATCCAAAGGTTTCAGCAATTTTTTTCTCTATTTCTTTTTGATCCTGATTCCATTTCTCTAGGTGCATAGAAATAAAGGGTACGGTTGGTAGGCCTGCTTGCTGGAATAAAGTTTTCGTCATGCATTTGTCAATGGCGATTGCAGAGCTTAGCACTCCAGCACCGACATAAGGTACATTGGCCATTTCAAAAAGACCCTGGATTTTCCCATCTTCACCAAAAGGACCATGAAGAACTGGAAAAAAAACGTCAATTTTGATTTTTTTCCCTACCCAATCTGAAGATGGATCGAACTGTATTAGATGACCAGAACCTTCAAAATTGCTCGCTAGAAATACTGGTATTCCTTTATCAAGGATTTCTGATAACTGCCCTGATGAAAAATTTGGATCAGAGCGCCACTGACCTTCCTTTGTAATTCCAACAAGAACGAGGTTGTATTTGTTTTGATCAATAGCAGTAAGAATTGAAGCCGCTGACTGTAATGAGACTTCATGCTCACTAGATTTACCTCCAAATAAAAGCCCTACTGTTATTTTTTCCCTCAACTGTTTGTTCCTCCATCAAATCTAGCAGGTATACTACAAAATCTCATTTATTGCACATTCCTTTTTTATTTTTCAGAAATGATGTGTCGTGACTTCTGATCAAGAGTTTTTCTAGCTATTTAGGAAAAGGTTTTAAATGCCTAGTTTTAGGGTTTCATACGATAGATAGTTCTAGGAAATGGAATGGCTTCCCTGACATGTTCGATACCACAGACCCAGGCTACCACTCGCTCAAGTCCCATACCAAAGCCAGAATGAGAGAAAGTTCCGTATCTACGAAGATCCAAATACCATTGAAAATTCTCAATAGGAAGTTGGTGCTTTTCAATGCGTTGGCAAAGGAGTTCTAGGTTTGTTGTGCGTTGGCCACCTCCAATTATTTCACCACAGCCTTCAGGTGCTAGAACATCAACACAAAGGGCTAATTTGGGATTAATTGGGTCAGGTTCCATATAGAAAGCCTTAGTTTCTATTGGATAGCGATGAACGATCAGAGGTTGGTTGAACTGTTGAGCAAGAATGGTTTCATCTGTTCCACCAAGATCCTGTCCCCAAACAACCTTTGAACCTAGGGACTGTAGAGTTTTTATTGCTTCTTCATAGGTAATTTTTGGAAAGGGAGTCCTAATCCCTTCTAAAGATGCAATGTTTCTCTGCAAGATTTCTAATTCAGGACGGCAGTATTGGGTAACGTGGTTAATTATGTTGACAATTAAATCTTCTGCTAAAATCAAAATATCATCTAAAGTGGCATAGGCCACTTCTGGTTCCACCATCCAAAATTCAGTAAGATGCCTCCTTGTTTTAGATTTTTCAGCGCGAAAGGTAGGTCCAAAGGAATATACTTTTCCAAAAGCTGCAGCCGCAGCTTCATTATAGAGTTGTCCAGATTGAGTCAAATAAGCCTTTTCATCAAAATAATCTACTTCAAATAAATTAGTAGTTCCTTCGCAAGCAGCTGGAGTAAATATGGGTGTGTCAATTAATGTGAAATCTTTTTTGTCAAAGAAACTTCGAATAGACCGAATAATCTGGTGCCTGATTCGCAAAATAGCATGCTGTCGAGATGATCGAAGCCAAAGGTGACGATGATCTAATAGGAATTCAATGCCATGTTCCTTAGGACTAATCGGAAAGGGGTTTTTAGGATCAACATGTTGGATCGTTTTTAGGTTAGTGACTTCCATTTCATAACCCCCAGGCGCTTTTTGCCCTTGTGGAACTTTTTGGATAATCCCAGTAATCTCGATAGAAGATTCCTGAGTTAGCTCAGTAACTCTTTGAAAAATAGAGGTTGAGACTGAATCTTTCAGTACTATTCCTTGTAATAATCCAGTCCCGTCTCGAACAATTAGAAAAATAATCTTTCCACTGGATCGGTGGCGGTACAGCCAACCCTGGATTGTTACAGATTTTCCATTAAAGTTTTTGACTTGATTAATACATATACTAGGCATTGGTATCTCCAAATTTATCAAATTTTAAATCTAAATTTTAGGTGTTTCCTCTAAATATCTTTTAGGTTTTTAAACTGATTGAGATATTAAGGGGAAATGCTGGAGGTCTCCCATATTTTTAGTGAGATCCAATAGCCTAAATTTTGACAAGTTAACTAGGACAATAACTAGTTAGTGATTTAATTATAATCAATAATTACTAGGAAGAAAGGAGATTTGTAGAGTAGTAGTATCTATGCTAACCTCCTAATAATAGCACTTTTAGTGAAATTATTAGGACTAATGATAAGTAGCTAATTTTTGAGCATTCTTTTATCTGACGAGGCTGTGTCTATTGAATAAGAAGAATTGGCGGAGGTATCATCTAAGAAAATCGTCGAATGACATTGACAAGGTTATTAGGCGTTCCAATCAAGTTGAAGAAGAAACTTTTGATGAAGTAGCTTACCTTAAAGGCCTAATACGAAAAAAGAGATCGGTGATAGTTAAATTACTTGATAATCAGGAAATAAAGGGACGAATTGAGTATTATGACGAACACTTTATTCGAGTGACTCCTGAACTATTGCCAAATCTTTTTATTTATAAAAAACAAATCAAATACATTATGGAAGTTTGAATTTGAGACTTGATCAACTCTATCTATTGAATTTAATTAGTTTATTCTTTCCATTTCTTGAAATTACAAAGAATTAAAACCCAAGTCATCAAATCAAGACTTTTTAAGTCAAGCTGAAATTCTCATTAAAGAGTTAATGAATTTTTTGGTCATCTGTTTAGATCCATCTCAATGAGTTCTTTTTAGAAAGGAAAGCTTCTAAACAAAGCAGAGCTACTTTTTGTTGGAGTATTCTACTTAAAATCATCATTGAACCTTTTTTCCTTTAGTATGTTGGCCAGCAGGTGGGAAAAAGTCGAACGAGGAATGATCCACGTTGCTCCTGCTTCGTGTGCTTTTTTTCTTAGATCTGTGTGGATATGAGAATAATAGGCTAAAATTGGGATTTCAGAAGTGTCAGACCAACCTTTTAGTTGCTTAATCGTTTTTAGTGATTGAGTGTGTCGACCATTAAGATCAATAATTATCAACTGAGGTTTCTCTTTTTTAGCAGTTTGCGTTAAAGCTTCTTGAGTCTCTACAATTTGTATAGCAACGCTACAAAAGTTTGCAGTCGAAGAAATTTTGCTTGAGAAAAACAGATCATCGGTTAAGGCAAGTACTTGAGTGGCCATAATTGTCTCTCGAATTTATGTGGTACACATTGGTTAATCATTCATTAATTTTTAAGGTTCCAATTGGTCAGAGGAATTATTTGACAAACTGATTCTAGACTAAGCACTATGGCGAAAATTTATGGTGTCGCCATCTTGAACTGTATAATTTTTCCCCTCGAGTTTCATTAACCCTTTTTGGCGAGCGACAAAAAGGGATCTAGTTTCTAAAAGAATATTCCAGCGAACTACTTCAGCCCGGATGAAACACCGTTCTATGTCAGAGTGAATAGCACCAGCAGCCTTTAAAGCAGAAGTGTTGTGTTGAATTGTCCAAGCGCGACATTCATCCTCACCCACAGTAAAAAAGGAAATCATTCCAAGTAACTGATAGGTTTTTTTTATTATTCGGATTAAGCCAGATTCTAATAGTCCAAAATTGGATAAAAAAGCAGTAACCTCTTGGTCAGAGAGTTCAGTCATTTCTGCTTCCAATTTCCCACAAATGCCTGATATTTCAACATGTGCTTGCTCAGTAATTTCTTGGAGTTGGTAAGTTTCATTAAGATGATAGATTTGAGACGACGATTCATCCGGTAAATTTAAAACATGTAGCATAGGTTTTTGAGAGAGAAAGGTGAAACCGCGTAACCTTTTTTGCTCTAGCTGACTAAAATCAAGAGATCGAAGTGGCTTTTCTTCTTCTAACCAAATACGACATTTCTGGAGTAAAGATTCTTCCATTTTTAAATCTGGATCCTTTAACTTTTTTAATTCCTTGTCTAATTTTTCTAATCGTTTTTCGATTATGGACAAATCACATAGAATCAACTCTAACTCAAAATCAGTTAGTTCATTTCTAAGATATTCGGTTGCGTAATTAGGTTCAGATAAATCAATGTTAAAAAGCCCAATAACATGGAGCAAAACATCGACGGTTCTAAGATTTTCAAGATCTAGATCTTGATTCTTTTTTATGCCTTTATTAATCGCTGGAATGTCAACATATTCAACGGTGGCATAGGTTGTCTTTTTAGGTTTAAAAAGAATTGAAAGCTCGTCAAGACGCTGATCGGGAACAGAGGCAATCCCAATTGCTGTATCTTTTCTTCTGGAAAATTGTGAAGAGCTTATGTCTGTCTTGGTTAAAATCTTGAATAATGTGGTTTTGCCTACTCCTGAAAAACCAATAATACCTGCTTTCAATAGTTTACTCCTTTCAACTGAACAAAACTGGGAAGAAAATCAGGATAAGATTCTATCTTTTAAGAGCAACATAGTTAGTATTGATTTCTCCATAACAATGGTCCTAGGTTGAAGTTTAATTGAACTTAGGTGTGTTAACAAATTAGAGACACGTCAAAAAGTTTTTGTTGTACGTGAAAAAGCTGTCTAGACCAAATAGTGAAATTCACACTATTCCAAAAGTTAATATTTTAAGTAGCTTTCTAAGAAAGGAAATAAGCTTTTCTTTCTGGGAGAATTTGTCAGAATTTTGCACTGCAGAAGATAGATTTTCACTGTCAATTGACTGTGTTTTATTCTTACAGACACAATTTTCTGGTCCTCTGAAAGAAGGAGTTTTGCCAGGTTGAATGGTAATTCCGGATCCAGGGGATATGTCAAACATGCTAGATTGATCCTGCGTTTCCACAACAAGTGGCCCCTTTTCAGACGTTACACAGATTGTTCCATCTTGGTCTACTTGAATTTTCCCCTTGTAGTGAGTTCTGGAATCTGAACTGGATTTAATCTTGATGAGGAAATCAGGAGTAAAAAATATGTCTCCTGCCGAGTTTGGAAGGTCAAAGATAATCGAACCGTGATGGAGAGTAAAAAGATAAGGAGAGTGAATTTCTTGAACGGTTAAATTAGATTCTTCACAGAGTTTGATGACTCCCCCCATTAATAGTTCTAGGGTCGCAGTCCCATTCTGCAGATAGATTCTTGTCCCATTATAGATAATAGGGAGTTTGGATTGTCCATGATTTCCCCATGCAACCTTCCCATCGATTCGAAGGTTTCCATTAAAGCTTAGGATTCCAACTGCAGATTGCGTAGATTCTCGAGTTTGGGAGTACCCTTGGTTTAAAAAAAATGCAGCTAAAATTAATGAAAACAAACCAATTGCTAGTACTCCAAATATCCTAAAATCATTGGTCAAGATTTTTAGAAAAAAAGCCAATACCCTCATAAATGTTAACCTTGTTTTAAATAAAAGATTCAATTAGCTTCATAAATTCTATCAAATTATCTATTCCGACGTGACTCACAAAATATCTTCCACTTCGTGTCTATAAAGAAAGTGCTTGACTAAAATAAAAGAACCGGTAGACTTTTGTGGACTAAAGTGGACTAAAATAGATAAAAGTGGCCGAAAGTATTTTTTATATTAGTTATTTGTCACTGTAAGTGGATTTTGGAGAGTTTTCATGTTGCAACTAAGGGGTAGCTTAACAGTTAAGCTCGATGAAAAAGGTCGAATTAAGCTGCCATCAGGTTTTCGTTCAGAAATTAGTCAGCAACATGGAAATGAATTCTACATTACCAGCCTTACAGGGGAATGTGTTCGACTTTATCCTTTCGCAGTATGGGATGAGCTTGAAAAAAAGATATCCGCTCTTCCTTCAAAAAAACCGGTAGTTAAAAAGTTTCTTAGAGCAACGAATTATTTCGGTCAAAAGAGTTCAATGGATAGTCAGGGGCGTATCCTTATTCCCCAACAGCTCAGAGAGTCTGCGGTCCTCAAAGCTGATGTTAGGGTTGTTGGCTCAATGGATTATTTAGAGATCTGGCAAGCCCAGACTCTTCAGCAGGCAGTAGAGAATAACCCTTGGAATGAGGATGATGACTTAGCATTAGCTGATATTGGAATTACGGGATAATTCTGACGCCGCTTTTAAAACGGCTTTATTTTCGTCTAAATGACTTTGATCAGTCAAGAAAAAGGAAGTACTAAAGATTTAAATAGTATTCACCAGCCCGTGTTGGTAGAGCAAGTTATGGAATATCTTCAACCTCAAAACTTAGGTTCTTACATTGATGCAACTGTAGGATTAGGCGGTCATGCAAAGACTATATTAGATCAATCTGGTCCAACTGGAAAAATACTAGCAATTGACCAGGATCAAGAAGCTTTAAAACAGAGTGTTCAAAGACTTTCAGAGTATGAAAAACGGATGATCTTTCATCATGGAAATTTCTCGGAAATAAAAAACATAGCAACTCTTAATGGTTTTGAAGCCTCTGACGGAATTTTGGCGGACCTTGGAGTTTCATCTATGCAATTATCTGAAGCTTCACGAGGCTTTAGCTTTCAAAATGAGGGTCCACTTGATATGAGGATGGATTCCAGTTCCAGATTAAAGGCAAAAGAAGTAGTAAATAATTATCCAGAAAATGAATTGGCCTCATTGATTTATAAATATGGAGAAGAAACTCATTCTCGTCGAATAGCTAGGGAAATAGTAAAAGCTCGTCCACTGAATAGCACCAAAGGTTTAGCTAATGCAGTGGTAAGAGCAACACAAAGAAAAAAAAGAGGAAGAATTCATCCAGCCACTCAAACTTTTCAAGCAATCAGGATCATTGTTAACGATGAATTAAATGTCCTGAACCAATTTCTTAAGAATGCTGTCGAACTTTTAAAACCAGGTGGCAGAGTGGCAGTTATTAGTTTTCACTCCTTAGAGGATCGTATTGTAAAAACTACATTTAAGACTATGACGGGTTATTGTACTTGCCCTCCTAAGTTTCCAAAGTGCCTCTGCGGTCAGGTGAAAATAATCAAGTTATTAACCCGAAAGCCAGTTGTTGCAAAGGACATCGAAAAAAATAAAAACCCTAGATCCAGAAGTGCCAAATTGAGAGTTGCTGAGAAGTTATAGTTAGGTGCCTTAGGAAGAGTTAGTTAATTTTATTAACACGAGGAGAAAACGTCATGACTGAAATCCATATTGTCAAGCATATTGACAATACACGACTAGTCAAGGAACTAGACTACCAGCAGACAAAAGAATGTCTTTTGCTAATGGTCTTGGGAGTATTATGTTTGTTGACCCTTCTTTTCCTAGCATGGCAACAGTTCGAGGTTGTTCGTCGAGGTTATGAACACGAAGATTTGCGTATGGAATTAAATCTTCTAACTGAGGTTAACCATAGCTACAAAGTAGAACGTGCACAGTTAAAAGAACCAGAACGAATTGAAATTTTTGCCCGGGAGCACTTGGGCCTTCAATTTCCTTCTTTTCAACAAGTTGTGATCATTGAAGAGCCGGTTTCTACTAAGTCTCGTGAAGTTCTTTTGGCTAGCGGAGAAAAGGATGGATTTGATTCTGGCCTAGCCAATTTTGGAGCAGTCCAGTAAAGAGGTTTAATTCTATCATGAATTTCTTAAGGCTTTAAGTTGAGACTTAGTTGTAGTTTGAAGTAGGCAGTCATTACTATAGAAGTATACAGATGCATCATCTTAACCTTTATACGGGTGGTTATTGATGCCCACCGCAAAACAAAAATCTCTGAAATTTAGACTCTTCTTTCTAGTATTTTGCCTGGTCGTTTGGTCCTGTCTGATTGTCTTCCAATTAGTAAAGTTACAGATTGTCAAATACCGCGAGATGACTAACCGTTCTCGTAACCAACAAGAACGTGCATTTGATATCAGTTCGAGAAGAGGGACAATTTATGACAGAAAACATAGGGCACTTGCTGCTAGCGTTGAAGTTGATTCTATGTTTGCTGTACCTTCAGAAATTGCCGATAAAGAAAAAACGGCTGAAATCCTTGAGGACATTTTACATATCAATGGCAGGCAATTGCTTAAGAATATGAAAAGGGCTAAAAGTTTTTGTTGGGTAAAGAGAAAACTAGATCCATCAGAGAGGGAGAAAGTTCAAAAACTTAATCTGCCTGGAATCTATTTTCAAGAGGAGAATAAACGGTTTTACCCCAAACGAAAACTTGCTGCTCAGGTGCTCGGATATGTTGGGATGGACAATAATGGACTCGGAGGCCTTGAATATTTTTATGACAAACGAGTAAGGGGTGCAGCAGGAAGAGGTGTACTGATGGCCGATGGTAAGCAACGATCCTTCAGCCGATTGGAAAAACCTCCAACTGCTGGAGACGATCTAATATTGACCGTTGATGAAGCGATCCAATATTTCGTAGAGACAGAACTTGAAGCCCAAGTAAAAAAAAGTGATGCAAAGGGAGGTACAGCAATTGTCATGAATCCCAAGACAGGTGAGATTCTTGCCATGGCTAACTATCCCTACTTCAACCCAAACAAATACAAGGAATATCCTTCAGCCATACTAAAAAATCATGCCATAGTTAGTGGTTATGATCCGGGATCCACATTCAAGATTTTTACTGTCGCAACGGCCATTGAAGAAGGATTAACAACATCAGAAGAAGAGATTGATTGTGAGAATGGTGCAATCCAAATTGGAAAAAACCGAATTCATGATTACAAACCCTTTGGCTTGTTGTCAGTTCGGGATGTGTTAGCACATTCTAGTAATGTAGGAGTCGTTAAACTTGGTTTCCGCATTGGTGGAGATCGGTTAGAGAAACAAATCCGATTGTTTGGTTTTGGTGGATCCACAGATATCGATTTACCAGGAGAGGCACGTGGGTTGCTCAGGCCAGCTTCTGACTGGGTTCCCATAGACTTAGGGAATGTGTCAATAGGACAGGGAATTACTGTAACTCCGCTTCAGTTAGTAACAGCTGTCAGCGTAATCGCCAATGGAGGACTATTAGTTAAGCCTAGAGTTGTTGACAAAATTAGTGTGGAACGGGTTCTTGTGAATCCCTCAAAATTTAAGGCGTCAAACAGTAGAGTTTTACGAAAAACCACCTCCAAAATTCTGAAAGAAATGATGAGTGAGGTAGTTGAACAAGGAACTGGTCGAAAAGCTAAATTAAGAGGTTTTTCCTCAGCCGGTAAAACAGGGACAGCTCAGAAGGTGAAAAATGGTAGGTATTCACATAAAGATTATATTGCCAACTTTGTTGGCTTTGCACCCAAAGATGATCCAGCTATTTCAATCTTAGTTTTGATTGATGAACCCCGGGGACAATACTACGGGGGACTGGTTGCAGCTCCAGTATTTAAGGAAATTGCTGAAAAGACATTAAGTTATCTTTCAATTCCTCCTGATAGGCCTCAGGATGAAATGGAATCCCCAAATATCAGGAATGAGGAATTAGTTGTTAAAGACAATGAAGAAGAAAAAACTAGTCAATCAGCGGAAGTTTTTTTTGATGACTGGATGTGGATGGACCAATCAAAGTTATCTAAGAGCGCCGAACCAAATTCTAATTCTTCAAGTTCTTCTAATCATGGGGGTTCTGAAGAAATTGTGGTCGAGGGGGCAAAACGTGTCGAGGTTCCAAGCTTTCTAGGAAAATCATTAAGGGCTGTATTATCCGAAGGATCTAGAGCAGGATTTCAGATACAAGCGCTTGGATCTGGAACTGTGTTCAGGCAAAATCCCTTGCCAAATGAAAAAGTTGTTCCAGGTTCAATTGTTAAGGTCCAACTTCAAAGAAATAAAAGAGATAGTTAAAGGGAAGGTGTAAAAATATATTCATAAAAAATTCTACCGGTAGATTTTGCTAAAAAGTATGAAGCTTAGGAATGTAATTAAGAACATTGAGATTAAAGGTGACCCACAAATTTCAGATATAGAAGTTTCTGGTGTTGCATACGATTCTCGAAAAGTTAAATCAGAAGAACTCTTTGTTGCAATAAAGGGACAAGAAACTGATGGAAATCTTTATGTTGGTCAGGCAACAGATCTTGGAGCAAAAGTAATTCTTTCGGAGAATCTGAAGCCTTTAGGTTCTAGAATACCTTGGATCCAAGTTGCCCAAGGCCGTCGAGCTCTAGCCCAAGCAGCAGATAATTTTTATTCTCACCCCACCCTAGATTTACGATTGATAGGAATTACCGGAACTAATGGGAAGACGTCCACTTCATACCTGATAGAGTCTATTCTTAAGGAGGCAGGAATGAGGGTTGGATTATTAGGCACGGTTGGTTACAGGGGACCAGAATGGAAGGCTTCTGCTATTCGAACTACTCCGGAAAGCTCTGATCTTCAAAGATTTTTTAGAAATTTTGTTAAGATGCAATGTAGTGATGTAGTTGTAGAGGTGTCTTCACACGCTTTAATGATGGAACGAGTGTATGCTTGTCGGTTTCGGACAGCTGTTTTTATGAATCTGACACCGGATCACTTGGACTATCACAATTCCATGCATCATTATTTTAATGCAAAAAGGCGTTTATTTTTCGATACAGGATATGGTCCGCCTGATCTTTCCATCATTAATCTAGATGACCCTTGGGGGAAGAGCTTATCAATGACTGTTCCAGGAAGACACACAACTTTCTCACTGAGTGAAGAAGCTGATTTCCAAGTTTTAGAATATTGTTTGGGGTGGACTGGAACTAAAGTTAATCTAAAACTTCCAGATGGAGAACTGGAAGTTACCACTTGTTTAGTGGGACGGTTTAATCTTTCAAATCTACTAGCTGCAGTTGCTGTTGCCAGTAGTTTGGGATTGGATAGAGGAGTCTTAAAAAAGGGAATTGAAAAATGCAAATTGATTCCCGGACGTTTTGAAAGGATTGACTGTGGTCAAGACTTTCATGTGATTGTAGATTATGCTCACACTCCTGATGCTCTAGAAAATATTCTCAAAACGGCCCGCCAACTTCAGCCTAGAAAACTATTGATTGTTTTTGGTTGTGGTGGTGATAGAGATCAGTCAAAAAGATCTTTGATGGGATCTATTGCTGAAAAGTGGAGTGACTTCGTAATGGTTACTTCCGATAATCCTCGAAGTGAAAATCCTTTGGAAATCATTTTAGAGATCCAGAAAGGTTTTCATTCAAAAAATTATAAGGTGCACCTTGATCGGCTACAAGCAATTAGGGACATCATAAAGTTAGCTCGTAAGAAAGATGTGGTTATTCTTGCTGGAAAGGGACATGAGTCTGAGCAACAAGTAGCAGGTCAATTCCAATATTTTGATGACCGTCAGGCAGCTAGAATGGTTTTACAGGAAATGGGATATGGTAATTCAGCTAACGCCCAATGAAATATTGCAAACACTTGGTTCTGACCAATGTCATAATAAGTCTGAAGTAATTCCTTTGGGATACTCAATTGATTCGAGGAGTCTTCGAAAGGGTGATTGTTTTATTGCAATTAAAGGTCGAAATTTTGACGGTCATCATTTCATTGAGGAGGCTATCCAAAAAGGTGCATGCCTACTAATCGTAAGCCGGGATTCATTGATCCCAGCAAGTTCAAAAATCCCATATATTGTAGTTCAGGATACGTTGCTAGCACTCCAACAATTAGCTAGAAGAGTTCGTGACAAATGGGGCAGAACTATTATTGGAGTTACAGGGAGTACTGGAAAAACAACAACTAAAGAAATCACAGGTCATTTGCTATCGAGCCAATTTAATGTTTTTCAGAGCTTGGGGAACTTCAATAATGATTATGGATTACCACTTTCTCTTCTTAAATTAGAAAACACTCATGAAATAGCTGTTCTAGAGTTAGGGATGTCTGCCCCAGGGGAAATTGCAAGATTGAGTAGGATTGCTAAGCCTGATTTAGGAATTTTTACTAATGTTGGACCTGTCCATTTAGAATTTTTTCCTTCAATTCAGGCAATAGCAAAAGCTAAACGTGAGCTAATAGAAGAGTTACCTTCTAATGGGGCAGCATTCCTTAATAATGACGATGTCCATGTCAGAAGATTTAGCCGGTTTTATGATGGAGAAATTGTAACCTTTGGAATTAAGAGAATTGCTAGCTATCGTATTAATGATGTAAAGTTCAAAGAACTTCAAGGTAGTGATTTTATAGTTAATCATCGTGGCAAAAAATATAGACTTTCTCTACCGTTATTGGGGTATCACAACATTAGCAACTGTTTGCCTGGAATTGCGTTAGCCCATCGCTGGAAGCTAGGGTTTGATACGATTGCTACCCAACTTCAGACTCTCAAACCAAAATTTGGTCGAGGACTAACCCTGCATTTTTGCTCTGGATTCTCTGTAATCGATGACAGTTACAATTCTAACCCAACGGCCTTAAAGATGATGATGAAATTATTTAAGAAAATTTCTGGCTACAGTAGAAAAATCTTAGTGGTTGGGGAAATGTTAGAGATGGGAGAAAATGGTTCTAGATTTCACAGGATCTGTGGAAAAACTGCTGCCCAGTTGAAATTTGATTTTATTATTGGTGTCCAGGGAATGGCAGATCAAATTGTAACGTCAGCACGTAATCATGGTTATCCTTCAAATCGAGCTATTTTTTTTGAAGATGCTTATAAGGCAGGAGAATGGATGGCATCTTTAGTTAAGTCAAGGGATCTAGTATTAGTAAAGGGGTCTCGAGGAGTAGGTACTGAAAGAGTAATCCAAATATTAATGGAAAAGTTTCCCCTATCTAACTAGAAGTAGTTGACTTATAGACTTATTCCTAATTGGGTCGGAGTTTTTTTTAAAACTTTCACTGCATAAATTAGATGAAAGTATTTTGAACAATAGAAAATTATTTTAAGCCGATGTTCTATTACCTACTTTATGAGTGTCTTTTTGCCAACTATCCAAATCTTTCTTTTCTTAATGTTTTTCGATACATCACATTTAGAACTACGTGTGCAAGTTTAACGGCTTTGTTAATTGCCTTGATTTTAGGACCTTGGTTAATTCGAAAGTTGAAGGAATTCCAAGTAGGACAGCATATTAGGGAAGAAGGTCCTCCTCATCATCACCATAAGTCAGGGACACCCACTATGGGTGGTATTTTGATAGTGGTTAGTTCTGTAATACCTGTGTTACTTTGGGCAAATCTTAAAAATCCTTTTGTATGGATTGCAATTTTCTCGATTATAGGTTTTGGTGCCATAGGATTTACTGATGATTACATCAAGATTAAAAAACGTCGAAATTTAGGATTAACAGCCCGGTACAAAATGGGATTACAGTTAATTCTTAGTCTTTTCATAGCAGGAGGACTTCTGTTACTTGCATCTCAGGGTCGCTATGAAACTGACCTAACGGTTCCATTCTTGAAAAACCTTCAACCCAACCTAGTCTTAGAAATTTTTAGTAATTCTGAGTTTTATTTCTTAGACTTTTTACCCTTCTTAATCTTTTTATTACTGATCCTAGTCGGATCTTCTAATGCCGTTAATCTTACCGATGGACTTGATGGGTTAGCTATAGGCTGTGTTGTGGTAGCTACAGGAGCATTAACAGTTCTAACCTACGTTACTAGCCATGCAAATTTTGCTTATTATCTCGGTGTTCCTCATCAGCCAGAGGTTGGAGAGCTTACCATATTCTGTGGAGCCTTGGTAGGAGCAGCTTTGGGTTTTCTTTGGTACAACTGTTATCCAGCAGAATTATTTATGGGTGATGTTGGATCACTGGCACTTGGTGGTGCTATTGGAACAATAGCTGTGGTAATCAAACACGAAATATTACTAATAGCAATTGCTGGCGTCTTTGTACTGGAAGTGCTTTCAGTAATTGTTCAGGTTTTTTCATTTAAGTTGAGAAGAAAAAGAATTTTTTTAATGGCGCCTTTACACCACCATTTTGAGTTGTTGGGCTGGAAAGAAAGTAAGGTTGTGGTTAGGTTCTGGATAGCAGCTTTGATTTTTGCATTGTTTAGTCTGACCACACTCAAGCTTAGATAAGAAGCTACAGAATACAGAGCATAGAAGTGAAAAATTTTCCTTCTAAAGCTTTCCTGAAACCTAGGATTATTAGGATAGCTGGAGTGAATTTTGGAAGTTAGAGTGTTCAAAGGAAAGAAGATACTGGTAGTAGGAATGGGACTTAGTGGTTTGGCTTCAGCCAGATATCTTCAGTCAAAAGGTAGCATTGTAACTATTTCAGAAGAGCGACCCAGACAGGAACTGGAGTCAGAGCTTAAGAGTCTCAAAGTCCAAGGAATTAATTATGAAGTTGGTGGTCACCAGGTAGAAACGTTTTTAGAAACTGATTGTATTGTGGTTAGTCCGGGTGTCCCCTTAAATTTGTTTCCCATTAAAAAGGCCTTGAACCAAGGGATTGAGGTGATTAGTGAAGTGGAATTAGCGTATCGTGTTATTTCTGGGAAAATAATTGGCATAACGGGATCTAATGGAAAAACAACAACAACTACCTTAGTTGGAAAAATTCTCAAGTCTGCTGGTTTTCACGTTCAAGTTGGGGGCAATATTGGAGTGCCCTTGATATCTTTGGTCCAAAGTTCAACAAGGGAGACAATTAATGTTGTTGAACTAAGTAGCTTTCAGTTAGAAGCGATTCCATCTTTTCGACCAGATATAGCTGTCATCCTTAATATTACTCCTGATCATATGGACCGATATGATTCTTTAGAAAACTATTCAAGAGCAAAATTCAATATTCTTAGTAATCAGGTTCCACAAGATTTTTCAGTGTTTAATTACGATGATCCTTTATTAAGGCAGTTTTGTGAAAAAAGTAGTGGTAAACGTTATTGGTTTAGTACTGATTCTCTAGTTAGTCGAGGAAGTTACATAAAAAAGGGACAGATGGTTTTCTGTGATCAGAGAAGATTGGAGTCTGTAATGGATCTTGATATTGTTGGGGTAAAAGGTGTTCATAATCTAGAAAATATTGCTGCAGCAGTCACAGTTTCTAGCCTTATGAAGTGTAATGTCTCAGCAGTCCGTGAGACAGTACATTCCTTTAGAGGCATTCCTCACCGCTTGGAGAAGGTTAGAGAACTTAATGGAGTCGAGTACTACAATGATTCTAAAGCTACTAATCTAGCTTCTACACAAAAAGCTATAAGAGCTTTTCCAGAAGGGATAGTTCTTATTCTTGGAGGTCGTGACAAAGGTAGTGATTTTTCTGTCCTTCGTCCGTTGATTATTCAGCGCGTCAAAAGCCTAATTTTGCTAGGAGAAGCCAGCCAAAAGATTAAGTCTCAGTTAGATGGAACGGTTCCTGTAGAACAAGTCTCAACTATGCATGATGCAGTTGCTGCCGCCTTTCGCTGCTCTCAACCAGGAAATGTTGTACTACTGGCTCCTGCTTGTTCTAGCTTTGACATGTTCGATAACTATAATGATAGAGGTAATACATTTAGAGAATTAGTTAGTCAACTCCAATGATGATTATTAAATAAAACATTAAGTATTTAAATTTCTATTATATGAAAAAGATGACTAGTAAATAATATGGCAAGAAAGCTTTCACCAGATAAAATACTATTTGCAGTAACTGTGGCCTTAGTTTTGGTAGGTGTGGTCATGGTGTTCAGTGCCTCTGCTGTAATAGCTAAAGAAAAATTTAACGATCCCTATTACTTTCTTTATAGACAATCTGGTTGGGCTCTAATTGGTCTTGTTGCTATGTCAGTAATGATGCACATTGATTATCGTAAGTATCGACACCCGGTTTGCATTTATGGATTGTTATTTGTATCCGGTATATTTTTGACAACTCTTTTTTTTCTTGATCAATTGAATAATACTAATCGGTGGATTAGATGGGGCCCTCTATCATTTCAACCATCAGAACTTTCTAAGCTAGCTCTCATAATTTTTTTAGCATCCCTATTAGAAAAACGATTAAATCGGATCAATGATTGGCGCCATACACTTTTACCGTGCATTATCATTCTAGGAGTGTTTCTAGCTTTAATTGTTTTTGAGCCGGATCTTGGAACTGCCGTTTCTATTGTCATTGTTGCTTTCATGTTATTGATTTGTGCAGGTCTTCGGATTAAATATTTATTGTATGGTTGTCTTACGGCCACAGTATTAGGATTTCCTTTAATTTATTTCTATCAGTATCGAGTTCAAAGAATTCTAACTTTTCTTAATCCTTGGGATGATCCACAGGGAGCTGGATTTCAGATTATCCAGTCTTTAATTGCAGTGGGAAGTGGTGGCCTTACCGGTCTGGGATTAATGGAAGGAATACAAAAAAGATTCTATCTTCCAGAGCCTCACACCGATTTTATTTTTGCAGTAATTGGAGAAGAATGGGGATTGGTTGGAACCTTAATAGTTCTTGGCTTATTTGGGGTGTTTTTGTTCCGTGGAGTTCGTTTGTCCTTGAAAGCTCCAGATTCATTTGGTTGGTTCTTAGGTATTGGTCTGACAATGATGATAGTTTGCCAGGCATTTATCAACATGAGTGTGACTCTAAGCCTGTTGCCAACCAAGGGGATTCCACTTCCTTTTATTAGTTCAGGTGGGTCATCCTTACTAGTTAGTCTTTTGAGTGTAGGTATATTACTCAATATTTCTCAACATTCTAATTAGGCTAATAATTCTAAGGTAAGTTGATCTCTATCCATAAATTAATTTTCTGGACTATTTGTTTCAGGTAGAACATGAAACCAGTTAATACAATGAATGGAGTTGTCATCAAACCCAGAGCAGAAAAAAAAAGTTCAAGGGCCAATAAGAGGTATGTTAGCGCTACCTCCAATGTTTTCATTGCGGGTGGGGGAACAGGCGGACATATTTATCCAGGACTAGCAATAGCTAGAGAAATTAAAAATCGGTACCCCAAGGTAGAGATTAGATTTGTAGGTTCTGGACGTGATCTAGAAAAAACTATACTAGGAGATGCGGGCTACAATTTGAGTTTACTGCCTGTTTCTGGACTAAGAGGTGTAAAGGGACTTAATCTAATAAAGGGGGTTTTAAGGATACCTATAAGTATATGGGTGGCGTGGCGATTAATTGTCAAGTTTAAACCTAGTATTGTGATTGGTGTAGGTGGTTACTCTTCGGGTCCTACTGTTTTGGTAGCTTCGCTTTTAGGTATCCCAGTTCTTCTGCAGGAGCCAAATGCCTATCCTGGCATTACTAATAGGTTGTTAGTCCATTTCAGCCAGAAAATAGCTATCGCTTTTCCAGAATGTACAAAATTTTTTAAAGAAAAGTCTGTTCTGACAGGTAATCCAGTCCGAATGGAATTCTCCAGTCTAGCAGACACCATGCCCCTTCCACCTTTAGTAATTCTTATTTTTGGTGGTAGCCAAGGATCACAACCGATTAATAAAGCTGTTATGGCAGCTTTGAAATTCCTTCAATCTGATCTTAAGCAGTTGCGCTTTATTCACCAAACTGGGAAAAAAGATTACCAAAAAGTACTTAGTCAATACAGGGCCGCTGGTGTCCAAGCACAAGTCCAACCCTTTTTTTTAGATATGCACTGCCAATTTAAAAAAGCACATTTGATTCTTTGTCGTTCTGGAGCAACAACGTTAGCAGAACTTACTACAGCGGGAAAGGCTTCATTGCTTATACCATTCATGGAAGCATCTGATAACCATCAGCAGCTTAATGCTGAATCACTTGCCTCAAATGGAGCTGCTGAAGTGATTTGTCAAACCTATTTGAAGGGGTCTTTGCTTGCTAGGAGAATTAAGTACTATCTTCACAATCCAGACAAGATAAAACAAATGGAAGCAAAAAGTCGTCAGTTGGGTCAGCCTGAAGCAACTAAAAAAATTGTTGATCTCGTTGACGATTTAGTCGTTTTGAAATAACGGACGTCGGGTGGCCTCTATTAGGCAAGATAGTTTGTACTAATGGTGTGGCAACTAAAATTAATGATTTTAAAAAGCTAGTTTTATGTTCAAGAAAATCCAAAGAATTCATATGGTCGGTATAGGTGGCTCTGGAATGAGCGGAATTGCAGAAGTCCTGCTAAACAGAGGCTATTTAATCACAGGATCAGACCTTAAGTTATCACCTATTACTGCTAGGTTAGTCTCCTTAGGGGCTCGAATTAATGAGGGTCATTCCAGAGATCAACTAGATAACGCCGATTTGGTGGTATTTTCTTCAGCCGTAAAGAGAAATAATCCAGAGGTGAGTGAGGCTCAGCGTAGAAAAATTCCAACTATTCCCCGTGCTGAAATGCTTGCAGAATTGATGAGAATGAAATATGGAATTACCATTGCAGGAACTCATGGAAAAACAACAACTACTTCAATGGTAGCTACAGTTCTTGGAAATGGAGGATTAGATCCTACTGTTGTTTTAGGAGGAAGACTAGATACTTTTGGCAGTAATGCCAAATTAGGGACGGGGGAGTTTATGATAGTAGAAGCAGATGAGAGTGACCGATCTTTTTTGCTCCTATCACCTACAGTTGCAATCGTAACAAACATTGACGAAGACCACATGGAGAGTTATTCCAGTGTAGAAGATCTTAAAAATACTTTTCTCCAGTTTGTCAACAAGGTTCCTTTTTATGGAGTCGTAGTACTTTGCTTAGATGATAGTGTTACCAAATCAATCGTACCAAAAATTAAAAGACGGATAATTACCTATGGATTTTGTAAGGAAGCTGATCTACATATTAGCAATACTACCTTCCAAGGTTCAAAATCACAGTTTTCTTTGCATGATCGTGGAAATTTGGTTGGAAAATTTGAGCTTAAGATTCCAGGTAGACACAATATCTTGAATGCTGTAGCTGCAATTGCTGTTGGTTTAGACCTAGGAATCTCTGTTAAGTCACTATGCTCTTCCTTAACTAGTTTCTCAGGAGTGGATAGGAGATTTCAATTGAAGGGTGCCGTTAATGGGATAACATTAATAGATGACTATGCACACCATCCTACTGAGATTGCTGTTACTTTAGAAGCAGCAAAGCATCTAAAATACAATCGACTGGTTGTAATTTTCCAGCCCCATCGTTATACCAGAACACAGTATTGCTTTGGAGAATTCATCAAGGTTCTTCAAGCAGCTGATCTAATCTTTCTAACTGATATCTATGCAGCAGGGGAGGAACCTATAAAAGGTGTGACTTCAAATAAACTTGTCAGTGCTATCCAACAGGATGGTCATCAACATACCCATTTTCTGAATAATTTTAACCAAGTATCTCAACTAGTTAGTTATTTGAGAGATGGAGATCTTGTAATTACCATGGGGGCTGGTAATATTTGGATTGTGGCAAACTCCATATTAGAAGAGCTCAATAGAGAGGAAGTTAATAGAAATTAAATACAGTAGCTCACAATAAAATGATTAAGAGCCATTAATTAGCAAAACTAAGGTAAGGATAATGAATCTTCTAAAAGAAAAGACCACTGCCATCTTAGGAAAACCACAAAAACAAGAATTAAAAAAAAACAAGAATGTCATAAATCGTTTGTTTTGGGCACTTAAGTTTTCTTTTGGTGTACTAACCATAGTCCTCATAAGCCTCAGTTACTACTGGATTAAGGAACGTTTATACCATTCTCCTAGATTTGACTTAGCATTTAAGGAAATTAATGGTTTGGAGCATATTTCTCAGAGTTTAGTTTTAATGAAGATTAACGAATTGGAAGAGCAGAGCCAAAATATTCTTACTTTCAATTTGAATCAACTTAGAAGTAACCTTGAATTACTTCCTTGGGTTAAAGAAGCTGTTGTTAGAAGAAGTTTCCCAGACAAATTGGTTATAAACATTGAAGAAAGAGTTCCAATAGCTTTTGCTAGGATTGATCGTGACACTGTTCTAATTGACGAAGGCTGTGTTATTCTCCAAACTAATCCAGAAACCCTTCCTCAGTTTGATTTTCCTGTCATTCTCGGTATTGAATCTACTTTTGAAGCGGATGGTTTGAGTAGAAATAAAGAGCGTATAATTTTGTATCGGCACTTGTTAGACTCTCTAGATGGAGGTGGCGCTCAATTTTCCCAAGACCTGTCAGAAGTCCATTTGGAGGATTTGGGAAATGTCTCAGTAATCTTAGATGGGGATACCGTTTTAGTACATTTAGGTAACAATAATTTTCAAGAAAAATTTCGAAGATACCTTGCTAGTAGTGGAGAACTTAAACGTAAATATAAAAACTTGGACTCGGTAGATCTCCGGTACAAAAATCAGATGGTTATTCGTACGTTGAAAGGGAAATTTACAAAAAAGGAAGTTGATAACAGCTAAATTTCAGATAATTGTAGTTGCTAATTTGTAAATCAACAAATTTTAACCTCTAATTCCAATAAATTGGAGAGTCTTTTGGCTGAAAAAATTAAGTATGTAATTGGCCTTGATCTCGGAAGCTCAAAAATTTGTGCTGTAATCTGTGAGATTAATGAAACAGGAGGTCTGGATCTTGTTGGGTTTGGATCTACCGAATCGAAAGGATTAAGCAGGGGTGTGGTGGTAAATTTAGATGCCGCAGCAGCAGTTATCAAGCAGTCTGTTGAGGAAGCAGAAAGAGCTGCTGAAACCGTAGTAGAGTCTGTTTTTGTTGGTGTTTCTGGAGAACATGTTAAGAGTTTTAATAGTCGAGGAGCCGTATCGATCTCTACTGATGATCGAGAAATTAGTGTGGAACATATTGAGCTAGTTATAGATAGAGCAAAAGAAGCAATCTCATTACCATCTGATGTAAAAATTGTTCATATGATACCCCAGGCATTTGTTGTTGATGGACAAGAGGGAATTAAAGAACCTTTGGGCCTTTTAGGTGGCCATTTGGAGGTAGGTTGTCATGTGATTACAGCTTCAAATCTTGCTCATCAAAATGTTGTTACTGCTGTTAATCGAGCTGGCGTTGTGGTGAATGATACTATTCTACAACAATTAGCTTCAGCTGAAAGTACCCTAAGTAATGACGACAAAGAGTTAGGTGTTGCTGTCATTGATATTGGAGGTGGAACAACAGACCTTGCCATTTTTACTCAAGGAGCATTGCGACACACTTTTATTTTACCCCTTGCAGGGGACCAAATTACTAACGACATAGCAGTTGGTTTAAGGACAACTATTCCTGAAGCAGAAAGGATTAAGCGTAAGTATGGATGTGCCTTACCTAGACTAATACCTGAAGAACTAAGTTTTTCTGTATCGAGTGTTGGTGGACGTAAACCTAAATCTATTGGAAAAAAAATTCTATGCGAAATTGTACAGGCTAGAATGGAAGAAATATTATTACTAATTCAAGAGGAAATTAAACATGTTGGATTTGACAGAAAACTGGGTGCTGGTCTTGTATTGACTGGAGGCACAGCACAATTGGAAGGAGTAGTTGAGCTAGCTGAAGAAAAAATGGACCTTCCCGTGCGGTTGGGGACACCAATGGGACTAGATAAAATGGAAACTGTTTTATTAAATTCAACTTATTCAACAGCAATTGGATTAGTACTTTATGGTTACCGCACTCATTTCAGAACAATTACTAAAGTAAATACCAATAGCAATATCTTTTCAAGGTTATGGTCATTAGTTAAGAATCAATCATAGGTTTAACCGTACAAAGATTAACTAAGTAAGAACCTAATTCTCAACTTTAAACTCTTTATTTTATTGAAAATAAAATAGTTATGATTTAATAACCTACTATTTAATCTAGTATCAAGAACAAATAATACTAAATGTAGTATATTTTTTCCTTGAATTCTCTGTTTTGACACCTTATGTTGTGGATAAAGGGTTTTAATTAATCTATAAAACCACTAGCAATTTAGAAACTTAGGGTAGTCCTTTTAAACGAACATTTTATTGAATTGAAATAATTAAATCTAAATGCCTTAGAAGTAAACTTAAATAAAACTTCTTAATTAGAGATTTCTTCAGCTGCCGAGGAGGTTATTAATTATGACAAGAAATGCTCTTGGAAAGGGAATTG
Source organism: Terriglobia bacterium (assembly GCA_022452285.1). Lineage (GTDB taxonomy): Bacteria > Acidobacteriota > Terriglobia > Versatilivoradales > Versatilivoraceae > JAKUNG01. The sequence goes on along the minus strand of JAKUNG010000001.1, from coordinate 222,015 downwards.
GCTCACTGCTAGGAGTCGAAGAAAATTCTAGCGGTCTGAATCAGGGAAAAACTGAACCATCTGTTCGTCCTGTGAAGTTTTTGTTAGATGAGAATACTCCTAAGGGTGCCGTAATAAAAGTTATTGGTGTTGGAGGTGGTGGTACCAATGCTGTGAATAGAATGATTAATGCACGGGTTGAAGGGGTTGAATTTATTGTAGCCAACACTGACTTGCAAGCGTTAAAGATGTCTGATGCTCCAATCAAGTTGCAGATTGGAGCCAAATTAACGAATGGACTAGGAGCTGGTGCAGATCCTGAAATTGGTAAACAGGCTGCTCTGGAAGATACAGAAAGGATCATAGATGCTTTAGAGGGGGCTGACATGGTTTTTGTGACAGCTGGTCTTGGAGGTGGTACCGGTACTGGTTCAGCACCAGTCATTACTGATCTAGCTGCACAATTAGGTGCGTTAACTGTGGCTATTGTAACTAAGCCATTCCTTTTTGAAGGAAAAAAGCGAGCTTTACAGGCAGAGCAAGGATTAAAAGATTTAAAGGGTTGTGTTGATACTCTAATTTCAATTCCTAATGAACGTTTAGTAAAAACAGTAGAAAAGGGTACTAGTCTTTCAGATGCTTTCAGGGTAGCTGATGACATTCTACGACAGGGGGTTCAAGGAATTTCGGACATTATTCAGGTTCCTGGTGTTATCAACGTGGATTTCGCTGATGTAAAAGCAGTGATGCACGGAATGGGAATGGCACTAATGGGAACAGGCACTGCAAAAGGGGAAGACCGCGCTATCCAAGCTGCAAGCAGAGCTATTGCTTCGCCATTATTGGAAGATGCTTCCGTTGAAGGAGCCATGGGGGTTTTGATTAATATTACTGGATCAGAAGGTTTGTTGTTGCATGAAGTTAGTGAGGCAGCCTCTATCATCCACGAATCTGCTGACGAGAATGCTAATATCATTTTTGGGGCTGTAATTGATGAAAATATGAATGATGAAATTAAGATTACGGTAATTGCCACTGGTTTTGACAAAGATAACGCTAACAGTTCAGTAGTTTCATTGCGTGAAGCTTCCAATTTGAATAATGGGGCTATTTTTTCAACTAATTCAGCAAATAAATCCCTTCCAGAGTCAAACAGTGACTTAGATACGAGTCAAGAGACACCCAGAGTTTTGGAACGTCCTTATGATAAGAATGATCTAGAAGTTCCCACCTATCTTCGTCGTAAGTTAGCTGACTGAAGTAGCGATTTAGTAATCGATTGTAATATTATTCTAGGTGAAAGGTTAGTTGCCATTCCCGTGCCTGTTGTAAAAATTTCGGTTAATGTCGTCAATCAAATGATAGAACATTCTTTAATAGAGTCTCCGTTGGAGTGTTGTGGTCTTTTAATGGGAGATTCACAAAAGATCACCCAGCTTTGGAAGACGGAAAATGTTGCTAAGAGTCCAATTAGGTTTGAGATTGAACCGAAAGAGTTACTAACTTTTTCTAGATATATAGAGAAATGTAAGTTAAAGCATTTAGGGATATATCATTCCCACCCTAGTTCTGAAGCGTATCCTTCACAAACTGACATTGCCCAAGCTCATTATCCAGAGTGTGCTTATTTTATTATTTCTTTGTTGGGACCTACGGAGCCAAATATCCGAGCTTTTACTATCATTCAACAGATTGTTCAAGAAAAGTTGATTCAGAGGTTCTGAATGGAGATGTTTATGATAGATTCATCTTGTAATGGTTTGAAAAATAAGGTTGCAATAATAACAGGGTCTGCTCGTGGAATTGGGGCCAGTATAGCAGAACGATTTCTTAGCGATGGAGCTAAAGTGGTTTTTATTGATATTGATGAAAAAATGGTAAATCAAACTGCAAAAGATCTAGATGCTTCGGGTAATCAGAGTTTGGCTGTTGCAGTGGATTTGACTTGTGCTACTCAAATTCAGGCGATGGCTAAAAAGGTGATAGATCATTTTGGAACAATAGATATTTTGGTTAACAATGCTGGTATTGTTGGTCCAAATAGGCCACTGGTTGAAGTTTTAGAAGAAGAGTGGGATCAAGTTATGGCAATCGATCTTAAGGCTGTGTTCATGTGCAGTAAAGCAGTTCTGCCAGTTATGTTGAAAAATCGATATGGTCGTATCGTAAATGTTGCTTCTATAGCGGGTAAAGAGGGCAACCCTAATCTCGTACCATACTCTTCAGCTAAAGCAGGTGTAATTTGTTTGACCAAAGCCTTAGCTAAAGAGGTTTGTCAACAAGGAATCTATGTAAATTGTATAACTCCAGCTGTTATAGAAACGCCCATTTTGAGCCAGGTTACGAAAGAAGTAGCTAATTATATGGTCAGCAAGATACCGATGGGAAGGATGGGAAGGCCTAAAGAAGTTGCTGCTCTTGTCCGTTTCTTAGCAAGTGATGAGTGTAGTTTTACCAACGGTGCTTGTATTGACATAAGTGGTGGCCGAGCCACCTATTGACAATATTTGGTATCTCTGTCAAGTGCCTCTACTATCCAAATATATAACGAAAGCCAGACTTTCTCGTGTCACTCAATATCTAGGGAATGAAGTTTGTGATATTGGTTGTGGTAATGGCGAACTTGTAGATTACTTACCCAAGAGTGTACATAGACTGGTAATGATTGATCGCAGTCCAAATCGCCGGCAATTTGCAGAAGCCCAGATGGCAAAGAAAAAAATCAATGGCCAATTTGTTCAGGGTGATATTACTTCTGAAGTCTTTAGCTCTTCTATGGAACCCTTCGAGACAGTGGTTATAGCTGCGCTTATTGAGCACTTAAAGTTTCCAAAAATTGCTTTTAAACATATGTATGACTTGTTAAAACCTAATGGTAAAATTGTTATTACTACACCTAGTTTAATAGGTGGATTAATTCATAGCTATGCTAGCTTACTCTACTTAACCAATCGTGAAGCTGCTTTAGAACACCACAAATTTTACAATCGTAATTCACTAAAGAAAATGTTGATACAGCATGGTTTTGTAATGGAGTACTATGAAAAGTTTCAGGTTGGACTAAATCAAATTGCAGTTGGAAGAAAACTTTCTAAATCTGATAGTTTATTTTGAGTTATCTAGTTAAAAGTTAACCGAATAGACTTTGAGAGATCCTATGCAACCTTTGTATTTAATTTTGGTTTTTTTAGCAAGAAAAAGGTTTTAAATCTTGTCTTAATTGATGAGAAAATAAAAAGATGTGTACGTTTTTTTGATTGAAAGGGATATGGAAATGATAGAGGACCTATTTATCTCAAAATGTTTTAATCCCTTGCAGTTGACTACATTCCACAGAGATGGTTATCTCTCTTGTGGTCCATTATTGACCACCAAGGGTTTGGAAAAAATCAGAAGCCAATGTATGGAAGCTTGGAATATTTACAAGGATGACTTTGATCCTCAGAAGACATGGCTTGAAAATGCATTACTTCCTAACATTCATCACCATGCTAGTTGGGTTCGAAAATTTTATTTTGAAGGTCCATTAGTCAATGTTGCCGAACAAATCATCGGACCAAATATCAAGGCCGTGACTAGTCAGCTAACCTTTAAGATGAAAGGGAATAAAATGGTTTTTCCATGGCACCAGGATAATGGGTATGGTGAACTGGACCCCTATAATGCCATTTCCTGTCTTACCGCATTAGACGATACAACTCTTCAAAATGGTTGTCTATGGCTGATTCCAGGTAGTAATAAAGAGGGTCAGAAAGCTCATCAGCAGCTTAAGCAGAACTTAGGCAGCACACCTGGGTCTGAATTGAAAGCGATAGCAGAAGAACAGGGAATTCCTATTACAATGAAAGCTGGTGAGTGTTTAGTTTTAAGTTGTTGGACACTTCACCAATCAGGTCCCAATCTGTCGGATTTTGATCGTCGGATACTATTTTTTCGCTATGCCGATGCTGATGCCGTGGAGGTTTATAATCAGCGCAAACCAAGACTAGGTCGATTATTGCGTGGCACCACTCAGTTTTCTGAGGTCCAACAGTTTGAAAAGGATCTTTAGTTAGCAGTAAATTTTTGCTAATCATTTTAAAAGATATAAATACTTTATTTCCTAATTAACAAGTTAAACTTTTCTGGATTTAAGCTATTAGTGTGGCGAGGTACTATATTGACAACTGATAGGTTCAATGAACCGAGAATTACAATTAACCGGGTCTATACTAAGTTAGGAGATTCTGGAGAAACTAAACTAGTTGGAGGTCAAAAAGTTTCTAAAGGGTCTCTTCGTTTGGAATCTTATGGGACAGTAGATGAACTTAATGCTTTTGTGGGTGTGGCTCTCATAACATTGCAAATGGAATTACCGGGCCATCCTAATTTAAAGTCTTTGGGAAATATTCTGATTCAAATTCAACATGAGTTGTTTAATCTGGGAGGAGTTCTTGCAACTCTGCCCAAGGATATTCATCCCAGACAGCCACAGATTGGTTCTGAAGAAATTGTTTGTCTTGAATCTTACATCGATCAATATAATGAAGACCTGCCGCCACTAAAATCTTTTGTTCTTCCTGGTGGTTGTCGCCTTAATGTTGAACTTCATCTTTGTAGGACTGTATGCCGCCGAGCAGAAAGATACTGTGTTCGTCTAAATGATGAAGAAAAAATTACATTGAACACTATTAAGTATTTGAATAGACTGAGCGACGCTTTTTTTGTTTGGAGTCGCTGGGTTAGTTATGAATTAGGTGTTCCTGAAACGCTGTGGAATCCAAATAGATTGGCCTCAAATGTTGACGGAAACCAACCACCTATTTCTAAATAGCACTGTTACTTGTTTTTACAATCATGGTTTGGAAAGTGCTAAAGCGAACAATAACAAGTCCTTTGGTATTTTCTTTCAGGGCTTTCTCAATTTATTTGATTTTGTAAATTCAAGAAACAGCAGAAACCTTTTGATCAGAATCTTGAACTCTGTTAGTGGATTTACTTGAAATTGACATAAGAATATCAAAGATGCTATAAAAAAGTTTAGCGGTGTATTAAGAACTGGGTTTCTCCCATGCCTACAAGCTAGATGTAGATTAGGCAGGTGCTGACCTTAAAGATAAACTTTAGCGCGAAAGTGGCGGAATTGGCAGACGCGCTGGATTTAGGATCCAGTCCCGCAAGGGGTAGGGGTTCAACTCCCCTCTTTCGCACCAATTTTTTGCTCTTGAAGCTCTTCCACTTACAAGTTAGAGAGAATTAGAGACAAATACAGTGACATTTTCACCTCTCTTTAGGAATACGTATGAAAATACAAGTCAATCAGCTCGATTCATGCAAAACAGAAGTAGCAGTTGAAGTAGAGGCTAATCTTTGTAAGGAAGATTACGAGGTTGTTTGCAGGAAATATATTCTTCAGTCACGTGTTCCAGGATTTCGTCCAGGAAAGGCTCCTCGAAATGTTGTACAACAACGCTATCGTGACTCGATCCAAAGTGATTTTGTGGAAGGTGCTATTCGTAAATACTTGCAAGAGGCTATTAAAACAGAGTCTCTGTCTCCAATCTCCCCTCCACAGGTTACTGATGTTAATTTTTCAGAGGGTAAACCATTAATTTTTAAGGCTTCTTTTGAAGTGCTTCCTCCAATAGAAATTTCAAAATATAAGGGTTTGGAAGTAGAACAAGTTTCAACAGATGTTTCCAAGGAAGAAATTGAAAAAGCTCTTAAACAACTTCAGGAAAGAATGGCTGAATACCTGCCAATTGAAGATAGGGCAGCACAACTGGGAGATCATGTTGTAATCTCGATAAATGGCCAACATTCAAGTCGGAATCAAGAGAAAATTAATGAAAAGGAGGTGTACTGCGAGTTAGGAGGAGATGATACTCCTAAAGAATTTAATGAAAACTTAACTGGTTCGAACCCAGGAGACATAAAGACTTTTCAGGTGAAATATTCGGAAGATCATCAAAATAAAAGTTTAGCTGGTCAAGAAATACAATATTCAGTTGAAGTTAAAGCTATAAAACAAAAGCAACTGCCAAAATTAAACGATGATTTTGCTAAGAATGCTGGTGATTATTCCTCATTAGAAGATTTGAGAGATAAGATTCTTGCTAATTATGTTGAGCAGAAAAAAACTGCTGCTGACTCAGAAATGCAATCTAAGTTAATGGAAAAAATAATCGCTGACAGTCCATTTGATGTTCCAGAGATCATGGTTAAGGAACAGCTGAATGCACGTCTTAATGAATACATGCAAACCCTAATGATGCAAGGGATTGATCCAAAGACTCTTAATCTAGATTGGCAGACCATACAGGATCAGCAGCGGGATCAGGCTGTTCACGACGTTAAAGTGGCTTTGGTTTTGGAGTGGATTGGAGAGAAGGAAAAAGTAACAATATCGGAAAAAGAAGTTGAGGAGGAGATTGAGAGGATTGCTCAAGGAGCAGATCAATCAGTAGAGACGCTTAAATCTCGCTTGACAAAGGATGGAGCCACAGATAGAATTCGTACAGGTCTTCAGAAGAAGAAGAGTTTGGACCTAGTCCTTAGTTTGGCATCAGTTAAGTCTCCACGTGGAAATACAGCCCAATCCCAAAATTAAATACATCGAAAGTTTATATAGAGATCATAATTCATGTTAGTTCCCATGGTAGTAGAGCAAACAAGTAGGGGTGAACGGGCATATGACATATACTCTCGTTTGTTAAAAGATAATATCATTTTCATAGGAACCCCAATTGATGATAACGTTTCAAATTTGGTTACTGCTCAGTTACTTTTCTTGGAAGCTGACGATCCAGAGAAGGATATTTCCTTATATATCAATAACCCAGGAGGATCCATTACGGCAGGATTAGCGATTTATGACACCATCCAGTTTATTAGACCAGATGTTACTACCATTTGTGTTGGCCAAGCTGCTAGTATGGGTGCACTATTGCTATGTGCTGGAACTAAGGGGAAACGTTTTGCCCTTCCAAACTCGCGAATCTTAATTCACCAGCCTTCAATGGGAGGGCTATCAGGACAGGCTTCCGACATAGATATCCATGCTAAAGAAATTCTTCGGTTAAGGAAGATCACTAGTAAAATTCTTTCTGATCATACTGGGCAAAGTTTGGAAAAGGTTGAGCAAGACGTAGACAGAGATTATATTATGACTGCTGAAGAGGCGTGTAGCTATGGATTGGTGGACCAGGTAATTGTGAGTCATGAACTAAGTAAGGCTTAGTTTATATTTTGATTATAGGTAAGCCTGAGGGAGGAACATAAGTTGAAGAAAAAGCCTACTGATGAAGCATTAAGGTGCTCATTTTGTAACAAAACTCAGAATGATGTTCGTAAGCTAATTGCGGGTCCAACGGTCTTTATTTGTGATGAGTGCGTTAAAGTTTGCAATGATATTATTGATGATGATCAAGCTACTGAGACTGGACCTAGTGCTACGCAGTTGCCAAAACCCCATGAAGTCAAACTCTACTTAGATGAGTATGTTATTGGACAAGAGAAAACAAAAAAGAAATTAGCAGTAGCTGTCTATAACCACTATAAACGTATCGAGTTGTCAAGAAAACGAAGTGAAGTGGAACTCAACAAAAGTAATATCCTGTTAATTGGTTCAACTGGAACAGGGAAAACCCTTCTGGCTCAGACTCTAGCTAAACGTCTGAGTGTTCCGTTTGCAATTGTTGATGCAACGACACTAACTGAAGCAGGGTACGTAGGTGAGGATGTTGAAAATATTATTCTAAAGTTGCTCCAGAGTGCAGGTGGTGATGTCGAAAAATGTCAGCATGGTATTATCTATATTGATGAAGTTGACAAGATATGTCGCAAAGATGAAAACCCTTCCATCACCCGAGATGTATCTGGTGAGGGAGTACAACAGGCTCTTCTCAAAATTTTAGAGGGTACAATTGCTAATGTGCCTCCTCAAGGCGGAAGAAAACATCCACACCAAGAATTTACTCAGGTTGATACTAGCAATATACTTTTTATTTGCGGTGGCGCTTTTGTTGGATTAGGAAAAGTGATTGAGCACCGAATAGGCAAGAGTACTCTTGGTTTTAGAGGTGATGTTAAGACTGTCCAACAACGGCATGATCTTGCCATGTTGGAACGTGTAGAACCTCAAGATCTAATTAAGTACGGACTTATTCCTGAATTTGTGGGACGAATGCCTGTGGTTGGAACACTTGAGGATCTTGACATTAAGGCGCTAGTGGAAATCCTCACTAAACCCAATAACGCTTTAGTTAAGCAATACCAAAAGTTATTTGAATACGAAGGGGTTAAACTTCTTTTTAATCAAGATGCTTTGGAGGCTATTGCTGAATTAGCCCGTCAACGTAAGGTAGGTGCGCGGGGTTTGAGAATTATCATTGAAGAACTAATGTTGGATCTGATGTACTTGTTACCGGCACAAACAAAGATCAAGAAATTTGTTGTTACCAAGGAGATGGTTGTTACTAACTCAATCGATGTCTCATTTTTGGAAAAGGCAGGATAGGCTATAAGCCTCTTGTAAGATTCTGAAATCATATAGAGTTATTCTATTCAATTAAAAAAATAATGTTTGATAAACCAAAAGAGAGATCAGAATTCATCGCTATCCCTATGGTTCCTATTAGGGATGTAGTACTTTTTCCCCATATGATGATTCCATTTGTAATAGGGAGAGGTTCTTCTGTTAAGGCCTTGAAAATTGCTTTAGCCGACGATAGTCAAATTTTTTTGGCTACTCAGATTGATGCCACACTGGATGATCCCAAGCCAAAGGACATTTATAGTACTGGAACTGTTGCTAAAATCGTCCAGAATGTTGGACTTCCTGATGGTAACATTAAAGTTTTAGTAGAAGGAATAAAGAGAGCAAAAGCAGTTAAAGTTCTAGACAAAGATGGTTTTTTAAACGCTTTTTTAGACCCTGAAATTCCTCCTGAAATTGTTTTGCCTACCGATGAAACATTGTCAAAAAAAGTGATGTCTCTGTTTGAACAATACGTTAAATTGAGTCAGCATTTGAATGATGATACCACTTTGTCGAATATGCAGGGGGAGGAGATAGCTAGGCTTTCAGATAACATTGCGGCTAATTTGTCAATTAGCATTGAAGTAAAACAAGAACTTTTGGAAGAATTTGATCCCATTGCCCGATTAAATCGCTTAGTTGAGATTCTAAGTATAGAAGTTGAAAAAATGAATCTTGACCAATCTATTAATTCAACTGTTAAACGGCAAATGGAAAAAGCACAAAAAGAATATTATTTAAATGAAAAGATGAAGGCTATTCAAAAAGAATTAGGTCGAGATGACAAGCAAGAGATCGAGGAGTTAAAGAAAAAAATTAAAGCTGCAGGGATGCCAAAAGATTCTTTAGATAAAGCGATGCAAGAGTTGAAGCGTTTAGAAATGATGTCTCCCATGTCAGCTGAATCAACTGTTTCTCGTACTTATATCGATTGGTTGTTGTCAGTTCCTTGGAAAAAAAGATCTAGGGAGGTTCGTAGTATAGAAAAAGCTGAAAAGATTCTTGAAGCCGATCACTATGGATTAGAAAAAATTAAAGAGCGTATTTTGGAATTTTTATCTATTCGAAAACTAGTTAAAAATCCGAAGGGATCAATTCTTTGTTTTGTGGGACCACCAGGGGTAGGTAAATCCTCATTAGCAGGTTCAATAGCTCGGGCAACTGGTCGTAGGTTTGTTCGATTATCCTTGGGTGGAGTCCGTGATGAGGCAGAGATTCGAGGACATCGTCGCACCTATATAGGTGCTTTGCCAGGTCAGATTCTTCAGATGATGAAAAAAGCCGGTACGAAAAATCCTGTTTTTTTGTTAGATGAAGTTGATAAGATGAGTATGGATTTTAGAGGAGATCCTTCTTCAGCTCTCATGGAAGTTTTAGATCCAGAGCAGAATAGAGCTTTTGTAGATCACTACCTAGATGTTGAATACGACCTTTCTCAAGTTATGTTCATTGCAACTGCTAATGTTTTACATACTATTCCTCAACCACTGCAGGATCGGATGGAGATAATTAGAATTTCTGGTTACACAGAGATCGAGAAGGTGGAAATTGCTAAAAGGTATATGATAAAAAAACAGATTCAGCTTCATGGTTTAAGTAAAAAAAATCTGACGTTGCCAGATGAAACTATTGCTGGTTTGATCCAGAGTTATACAAGAGAAGCTGGTGTCCGGAATATGGAAAGAGAGATTGCTAGTGTTTGTCGGAAAGTAGCTCGTAAAGTAGTGAAAGAAGGCAAGAAGGTTTCTTTAGAGATTTCACCAGGGAATTTAAATGATTATCTTGGAGTCATTAAATATAGAAAAAGTAAAGCCTTAGAAAAAAATGAAGTTGGTTTTGCAACAGGTTTAGCCTGGACAGAGGTAGGGGGAGAGGTTTTGGAAACGGAATCAATTCTAGTAGCAGGTAAAGGACGTTTAACTTTAACTGGAAAACTGGGTGAGGTCATGCAGGAATCAGCAAAAGCCGCTATGAGTTATGTACGTTCTCGAGCTAAAATATTCGGGATACCTAGTGAGTTCCACCGAAATTTTGATATGCATGTCCATGTTCCTGAAGGAGCAATTCCAAAAGATGGTCCCTCAGCTGGTATTACCATTGCTACAGCCCTTATTTCTGCTCTTACCAAGATTCCAGTTAGAGCCGATGTAGCAATGACAGGGGAAATTACCTTGAGAGGTGCTGTTTTGCCTATTGGTGGTTTGAAGGAAAAATTATTGGCAGCCCGCAGGGCTAATATCAAAGTTGTCATTGTCCCAAAAGATAACCAGAAAGACCTTGCTGATATACCCCCAAACATCCAAGAATATTTTTCAATCCATTTTGTAGAACATATGGATGAAGTTTTGAAGGTTGCTTTGGAGTATGAAATCCCAGTCAATGAAGAGAAAGAGGACAAAGATATCGAGGAGTATACTACTTCGATGGATAAGGATTTTTCGCAGGAATCCATTACACATTGAAGATTTTTTCCGCCAAATTGGTTTGCAGTGCACCTGAGTCATCCCAATTTCCGCGGGATAACCTCCCTGAATTTGCATTTATCGGCCGCTCTAATGTTGGCAAATCCAGCTTGATAAATAGCCTTTTAAAGCAGAGACATCTGGCTAGGACGAGTTCTACTCCAGGTCGCACTCGGCTTATCAATTTTTTTAGGATTAATGAAAATTTTTACTTTGTGGACTGTCCTGGTTATGGCTACTCCAAAGCTTCAAAGATTTTAAGGCGATCTTGGAGCCATTTAATTGACCAGTACCTAGAGGAGAGAAAACAGCTTTGTAGTTGTGTAGTAATCATTGATTCTAGAATTGGTCCGACTCCTCTGGATGTAGGGACGATAAAATGGTTGCAGCAGTTGTTAATTCCTTTTTTTGTTGTTTTAACAAAGGCGGACAAATTAAATCGAAGCGAGTTGCAAAAATCCCTTAAACATACCGAATCTCTCGTTTCCGGGGTTCCAGTTTTGGCCTATTCTTCAACTAAAGGGATAGGACATAACCAAGTTTGGTTATTACTTAATAACTATGTCTAAATGACTTTTTAAAACACATACTTTTATCATAACTTTTGAATAGTTTTTTTAAAAAAATCTAAAGCTGGTCGATATAGGCGGAATTTATTTTTTCTTATGATTAAGCTGCTGAAATTGACCCTAGTTAGCACAAGGAGTTTGTATGGACATTGCTGAATTAAAAGAAATGAATATTGCATCCCTTACCCAAATTGCTAAGGACCTTAATGTAATGGGTGCAAGTGGACTTAGAAAACAAGAACTGATCTTTAAGATTCTTCAGGCACAGACAGAAAAAAATGGCCTGATTTTTTCAGAGGGAGTACTTGAAACATTACCGGATGGTTTTGGTTTTCTTCGAGCGCCTGATTATAACTACTTACCAGGTCCGGATGACATTTATGTTTCTCCTTCACAAATTCGAAAATTTGACTTACATACGGGTGATACAGTGTCAGGACAGATTCGTCCGCCCAAAGATGGAGAGCGATACTTTGCTTTAATTAAGGTGGAGGCTATTAATTTTGAACATCCAGATGTTGCTCGAAATAAGATCTTTTTTGATAATCTCACCCCTCTTTACCCAGATGATCGTATCAAATTAGAAACACAACCTGACAATCTTGCTGCTCGGGTAATGGATCTTATGGTACCTGTTGGTAAGGGACAACGTGGACTAATTGTTTCGCCTCCTCGCACGGGGAAGACCATGCTTCTCCAGACTATTGCTAATTCAGTAACTGAGAATCACCCTGAGGTAGTGTTAATCGTGCTATTGATCGATGAGCGTCCTGAAGAAGTAACCGATATGCAGAGGTCGGTTAATGGAGAGGTAATTAGTTCTACATTTGATGAACCTGCAACTCGTCATGTTCAGGTAGCAGAAATGGTAATAGAAAAAGCTAAGCGTCTGGTAGAACATAAGCGTGATGTAGTAATTCTACTAGATTCTGTTACTCGATTGGCTCGAGCTTATAACACTATTGTTCCGCCATCAGGGAAGATTCTATCAGGAGGTGTCGACTCAAATGCACTCCAGAGACCCAAGCGGTTTTTTGGTGCGGCTCGAAATATTGAAGAAGGTGGTAGTTTAACTATTATCGCTACAGCATTAATTGATACTGGAAGTCGAATGGATGATGTGGTTTTTGAGGAGTTTAAGGGAACAGGCAATATGGAAGTTCACTTGGAAAGAAAATTGGTTGAGAAGCGTGTTTTTCCTGCAATCGACATTAATCGATCTGGAACTCGGAAGGAAGAATTACTCCTACCAAAAGATGAACTCAACCGTGTTTGGATTTTAAGAAAAGTGTTAAATCCACTGGGTGCAGTCGAGACTATGGAGTTAATGTTGGACAAGTTGTCAAAAAAGAAGAATAATGGCGAATTTTTGGCCTCAATGAGTAATGGGGGATAGAACGAATAGGTATTTTTGCCCCATCTGCATCTCTTCTTGAACCACAATTAACCATTTTTTCATTTCAAACAGTTTATTCGATCAATAATTTCCGACACTACTTGCAATATATTTTTTCCCGAAGAATCTAAATAAATAGCATCTTCAGTTTGTATAAGTGGTGAGGCCTCCCGTGTTCTGTCCCTTTGGTCTCTCTGACGGATTTCATGAAGGGTTTTTACTAAGCTTAAAGAACTATTTTTCTTTTGATTCTCAGTAAAACGTCTTTGAGCACGAGTACGTTCAGAGGCATCTAAAAAAATTTTGAGATCTGCGTCGGGGAAAACTTTACTACCAATATCTCTACCTTCCATAATTACTCCACCATTTCTACCCAAACTTTGTTGTGCATGAACCAAAATCTTTCGAACTTCTGGAATAACAGAGATTTGGGATGCTACTTGGCTTATTTCTGGAGAACGAATCTTTTTGGAAACATCTATTCCATTCAAAAATACGTAGCAGCCATCATCGGCAGGACGTAAATCAATCCTAGTTTCGGAAGCTAAGGCGATAATCGCATCTTTTTTTTCTAAAGAAAGATTGTGCTGAATTACTTTCAGAGCAATAGCACGGTACATCGCACCGGAATCAATGTAGAGATATTCTAATTTTTGGGCAATTATTCTAGCAATAGTACTTTTGCCAGCAGCAGAAGGTCCATCAATAGCAATTAAATATTTTTTTTGTTGGTTTTCCATCTACTTTTTTAAGATGAATTTTCTTATTGAAAAAGAATATTAAACAGAATTAAAGCATGGTGGCAAGACCAGAAGATAAGAATTTATGAATAACCGATATATGATCTGTGCGCTATTGAAATTTCCATTAGATAACAACTACGTTTATTAATTCATCTAAGTGATCATACCAAAGTGTCGTGCTAATAATAAGTGTAATGAAAAGTAACATTTAGCCTCTTTAAATATTTGTTATATGATAAGGTAATGGTTTACTACGCTGAAGCTATTGCGACTACTCTCTAAATACCTATGATGCTTGAAGTACTAGGTATGGTCAAGTGGGCTGTTCTTAAACATAAGGGGAATAAGATGAAATTAAACCGAAGAAAGTTACTTCAACAAGGAATGCTTCTGGGTGGTGTAATTGGTTCTGGAAAATGGTTGGAAAAGTCAGCTCAAGGTCATTCTCAAGTTTATTCTAAAGGTAATGAATGTCAATGGGAACGAGAGTATACATTTGGTCACACGAAGCTTTTTATGGAGGAGTACTACCAGGGGACACTAGACATACTAGGTGCTCAAAGTGGTGAGCTTGACCAGATTGGGGACTTAACATCTCGTGCTGCTAAATTGATTAAAGCGGGTGGTACAGTTTGGGCATCTATGGATTTGGGTCATATGCCCCATTATGAACTTAAAGAAGAACGTCGTGGTAATCCAGGAATTATGAAGAGTCATGCGACCAATCTCAGAGCGGAGCGTGATTTTGACCATCTAAAAAAGGGAGATATAGTTTTTACCCATCGTGCCAATAAGGGTGCTCTAGCAGCTAGAGAACGAGGTGTTTACGTTGTTTGTGTTACCTCTAACTACTGGCATAATGAATTCAGACCAGCTGGATATGGCGCTGATGATCATTGGAATCCCGATGGCCTTATGCTAGGAGATGTCGCTAATGAAATTTTGCATAGCCACGTTCCCTATGAACAAGGTTTAGTGCATGTCCCCCAGGTCCCTGAATTTGCCGTCTTGCCCTCCAGTACTACTGGTACTTCGATTTACTGGATGTTAAATGCTGAGATTGCCAATAAACTTGCTAATGAGAATGCAAAGGAAGTTGACAAGAGTGCTCAATACCTCCAAATACTTACTGAGCGTGTTCAGAGACTCAAAGAACAATATAATCAGATTAGAGAAACCGCAGTAATCATGGCAAAAAAAATTCGCCAGGGAGGAAGGTGGTTTGTCAAAAGTATAGAGCATCCAGGCTTTGAATCAGAGTTTAATGTTGCTCAGGGTATCGCTGTAGTTAATTTTGGTGATTGGGATGCTTCTAAGAAAAAAAACATTATGTTAATTACTGGTATCTCACCAGCATATCCAGCGGAAGTCAAATTGGCCCTTCAAAAGCAAATTGATGGGGCCTATGTCATTGGAATAGGTCCAAGTTCTATGGATTCAAAAGTTCCTCATGGACGACTTATTGATATTGCAGATGCTGGGTTCGATAATCTTTCACCTGAGTCAGGTGGGGTTATCAGTGTTCCAGGTCGTACCCAGACTATATGCCCAACTTCTGGAATTGTTGGTAACGTGATTCAACAGATGATTGTTGCCCAGTGGGCCGATGAAATGGTTCGCCGAGGTTCAGTGCCTTATTTTTTGATGGGAGTTTATCGAAAGGGTGGTCGAGCCTATAACAAAGCTATGAGACCATTCTTTGAACTCCAGGGATTTTAAGATATTTAGATCTGCAATGTTGGAAACTTTTTATTAATCTGATTCTTTTTTATTTTTTGAAGCTAATGAGGTAGATACATGTCGAAAGAATTCAATCGTCGCCAGCTTTTAACTGCCGGCATTGGAGTTGGTGGAGCAATGGTGTCTGCCCAGACAATCTATCCTAAGGAGAGCTTGGCGAAAGATAGGGATTGTTTAGTGGAACGTCAGCATTCATTTGGTCACGGTCCACTGTTCATGGAAGAATACCATCAGGGTACTATGGAAATACTTGGTCGTCTTAGTGGAGAACTCGATCAAGTTGGTGATCTTACTTCACGAGCAGCCCGGGTTATAAAGAACGGTGGTACAGTGTGGACATCAATGGATGATGGTCATATGCCTGTGGCGGAACAGAGTCAGGCTCGTCGTGGTAATCCAGGCATACTCAAAAATCACAAGGGTCTAGATTTTAAAACCTTTGAAAATCTAAAGTCAGGGGACATGGTTTTTACCAACCAGTGTAATCGAGCTGTACTACGGGCTCGAGATCGTGGTGTCTATGTAGTAGCAGTTACGGTCAATTATATAGACAATGAATTTCGACCTGCTGGATTCACTAATCCTAATGAAGATAATCTTATGTTAAAAGATGTTTCCAATGAAGTTCTTCATAGTCATGTTCCTTACTATCAAGGATTAGTCCATGCACCCCAAATTCCCGAAATGACTTTGTGCCCATCGACGACAACTGGCAGTAGTACTCTTCACTGGATGTTGACGGCAGAGATCGCAAACAAACTCTCGACAGCCAGTTCTAAAAAGGTGGACAAAAGCGCCGAGTATCTCAGGATCCTGACTGAGCGAATAGAAAAAACGAAAGAACACTGGAATTCCATCCGCCAAGTTGCTGTTGAAATGACTCGGCGAATTCGTCAGGGAGGTCGATGGTTTGTGCGTAGTCTTGAACATCCTGGATTTCAAAGTGAACTCCATGGAGTTGCATCTGGTCCTAGCATTGTTAATTGGGGAAACTGGGAAAAAAGTAAAATGCATAACGTGATGTTAATCAATGCAATTTCACCGGGTTACCCTACTGAAATTAAGTTGGCTCAGGAAAAACAGGTTGAAGGTGCCTATGTTATCGGAATTGGTCCAGATTCTCTAGATGGAGAGTCTACCCATGGACGGCTAATTGATGTTGCTGATGTCGGGTTTAATAATTTTTCTTCCGAATTAGAAGGAATCATAAAAATCCCTGGGAGTCCTAAACAAATCTGCCCAACTTCTGGGATTGTGGGAAATGTTATTCAACAAATGATTTGTGCACAATGGACAGATGAAATGGTGCGAAGGGGATCAGTTCCTTATTTCTGGATGGGTTATTTTCAAGCAGGCGGTAGACCTTACTATAATGCGATAAACCCATTTTTTGAGTCTCGAGGTTTTTAATTGAAGGGAAAATTTACCTGGTCAATGGCTTTTTTAGTGATTTAACTATGAGGTAGTACAATCAAATTTAATAATAATTTTGATTTGGGAGGATGCAATCATTGAAACCCGAAGAAATTCAGAGAAACAAAATTGAATTAGCTGCTGCATTACGTTGGGCTTCTCGCCTAGGTCTAAGTGAGGGAATCTGTAACCATTTCAGCCTAGCTGTTTCAGTTGAAGGTGACCAATTCTTAGTCAATCCCATGGGCTATCATTGGAGAGAAATTACTGCAAGTGACTTGGTTCTGGCTGATAAGGATCGGCGGATTTTACAGGGTGATAAGGAAGTTGAAGACTCTGCTTTTTTCATTCACTCACGTATACATTTAGCCAAACCTCAAGCACGTTGTGTATTACATACTCATATGCCATATGCAACAGCACTGTGTCTTCTAGATAAGGGTCGACTGGAAATGGCTTCACAAAACGCTATTCGTTTCTTCAATCGGATAGCTTATATCGATGATTATGAGGGTTTAGCTTTTGATAGCTCAGAAGGAGATCGATTAGCATCAGCAATGGGAGATAAGGATATCGCCTTTTTGGCAGCACATGGAGTGATTGTTTCAGGACCAACTGTTGCCGATGCTTTTGACGAATTATACTATTTAGAAAGAGCTTGTCAGTCACAGATCATTGCACAGTCTTCAGGTCAAAAACTAAGAATACTGCCAGAAGCAGTGGTCAGTAGTGTTGCTCCAGTAATGAACTCCGGGTTGGCAACTATGAGATGTTTGCACTTTGAGGCTATTAAGCGAATTTTAGATAGAGAAGAACCTGAATATAGAAACTAGTCTTAACACCATCTTATATTTCTTAATAAATCTAAACTAGACCAAGTAAGGAAACTGAATTCTACATGTAGGAGACTGTTCTACGACAAATAAGAATAACAATTTCGAAAGTTTTTCTACTACCTGAACAACATTGATTAGGAATAAAAATATGAAATTGACAGACAATATTTATTTGGTAGGTGGAGGTGAGCCTGACCTAATTTTTACTGATCAGATGGATTGTAATATTTATCTTATCAGATCAGAGGAGTTTTATGTTCTAGTTGATGCTGGCGGTGGTCAAGCTGTCGATAAAATAATTGAGAACATTCGTGGGCATGGAATTGATCTTAAAGAGGTTGAGTGGCTTTTATTAACCCATGCTCATGGTGATCATGCAGCAGGATCCGGTCTTTTAAAGGAATGGTTACCAAATTTAAAGGTGGCAATTTCCTATGAAGTTTCTGAATGGCTTCGGTCTGGTGATGAGAAAGCCATAAGCTTAGATAAAGGTAGAGCTTCAGGTATGTATCCAGACGAATTTAAATTTTTACCTTGTCCTGTTGATTTAGAGGTCCGGGATGGTCAGAAGTTAAAACTGAGTAATTTAACTTTTGAGGTTTTTTCAACACCTGGTCATTGTAAAGGTCATATCTCATATTTGGTTCATGATCAAGGGAAGTCTATTCTTTTTGCCGGTGACGCTATCTTTCCTGAAGGAAAAATTTTGCTTCAGGATATTTGGGACTGTGATCTTCACCAGTCAATGCGCAGCGTGGAACGATTAGCTGCCCTTAAGGCTGATCATCTTTTTGCAGGTCATCGACAGCCTATTTTAGATGAGGCTGCTAGCCATTTTAAAATTGCTACCGATCGGATAGCATCTGTGGTGGCTCCATGGAACCTTTTTTAATGCATAACTGTAATCTTACCATTTAGAATTCATCTAGCCAATTTTAGTGAAAATCTTTTTTTAAAGGTAACTTATGAACAATTTAAATCCTGTTTGGATCCGAGAACAATTTCCATCACTTGAACAAAGGGTTGATACTACTCAAGCGGTCTATTTTGATGGTCCGGGTGGAACCCAAGTGCCTAAGAGGGTGATGGAGTCAGTGAATCAATATTATTTGAAGATGAACAGCAATATCGAAGGGGCATTTTTAACTAGCCAGAAAAGCGATCAGATGCTTACTAATGCCCGCAATGCAATGGCAGATTTTTTGAATGCTCGTAGTGCCAAAGAAATATCATTTGGGTTAAACATGACCACACATACTTTTAACATTAGTCGGGCAATTGGCAAGTCACTTAAACCTGGTGATGAAATTATTGTTACCGTCCTTGATCACGAAGCAAATGTATCGCCTTGGAATGCTTTGATCGAAAATGGAATCAAGGTGAATTGCATTGATATCCGTACGGAAGATTGTACCCTTGACCTTGAAGATTTAGAATCCAAGCTGAATGAACGAACCAAAGTTGTCGCTTTGGGCTATGCTTCTAACGCAGTTGGCACAATTAATCCTGTGCGAGAAATCATAAGAAAAGCCCATCAGGTAGGAGCTTTAGTTTTTGTTGATGCAGTCCATTATGCTCCTCATGGACCTATTGATGTTCAGGATCTGGATTGTGATTTTATGGCTTGCTCAACTTATAAGTTTTTTGGCCCTCATCTAGGCGTACTCTACGGGAAACAGGAGATTTTGGACCAGCTTCCTGCTTATAAAGTAAGGCCTGCTTACGATCGTTTTGAAATAGGAACCCAAAATCATGAAGGAATTGTAGGAGCTATGGCTGCTATAGAATATTTAGCCGATGTGGGTGATCACTATGGAAAATCTTTCCTTAACCAGTACCAAGACCTAGAAGGTAGGCGGTTAAAGTTAAAGACTGGTCTTTCTGTGATTGAATATTATGAGAAAGAGTTAATGGAAAGGTTACTTGCAGGGTTAGAAGAAGTTCCCGAAGTAAAGATTTGGGGTATTACAGATAGAAGACTTTTGCATCAAAGAACACCAACTCTAGGTTTCACAGTGACTGGATTTTCCCCTCGAAAAGTAGCAGAGTCTTTGGGTTGTAAGGGTTTTTTCCTCTGGGATGGAGATTTTTATGCGCAGGCTCTAATTGAAAGATTAGGGCTTTTATCTTCAGGTGGCTTAGTTCGTCTGGGACTTGTACATTATAATACGAGTCAGGAGATAGATCGATTCTTGTTTGAGATAAAGAGGTTAGTACGTTCGACTTGATGATGGTGACGTCAAAACATAGAATGGGAATATGGAGTTCCCTTGCTCAGGAAAGGAGCCTTTAAAAACTTGAAATCAAAGTCAATGGCCGAACGCGGAGCAGTAGTTGGTGATGCAGCCCGATCTAAGGTTCCCCTTTCAAGAAGGCTGGGTTTTTGGAACAATTCCTTTATTTTATGGGGATGGGTACTAGTTCTGTCTAGCTTTATGATTGGTGGTCTAGTAGGGCAAGCATTTCCCTTAAAAATGTCAATGCCGATTATTTTTTTTGGAACATTAAGTAATGGCATAATTGGAGCACTGATTGGAGCAATTGCTGCTCGTACTGGTTATTCTAGCGCGCTCTTGTATCGTTATACCTTTGGAAAAAAAGGGGTTATGTTCCCTAATATTCTAATGGCCCTAACCAGTATGGGGTGGTTTTCAGTGATTTTAAATATGACGCGAGATGGTTTTGTTGAGCAAATGGGCTGGGTTCCAGGGTCTCCAAAATGGCTTTTGACCACTATTCTTATTGGGGTATTTTTTATACTCCCAGCTGTAATGAAGATTCGCTGGATTGCCTATGTTGATTGGTTTGTGGTCCCTGGTTATCTAGCTATTGTAGTCATGATTATAAGTTCTACCCTTCACAATGCTGGTGGTTTTGGGGTCTTGTGGAACAAATGGTATGATCCAACAAAGCCAGTTTTTATTGGATTTGATATTGCTGCTGGTGGTTGGCTTGTTGGAGTGACGATCATTTCAGATCTTGCTCGTTTTTGGAAGAATGGTAAGCAAGCTTTGATAGGTATTATGTCCGCTTATGCTGGTCTTGTTACTTTACAGTATTGGGGCGGGGCTATTGGAGCTACCCATTCAGGTGAGTTCAACGCGTTTATTATGGCTAGTTCTCTGGGTCTAGGATTTCTAGCTTGGGTTGCATTATGGTTCGGAGCGCAGTCGACAGCACAAGGAGGTACTTATGCTGCTGGTTTGGCCTTTTCGGCTCCTCCTCTACCGCTGGTGCGAAGTCAAGAATTTACCCGTCGATTAGCAACCATTGGTGCTGGAGCCGTTGGGTTAATAGGGAGCTTTGTTGGACTGGATAGATTTATCAATTGGTTAGTTCAATTTATAGGATGGATTGTGGCTCCAATAGCCATCATTGTCATATTAGATTATTGGGCATTTCCTTCAAGGCGCCAACGTTATGAAAGTGTTCAGGGTGCTAAAATGAATTTAAATCCTGCTGCTTTTACAGCTTGGCTTGTGGGATTTGCAGTTGGATGGTATGTAGGAGGATATACGCAGATTTTTAGTGGCTTGGTCAGTTCCATGGTGAGTTCAGGATTGGTTTATTACGTTTGGACACGAATTGCACAAGCAAAAGGAGTAACGCCTGAACAGCAGGTTTTCCCAGGGACAATGAGAGGTTAGGATATGTTAACGACTTTTGAGTGGTGTATGATGTTGCTTGAAATAATGGTTGCCTTGGGGGTGATTTGGCTTATTTACTCTGTCGAAAATGAGCATCCAACTGAACACATCATACCGAAAACTGATGAAGAAGTTGAATTGGTTGAATAAATTGATTAAACCAGAAGACCTTTTGGGAGAATAACTTAATGGAGATTGGGATTCTTGGAGGTACTGGTCTTGAAGGGAAGGGTTTGGCTCTACGTTTGGGACTAGCAGGATTCTCAGTGAAGATTGGCTCCCGGATCCGCTCACAGGCTTTAAGAAAGGCTCAGGAGTTACAGCGTGAGTTAAAAATACATGGATCGACAGTTCATTTTTATGGACAAGAGAACTGCGAGATTGTTAAGACGTCAGAGTTAATTTTCTTGGCAGTTCCATTTGAACGTGCGACCGGCCTGCTTAGAGAGTGTAGACCTTTCTTTAGAGAAGGACAAATCCTAGTAGATGTTACGGTTCCCTTACAGTTTAGAGATAAAAGGGTTGAATTAAGAAAGCTGGCAGAGGCCTCTGGAAGTGAACATTTAGTAAAATCCTTGCCCAACAACGTTGCCTTGGTTGCAGCATTCAAAACAATTCCAGCTCATCTTTTAGCAAATCTGGAAGCGCAGTTAGATTGTCATGTTTTCGTCTGTGGTGATCTTCAGCAGGCTAATTATCAGGTAGTTCAACTCATATCTAAAATTAAAGGACTTTCTGCCTTGGATGTAGGTTCCTTGAGAGAAGCTAGAACACTGGAGCATATGTGTGCTTTAGCCATTCAAATCAACAAAAAGTACCGGGTGCATTCCTCAAGATTTCGTTTGCTGGACTTTTGAACTGGTTCGATCAGGATCAGAAACATTTTTAGAACTGAACTCTTAATAATATCGAGTTCGCAATTCAGTACTAGCCCTAATCAATTTGTTCGAAGAAAAAATAATATCTTCAGTCTATTTTCATAGAGTGTTGCCCCCAAAGGTGTGGAGTAATGGTCAGTAGAGATGAATCTGT
Organism: Terriglobia bacterium; assembly: GCA_022452285.1. Lineage (GTDB taxonomy): Bacteria > Acidobacteriota > Terriglobia > Versatilivoradales > Versatilivoraceae > JAKUNG01. The sequence goes on along the minus strand of JAKUNG010000001.1, from coordinate 199,680 downwards.
TGTGGTCCTAGCTGGTGGGGTAGGAGGCTCTAAATTTCTATTAGGTCTATCTCATGTTGTACCTCCCCAGCAGATTACAATAATAGGGAATACTGGAGATGATATGGAACTATGTGGTCTTCGGATTTGTCCAGATTTAGATACAATTGCCTACACCTTGTCGGGCAAGGTTGATAAGTCCCAGGGGTGGGGTATTAAGCATGATACGTTTACTTGTCTTCAATCTTTAAAAAAGTTTGGTTTCCCAGGATGGTTTAGAGTTGGTGATAAGGATCTTGCAACTCATTTGTGGAGAACCCATCTTCTTGAAAAGGGACTAGGGTTAGTTGAGGTTACTGCTAGGATTAGTAAGACCTTAGGTATTCGCTCTACACTTTTGCCAATGACGGAATATTTTACTCCTACCAGGTTATTGACAGATCAAGGGGACTTATACTTGCAGGAATATCTAGTGCGTGAAAAAATGCATCCTCGAGTAAGAAAGATTATTTATACCAATATTGGTCAAAGCTCTGTTCCTGTTGATGTTGAAAAAGCAATGAATACAGCAGGAATGGTCCTTTTGGCTCCGAGTAATCCTTTCATTAGTATTGGTCCTATTCTAGAGGTTCCAAAAATGAAAAGTTTACTAAAATGTTCAAATCGCCCAGTTGTTGCCATTAGTCCAGTTGTTGATGGAAAAGCCTTTAAGGGTCCTGCTGTCAAGATGTTGTCGGAACTAGGTTACCCTCCTTCAGCTTTAGGAGTTGCCCAATTCCTAAGAGGCGTCGTAAATTGTTTTGTTCTGGATTTTAAAGATAGGTGTTTTTATGAACAGGTGAAAGCACTGGGAATGCAGGTAAAGGTTACGAATACAATTATGCATAGTACAGCAGATAAAATTGCATTGGCTAGATCGGTGATAGAAGAATGGTAAATACCATCTTGCTCTCAGTAAAAGATCCAGTTGATTCTAAGCAGCGTCTTGCCAGTATTTTGTCTCCATTAGAAAGAAAAAGCTTGGTGTGGGCAATGTTGAAAGATGTCAGCAGTGCTATTGCTAAATGCCAGCTAGCAGATAGGATTGTGATAGTTGCTCATGATCCAGAGATAATCCAATACGCCTATAAGAAACAATGGGAAGTTCTCAGTGAAAAGAAACAAATATCTGAGAATAAATCAGTTGACTGGGCATCAGAAGTTTTAGCCGAAGAAGGAGTCAATGATCTACTTCGTCTTCCTATCGACATTCCCTTAGTTCAGGCTCAGGATTTAGATAACTTGTTCAAAGAAACGCCAACTTCTCCCTATGCTCTTTTGGTTCCTTCTTGGGATGGATTAGGGACGAACGCATTGCGTCGTTCACCTCCTAACCTTTTTCCGTCAAAGTTTGGTAGTGATAGTTTTAGGAAACATATGAAAGAAGCCCGTCGTCTCAATGTTACTGTAAAGGTTAAGAAAATGCCTAGAATAGCACTTGATATTGATAAGTTGTCTGATTTGCAGTTGTTTTTAACAAAAGGTCACGGAACAAAGACAGAAGAAGTGATCCGCAAGATAAGAACTCTTGAGAGGTTTTTTTAACCGTGGTTAAAGATTTCTTGGAAATTCCAAAGATTAGTATCCAGAGCATCCCCGGTTTGCCAGAGATTCAGGCAGGAAATTTACTAGGCAAGTTGATTGGTGAGGCAGTTCACAAATTAAATTTTCCTGTTCAGGTAAAGGATGTATTTGTTTTGACGCATAAGATTGTGGCTAAGGCTGAGGGGAGAGTGATTCAGCTTGATCAGGTCAGGCCTTCTTCTCTAGCCCGTTCTTGGGCTCAAGAATTGGGGAAAGATCCATCACTCATCGAGATTATTTTAAGTGAAACTCGCCGTGTTGTTCGTATGGATAAAGGTCAATTGATAACAGAAACGCACCAAGGCTTAGTTTGTGCTAATGCTGGTGTTGATGTTTCTAATTCAGCTCCAGGTATGGCAACTCTCCTTCCAAAAAATGCAGACCTATCAGCTCAAAAAGTTCGTGACCATCTGCAAGAAATTTTTGGATGTAATTTGGCTGTAATAATCTCAGATTCTTTCGGACGACCTTGGCGCGAGGGTCTAGTAAATCTAGCAATTGGGGTAGCGGGATTAATGCCCTTAATGGACTACAGAGGTGAAAAAGATAATGCAGGACGTGTTCTGCAGGCGACCGCTATGGGTTGGGCCGATGAAATAGCTTCGGCTGCTGAATTAGTTATGGGAAAAACAATGCGCCTACCAGTAGCTGTAGTTCGTGGATTGAATTATGAAGAAGGTATGGCTCGATGTAGTTCTTTTTTTAGGTCCTCTGACAAGGATCTTTTTAGATAATTAAAACGATTATAGACTTGAAAGGATTTTCTTAGAACTAAATCGAAACCGATCGATCTTGATTAACTCATGATAAGAGCCAAGAAGTTTCTGTTGTTCAGAGTCCAATTTGTCCAAAGGATCCTCACCATCAGTTTCTGGACTATCGAAGCGACGGATCAATTTATATAAGGTAGAGCGACGCCCTGGAATTCGACCTATGTCACGGATCATGCGACGTAAGTCGCGAGGACGAACTAACTGTCCATGTAGAGATCCAGCAGCTGTTGAGATGCTCTCATTCATGAGGGTTCCCCCTAGATCGTTGGCTCCACAATTCAGACATTCCTTAGAGTCCACAAGTCCCTCTTTAACCCAAGAAACTTGAATGTTAGGGATATCTTGGTTTAAAACTAATCTTGCTATTGCATGCATTTTGAGCACTTCTGATTTACTAGGGCCAGCTTTGATGCCCAATTGTTTATTGTGACTAAACATTGGTGCTTCAGTATGTACAAAACTAAGAGGAACAAACTCGGTAAATCCACCACTGTTTCGTTGAAGATCTCTTAATAGTAGCAAGTGTTGAGCAGAATGTTTGACGGTCTCCACATGACCATACATCAAGGTAGAACTAGTTGGAATATCAAGGGAATGAGCTGTGGTAATTACCTCAATCCACTGAGCTGTACTGATTCGCCCTGGAGATATTTGTTTGCGTAAATCGTCATCAAGAATTTCAGCTGATGTGCCGGGCAAACTACCAATCCCAACATCTTTGAGTTCTTTGAGATATTCTCGAATTGTCATCTGGGATTGTTTTGATCCATAGAGTATTTCTTCAGGCGAAAAAGCATGGATATGAATGTTAGGTATTATTTTTTTTATTGCTCGACACAGCTGAATGTAATATCTACCATCCATATTTGGTGGTAAACCCGCTTGGATACAAACTTCTGATGCTCCGTAGTTATGGGCTTCAACCGAACGTCTGACTATTTCCTCTAGAGGAAGATGATAACCTTCCTGACTATCAGCTGTTCGACTAAATGCACAAAAACCACATCGCTTAACACAAACATTAGTGAAATTGATGTTACGATTTACCACATATGTGATGATATCTCCTACTGTTTGTTTTCTTAAAAAATTTCCTACGGTCAGTAACGCTTCGTAATCAACTCCCTTAGTTAAAAAAAGATTTATGATTTGTGATACAGAAAGATCCTTACCCTCTAAGCTTCTTTCGAGAATTCGGGTAATAATCGGGGCAGTTTTTTTAAAAAGAAGTTCGATGGATTTTAGACTTTGGGAGAGAGAGTCATCTAAATTATTAGCTGGCAAAGTGGGCCTCCCAGATTGGCCGAAGAGACTTTTGAGGGATAAATCCAGATGGATCTGCATCATGAACTAAACGATTTTTGAGGGCTACGGGTAAGTATCCACTCTTTTTGTTTATGTACTCTGGATACACAGGGAAACGCGCTTTTAAGACAAATTTTGTTTTCAGTAACTCTTTTCGAAGATTAGTAAGATGTGGCCAAGGAGCTTCTGGATTGACGTAATCTATCGTTACTGGTGAAATTCCTCCCCAGTCATTGATTCCAGCCCCAAGGAATTGAAGATAACGACTTGATATTGGAGGTCCACTTAAATTCGGGGGAACTTGAATATTCATATGTTTACCCAAAATGATTCTAGCCTGAGCCACTATTTCTAGGGATTTATCAAGAGATAATTCAGAGGCCGAGTTCATAGGTATTTCTTTTTTAGCACGAAAATTTTGAACAATGACTTCTTGGATATGACCGTACTGTTGATGTAGATTTTGAATCAAGTGCAAAGCATCTTGACGTTCTTTGGAAGTCTCACCGATTCCTATTAGCAAGCCTGTCGTCATTGGAATCTTTAGTTCCCCAGCTTGTTTTAGCGTCTGAAGTCGTATTTCTGGTTTTTTACTTGGGGCATATTCATGGGGACCGCCGGGTTCACATAATCGAGGGCTACTACTTTCTAACATTAGTCCAAGTGAAACGTTGACGTCCTTAAGAGCTTTTAGCTCCGAACGGGTTAAGATGCCTGCATTACTATGAGGATACAGCGAGGTTTCTCGTAGAAGCATCTTACAGATTGAGTGAAGATACTCAATAGTACTCTCATATCCGTGATCTTTTAACCATCGTTTGGCTTCCAGATAACTCTCCTCTGGTTTTTCTCCCAAAACTAAAAGAGCTTCTCGACATCCATATCGTTCTCCCTCTCGTGCCACTGCTAGTACTTCATCGGGATTCATAAAAAAGTTTCGTAGTTGCTTGGGGGATTGTCGAAAAAGACAGTATTTACAGTAATCACGGCAAAGACGGGTTAGGGGAAGAAATACCTTAGGAGAAAAACTAATAGTCCGTCCTTTTCCTTGATCTCGAATTTGGGCTGCCGTAGCCAGCAATGCTGAATCATCTTGAGTTTTAGCTTTACTGATCATTTAATGTGACCATTCCTAGTTAAGCTAGGTGGACGGGGAGTTGATGGGCAAGGATAACAAATTCTCGTACGGGAGATCCCCCAATTAGATGTTCCTGAATTATTCGTTCAACCACAGCTGGGGTGCACGAATGATACCAGATTCCCTCTGGGTAAACGACTGCTATGGGTCCCTGTAGACAAATCTGTAAACAATTGGCTTTCGTCCGGTAAATACCTCCATTACCGGTTAAATTAAGTTCACTGAGTCTTTTCTTGAGGTATTTCCACGATTCTAAGCTCACATCTTTATTGGAGCACTTAGGATTGGTTTGGTCAGAACATAAAAAAATATGTCTTTGGATTTTGTTTACACCTAGCACGTTAACTGTGTTCCAAAGATTCTTGTTCATCGTCCCTCGTTAATATAGCGCTTAGGTTCAATCAATTGACCAATTACCACTTTCCGTGTTTATAACGTTTGTGCCAGTCGACACCCTGCCAGGATTTCATGGTTAAAGGTCGAACAAATAGAAGCCATCGGGGTTCCACCATGGTGGGCTCTACGTAATCAGGACCTCTTTCACCAAGATAGCGAACTGACATAGGTCGTCCAATCTCAACCCACCGTCCTCCAACATTAGGTTCCTCGAGGACAGTAGCCTCTCCTTTTACTAACACTCGACGATTCATCATTGATGATTCGTCAATACACAGGAAAACACGACCATCTCTTTGAATGTGTTTAGCCCAAACGGACTTAGCACGAGGAATAATGTAAAAACCACCATCTTTATATTCAAACCAACAGGGAGCTATGTACGGCCATCCATCTTCGTCGAGACAGCCCAGGCGACAAATCGGTCCTTCTGCAAAAAAATCATTGATTTCAACCTCGGACATCTTGCCTACTTTTCCTCGCCAGTTTTCATTAGAATCTTTGCTCATTTTTTTTAACCTCTCACTAGCTGTTAAATTAAAACTTTTGACTGTAATAAACTGAAGTAAAGACCGTTATATTCAATTGGTCGTATTCTGCAATGATCTTTATAGGATGCCGACCAGTTGTAATGTGGTAACAATAGCTAAGATGGTGAAAAATAAGCCAGCTAGGCTTAATCCAATGCGCATAAACCAGCCAGGTCTTAGTTCCTTTGGTAAAAGAGTTAAATTGACTACTAAGGTGTGAAAGCAACTAAATCCCAAAGCGTAGTTAAATACATTGGCTGCAATTTTTAGGAGCTCTAAAGGAGGAGCTACAGATAGCATGATTAAACCAAAAATACCATAAATCACCACAACTGAGAAATAAACCCAGCGGATATTAGCTGGGTCCATTTTTCGAAGCCGAGAACTGGCAGTCCAAAATACGTCTACCCATCGGCGAATGAAGCCATCTGAGTGAGTTGCCATAGTAGGAGCCAAAACTAAGAATCCGCAAAGCATCGTTAAATACCAGAAGATTTCACCTGCATCGGGACCCCAGGCAGCACCTACATGAGTTCTGACACCGTTGGAAGTCATTCCAGCTGCTACCCAACTACTTGCCTCCGTTCCTCGAGGAAGAAATTGGAGAGAAAGCATGCTAGGCAAGGCAACACCTAGAAAACAAGCTGGCATCCATACTACTACCTGATCCCTCACGAGGTGGCGATACCAGCTTTTCCATCGTTTAAGTGATTTTGGAGTAACTTGAAAAATCATTCCAGAATGAGAAAGTTTCAGTTCTCGTCCTCCAATTAGACTGGGAATGGCTCCAACGTGGTGACCCATTCCCCAACCTTGTTCTCTGGTGTAATTGCTGACCGCGGCATTAGAGAGTCCTCCACTACCTGCAATTGCTGCAAAAGCTGCTAGTAAGGCAATGGTGCTTAGATCGACATCCGGCATACCATTACCTCTTATTAGTGAAATAAAGACATTAGTTGTTTCAATGCCTCCAATGGGAACTGTTCCAAAGCGGAAAAAGCCTCCAAAAATTTCGTACCAGGTTGAGGCATTAGAGTGAAAGATGGCTAAAATTGATAGAAATCCGAGTACCGTGAACATCTTAAAAGTCATTATTCCTTTTAGGGAATTATAGATTTTTCCTCCCATGACCAAAGGTACTAATGCTAAGAGAAAGATCAAATAGCCCAACAGTCGAAGTAGCCACCAATGCATGTCATTTTGTTCTGGATTTGGTAATTCGCCTCCTAACAGTACCGATGCTAACGGAGTAGCTGCATTAGCTGCAAGGTAGGGAAAAACAGTTCCAAAATCTAGAATCAGATAAAGAACAATCCAGAATTGGGGACCTGGGAGAAGGCGAAATTTTCCTGTAAAAATAGGTTCGCCAGTATAAAGGGTATAACGAGAGATTTCCATGTTATAGAAGACCTGACCCACAATGCTTAAGGTTGCCAGCCACATAAGTGCACCACCATACTTAGCAGTGACGGCTGGACCCATTAGCCATTCGCCCCCTCCAATAGATGAGCCTCCTAAAAGAAGACCTGGTCCTAGGAGAGCAAACCAATGGCGCCAAGTGAATATGGGAGCCTTAACTAGTTCACCACTAGTCCACCTAGGCATCTTTTTTGAACCTAAATGGGGAACTTCAAAATTACTAGAATCAATGTCTTGAGACTTTGAAGATTCATCAACACGGGGTTTTGTGTCATTTGTTGTTTTGTCTGGTGTCATATAGAAATCCGTAAATTTCCGATAATCTTATTTTCACAAGATCAAGGTTAAATTGTCTAACTGCAGTTTCAGTTTACAGAAGTGAACCATTTTTTCCGGGAATTTGCAATGTTCCGCGTTTGTTACAGCTTAATTTGCTGAAATGTTATTATTAAAACAAAAGGTAAAAAGAGATTCGTTACAATAGTTGTTCTTGAATAGATGTAACTCATTTGGATGTTATACTTCAACAAAATAAAAAAATATTAAGGAGACTCAGTGAAAGGTGGAGATATTATAATCGAATGTTTAAAAGCTCAGGGAGTACGCTGTATTTTTGGTATGCCGGGGACTCAAAACCTACACATCTATGATTCACTTCTTCGATGTGGAGAGGGGCTTATTAATCATTATTTAGTTCGTCATGAGTTTGCAGCTACTAAGATGGCAGATGGATTTTCCCGTTCCACTGGCGAAGTTGGTGTTGCATTAACCGTTCCTGGACCTGGAGCAAGTAATGCATCTACCGGGATTCTAGAGGCTTTTACTGATTGTGTTCCTGTCCTGCTAATTACTGGACAACATGAGTTGAGATTTTATGAAAAAGATTCCAGTAAAATGTTTCATGGTTTGGATCAGATGAAATTTTTTGAGCCAATTACCAAATACAGAGGAAAGGCAGGCAGTGTAGAGGAAATTCCAATCCTAATTGAAAATGCATTTAAAGCGATGCTCAATGGTCGACCGGGACCAGCAGTTCTTGAGTTTCCAATGGATATTGTAAAGGGGAATGGAAATCTGTTTGTGCCGGGTAAGGTTAGGCGATCTATAGGAAGATGTCCATCTTCTAAGGATGTGTCTAGTGTAGCTGGGAAAATAAATAGTTTTAGAAGCCCAATCTTTGTAGTGGGCTCCTCAGTGATTCACTCTAATGCTAAAAAAGAGTTAAAAGAACTAATTGAAAAAATTCAAGCTCCAGTAGCGGTTACCCGATGTGCCAAGGGTGTTTTTGATGAAAATCATAAACTGTCTCTCCGTGGCACAAATGGATTTATGTTTCGTCAAGCTGCTGAGTTTGCTGATGCTACTGTTGCTATTGGTTGTCGGTTTACATCACTTGATACCGAAAACTGGAAATTACAACTACCTCAGCCTATTGTTCAAATAGATGAAGATGCAAATGAAATTGGAAGAGAGTATCCATGCGAAGCTTCTTTGGTAGGCGGCCTTAAGAGCATACTGACAGCTTTAACTGAAGAGATTGAACAAGGTAAAGCATGTTGGAAACAACCGTTGGAGAAAATACGTGCTGAATTTTTTAAACAAAGGCCTCTCCCATTACTAGATGAGATTCGTCAGGTCCTTCCGGCTGAAAGTATTCTGTGTGTGGATGTTCACTCTTTAGGTTATTCGACTTTTGACGAGTATCCTGTTGATCAACCTAGAAACTATCTTTATCCCTGTATCGGGGTATCTTTGGGGTACGCTTATCCCGCCTCAATTGGAGCTAAGATTGGTTGTCCAGATAAGCCAGTAGTTTGTTTTAGTGGCGATGGTGGCTTCCTTATGGGTTCTTCTGAAATAGCTACTGCAGTTAAGTATGGAGTTAATGTAATTGGAATTGTGATTAATGATGGAGCATTAACTTCAATTAAAGCTTCCCAACAGAAGGCTTTCCGGGGTCGCACTATCGATACTAATATGATTAATCCCGACTTTGTCGAATTAGCTAAATCGTTTGGCGCCAAAGGTAAAAGGGTGAAATCTCTTGATAAGTTTAAGAAAGTTCTAGAGGAAGCTCTTGTTAATCAAGGACCAACCATCATAGAAGTCCTTATGGAAGATAATGAAACACAATTGGTTGATAGCATTAATTGGTTGAAATCAAACCCATTACGGAGTCCCTAGAGAGCTAATATTTAATTTAAGATAAGAAACGGTATGTTTGGGGGACTAAAAAGGTTTGATAGGCTGAATTTTATTTGGGATGTCTCGAGTAAAAATTCCTAAACCTTTAGAAGTTTTAATAGGTGTTTTTACGGGAAAATTTTTATTTTCATGAAAAATTTTCATGAAAAATAGGGAAGTAAGATCATTATTTAGTTTGACAAAAAGAACGGGGTTATTACAGTCTCTGAAAGGAGATTGAAACACTATATTTTGTTATTTTTAAATAAATAGGTCCAATATTTAGTATAAAATCAGTATTTAGTTCTTGACAAGGAATTGATTAAAGATAGAATTTTAACCTCATGAATAATATTGATAAGAGGATAAGCTACTAAGATCAGTAACAGTGACGGTCTACCTGTAGTGGAATATATAATCAATTTCTCTGTTTCTGGCCGTTTGCAATTATTAAGGAGGTGTGGCTAATGCTTTTGAAGGCAAATACTGATAGCAAGATTTCTGTTTTGGAACCTGAGGCCTCACCTAATAATAAGCTTTTGCATTTCAAAAGAATTTTTACCAAACAGGGGGAAAACCCTTTTGATGTGATCCAGTGGGAGAAACGTAAGGCTATTATAACCAATGAAAAAGGAGAGGTTATTTTTGAGCAGGCGGATGTAGAAGTGCCGAGTAGTTGGTCCATGCTTGCTACAAACGTAGTTGTCTCAAAATATTTTAGGCGAGCCAGCGATGGAAATGGCAAAGAAAACAGTGTTCGCCAACTGGTTGGAAGAGTAGTCGAAACAATCTTTCGTTGGGGTAAAGATGGGGGTTATTTTGCTACTCCCGAGGATGCAGATACCTTTAAAGATGAACTTACTCATCTCTTAGTTCAACAAAAGTCAGCATTTAATAGTCCCGTCTGGTTCAACTGCGGTGTTGAAGAAAAGCCCCAATGTTCAGCTTGTTTCATCAACTCAGTAGTTGATCGGATGGAGGCAATACTTGATCTTGCTAAAACCGAAGGGATGCTTTTTAAGTGGGGAAGTGGAACAGGTACAAATCTTTCCCCAATTCGGTCATCCAAAGAAACCTTGTCAGGAGGAGGAGAAGCTTCTGGTCCAGTGTCTTTTATGAAAGGTTACGATGCATTTGCTGGAGTTATTAAGTCAGGTGGTAAAACTCGACGGGCTGCCAAGATGGTGATACTGAATGTAGAACATCCAGACATTGTTGAGTTTATTCGTTGTAAACAAGAAGAAGAAAAGAAGGCTTGGGCACTCATTGAAGCCGGATATGATTCCTCTTTTAATGGTCCTGCATACAGTTCTGTGTTTTTTCAAAATTCAAACAATAGTGTTCGAGTTGCTGATGACTTTATGCAAGCTGTTATTGATGACAAGGAGTGGAGTACACGAGCAGTAACGACAGGTGAGGTTGTTGATACCTACTCTGCCAGAGATCTTCTTCGAATGATGGCAGAATCTGCCCATGGTTGTGGTGATCCAGGAATCCAGTTTGATACTACAGTTAATGATTGGCATACCTGTTCAAATACGGCCAGAATCAATGCATCTAACCCCTGTAGCGAATACATGTTCCTAGATAATACAGCCTGTAATTTGTCGTCACTTAACCTGATGAAGTTTAAAAAGGAGAATGGGGACTTGGATGTTGAGAATTTTAAACACGGCATTAAGGTCATGATTACTGCCCAAGAGATCATTGTTGATAATGCAGGGTATCCCACTCCAACTATCGGTAAGAATAGTCACCTCTTCAGGCCACTGGGGTTGGGTTATGCCAACCTTGGAGCATTTTTAATGTCCCTAGGCCTACCTTATGATAGTGAAGCAGGAAGAACTTATGCCGGAGCTATTACAGCTATAATGCATGGAGAGGCATACCATACTTCAGCCTTGATCGCTCACGATGTTGGTGCTTTTCCTGAATTCCCATTAAACAGAGAACCTATGCTAGCAGTAATTAAGAAACATAAAGATTCTGCTACGAAACTTGATGCTTCAATATTAGGTGAGAAACTGTATCAGGATGTCCAACAATGTTGGGATGATGCTTTGTTACATGGAGAGGACTCGGGATATAAGAATTCCCAAGTTACAGTGCTAGCTCCCACAGGAACGATCGGGTTTATGATGGATTGTGACACGACTGGGGTGGAACCAGATATTGCACTTATCAAATATAAGAAACTTGTAGGGGGTGGACTCCTCAAAATCATTAATCAGACCGTGCCAGAAGCTTTGAAACGTTTGGGTTATAGTAAGGAAGAGATAAGTCAAATTGTTGAATATATTGACGAAAATGAAACAATTGAAGGAGCACCTAATTTAAAAGAAAAGGACCTGCCTGTTTTTGATTGTGCTTTTAAACCTCTTAACGGTTCTCGGTTCATTCATTACATGGGACATTTAAAAATGATGGGGGCAGTTCAGCCTTTTCTCTCAGGTGCTATCTCCAAGACAGTGAATATGCCAGAAGAGTCTTCAGTTGAAGAAATAGAAAAAGCTTATATTAAGGCATGGGAGCTAGGTCTTAAATCTATAGCTATTTATAGGGATGGGTCTAAAAAATCGCAACCCTTAAATACTGGTCTCGATGGTACAGAGAAGACTAGAGAAACTCAATTGGCCCGACAACGTCTTCCCGATGAGCGCCAGTCCATAACGCATAAATTTAGTGTAGCAGGTCATGATGGCTATTTGACTGTAGGAATGTATGATAATGGTGAGCCAGGTGAAATTTTTGTCGTTATGGCTAAACAAGGTTCTGTTGTTTCTGGCTTGATGGATACAGTTGCCACCTCTATTTCTCTAGCACTTCAGTATGGGGTTCCATTAAAAGTATTAGTCGACAAGTTTAGTCATAGCCGTTTTGAACCAGCTGGATTTACAAATAACCCACAAATCCCTATTGCAAAATCAATTGTTGACTATATTTTCAGGTGGTTGGGTCAAAAATTCTTAGGTGCTACGGAAAAATTACAAACTGCAGAATTGGATGTGGAAACTACGGCAAATGTAAATAACAATGTTAAGGTAGCTGCTATGGAGAAACAGGTTTTTCAAACCCAGTCTGATGCTCCTCCTTGTCCTGAATGTGGAGAAATCATGGTTAGGAATGCAGCTTGTTATAAGTGTCTTAATTGTGGAGCAACTAATGGGTGTAGTTAGGTAGAGCTTTCCTTACTCTGAGTAAATACGAAATTAACCTGGGGGCCAGGTCAGTTTACGTCCTGCTAATACGTGCAGATGTATATGAAAGACTGACTGACCAGCATCCGGTCCACTGTTGATAATGAGTCGGTAACCTCCCTTTGTGTGGCCTTCCTTTTGTGCTAGATTCCGAGCAACTAAAATAATGTGACCTAAAACATTTGTATCCTGACTAGTAATAGTCTCCATAGACTCCATGTGTTTTTTGGGGATGACTAATAGATGTGTTGGAGCTTGGGGATTAATATCTTTAAAAGCTATTGTTAATTTATCTTCAAAAATGATTTTAGCGGGAATAACTTTCTGCACTATTTTACAGAATAAACAAGTTGACATAATACCTTTCCTGTAATTTCAGTAGTACGATTTTAAACAGCCTTTTTTATCACAACAACTCTTGGAATTCCATTAAAGTCATTTAAGACGTTGAGTAAATTCCAGGGAGCTTGAAATAAGTTACAGACTTTTCCCCCCATCCCCGCTCCTATCTCCAAGATTAAGATACCTTCAGGTTTTAACCAGTGTAGGGCTTGAGATGCTAGACGACTATAAATATTAGATTCTGAAACGTCACCAACTAAAGCTAAATGAGGTTCCCAGTCTTTAACTTCTCTCTGGAGCAAGATTAATTCATCTAGACTGACATAAGGAGGATTACAAATAATAATGTCTATAGAATCTTTTTTTACTCGAGAATGGAGTGGGTTAAGAAGGTTTCCATGGAGAAATTGAATTCTTTTTGTTACATGATGTCTAAGAGCATTTTTTTTTGCAACTTGTAGCGCTGTTTCAGATAAATCAATAGCCCAAAATTGTGTTTGTGGGAGATAAGTTGCTAAGGTCACAGCCAAGCAGCCTGAGCCAGTGCCTACATCAACGAGGTTGAAAGGTTTTTCTGATATTTGTTTTAAGGTTTCCTCAACCAAAATTTCTGTTTCTGGTCGAGGTATTAATACATCAGGTGATACTTCAAATTCAAGTCCATAAAATTCTTGTTTCCCAGTAATATATTGCAGAGGCTTCCCTCTGCTACGTTCTTTGACCTTTAAAAAAAAAGTTGACAGAACCGAATCAGCAATTGAATCGTGATTATGTGCTAAAAGAAAACTTCGATTTTTCCCAAGTGTTTCTGCTAGCAAAATTTCAGAATCAACTCTAGGATTTTCAATTTCACTAAGACTCAACACATTAGAAGATGACTTTAAAGCCTCGCAAATTCTCATTAGGTTTTTAGTTAAATTGACTCCAATTCTTCCTCTAACTGTTTTTCTTGAAAATAAGTTAATAAGGGTTCAATGACCATACCGAGATCTCCATCTATTACTGTCTCCAACCTATGCAGTGTCAAGCTAATGCGATGGTCAGTTAGTCGGTTTTGGGGGTAATTGTATGTCCGTATTTTTTCACTCCGGTCTCCTCCACCAATCTGATTTTTTCGGTCAGTTGCAATTGCTTGGCGTTGATCTTCCATGGCTACCTCATTAAGGCGAGATCGAAGCACACGCATGGCTTTAGCTTTATTCTTGATCTGAGATTTCTCATCTTGACAAGTCACGATCAAACCAGTAGGAAGATGAGTTATTCGTACAGCTGAGTATGTAGTATTAACTGATTGACCTCCTGGGCCAGAGGAACAAAAACGATCTATCCTGAGATCCTTTTCCTGAATTTTAATTTCCACTTCATCAGCTTCCGGTAACACTGCAACTGTAATTGCTGAGGTATGCACTCTTCCACTAGTTTCTGTGGTGGGAACTCGTTGAACTCGATGAACACCACTTTCAAACTTTAGCTTGCTGTACACATTTTTTCCTTCAATAATTGCAATAACTTCTTTTATGCCACCCACTCCTGAAATGCTAGATGACATTAGTTCAACTTTCCAGTTTTGTGCTTCGGCAAATCGGTTATACATTCTAAACATTTCTTGTGCAAAAAGAGTAGCTTCATTACCTCCTGTTCCCGCCCTAATTTCTAAAAGGACATTTTTTTCGTCATTAGGGTCTCTAGGTAGCAGCAAAATCTGCAATTGTTTGTCACAAACACTTATTCTTTTATTTAATTGACTGATTTCATCTAGAGCTAGAGTCTTTAATTCAATATCAAGACTATCATCTTGAGCTATCTGATTAGACTCTTTCAGATCTTTTTTAAGCTTTTTATATTCATGAAATTTTTCGATTACTTCGGAAAGATCACGGTGGGATTTAGCGTGTTTCTGATATTGACTCTGATTAGCTATCACAGCAGGATCGCTCAAAAGCTGAGTAATTTTTTCAAATGTTGCTTCTAGTTGTATGAGTTTTTCCAACATCATTAAAACCAAAAATGGTAAAAATTCTCTTCTTTAAAAAGGTTTTATTTGTCTACTCTACTAACTTTACCAATATGAAAGTTTCTATGTTTTGATGCTCATGTAGATGGGACTATGGGGTCCAAACACTGGTCACAATAGATGCGATTTAGCCAGTCACTGATTCAGAATTGTCAGATTTCTGGTATTTTCTTCGAAATCGTTCAACACGACCAGCTGTGTCTACTAACTTTTGTTTACCAGTAAAGAATGGGTGGCACTTAGAGCAGATTTCTAGACGGATTTCTTTTTTAGTTGAGCGGGTTTTAAAAGTTTCACCACATGCACAAGAAACGGTTACTTCCATATATTTTGGGTGGATTTTTAATTTCATTATGATTTAAGCCTAGTCACAATTTTTATAAGTGTTAATTATAAAGATTTTAGGTTAGTGTTAGCAAATAAAATTTTTATTTTTCAATTGACGGAAGTAGCAGGAATCGAAAAAAATATTTTCCAATAACTTTTTAGCAGGGTAGTATCAAAACATTAAACCAAGAAAATTAACTGTTGGTTTTGTTTTCTTGACTTCATGAGTAAACCCCACATACACCAATAAAACAAAAGATCAAGTTTTGAACAGCAGATTTTTAGTGAATATTTTTTTATCTTCTGGGAATATATAGGTGATTTATTCCAAGCTTTAGAGTAGGTTTTAAAAAGTAGTCCGCTTTCCTTCGGAATAACTAGGTTGGAATGAGGACTAAACCGCCTAAAAAATGAGTCTGCTCTGAATATATTTAGGATCGAAAGAAAATTTTTTCTTTATACATTCAAAAACTTAATAATTGGTGCATGACAAGTGGTTTAAATTTGGAAAAAAAAAGCTATGAGGAGTAACCATGACCAAAGCAGATTTAGTGGATGCAGTTTCAAGGGTAACTGAACTTAACCGGAAGGATTCAGAAATTGTAGTAGAAAGTCTTTTCGAGAGCATTGTTAAAGCCCTCAAAAGTGGCGACAAACTAGAGGTTAGGGGATTTGGAAGTTTTCGAATTAGAGAGCGCCGAGCTAGGCAGGGTAGAAACCCTAAAACTGGTGAAAAAGTTAACGTTCCAGAAAAAAGAGTCCCTTATTTTAAACCTAGTAAAGAATTAAAAGACCTAATCAATTTATAGTATGGACTATTTGTGGAGTCCTTGGAGATATCAGTACGTAGCCAATATTCACAAAAATGACCATTGTGTTTTTTGTGATGAGGAAGTCCCTTCCAATGATTCAGATCGACTAATTCTTTTTCGGGGGGAGTATCACTTCATTATCCTTAATCGCTTCCCATATACTTGTGGCCATTTATTGGTTGCTCCTTACCAACATATAGCAGATATAGCTAGTTTATCTTCTGATCAATCACTAGAAATGATGACTCTAATTCAAAGAGTCACTTCTGCCCTTAAGCACGTGTATAACCCTGATGGTTTTAACCTTGGTATGAATCTAGGAAAATGTGCGGGGGCTGGAATTGATAAGCATGTTCATTTTCATATTGTTCCTCGTTGGTGTGGTGATTCTAATTTCGTATCTGTGACTGGAGAAACGAGGGTACTACCAGAAACTTTGGAAACAACGTATTCAAAACTTAAACCATTTTTTGAAAAATAAACATTAGCTAACCAAATATAACTACATTTGATCACAAGGCGTAATGTATTATAACTTTTGATACAGAGTGGAACCGGTTTCTTGGAATTCTTCTGACTTTTCAGCCATTCCTTTTTTTAGGGCTTCTTCAGGCGCAACACCAATCTTCTTAGCATATGCTCGTACATCCTCAGTAATTTTCATAGAACAAAAATGAGGGCCACACATTGAGCAAAAATGTGCAGACTTAGCATTCTCACCAGGTAAGGTGGCATCATGGAACTGGCGAGCTCTATCAGGATCAAGACCTAAATTAAATTGGTCTTCCCAACGAAACTCAAATCGGGCTTTGGACAATGCGTTGTCCCGAGCTTGAGCTCCGGGGTGACCTTTAGCTAAATCAGCTGCATGAGCTGCTATTTTATAAGATATAACGCCTTCTTTGACGTCCTCACGATCTGGCAATCCTAAATGCTCTTTAGGTGTCACATAACAAAGCATTGCTGTACCATACCAACCAATCATAGCAGCACCGATGGCACTGGTTATATGATCATAGCCAGGCGCGACATCGGTTGTTAAAGGTCCTAACGTATAAAATGGAGCCTCTCCACAAGTAGCAAGTTGACGGGTCATATTTTCTTGAATAAGATGCATAGGAACATGCCCAGGACCTTCAATCATCGTTTGTACATCATGTTTCCAGGCGATCTGGGTCAGTTCTCCCAGTGTATCTAACTCTGCAAATTGGGCTTCATCATTAGCATCAGCAATCGCTCCTGGTCTCAGACCATCCCCAAGACTAAAGGTAACATCATAAGCTTTCATGATTTCACAGATTTCTTCAAAATGGGTATAGAGAAAATTTTCAGAGTGATGTGCCAGGCACCATTTAGCCATTATAGAACCACCACGAGAAACGATTCCAGTTAGACGTTTAGCAGTCAGGGGGACATATCTAAGGAGTACTCCAGCATGAATGGTAAAGTAATCTACTCCTTGTTCAGCTTGTTCCAATAAGGTGTCTCGGAAAATTTCCCAAGTCAGTTCCTCGGCCTTACCCTGAACTTTTTCTAGTGCCTGATAGATTGGTACAGTGCCGATTGGAACAGGACTGTTTCTAAGAATCCATTCTCTAGTTTCATGGATGTTTAGCCCGGTAGAAAGATCCATAACCGTATCAGAACCCCACCGGATTGCCCAAACCATCTTCTCTACCTCTTCTTCTATGGTCGAAGAGACAGCAGAATTTCCAATATTTGCATTTATTTTAACCAAAAAATTACGTCCAATAATTACTGGTTCCAGTTCGGGATGGTTTATATTAGCGGGTATTACGGCTCTTCCACGAGCAACTTCATCGCGAACGAATTCAGGAGTTATTTGTGAGGGAATATTTGCTCCAAAAGATTGTCCAGCATGTTGCTCATCAGCACTTTGTTCAATACGTTGATTTTCACGAATGGCGATAAATTCCATTTCAGGGGTAATGATTCCTTGTCGTGCATAATGCATTTGTGAAACATTACAGTTTAATTTAGCACGTAAGGGCTTGCGGAGGTGTCGAAATCGAAGAGAATCTAGTTTCTTATCTGCAAGTCGCAATTTGCCGTATCGGGAGGAAATATGCTCTAATTCTTTGACATCATTGCGTTCAAGAATCCAAGGAAGTCGGATTGGAGCCAATCCCTGTCGAATATCAATGGTTACTGACGGATCGGTGTAGGGCCCGCTAGTATCGTAAGTGATTACTGATGGATTTAAAGAAACATCCTTACCAGAGCTATGACTTTGCTGAGTAGGAGTCTGAGAGATTTCCCGCACCGGAACTCGCAAAGAAGGGTGAATCTTTCCTGGTAAGTAAATTTTCCGAGAGCCTGGAAAAGGACCACAGGTAATTGTATTTAACCGACTTTCATCAATTGTTACTTGTTTGGCTTTCATTATAAAAGAACTCCTACCAATTCCTTATTAATTCTAGTATTTAGAATCGACATTGAAGGTTGAAAAACTTATGCGGACTATTAAAATCATACCACAAGATTGACAAAGCTTTGACCCAAAACTTAAGATGAGGTCACACGAGTGATTAACTGCAGTGGTTTTCAAAATTATTTAATATCTATCCTCTACAGGAGGTAATTTATGTCAGAAATATTTGGGAACTTTATAAATGGCGAGTGGGTTGATAGTTCATCTGGAAAAACTTTTAAGAGTGTGAATCCAGCGAATATAGAAGAAGAAATAGCAAGTTATCAAGTCTCCACTGTTTCAGATGTAAAAGCTGGCATTGAGGCTGCAAAGAGTTCACAAACTGATTGGTCTGCTATACCAGCTCCACAACGAGGCACTATTTTAATTAAGGCGGCTGAACTACTTGAACAGAGAACAGAACAAATTGCTTCGGAAATGACTCGCGAGGAAGGCAAGACAATTGCTGAGGCTAAAGGGGAAGTAGGGAGATCTGTTAATATTCTTCGTTATTTTGGAGGAGAGGGTGCTAGATTTTGCGGAGAAACTATTCCTTCAGAAAGGGCAGGGGTATTCAGTTATACTTTTCGGAAACCACTCGGAGTAGTATCGCTATTAACACCCTGGAATTTTCCGATTGCCATACCGGTTTGGAAAATAGCACCCGCCCTAATCTCTGGGAATAGCGTGGTAATTAAACCAGCTTCTGCAGCTCCAATATGCACTATTAGAGTGATAGAGGCATTAAATCAGGCGGGTTTACCTAAAGGTGTTCTTAACATGGTGACGGGAGCAGGTTCAGTTATCGGAGATGAACTCGTATCTAATCCAGTCATTAAGGCTATTTCATTTACAGGTTCTTGTGAAGTGGGTCAGAGTATTCAACAAAAAACGGCTTCAAAAGGAGTAAAAACTCAGTTGGAAATGGGAGGTAAAAATCCTACGATCGTTCTCAAAGATGCAGACTTAGATTTAGCCACAGACATTGTCATTAATGGAGCTTTTTTTTCAACTGGACAAAAGTGTACTGCAACTAGTAGGGCTCTAATTGAAAAAGAAATTTTTAATGATTTTGTAGCTTTGTTAGTAGACAAAACTAAAAAATTAAAAGTTGGCAATGGGTTAGAACAAGGAGTTGATGTAGGACCTTGTGTTGATGAAAACCAAATGAAGACCGTTTTAGATTATATAGAGATAGGTCAAAAAGAAGGAGCTAACATCATTTGTGGAGGTCAACGATTGATGGACGAGGGCAGGGACAAAGGTTATTTTATACAACCAACGATTTTTTCTGGAGTGTCGACTGATATGCGTATAGCCCAAGAGGAAATCTTTGGACCAGTTTTGGCAGTCCTTCCAGTCGAGGGTTTTGAACAGGCTATTGCATTGGCCAATCAGGTTAAATTTGGTTTATCTGCTTCGATTGTAACTAATCAACTAAATAGAACTTTTGACTACATTAATCAAATCGAAGCTGGATTAATTATTGTCAATTTGCCTTCAGCTGGTGTTGAGTATCAATTACCCTTTGGAGGAACTAAGGCTTCGAGTACTGGGTATCGAGAACAAGGTAGTGTTGCGACAGACTTCTACTCGGAACTTAGGACTGTTTATTTGAAATACTAAACCTTAAATCAACCTCATAGATTATCAACTACCAAGAGGTATAGTTTTTTACTGCACCTTTTGGACTCGATCACCCTATTGGATTTTTCGAATATAAAGATCCTTAAAACGCATTTTTCCCTTACCACCGCTATGAAGTTGTAAGGCAATGATTCCATTAAAATACTTCGGTGTTCGATCATGGAAATCGATTGCTTGAATCCCATTCAAATAAGTGGTTACATGGTTTCCTTTAACTGAAAAACGGATTTCATTCCACTTGCCAGGTTTCAGGGCATCTTGTCCTGTTTTCCCAGGTTGGACGAGCCACCCTCGTCCTCCACTTTCATAAAGACCACCAGTATGTTTCCCTGGATTGGGATCTACCTCCACTTGAACACCTTTAATGTTGATCCCCTCGAGAGAGGAGTGGTAAAAAATGCCACTATTTCCTCTTCCTTCTCCTTTGAACTTTGCCTTCAATTCAAAATCTCTATATGTTTTTTTTGTACCCAGATAACCATATTTTTTTGTTAATGCTTCTCCTAAAATCTCTCCATTCTTAACAACCCATTTTTCAGATCCATACTCGACCCAACCGCTTAAATCTTTTCCATTAAAGAGTGGGGTCCAGGAATTTTTCTTATCAGGCTGTAAAGTGGAACTTAAGCAAAAATAAAAAATAATCAGGGGAAAAACCCTTACCAATTTCATATTAATTTCTCCATCACTTAGCTTAATTGTTTTCAGAATGGTTAAACTGAGTCTGCAAAGTTTTAAAGACGAAAAAAATTAATCAACAGAATACCAAAAAGCTTCTATTGTCTCGTAGGAAAACTTTTTGAAAGTTCTTCAATTCTTTCAAAAGATAAATTTTCTCGTAGCGTCTTTGTTGACAGGTTGTTTCAGAATCGATTATTTTTTGTTTGACTTAAAATGGAAAAAAGTAAACAAGAGGTCATATGAACATTCTTATATGCTTAAAACAAGTTCCAGAAAAGGACTCTCATTATAAGATTGACAGTTCTGGCATAGGAGTTTCAGATGATAATTTAGCTTTCGAAACCAATGAGAGCGATCTTTATGCCTTAGAAGAAGGACTGCGTTTAAAAGAAAGGGTTGGAGGTAAAGTAGTGGCTCTTTCTCTAGGTCCAGAAAGAGTGGAAAAGGTGCTTCGAAATGCATTGGCTATGGGAGCCGACAGTGCTCTTCATGTGAAGGATGAAAACTTTGATGGTAGAGATGCATGGGTCACGGCACAGACCATTGTGGCAGCTATTCCCCAGATAGAGTTTGATTTAATCTTAACGGGAGTACAGTCCGAAGATATGGGTCATGGGCAAACTGGCACCATGATTGCCCAACTTCTTGGATGGTCTCATGCCACGATTGTAACGTCAGTTGATGTAGTTGATGGGTGTAGTCGCCTTCAAGTAAAGCGAGAGCTAGGGGGCAACGAGTTCGAGAGAATTGAACTTCAGCTTCCAGTAGTTTTGACAATTCAATCGGGAATTAATCAAATTCGTTATGTCACCTTGAAAGGAATCCTACAAGCAAAAAACAAGCTGTACAAAATTATTTCTACAGATGATTTAGATTTAGAATCTGGAATGATAGGAGTGGAATCTTCCAAGGTTAAACCTCAAGAACTATTAGTTCCTCAGAAAAAGCGGCAAACTGTCATGATAGAGGGAAAGGCAGAAGTTGCAGCTAAGTCTCTAATAGACAGATTGCAGAAAGAGGCCAAGGTTCTCTAATTTATTTCACATTTTGTTAGATGAATTTATTTTGAGAACCATTTACACAAGTGATAGAAGTTGTCGACTATGTCAGATCAAATCATTGTTTTAGGTGAACATTCCAAAGGTCAACTTAACGATGTTTCTTTAGAGAGTCTTTCTCTAGGAAAAGAACTTTCAAAAGTGCTGGATAAAGAGGTTGTCCTAGTTGTTATTGGAAGAGAGTTGGATGAAGTGGCCCAAGAGGTCTCAAGTAGAACTGGGTTCAGGGTGATAGTTTTAACTGCTCAGAAAAATGAATACTATACCCCAGAAACCTATTGCGAAATTTTATATTCTTTTTTGTTAAGCGAGAACCCTTATTTGGTTTTAGTAGGACATAGTTACCAGACGATTGATTTTGTTCCTAAGTTGGCAGGTATGTTGAAATGGGCCTTTATTTCTAACTGTCTGAATTATCGAATTCAGAATGGCCAATTAGGATGGGTTAGACAAGTATTTAATGGAAAGCTTAATCTTCGAGTAGAAATCAAGGGAAGTTCCCCTTATTTCGTATCTATTCAACAGGGCATATTTGGAACTAGTGATTATAATGTTCAAGTAAGTCCTAGGGTCTATCATCATAAACTTGTCCTGCCAAATTTACCATTAAAACGAAAACTCATTGAAGTAATTAAGAATGTTCATGAGAAAATTGACCTAACAAAAGCTGAAATTATTGTAGCTGGTGGGCGAGGGTTAGGAAGTAAAGAAAATTTTCAACTCATTCTTGATCTGGCCAAGGTTTTAGGTGCAGGTGTTGGTGCATCTCGTCCTGTAACCGATAGTGATTGGCTTTCCAAAGAGCATCAGATTGGCAGTTCTGGCCAGGTAGTTAGCCCTAAACTTTATATTGCTTGTGGAATATCAGGAGCTATTCAACATCTCGTAGGCATGTCGAACTCTGAATGTATTGTTGCAATTAATAAGGATCCTCATGCACCTATCTTTCAGGTAGCAGATTATGGGATCGTAGGTGATTTATTTAAGATACTACCCATTCTTACCGCAATAGCTGGAGAAATGAAAAAATGAGATGAACTCAGTTTTCATCTTATGTAATTTGTTGGTCAGGATTAACAAAGTGGTATTTGGAGCATTAGGTGAAGCATAATTTTATTTCTAACAAGAGTAGTGAAGAGTTGAAAAAAGGGCTTACCTTCTGGGGCAAGCCTAGGTCAATTTCAGTCTGGCAGCAAGTATGGATTGCACTTTTATCTTTTGTTGCAGCTTGGATTATTAAAGTTGTTGGTCTAACTCTTCGCTGGGAAAGTCAAGGTGATGAACAGTTGGATGCAATTTATCGTTCAGGAAGACGGGCGATTTTTACTTTTTGGCATGGTGGAATATTTTCTGCTACTTGGTATTGGAGAAATAGAGACATTATGGTGATGACTAGTCAGAATATAGATGGAGAGTTTATAGCTCGAGCAATTAAGTTGTTCGGTTATGACACAGCGCGAGGATCGAGTTCGCGCGGTGGAATGAAAGCTCTTGCTAAGATGGCTCAATCTTTAAAGTCTGGCAAAGATGTTGCTTTTACGGTAGATGGTCCCAGAGGACCTCGCTTTGTAGCTAAAATAGGTCCTGTATTATTAGCAAGGAGGACAGGAGCTGGTATTTTTTGCTTCCATGTTTCTCTACAGAGAAAATTTGAATTAAAAAATTGGGATAGAACGCAATTACCCCTGCCATTTTCCCGGGCTTTGATTTTAAAAGCACCTCCTATTTATGTTTCGAAGAAGGCTGACAGAAGTGAGATCAAACAAAAATATCAAGAAATGCAATCGATTCTAGATAAACTGCAACAAAGTGCTGAAAATCATTGGAAAAAACTATCTTAAACGTTCTACTAATCCAGGTAAAGAATCCATAGAACAAGAGGATTATTGAGGGGAATATTAAGAATAAATGAGATATTTTTTTGTGATAAAGTACTAGGCAACAACAAGTAGTATAATAAGATCTTCTTTTCTGACTTTAAGAGCTTAACTAGTACATAATTTTTCCAAAAGGCTAAAAAATCCAGGAAATGATACTTCAGTACAATCACCATTCTTGATGTAGGTCGGTCCTAAGGCGATAAGACCTGCTATGGCAAAGGCCATTGATATTCGATGATCTCCATGGGAGTGTACTGTACCTCCTTTTAATATTTGTTGGCCTGGGATGAACATTCCGTCTGAGTATTCTTCAATTTTGGCTCCCATGATTCTCAAATTTTGAACTAATGTTTGTATTCTGTCACTTTCTTTAACTCTCAGTTCACCAGCATCACGAATAGTTATCCCTTTGTGAGTCTGTGTAGCTAAAATAGCTAGAATTGGAACTTCATCAATAATTTTTGGGATAAGGCTTCCAGTTAAACTACCTCCTTTGAGGGTTGAAGAATGAACTCTCAAATCTCCAATGAGTTCTCCGAATAGTTCCTTTTGTTGAAGAATTTCAATAGAAGCACCCATTTCAATTAAGACATCTAGAATGGCTCGCCGTCCAGGATTCAAGCTGACTTGTTCTATAAGAATTTCAGAGTTAGGCAGTAACAGGGTAGCAGCCACAAAAAAGGCAGCAGATGAAATATCTCTAGGAACACTTATTTCTAAACCCTTAGGTTGTTGACCTCCTAAAATTTTAATGGTTTTACCTGAAAATTCAAGTTTTACACCAAACTGTTGAAGGGCTATTTCGGTGTGATTTCGAGTACTCATTATTTCTTGGACTTGAGTCATTCCTTGAGCATATAAACCAGCAAGTAGGATTGAAGACTTTACTTGAGCACTAGCTACTGGAATTAAATAATCTATAGGTTGGAGGGTTCCTCCCTCAATTTTCAATGGAGCAGTAAAGTTTTTGTTAGGTTGAATTAGAACGCCCATTTGAGAAAGTGGTTCAATTATTCGGTTCATAGGACGTTTGTTCAAAGAATTATCCCCAGTTAAAGTAGTCGAAAAATTTTGACCACCAAGTATCCCAGACAAAAGACGCATAGTAGTACCTGAATTACCTGCATCAAGAGGTTGGTTAACAGATTTTAATCCTCTTAATCCTTGCCCAAGAATAGTTAGAGAGTCAGACCCAGAGAACTCAATCTGGATGCCTAGTTGACGCAAACAACTTACAGTGCTCAAACAGTCGCTACTAGTTGAAAAACGACGTATAATAGTTTGACCAGTTGCAATTGCTCCTAACATGGCAAGTCGATGGGAAATTGATTTGTCACCAGGGACTTCTACTATGCCAGAAATTTTTCTAGATGGTTTGACAATGACTCTCATTTTAGAGGAAAACGAAATGTTCTAACTGCTGAAAGGTGGATTAGATAGACTTCTCGTAAATTATACAGAATGATTTTGCAGAGGTCAAAATGGTCTAATCTATTAATGGTCCTAGAATTTTATGCCTTTAATCAAATTAATGTAAGAGGACATAGGATTCAAATCTAGTCTAGATAATAAGCCAATTATATCCAGAGAATTTTGGGTATCAATGAATACTATTAAAGCTAGTAACTACACCCAATCCTATTTAAAAGAAGAAGTGCACACCGAGGGTCAATTCTACCGAAGAGAACTGGCCCGTTTACGTTGGCGCTTCCTCAGTGGATTTCCAGTTTTGAAAGTAATAGAAGAATACTGTGCTCTTGTAGAAAAAATTCTCCAACCCTTCCTAACTATTGAAGTATCTGAAGAACACAGAGTTGTTGGCAAGCGGAAAAAGGCTTGTTGGCTGGCCGTTGATGAGTTAGGTAGTTTGGAATTAGCTCCATCATCGCCAGTTCATTTGGTTTTACTAACCCAGGTTGCTTGGGGTGGTGGGCAGAACAGTTTTTTAGAAGCCATCCGTTCTAAAATTTTAGATGTGGGAATCAATCTCCAGATTAGCCATTTTACTGTCAAGGAATGCATTCTGCAGTGTCAAAAAGATACGCGTGTTTGTATGTCTCTTCTTTCGGCAAGATGGATTAGTGGAGAAAAGTCGATTGAACATGATTTTAAGAAACGATTATATTCAGCATTAACTAGGAATCGATCAGTTTACTTCCTTGAGTTTGACAACTACTGTAGGGACCAATTGGTAGACCCAGAAAAAGATGTCTATTCATTGGATGCTACCTTGGACTTAGGAGTAGGAGGGCTTTGGTATTGCCGAGCTTTAATTAAAAGTATGCAGTTATTTGCAGGCAGCCAAGACCTACTTAGCATTCTAAAAAAAACAGGGATTTCATCCCGGGATTGGGAAAAAATTCAGGATACCCGAAAATTTTTCTTGAGGATTAAAACTTATTGTCAGTTGACTAAGGAAAAATCTAGATTAGAGTCTTTTAGTGAAAATGGTCAAAAAATAGCTCAATTTTTGGGATATCGAAAATCTCGTTATCGGTCGAATTATGAGCTAATGTTAAGAGATATTATAAGAAAAAAGAAACACATCCTTACTATTCTTGTTAGTTACCTTCATCGTAATAATGTTGCTTTGAACTTAGATCTCCAACCTTTAGTAAGACAAGGTGTTAGGTTGAATTTTCAGAAAGATTTTCTGGAGAAAGATAAAACACCAAAGCAATGTATGGAACTCTTCAAATTTGGTCAGTTTAACCTCGAAATGATCCTCAATCAGCTTAAACCACTTATAAAAAATAACTTGGGGCATTGGAAGGTTACTCAGTGGAACGAGTCTTCCATGCATGACAATTTTAAAATTATTTTAAGTAATCCAGGTTATGTTGGCAGTGCACTTCGTGAGATGAGAGATTTAGATTTTTTGTCACGATACCTTCCTGAATATGGAAGAATAGATTGTTTCCCAATACTCAATCACGGATACTTGTACACAATTGATGAACACACTATCCGATCAATTGAGTTCTTAGATCGTATATTCTTTTCCACGAGTCCTAAATTAGAAGAATATAAAGGCATACTCCAAAATGTTATTGATCCTTCACTCCTCTACATAAGTCTGTTGCTCCATAAAAGTGGTGTAGCTTTATCAGATGACTCCATTCATAGCAGCACCCAAGCTGCTGCTAATGTTTTGCAACGTATGAACTTTGGGTCAGAAGATAGTGAGAAAGTATTGATGTTAGTGAGAGAACAGTCATTACTTTCCCATGTATCACAGCATCGGGATTTTGATGACCCTCAGATAATTGAAAAAATTTATACAACTCTTGAAACTACTGACAACCTTAATATGTTGTTGCTACATACCGTTGCTAATTTAAGTACGCTTAGCAAGAGTTCTTGGTCAGAGAGAAGTCATTTTCTTCTTAGGTCCTTATATTTTCGAGTGATGGATCGAATTATGTTAGGTAGGCAGAAGGTAAGCGGATCTAGGGATACTGAAGTTTTAGAGATTCAACGGAGAGTATTAGAAAAAATGGATAGGGCCATAGAGATTGATTCTGTTCTCAAACATTTTTCTTTCCTGCCGGCTAAGTATGCTCTATATACACCGGTAAATCGAATTATTTCTCATATTCAAATGTATGATAAGTTAAAAGATTTTCCTCTAGTTACTGAATGGAATCCCAATGTCGATGGTGGCTATCTAGAATTAAATCTTGTTGGTCGTGATACTCAGGGTCTATTCTCTAAAATTTCTGGAACCTTAGCCTCAGTGGGGGCTAAGCTAATAAGTGCTCAACTTAATACTAGGAGAGATGGAATTGTCATTGACACCTTTCAGATTGATCTTACCGAGGGAGAAGGTTTAATTCAAGAATCAGACTATAGGTATATTGAAAAAACTTTGATCAATGCAATTCTTGGGAGAGTTAATGTTCAAAATTTGGTTAAGAACAGCAACTCTGATTTGATAGAAGATCAAAACTTTTCTAAGTTGAACATGACTCCCCGAGTTCGAATTGACAATAATGTATCTGAAGACAACACTGTTGTTGAAGTTGAGTCAAAAAATCAAATCGACTTAACTTATAGGATAGCGTTAATACTAGCAGATTTGGGACTTAACATTGTTTCAGCTAAATTGAATACAGAACAAGAATATACCTTTGC
The DNA here is from genome assembly GCA_022452285.1 of Terriglobia bacterium. Classification (GTDB taxonomy): domain Bacteria; phylum Acidobacteriota; class Terriglobia; order Versatilivoradales; family Versatilivoraceae; genus JAKUNG01. The sequence continues at coordinate 171,810 of JAKUNG010000001.1, read as the reverse complement.
TGTTTTCTATGTTCAGAATCATAACCAAAAAAAAATAACCCAGGGTGAAAAGATGACACAGATTATAGAACGGCTGCGTATAGATGTAGGATCATGAGTTAGGGTTTAATTGGGAATTGAAGTGGAAAACTCATCAAAGAAGTGGGCAATACTAATAGTTCCATGCTTAAAATTAGCTAGATTAAGTTTTTCATTCGGTGCATGAGTATTACTGTCAGGGAGTCCTATACCCATTAAAGCTGTAGGTATATCAAGAATCTCTGCCAAAATAGCTACGACAGGAATTGAACCCCCTTCCCGAATAAAAACCGGGGTAGTTCCATAACCTTTTTTGAATGCTCTAAATGCGGCTTGGATAGTAGGATGATGTATAGGAGTAACCCAGGGTTTGCCTCCGTTCAAGTATTTCATCTTGAGTTTAACAGAAGGAGGAGTTATTTTTTGGAGGTAGTTTTCAAAAAGTTTAGCAACATGCTTTGGGTCTTGATTAGGAACCAGTCGCATACTGATTTTAGCCATTGCACAGGCTGGTATAACCGTCTTAGAACCCTCTCCTATAAACCCTCCTGACATTCCATTAACTTCTAGGGTAGGTCGTGCCCAGATCCTCTCCAAAGTTTTATATCCCTGCTCTCCGAACAGCGTTGGAACACCAAAATCTTTACAGAATTTTTCTTCATTGAAGGGGAGCTTAGACATCTCAATTTTTTCTTGGGTAGTCAAAGGGACTACATCATCATAGAAACCTGGAATCAAAATTCGTCCCTTGGCATCTTTGAGTGATAGGATTATTTGCGCTAGGGCAAAGTTTGGGTTTATAACAGCTCCGCCAAAAGATCCAGAATGTAAATCGTCGTGTGACCCCGTAACATCTAACTGAAAATAGGCAAGTCCTCTCAAGGCATAGCCGATAGATGGAAGTCCATGTTTTAACATAGGTGTGTCAGAAATAAGAGCAGCATCTGATTTAAGCATCTCTTTATGACTGTAAATAAAATTTTCTAGGTTGCTACTACCCACTTCTTCTTCTCCCTCAATTAGAACCTTAATATTAATTGGAAGGCTCCCCTGAGTCTTTAAATAGGCTTCAATTGCCTTAAGATTCATCCAGACTTGACCCTTATCATCTACAGAACCTCTTGCATAAATTTCACCCTGATGAATGGTAGGCTCAAAAGGTTTAGATTTCCAAAGTTCAAGGGGTTCGACGGGCTGTACATCGTAATGTCCATAGAAAAGGAGGGTTGGTTTTCCTGGAGCGCCAAGCCATTCTCCAAAAACAATTGGATGCCCATTAGTAGGAAAAATTTTTGTTTGTTGAAAACCAATGTCATTAAGTTGATCTCTAAGAAAATTAGCACAATTTCTCATATCAGCTTGGTTTTTAGGGTCGTTACTAATACTTGGAATGCTCAAAAATTGCTTAAGTTCATTGATATAGCGATTTTGATTTTTGCTAATATAAGTCAAAGTTTCTTCCATTGTTATAGTCCTTTTCTATGTTTGTTTAGGGCTTTATTTTTTTAACTTGGAGAAATGATTCTTAGGGTATCTGAAAAAATATTAGGCTGTAAGATAATTGAATATTAAATTAAAACAAGAATTGCGTTTAAAAGTCTTTTCGGTCTATGCTTCTACAGCTAGCCAAAAGGATCATGAGTAACATCTAGAAATAAGTATATTGGTTTAGGTGAATAGGATAAAATTTTTCTTTAAAAATTCATACTAGGATTCTTAATGTAAAAGAGGGTCTAATGAAAAAAGAATTCAGGTTTTTAGATAAGAGTTATTCACTCGAAATGGGTGATTCTAATAGTTCTGATGGTGATTTTGAAAAGTGTGATGGTCGGGTCTATGACGGAAAATTGCAGTACCAAGGTGTCTTTAAATTGACTAAGATTGCTTGGGAAAAGGCTAGTCAAAAAGCTCAAGAGAAAGAAAAATCCCTAGACGAGATATTAGTTACTGGCTGTATTGAGGTGTTGAAGGCTGAACTATATATACGAAATATTTCAGATGAATTTTCCTATGTTACTGATCATCGATTTTTCGAAGATATAAAGTTTGGTTAACAAGGCTATTCATAGCGTAAGGCCTCAATAGGGTCAAGACCGGCAGCTTTATGAGCGGGATAATAACCAAAAAAGATTCCAATACCTGCTGAAAAGACAATTGAAAGAATGATGGAATCAAGTGAGACTATAGTGGACCATCCGAGGAATTGGGCAATTCCGTATGATGTTCCTAAGCCTATCAATAGTCCGATGATACCTCCCATTGTACAGAGTGCAATAGACTCTGCTAAGAACTGAATTCGAACATGGTTAGGTCGTGCTCCGATAGCCATACGAATTCCAATTTCTCGAGTCCGCTCTGAAACTGCAACCAACATAATGTTCATAATGCCAATTCCACCCACTAATAAAGAAATAGCAGCAATGCCAGCCAACAAGTAACTCATAATGCGGCTAGTTGCTTCAGCAGCTTCAGCAATTTCACTAAGATTTCTTACAGAAAAATCATCATCCTGAAAAGGTCCTAAACGGTGACGCTGACGCAAAAGAGACCGTATTTGTTTCTCAGCTGCATAAGTGGCACGTGCACTAACAGCTTGAACTATTCCTGATTGGACGCTAAGGACACCACCTAGGAACTTCTTTTGAACGGTGGTATAAGGGACCAAAATGGTGTCATCTTGATCTCTACCCCAGGAGTTGTACCCCTTTGCTTTAAAGACACCAATAACCTGAAAAGAAAGATTTTTTATTCGAATTGTTTGTCCAATTGGATCACTTCCTGAAAATAATTCCTTCCATACAGTGTTACCCAGAACGGCAACCCGTGAAGCGGATTTTACGTGGCTCACATCATAAAATTGGCCTTGAGCCATTTCCCAATTACGCAGTTGAGGGTATTGTTCGTTATACCCTTCAATGCGGGTGTTCCAGTTCTGATTGCCAAAAACTACCTGAGCTACTGATCCGGCACTAGGACTAACAGCCTTGATTGCAGGACACTCTCTGAGCATAGCCTCAAAATCTGAACCTTTTAGGGTATTCCTTGTTCCAGTGGCACTGCGAATTCCCCAGGAACGCCTGCTTCCTGCTCTTACCCAGACGGTATTATCTCCCATAGCTGAAAGTTCTTCTTGAACTTGTTGTTGAGCTCCCTTTCCAAGGCTTACCATAGCTATTACGGCTGCAACTCCAATAATGATTCCAAGCATAGTCAGTGCTGAGCGAATTTTGTTTCGCCGGAGAGCCTTAAGAGAGATTTTGAGAATCATCCAATAATTCATCTTATTTCTCCACGTATCTTAATTAATTACTAACAACGTTAGGGGTGATGATTTCATCATTTATAATTTTGCCATCGCGCATCTGAATACGTCGTGAAGCGTAAGCTGCAACATCATTTTCATGGGTTACCATGATTAAAGTAATTCCTTTTTCATGATTCAATTTTTGAAGAAAAGACATAATTTCATCTGAAGTAGATGAGTCCAAATTGCCAGTTGGTTCGTCTGCTAAAAGGATAGCAGGTCTATTGACAAGTGCCCTAGCTGCTGCGACCCGTTGTTGTTGGCCTCCAGAAAGCTGATTAGGAAGGGCTTTAGCCTTTTCAGACAAACCAACAATTCTTAGAGCCTCTTGAATCCGTTCGGTTCTCTCTACTTTTGCAATATCTGAGTAAAGCATGGGAGCTTCAACATTTTCCCAAACAGAGGTTCTACTTAGAAGATTAAATGTTTGAAAGATAAATCCAATCTTTTGATTCCGGATGTCAGCTCGGTCAGAAGCAGAAAAAGTAGACACATCAACATCATCTAACAGGTAAATGCCGCGAGTAGGGTGGTCTAGGCATCCTAAAATATTTAACATGGTTGATTTTCCTGAACCAGAGGCCCCCATGATAGCGACAAATTCTCCCTGAGCAATTTTGAGGGAAACGTTTTTCATCGCCTCAACACGGATTTCGCCTGTGTCATAAATTTTCCAAACATCTCTTAAAGCAATGACACTATCTTTTTCTACAGAGGGCAAAGAAGCATTTTTCATTGTTGAAGCTAGTTTAGAGGTAGACATTACTATCGGCTCCGGCTTCCTTGGTTTCTTCCTGCGGCCCGACTTCGGTTTCTTTGCGGTGGACGCCTTGAACCAAAAACTCCACCGAAAGGCGAGGAAGTTCGAGTAGTTTGTACTTCCGTATTGAGTTCGCCACTTATAACAATATCTCCTTCTTTCAAAGAACCATTAAGAATAGCGGTTTCACGGCCATCTGTAATTCCGAAACTTACTCGATGTGGCTGCAATTGATTTTCAGCATCAAGACTCCACAGAAGACCTGACCGAGTTTTGGTTTTTTCGGATGAAGGAAACCGGATTTTCAAGCCAGCATTTATGCCATATTGACTCGTAGATGAACGGGCAATAATAGTTTTAGTTCCGCTGTTTTCTGAGTCCTGTCGTCCCATTCTGCGTCCTCGACTCCACTCGCTCCGGGTACCGCCAAATGGTCTTCCTTGACCAGATTGAGCCATTCGTTCACGCAGAGCCCTAATGCGTTCAGGACTCATTGGTGGCCGATCTCTTTCACTATATCCCGGCTCTGAATCTTTAGGGCTTTGATTCGCTTTTTTCTCCTCATCAGATGATTGTCCCCTTAACATTGTTTGAATCTCTTCTGGAGTAACATCCGAGGGACGGTAACGAAGGGCGACATTTGCTACCTTTAAAACATTGTCTGCTTTTGCAACAGTAAAATTGACAGTAGCCGTCATAGCGGGTCTTAGTTTTAGAGTAGGATTGTCTACATCAATCATCACATTATAGACGACCACGTTATTTGCCCCTGATGCCGTCGTAGAAGTTGCGCTGGCCCCTGGCAATTTGGAACTAAGACGAATTTCTGAAATTTTCCCCTCGAAACTTTCTCCAGGAAAAGCATCTACTGTAAACTCGACTCCTGCCATTTCTGAGATAGCTCCAATATCAGCTTCGTCAATCTGGGCAATTACCTGCATCTTAGCTAAGTCGTTAGCAATTAGAAACAGTACCGGAGCTTGAAAACTTGCTGCTACTGTTTGTCCAATGTCTACATTACGCTCAATTACCACTCCGTCAATCGGTGAGACTATGTTGGTATACCTTAGGTTAACTTGGGCCATTTTTACTTCTGCTCTAGCTTGTTTCACACTTGCTTTGCTCTGTTGTCTTTGAGCTTTTGCTGATCGGATAGAAGCATGAATCTGACTAATTTGGGCTTTAGCCTGTCGTATTCTTAAGGAACTTTGTGTATCGGAAGCTTGAGCTGTTTCTAGATCTCTTTCTGGAATCAAACCATCCTTAAAAAGACCTGTTGCTCGCCGGAGTTGTCGACCTGCTTCCTGAAAATTGACTTGAGCTACCTCTAAATTAGCCTCTGCGTTTTCCAATTCAGCTTGCCGGTTGATGACATTTGCTTCAGAATTCTCAACAGAAGCTTCGGCTGTTGCTAAGTGAGCTTGTGCCCTATCTCTTTGTGCCTCAATATGAGCAGGATCAATAACAGCTAGAACTTGACCTTTTTTGACAACACTATTGAAATCTGCATTAAGCGCTTGAATGCGACCAGAAACCTGGCTGCCAACCTGAACAGTGACTACCGCCTGAAGGACTCCGGTAGAACTGACAGTTCTACGTACATCCCCTCGTTTTATTTGAACTTGGAGGTAGTTCTCATTAGATTCATCAGTGTCAGAACTTATCCAAAAGTAAAATCCTCCTGTTCCAAGGATAAGTAACCCGATCAAAAGGAAAGTTAGGTTGCTTAGTTTTTTCATGGATGGTCCACTCCTTCAATAGTTGACTTCAGGTATTTGATAACCTTTAGTTTAACACTAACTCATTGCTACTGGCAGTCCAGTTACAATAGCATGTTAGGGAATTTTATGAAAATTGAGAACTTCTTTCCATAGCTATTGCTATTTCCGACTTCAACTATTAGACGATGGATTAAAAAGTGATGTTGTAAAGAGTCAGTTAATTTTGTGTAAAGTTTTGTGAACTGTTTATAAATTCTACCTTCTCTAGAGACCCCGATATTTGTTTATTCCTTGATAATTTAAAAGATTGAAAGAGTCGTGTTCTTATTACCAATTAAAGACAACCAAGTGTTGGTAAAATGATGAAAATTACACAACGATAGTGTTTTTTATAACTTACTCTTTTGTTTTAAATTATTAATCATAGAGTGAATATCCTTAAATCCCTTCCACCCAACATAAACAATCAAAAAACTATACCAGATAATACAGAGCCAAGTTAGGCAAAACCAGAAAGGATGAGAGGGAAAAATCATTGGTTTTTCTGACTTTCTTTTAGAGTACTAATCCAAGAACCTAAAATCATCCCAACACTTGCAAACCCAAAGGATAATAACCCACTAACTTCACTCCTACTGAGCCATTGGACGGTAGAATTGAGTAATGTTTCTGACATGGTAGAAGTTAAAACTGGAAATTCAATTTGACTGATTACTAGAAAAACCACTGGGGGAATTGCTCCGCCTATGATTGCACCAACAGCCCCTACAGGTCTAGCGCCTTTCCAATAGCAGCAAGAAACAAGTAGAACGAAGATACTTGAAAGATAAATGTTTGCTGTGATTGATAAATAGTCCCAAACGCGGCCTGGAGCTTGATACCAAAGACCATAAAGCAGTAAAAACCCAGCGATACCTACTACGATTGATCGATTCAAAAATAAACCAGTTTTTTCACTAAAGGGTTGTTTGCGAAGTGGACAGATAAGATCGTTATATAAGATATTGCTCCAAGTAAGTAAGTAACTAGAGTCAGTAGACATTTCAGCAGCTAACATAGCTGCAATAAGTAAACCTATTAAACCTGTAGGAAGTAGGGATGAAAGGAAAATGGGCATAGCTTGTAGAGAGGAGTAGGAATGATTATTTGTTCCAAGTACAGTCAATGCAGCCATACCCCAGAATGCAGGAATAAGAAAGCGACCAACAAAATAGAAACTGGTTCGAGTATAAATTTTTCTGGCAATGCTACTAGTACGGGCAGCAAGAACTCTCTGGATTACCGTTTGCCAGGTAACAACGGCAGCTAGCTGGTTAAAGCCTTGCCATACAATATAAATGGGTCCCATATCCTCACTGGTAAGAGGGTTGAACCCTCCACTACCGCGTTGGTTTTCAACAGTTGTCACCACATTTTCCCATCCTGTATTAGAAAATACTACCAGTGAAACAACGACCAAACCAATCCCCATTACCAAAAATTGTAAGTAATCTGTGACTAAGACAGAAAGCATTCCCCCCAAGACGGTATAAATAAGAACTAGAACCACAAGGAAAGTCATGATTATTTCTAGGTAACTATAGGGTATTCCAGACATTATGACTAAAAATTCACCACCCACACGGAAAAATACACCCATGTTAAGAATACCCCCTAGTACAATTACCAAACCAGCTAACCATCGAACTTTTGGACCAAACCGCTGGTTTAAAAGTTCGGGAATTGTATACGAGCCAGAGTCACGAAGAGGTTTAATAACAAAGCCAGTCAAACCTACAAGAAGCATAGCTACAGCATTTAAGATTCCTGGTGTTGCACCAGCAAAACCATTTTTGTAACCTAACTCAGCTGTATACATTGCTGTGATAATGCCAAATTCAGTTGCTGCCAATGAAGCAATACCTAAATAAAGATCCATTTCTCTGCCAGCCAAGATGAAGTCTTCTACTTTGCTGACATGCCGACGCATGGCTAATCCAGCCGACATAGTGATGGCCAGGTAAATAAAAATAATGATCCAATCAATAATTCCGAAGTTAAGCATCTTTTAGTTATTACTTTTTTTTAGTGAAGTATATAGAAACCCAACCATTTAAAGAGGTAGGAAGTAGAACTCGCAAGGTATATTAAATTACCACAATACATTGAACCAATGAAGAAATGGTTCATGAAAAGATGTACGGCATTTAGTGATCTAAAGCATAGAAAATATATCTCTAATGAATCCTACTTACGTAGGGATTAATCAGTAATGATAGATTTGAATGGAATGTGAGGTCTTATTAGCTCGAACCACGGAGAGCGTAATATCCTTTGCGTGCTTTTACCTTTAGTCTTCTTCGGTCTGTTTTGATCTTGATTGCTCGAAAGGAACCGTCTTGTTTTATATTAGATGATCTATAGGCTAAGGAATATTGGCTGCGTAGTTCAGTACTAATTTCTGCAAAGCTTTTAGCAAGGTCGTCCGATTTAAATGGAAAGAATGCTCGACCGCCTGTTTCTCGAGCTAAGCGTTTTAGTAGCTTGTCTGCTTTAGGAGATTTAATGTTAAAAAATCCGCTTAGATTGGTACTGATGGCGTAGATGGAAACATCTGAACGTTGTACCATTTCTAAAGTATTTGGGAGTGTCTCTGTACTAAGATTGTCGTCACCATCACTGATAAGGATAATGATTTTTCGCGTTCTTCCTGGCTCTGCCCTTAGCTTTTCCTGACAGGTAAGATAAATACCGTCTAGCATTTTTGTTCCACCCCCCGGTCGAATTTTTCTAATCGATCGGGCTAAGAGTTGAGGATCACTGGTAAAGTCCTGAATGAGTTCAATAGCCGAATCAAAGGTGATTAGGAGTGCTTTATCCTTTTTTGGTCTCAAGGTTTGGTATAGAAAATCTATTGCTGCATCCTGCTCGAACTTGAAACGATCAGTAATGCTAGTGCTAGTATCAATTAAAATTGCAATTGTCAAAGGAAGGTCATTCTCTTGGGAAAAATTAGTAATCTTTTGTAACTTGTTGTCCTCATAAAGTTTGAAATTAGGTTGCTGAAGATCTGTTACTAATCTTCCTTTCCTATCTTTAACAGTGAACAGAACATTAATTAATTCTACATTGACAATAAGATTGTCACTATCTTTCTTAATTTTTTGTTTAAGGGTTGGATTAATTCTAACTTTTTGCGCTCCACTTAACTGTTGAAATAGAATCACAAAAGCTAGAAGAAGAGTGTTTAGAATAACCAATAATTTGAAGAAAGGCTGTTTCATAATCCTAAAATTAAATAACAAACAAATATTCTTTAGTTCCAGAGGGGAGAACCAAAGACAAGAAATTAGGTTCTCCTTGATATGACGATCTAATTTAGTCCTATCCCTTAAATATAGGGATAAAAAGTATTTTAAACTGAAATGTCATTAATTGAAAGACATCGCCTCTTTGGATCACTGAAAGAAAGTGAACTTATTTTAGTTATTTCTAGTTTGCAACCAGTTTTGATTTAAGGAATGTATGTTTAAAGTAACATCCCTGCAATGGTCGCTGACAGGAAATTAGCTATGGTTCCACCAATCATAGCCCAGATACCTAGGCGAGCTAAATCATGGCGGCGGGTAGGGGCCAATGAACCAATTCCTCCAATCTGAATTGCAATAGAACCAAAATTAGCAAATCCACACAAGGCGAAGGTGCTAATTGTCAGGGATCTAGGTTCTAGTGTTGAAGCAATTTCCCCCAGTTTTACGAATGAAACGAATTCATTCAAAACCATCCGAGTTCCTAGTAGATTTCCAACTTCAAATGAATCCTTCCAGCTAACGCCCATCATCCAAGCAAGAGGTCTAAAAAGAGTGCCTAAAATTACTTGTAAATTTTCAGGGAAATAGTTTGCAAGAAAATGCCAAATATTTGACGAATCGGGGAATCGGATTGCTTGGAGGCTCAACTGGTGATGCAAAAATCCTAAAATTCCATTTGAAAGAGCAACTAATGCGACAAAGGCAATAAGCATTCCAGCAACATTAATAGCTAAGTGAACTCCTTCATTTGCACCTCTAGCAGCGGCATCCAAAAGATTAACATCCGTGCGAGGTATTTTTAGGGGTAGAGTAGAGTTAGTCTTTGGATGATCTGTTTCTGGTATTAAAATCTTTGCTACCATGATAGCCCCAGGTGCTGTCATCACAACTGCAGTTAAAAGGTGTACTATGTCTACTTTAGCAACTAAGACATATGCAGCCATCATACCACCAGCAACATGTGCCATACCTGAAGTCATTACGGTCATTAATTCGGAGTAAGTCATCTTTGACAAAAAGGGTCTGACTGTCAAAGGCGCTTCAGCTTGTCCCATAAATATACTAGCAGCAACCGATACTGATTCAGCTCCACTAGAGCCCATGATTTTCCCAACAATATTTGAGATTTTTCTGATAACTAGGGGCATGACTCCAAGGTAGTAAAGGATAGCAAATATGGAAGCGAAAAATATAATTGTTGGAAGTACTTGGAAAGCAAAAATAAAGCCAAGATTTTCTTTACCTCTATCTGCACCAAGAGAGCCAAAAACAAATGTTGATCCCTCAGTCGAATACGCAATTAGATGTTGAACTATTTCTCGGATAATTCCAAAGAGTCCAGAAATCCATTGAAACTTGAGTGCAGCTACTAGAATTTCAAAACCTAGTGCAACTTTTAATCGTGAACGGATTAATGGAGAAAACCATGAGTAGCGACTACTACAGAAAAACAGCAGTAGAAGCTGGAGACTAATCACTATTAGAAACACTAAAGGAGAAAAGGGGATCCAGTTTAATTGCTGGCTAAGCCATGTGCCTCTGAGCACAATCAATGCGAAACCAAACTGTAAAGTTGTTCCCCACATTACTGTCTTCCAACGGATTGCTTTCCGGTTAGAAGAGAGGGCATAGGCAATTCCCAGAAGGGCAAAAAAACCAAATAATCCGGTTAGTCGATCCATCTGACTCCTCTTATAAAATTATAGGGTTACCTTTAATTTTTTACAGATTGATTTTTAGTTGATTAGTGACTTAAATCATAGATTTAAGTCACTAATGATTAAAGGGGTTATTATTTTGTTTGTTCGACAAAGTTAAGCTAAGAATATGGCGTTTAAATAATGTTAAATTTATTGGTTATAAGAGAATGAGTACTAAGTTTTTCTTGATCGAGCATATTTTTCTATAAACTGGATGATCGTCTGGGTTGAAGTTCCTGGTAAAAAGATTTCTGATATACCATATGACTTTAGTGTTTTAATATCTTCAGCAGGTATGATTCCACCAGCTACGACTAAAACATCGTCCATTTTCTTTTTTTTCATTAGAGTCATAATGCGAGGAAGAATAACATTATGTGCTCCAGATAGAATGGATAATCCGATGCACTCTACGTCTTCTTGAAGAGCTGCATTGACAATTTTCTCTGGTGTTTGACGTAAGCCGCTGTATATGACTTCCATACCAACATCTCGAAGGGCACGGGCTATAATCTTAGCTCCACGATCATGTCCATCAAGTCCAGGCTTGGCAATCAATACTCGAATTGGATTTTTACTCATACTGACCTTTTAAAAGTACTTAGGTTAAATAGAAAAAAATTTAAAAAATTGGCTCATGATAAATTCCAAATACCGTTTTTAACTCTTCACAAATCTCTCCAAGGGTTGCATAAGCCTTGACACAATTTAAAAGAAATGGCATCAGATTTGTTGAAGAAGCAGCGGCTTGTTGGAGATCAAAAAGTGTTTTTTTCACAAGTTGAGGATTCCGAGTAGCCTTTATTTGGTTTAAATTAGCTATCTGTTTTTTACCTACATTGGAATCAATCGATAGCGTTTCTAACTGATTTTCATATTCACCCAAAAATTGATTGACTCCAACTATAACTTTTTCGCCTCGTTCTACAGCCTGTTGATAATGATAAGCAGATTCCTGTATTTCCTTCTGTGGATAACAACGATCGATAGCTCCAATCATGCCACCCATCGAATCAATTTTTTTAAAGTAGTTCCAACATCCTTTCTCTAATTCTAAGGTTAGTTTCTCTAGAAAATAGGATCCTGCCATAGGGTCAATAGTGTTGGTGACCTCACTTTCAGTAGCAATAATTTGTTGGGTTCGGAGGGCAGTAGTAGCTGCTTGTTCTGTAGGAAGTGCAAATGTTTCGTCCATTGAATTTGTATGTAATGACTGAGTTCCCCCTAAAACTGCTGCCAGAGCTTGAATTGAGGTGCGAACTATATTATTTAGCGGTTGTTGAGCAGTTAATGAACATCCAGCTGTTTGGGTGTGGAAACGTAACATCCATGAGCGTGGATCTTTACAATCAAATCGCTCTTTCATTACTTTTGCCCACACCTTGCGAGCCGCCCGGTACTTAGCAATTTCTTCAAAGAAGTCGTTATGAGCATTGAAGAAAAAGGATATTCGAGGCGCAAAATCATCAGGGCTCAATCCAATATTACGAGCGGCTTCGACATATTCAATACCATTTCTGAGGGTAAATGCTAACTCTTGGAGAGCAGTGGAGCCCGCTTCCCGAATGTGGTACCCACTAATTGAAATACTGTTCCACTGAGGAACATGTCTAACTGCAAACTCAATAGAGTCTGTGACTAAGCGTACAGATGGTTTTGGAGGATAAATCCATTCTTTTTGGGCAATATATTCCTTAAGAATATCATTTTGGAGGGTTCCTCGAAGTTTTTTCCATTGGAATCCGTGTTTTTCAGCACTAACAAGGTACATTGCCCAAATAATGGCTGCTGGGCAATTAATTGTCATTGAGGTGCTAATTTTCTCTAGATCAATGTTCTTGAATAGAATTTCCATGTCAGCGAGTGTATCAATTGCTACACCGCATTTTCCAATTTCTCCATTGGAGGTAATATGGTCTGAATCTAGGCCCATTAATGTGGGGAGGTCAAAGGCTACAGAAAGACCAGTTTGTCCTTGGTTCAGAAGATAGTGAAATCGTTGATTAGTGTCTGAAGCTGTCCCAAAACCACTAAATTGCCTCATAGTCCAGAGTCGACTTCGATACATATTAGGATGAATTCCACGTGTGAAAGGCAATTCTCCAGGGTATCCAATATCCTTACTAGGATCAAAATTCTCCAGGTCTTCAGGACTATAAAGTGTTTTGATTGGATAACCCGAAATGTTTTCAAAGTTTTCTTGACGTGGAGGAACCCTTTTATTTGCTGGACCAAGAACCGTTTTTTCCCAGCGCCGCTTTGAATTGCTCGAGCTTGTCAGATTGATGGGAGTTTTATCCATATTTCTATGTTGTTCAATTTACTAATAAATTCTATATTCTAGTCACTAAAGACGTTGATGAATAGTAAAAGAGGGAAGTTAGAGTGTCAATGATTTCAGTGAGTATTCGTAAAGATTATAGGAAATAAATAGTTTTGGAGGTGTCATGCGTTTAGTCGTCCAACGAGTTTTAGAAGCATCTGTTGAGATACGTAAGGAACTAATCTCAGAAATTGGAAAAGGCTTGTTAGTTTATCTAGGAGTTGGGAATAATGATGCTCTGACTGATGTAGACTATTTGGTTAATAAAGTACTTTGTCTAAGAATTTTCGAAGACAAAACTGGGAAAATGAACTTAAATTTAGAAGAAGTTGGTGGTTCTATCCTTTTGGTTTCCCAGTTTACCCTCTATGGGGATTGTCGAAAGGGGCAACGGCCATCATTTTCAAAGGCAGCTATTTCTAAAAGAGCAGCTGAACTCTACCAGAACTTTGTAGATGAGTGCATTCGGAGGAAAATAAAAATAGAAACAGGAATTTTTAGAGAAATGATGAAAATTAAATCAATTAATGATGGCCCTGTTACATTCATACTTGATAGCCATAAGTTGTTTTAGCGTTGGGAAAGAATAAAATCTTTTTGTCAGGTACTTCATCTAAAATGAAATTTCTCATGATTTACAATCAACTTCCAGCAGGTGCGTAGTAACCCCGCTTTGTTCTAATAATCAATTTTTTGTCCTTTTGTTTAGAGGTATTAGCCATTTTAACTTTTACATCTCTCCAAGTGCCATCTCGTCTAGTATTAGTTGGTTTGTAACCAATAGTATATTGATTACGTATTTCGTGGGAAATTTGAGTACAAATAGCTTTGACCTCATCCACAGATTCTGGAAAAAAATGTTTTCCGCCCGTTTCTTCTGATAACTGTTTCAATAGCTTAGAGGCTTTTTTCTGAGCTCGACTGCGGATCGATTTTGGATCGAACAATCCAATCAAATATATGCTGCAATAACTTTCTTGAGCCATTTCCATTACGGATTCAAACCTATAGTGGCTATCTCTATCTTGACCGTCGGTAATAACTAGGAGAGCTTTTTTGTCTTCTTTTCCCTCTTGAATATGTTCAAGTGAGAGATAGATTGCATCATAAAGTGCGGTACCACCCCTAGCATCAATATGATCAAGAGCATCAGTCAAGTCGGCCAAACTTTTGGTAAATTCTTGGTCGACATAAACTTGATCATTAAAATTAACCAGAAAAATTTCATCCTCTGGATTGCTGGTTCGGGCAAAGGTCAAGGCTGCTCTATTAACTCGTTTTCGCTTGGTACGCATACTTCCACTGTTGTCAATGACAAGACCAATAGAAACGGGTACATCCTCGACTTTAAAAAGTGAAATCTCTTGTTTTATTCTGTTTTCATAAATTTGAAAGTCATTTTGCTTTAATCCCTTTATTATTTTCTCTTTACGATCTACAACAGTAACATGTAGGAGTTTTAGGTCGACATCTACTTTAAGGGTGTAATCAATCTTACCTGTCTTAACTTGCTTTTGGCCAATTAATGACACAACTGCAAAAAATATGAGAGAGAAGAAGATAATAAGAGGTTTGGATTTCATAAAACTAACCAGTAGGACCATAATAACCACGTTTGGTTCTAACTGACAAAGAACGAAGACCTTTAGGAGGAGTCATCTTAATTTTAATTTTTCGCCAACGGCCATCTTGAGTTTGGTTAGTAGGAGAGTATCCTAAAATATATTGATTTTTTAGGCCTATAGCAATTTTAGTACAAATGTCTTCTAGTTCATAAACAGAATTTGGAAAGTAGGCACTTCCTCCAGTCATTGCCGTGATTTTCTCTAAAACCCCTCTCCCACTACGGCCACGGGCGAGGTCAGAATAAAATGAATTAACAATTCCTATAGCAAAGATCTGTACGTCAGATTCTTTAACAGCTTCGTGAACATTTCTAAGAGAATAGCGACTGTGAGTGTCCTGTCCATCTGTAATCAATAAAATGGCTTTTTTAGAATGAGAAGATTGTTTCATTTTTTCTAGGGCAAGGTAGATTGCGTCAAAAAGAGTTGTAGATCCTGCGGCTTTCTTTTGCATTAAGCGGTTCTGTATCTCATTGATGTCAGAAGTAAAATCTTCTTCAACTAATGGACGATCAGCAAAAGCCATAAGAAAATATTCATCGGCTGGGTTACTAGTTTTTAGAAAAGCAACAGCTGCGTCTCTAGACCTAGCAATTTTATTCCCCATGCTGCCACTGATGTCAAATAATAATCCGATTGAAACAGGCACATCCTCATTACTGAAATACTTGATTTTTTGTTCAACTTTGTCTTCGAATAGTCGGAAGTGTTGTTTTTCTAAACCCATTACAAACCGGCTGGTTATATCAGTTACGGTAGCATTTACCAATACGAGGTCAACTTGAATCTTTAATGATGAAAGTCCATTTCCGGATGAAGGGCTTTCTGTTTTTTGTTCTTGACTTAGTAGAACTGAACACACAAGAAACAGACCAAAAAATAATAAAAATGATCTATTAATCATTAGATAGTATGGCTCCAACTGTTTTTAAAAATTAATTAATTCTGTCTTAAGTCCTTAATCCAGTACGTCTATTAATGTGATTCTAAAAATTTTATGTTTTTAATGATTCACAAAAACCACAAAAGAATTTAGAGTATTCAAAAAAACATGAACTATAATAAAGTTGTTTTTTTATAACATAAAATTATGACTTGATCTTCCTGGAATTTTCAACAAAGATAGGGTCATTATGGAGTTGAAAGTTATATATCTAAATTCTAAACTAAATTCTAGGCTTTGATAAGTCTTTGACCAAGAGTTTTTTGAATTCTGTTGTAGTTATACCCGCCCGTTTTGAGTCTACACGGTTTCCTGGAAAACCTCTCGAAAAAATAGACCAAAAACCCATGATTCAGCATGTGTATGAGCAAGCATCTCTTGCTCGACGGCCTTCAGAAGTTATTGTGGCAACTGACGACAAACGAATTAAACTTGCCGTAGAATCCTTTGGTGGAGCTGTAAAAATGACAGCTAAAACACATCAATCTGGAACTGAAAGGATTGCTGAAATAATTCCAAAACTAGATACAGATTTAGTTGTTAATGTTCAAGCAGATGAACCTTTGATTGACCCTGCAAGCATTGATGCAGCAATTGAACCATTTGATTCTGATCCAGAGCTGATAGTTTCTACGATCAAATCTTTGGCCACTCAAGAGGAATTAAAGGACTCCAACGTTGTAAAGGTTGTTACTGATCATAAGGGGTATGCTCTGTATTTTTCTCGTTCTTCTATTCCCTTTCACAAGAGAAACAATGAGTTTCAGGATATATTTTTTAAACATATTGGTTTGTACGTTTATCACAAAAATTTTTTTGACAATTTTTCAAAACTTTTAAAATGTGAGCTTGAACAATTGGAGAATTTAGAACAACTTCGTTTTTTGTACAATGGATATCGAATTAAGGTAATTCATTATGAATCCAAATCAATTGGAGTTGATACACCTGAAGATCTTGTTAAAGTTAAAAGAATCCTTGAGAAAGGATCAAAGAAGCTAGCAGACAAGTAAAAGAATAAATTCGATACTAGAGTAAGGGGTTTTCCGAAATATTTCCGTGGAGTTTAAGAAAGGAGTTTGATTAGTGGCCAAGTATATCTTTGTTACTGGTGGAGTTGTTTCATCTTTGGGAAAAGGCTTGGCTGCAGCTTCTATCGGATGTCTTCTAGAAAGCCGAGGTTGTACCCTGAGCCTACAAAAATTTGACCCTTATCTTAATGTTGATCCGGGAACGATG
This sequence comes from Terriglobia bacterium, assembly GCA_022452285.1. GTDB lineage: Bacteria > Acidobacteriota > Terriglobia > Versatilivoradales > Versatilivoraceae > JAKUNG01. Next base: position 154,887 of record JAKUNG010000001.1, on the reverse strand, counting down.
AGCCCCTACCAACACGGAGAAGTTTTTGTTACAGACGATGGGGCTGAAACGGACTTAGATCTTGGTCACTATGAACGTTATACTGGTTGTAGATTAACCAAAGATCATAATTTAACTACGGGACGAATCTATGAATCTGTTATTCAAAAAGAAAGAAGGGGGGATTATTTAGGTAAAACCGTTCAAGTGATCCCTCATATTACCAATGAGATTAAAGCGGCTATTAAAAAAGTCGGTACTGAAGTAGATGTGAGTATAGTCGAAATTGGAGGCACAGTTGGTGATATTGAGTCACTTCCTTTTTTAGAAGCAATTCGGCAATTAAGACAAGATATCGGACGAAAAGATACTCTTTTTATTCACCTTACCCTTGTTCCATATATTGGAGCTGCTGGTGAATTGAAAACAAAACCAACGCAACACAGTGTCAAAGAACTAAGAGCAATTGGAATTCAACCAGATATTTTACTTTGTAGAACTGACCGGATCCTTTCTAAAGAACTTAAGGCAAAGATTGCTTTATTCTGTTCAGTTTCAAATGAGGCAGTTATTACTGCAAGGGATGTATCATCTATCTATGAAGTACCTTTGGTACTAGGAGCTGAAGGAATTGATAAAATTATCCTTAACCAATTAGAACTATCAACCAAAGAGTCCAACATGACTCAGTGGCAGGAATTAGTTAACAAGATTCGGCATCCAACTGACTCAGTAGATATTGGAATTGTTGGAAAATATGTGGAGTTTGGAGAATCCTACAAGAGTTTAAATGAAGCACTAATTCATGCCGGACTGTTTCACAATCTTAAGACTAATATTCATTGGATTGAAGCAGAGGGCGTTGAAGGTGAAAACTGGGCCGATCAGTTGTCCAAGTTCGATGGAATTCTTGTCCCAGGTGGTTTTGGTAAACGAGGAATTGAGGGAATGATTCGGGCAGTAAACTTCGCCCGGAATCAAAAAGTACCATTTTTTGGAATTTGTTTGGGTATGCAATGCTCGGTAATAGAATTCGCCCGTAATGTAGCTGGTTTGCAAGGTGCCAATAGTTCAGAGTTTGATCCTTCTACCCCTCATAGAGTCATTTATAAGTTAAGAGAGTTGAGAGGAGTTGATGACTTAGGCGGTACCATGCGTTTAGGTGCTTATCCATGTATTTTGAACTCCAAATCGCATACATTTAATGCATATGGTGTTCTGGAGTTGTCTGAGCGTCACCGACATCGCTATGAGTTTAATCGAGAATATGAGGAAATATTAATTGCTCAAGGAATGAAAATTGTGGGTTCATCCCCAGACAATAACTTTGTGGAAGTAGTTGAGTTAGAGGATCATCCTTGGTTTGTCGGTTGCCAATTTCACCCAGAATTTAAATCTAAACCACTGAAACCCCATCCTCTGTTTAAAGGTTTTATCAATGCTTCTTATGTAAATCGGAATCTGCGACAGAACGAGTCCCAATTAGAAACTGATCAACTGATTAATAAGAGAATCAAATGATCAATCTATAACCTCTTACTTTATAGAGTCATTTTCCCCTGATCTATAGATTGAATTCAATGTACTGGGCTAAAGTTATTATGTCGCCAGCTAGAATAAAGGTAACTGAACAAGTAGGGATTTTAAAAGATTGATTAGGTAATTAGATAAAAGTTCAAAAAAAGAAATAACACTATGATTTTAATGGTAAATTCATGATTCTTCTAACTAGTCGGTATTTACTAGGATATAGCTCTGGATAAGTAGTATGTTCAAATCTATCGACCTAACTTTTCAAAGCATACCAAAGACACCCGTGCTTTTTTACGATTACATTTATCAATTCCAAAAAGTGCGCTCGTTTTTTCCTAGGGATTCATCAATTAAAATGACTGATCCTGATGGATCTAATCGTTTGATTTCTAATGCTGAAGATAGATGTAATTTGGTAGAAGTTCTACATAGGCAGAATGGTGCTTTGGGCTGTGGTCCAAAAGTTGTTGAGAATATACAAAGGTTAGGAGGAAATCGGTGTTTTGCAGTTGTAACCGGTCAACAGGTTGGCTTGTTTACTGGGCCAGCCTATACAATCTATAAAGCTTTAACTGCAATTAAACTTGCTCAAGAGTACTCAAATCAAGGCTTGGAGGCAGTACCAATTTTTTGGATGGCTACTGATGACCATGATTTAGATGAGGTATGTCAAACAAAACTCATTAGTACCGAATCATGCTTAGAAAAATTTAGATACCTTGCTAATAGAGAAACTTTTCAGCAATCCGTTGGCAAAATTCAATTTGAAAAGTCTATTACTGGCATACTGAGAAATTTTTTAGAGACACTACCAAATTCAGAGTTCAAGCCAAACCTAGTTAGGGAATTAAATGAAGCTTATTCTCCAGGAATCTCTTTTTCTGAAGCTTTTGCCAAGATTTTTAATTTTCTTTTTTCTGAATATGGACTCATATTGCTCAATCCTCAAGATCCTGTTCTTAAAAATAAATCTAAATCAGTTTTTTCCAAAGTTGCCAAAGAGTGGTTAACACTAAACAACCTTTTAAAAACTTGTGAGCAGGAACTAAACAAGTCTGGTTATACACCTCAGGTTCCTGTAACAACAGACACAAGTTTCTTGTTCATTGAAGATGAAGGTAAGCGAAGAGGATTGATGTGCACAAGTAAAGGTTTTCAGCTTAAAGGTACTAACAAAACTCTTTCTCTTGATGCTTTAACTAAGCTTATTGAAACAGCTCCTGAGAGAATTAGTCCCAATGTGCTTTTAAGGCCGATTGTTCAAGATTCGATTCTCCCCACATTGGCATATGTTGCAGGGCCATCTGAAGTTGCGTACTTCGCTCAACTTTTGCCTGTCTATCGGATCATGAACCTAGAGATGCCAATGATTTTTCCCCGCACTAGTCTAACTATTATTGAAAATCGAAGCGAAAAAATTTTAAACAGACATCAACTAAAGTTCACGGACCTTTTTAAAGGCACTACATCAGCGTTACGTAGTTTACTTGATAGTTCAGTTGATGAATCCATCAGTCTAAGATTTGACGAAATAAAGACAAATATTGCAGAGCATCTAGGAAAAATGGAAGAACTGTTGAAGGTAGTAGATCCAACCTTAACTGGAGCGTTGGGAACAACCCAAAAAAAGATCCAGTATCAAATTGAGAGTCTTCAAACAAAGTTTTCAAAAGCTGAATTAGGGAAGCAGAGGATAGTTGCCCGTCAGATCGAAAATGTTTTTAACTCGCTATATCCTTCAAATAATTTGCAAGAACGTGAAATTAATTTTTTTTATTTCTTATCTCGATATGGAGTGGGTCTTATATCGCAGCTTCATGAGAATATTAACCTTTATAATTTAAATCACCAGTTGGTTTATTTATCTAAATCATAAATATGTAATAATAAAAAATTCTCATGACTATTGAGATTCTGTTGAATGAATCATCCCTTCCCACCAACTTCACCTAATTTGGGACTTTACGTCCACATTCCCTTTTGTTTATCAAAGTGTGAATACTGTCATTTTGCCTCAGGAGTTTTTTCTAAAGAAATGATTACACCCTACCTCAGTGCCTTGAAGCAAGAAATAGAGGAATTAAGAGTTCCTTTGGAGTACTTAAATATCGGAAAGCATTCAATTTCAAATTATCAAGTCGATAGTATTTTTTTTGGAGGAGGAACGCCCTCATTAATAGATGGTCAAGAGATTGGAAAGGTTTTACAAGTAATTAGGAGTTGTTTTTTTATTACTGATGATCCAGAGATAACAGTAGAGGTAAATCCAGGCACACTCGGAATTGAAAAACTAAACCAGTATAAGAAAGCAGGGGTAAATCGAATCAGTATAGGAGTGCAATCTTTTCAGGACCATATTCTAAGAAAAATGGCTCGTACTCATACTGGTCAAGATGCTATTGATACTATTAAACTTTGTCGCGACCAAGGAATTAAGAATATCAGTTTAGATTTTATAGCCGGTTTGCCAAGCCAAACACAAAATGATTGGCAAGAGAACTTAATTCGTATCGCTGACCTTTCTCCAGAACATTTGTCGTTATATATGCTAGAAATCTTCCAAAACACTGGGTTAGGTCATCGTTTTAGTTACAATGATGAAGAGACTAATCTACCAAGTGAAGAAGAAGTAGCTCAGTTTTATGAAGTAGCTACAGATTTTCTTAATAAGACCCATTGGAAACAATATGAGATTTCAAACTTTTGTAAACCAGGATATCAGTCTCGTCATAATCTTAAGTATTGGACGGACCAACCATTCATTGGGTTTGGATGTGGTGCATACTCCTATTTAGCTGGACATCGATGGGGAAATGAGCGTAGTCCTAAAAATTATATTAACCTCCTTAAATCTCAGGGACATGCTATTGATTTTCATTCAGAAGTTAGTAATAGGGACCATTTAGAAGAAGTCTTCTTTCTTGGATTGAGACTTAATTCAGGACTAAACTTACAGTACTGGAGCAGAATTTTTGGCTTTGATCTACTCCAGCATTATAGAAAAGAGATAACAGAGTTAGCTGAGAATCATTTAATAGAAATTAGTCAGGATTATCTAAAGTTGACTCCAAAGGGTAGGCTTTTTTCCAATGAGGTATTTATAGAGTTCATGCACTAAAATCAAATAAATTTTCACTGTCATTCTTAGCATTTTTCTGTTCCCAAAAAAGGACTAGTTGTCTAATTTTGTAAACTAAATAGAGCTGCAGTTGTGTCAGACTCCTAGAATGTTGAAGATACAGTGGGCAATCTTAATTTGCTGAGGTTTTGCTTTAGTCAGTAGAGACTTTAATGTTGATTGGTACAAATATAATAAATTTGGAGTACGGATGTATGAAAGAGTTCACCTTGACAAAAGTCTAAGTCCAAGCCTACTATCGGTTTGTAAGTCAGCTTGAGAAAAGTTGCCCTTATTTTTCTAAGTTTTAGAAGGTATTTTCCTAGACCTTCAAAATTTGATGTTCACTTTAACAAAGCCCTAGAATGTTGTCTTGTGTGTAACATCTGATCAACTAAATAGGGTTTTCTGTAGTATTTGTGATCGATTGTTTAATTAAGAATCCCAGAATTGAAATATGAATATACTATACTTCGACTGTTTCTCTGGAGTCAGCGGTGACATGATTTTAGGATCTTTTTTAGATCTAGGTTTCCCTCTAGAGGTTTTAACTGCTGAACTCGACAAACTAAAAATTAAAAATTTCCAGATCAAATCTCGTCTAGTTAATAAATCAGGTTTAGTAGCTACCAAGTTTGATGTAGAAACAGGTGAAGAGCATTCCCATAGACACTATTCAAAAATTGAAGAAATTCTCCAAAATAGTAAGATCAGTCAATGGGTAAAAGAAGAAACATGTAAGGCATTTTTCCGTCTAGCTCAAGCTGAAGCAAAGGTTCATGGTACTTCTGTGGAAAAAGTACATTTCCATGAGGTAGGTGCTATTGATGCAATCGTGGATATTACAGGTGCTTTCATTGGGTTGGAATGGTTTGGTAAGCCAAAGTGCTTTGCGTCATCACTTAATGTTGGCCGGGGTTTAGTAAAATGTGCACATGGAATATTACCAGTTCCTGCTCCTGCTACTGCCGAACTACTTAAGGGCCTTCCTATTTACTCCAATGAAATAGAGGGTGAACTAATTACTCCAACTGGAGCAGCAGTCCTGACCACTATATGTGATTCATATGAAGGATTGCCATCTATGGAGATTGAAAAGATTGGGTATGGTGCTGGTAGTAGGGAAATTCAGGGAAGTCCAAATGTATTAAGAATATCTAAGGGAAAGCTGGAAAAACAAGGACAAGTTAAGTCTATTCATTCAAACACTTTAGTACTTGAAACAAATATTGATGATATGAATCCTCAAATTGTTGATTATGTGCAATCACAGCTTTTGGAATTAGGTGTTCACGACGTTTTTTGTTGTCCTGTTCAGATGAAGAAAAGTCGACAGGGTGTTCTTCTTACTATGGTTCTTCCTAAAAACTTACTGAACTCAGCTAGCGAAATTTTGTTTAAGGAAACTACTACTATTGGCGTACGGTACTATGAGTGTGATCGAAAAGTTCTTGAGAGATTTATTGAACAGATTGATATTTCATACGGTACAGTGCCAGTGAAAGTTGCCAAAGTGGATGGTAAAATTATTAATTTCTCTCCAGAATATGAAAACTGTAAAGATTTGGCCTTACGGAATGATGTTCCTTATAAGAGAATTCAATGGTTGGTTGTTCAGAAATTTATGGATTTGTATGGTAGAGACCTTGGTTGAGACACTTATTCTTTAGACATAGGTTAATAGAATTTTAATGAAGACTTTTTATGTAACTACACCCTTATATTATATTAATGCCCAACCGCATTTAGGACATACATACACTACACTTGTAGCAGATTGTTTAAGTCGCTATAAACGGATGCGGGGGTATGATGTTTGTTTTCTAACAGGAACTGATGAACATGGTCAGAATATTGAAAGGGCAGCTAATACCCAAGGAATTTCTCCCAAGGTTCTTGCTAACCAGAACACAGAGGCCTATCGTAGGTTGTGGTCACAGTTTGACGTTAAATATGATTCGTTTGTTCGAACTACTGATAAACACCATTACGCAGCTGCCTCCCAAATTTTTAAACGTGCTTTTGATAATGGGTTTATATATAAGGGTGAATATGCTGGTTGGTACTGTATACCGTGTAACCTTTTTGGACCAGAAGCAGACATAGCTCCAAATTGTGAAGTCTGTAATCGTCCTACAGAACGAGTTGTCGAGGAAAGCTATTTTTTTAAACTCTCTGCTTTTCAAGATCGATTGCTAGACCTTTATCAAAAGAAACCAGATTTTATTAATCCCTCTTTTCGACGAAATGAGGTTATTAATTTTGTTAGCAGCGGGTTAAGGGATCTGTCAGTTAGTCGAACCTCTGTTACGTGGGGCATTCCAGTACCCTTGTCTGGCAATCATGTCATTTATGTATGGTTTGACGCTTTGGTTGGTTATTTGTCGGGAATTGGTTTTGGTGATCCAAAACGTCAAGAAGAGTTTAAGAAGTTTTGGCCTGCTCAAGTCCATCTGGTAGGTAAGGATATCATTCGTTTTCACAGTGTTTATTGGCCCGCTTTTCTGTTAGCTGCTGGGATTGAAATACCGTTTAAAGTCTATGCGCATGGGTGGTGGCTTCAGGATGAAACAAAAATGTCTAAATCCAGGGGTAACGTAGTTGACCCAGTTCAGTTATTGGATCATTTTGGTGGAGATGCAATTCGCTACTTTGTCCTCAGAGAAATTCCTTTTGGTTCTGATGGTAATTTTTCTTACGATGCCTTGATTCAGAGGATTAACAGCGACTTAGCTAATGATTTTGGGAATCTAGTATCACGAACGCTCAAATTAGTTTCGAAGGTTTTTGGTAAGACTTTCCCTGAATTTTCTGACTTAGTTATTACTGATAAGGAAAGAGAATTGCAAGGTCAAGTAACTTTAACAATTAAATCTTATGAAGAGTACATGAATAAACTTTCCTTCAGCAAGGCTCTAGAAGTTATTTGGGACTTACTTTCTCAGGTTAATAAATATATTACTGACAGCGCTCCTTGGAAAATGATAGATGATGAATCCCAACGCACTAATCTCGCTACAATTTTGTTAACGAGCACTGAAATAATTCGTATTGTTACGGTTCTACTATCACCTGTTTTGCCAGTTAGTTGTTCTAATGTTTGGAATCAATTGGGTATTCAGGAGAAATTAGATCAGCAAAGAATAGATGAATTGGAATGGGGAAACGTAGTAGGAGGTTGTACTTTAGGAAAAATTGAACCAGTTTTCCCACGTCTTGACAAAAAGTCCATTATAAAAAAACTAGTAGGTCCTATAGGAGTAAATGATGGAAAGAAGGAAATCACATTTGCCGAGAAGGTTCAGATGCCCAAAGATGCTCCTCCAGCGACGGAATCGAATTCTTCTGATGTGCCTAGGATTAAAATTGATGATTTTATGAAAATTGATCTGAGAGTTGGACAAGTGATTTCAGCTGAAAAAGTTAAAGGAACTGATCGTCTTTTGAAGCTGCTAGTAGATTTGGGCACGGAAAATCGACAAATCATTGCAGGAATTGCTCAATCATATAAGGAGGACGAACTAATAGGAAAAAAAATTGTAGTTGTTTTTAACCTTCAACCCCGAAAAATGAGAGGCTTAGATTCTAATGGTATGCTATTAGCAGCCTCTGTTGGAGAGAATGAAGGTCCGGTTTTAGCCACTTTTTTAGAGGAAGTACCTAATGGTGCTCGACTAAAGTAAATACTATGTTCAGTTTTACCAGTTTGAAGTATATTTAGAATGCTGAAGGGTTGATAAAAATTAAGAGAATTACTAAATTTAAGATTTTTAAATTTCATGAAGCTATTTCATTTGAGGTCCTTTGGAAACTTTATTAGAGTTTTTAACAAGTCTTCATCAACCAGACAAGCTTATTGAATTAATTCGGTCAGGTGGCTATTTAGTTCTAGCTACTATCGTATTTGCTGAAACGGGTTTGTTCATTGGGTTTTTTTTGCCAGGAGATTCTCTACTGTTTTTAGCAGGTTTGTGCGCTGCACAGGGATTCTTTGAAGTGAATTTTTTAATGGTTCTACTATCTCTAATGGCAATTATTGGAGATGCACTAGGGTATTGGATTGGTCATAGAACAGGAATGGTTCTCTATGAAAGGAAAGACACTTTTTGGTTCAAAAAAAAACATCTCATTTATGCAAGAAATTTCTATCTTCGGCATGGAGGTAAAGCAATCGTTTTAGCTAGGTTTGTGCCATTTGCTCGAACTTTTGCACCTGTGGTAGCTGGAATTGCACAAATGCGTTATCCTCGATTTGCTGCTTATAATGTTTTTGGTGGAATTTTTTGGGTGATGTCTATGGTATTAGCTGGATATTACTTAGGACAAATAGTGTGGGTTAGAGAGAACCTTGAGAAGGTAGTATTGCTGATAGTCTTATTATCAGTAAGTCCAATTCTATTTGAAGCTACTCGAAATTGGTTAAAGACTAGGGTTAAGAATTCTAGATAAATCCTTCCATTAGAAAATGTTTATCGATTCCCATGCTCACCTGGATGACCCTAAATTCGAGTCAGATTTTCGGGCGGTGTTAGACCGTGCTACTAAGGCCAAGATAGAAAAAGTCCTGGTGATTGGTAATGGTGTGTCATCATCTAAGGTTGATTCAGCGATTTCAATAGCTAAGAAACATCAGTGGTTGGATGTTGCTGCTGGTATTCACCCTCATGATGCTGGAACTGCCACAGGGGATAATTGGATTGAATTGACTCGTTTTGCTCAAGAAGAGAAACTAGTAGCATGGGGAGAAATTGGTTTAGATTTTCATTATAATTATTCTGATCCTGAAGTACAAAAAGAGGTATTCATCCAACAGTTATTATTAGCTAAAAAATCATCATTACCTGTGATTATTCACACCAGAGAGGCTGAAACTGAAACACTAAAAATCTTGAGTGAACATTATGCTGATTGTAGAAGACAGGGGATCATGCACTGTTATAGTGGGAGTTTGTCAATGGCACAGTGTTGTCTAGAAATGGGTTTCTATATTTCCTTTTCTGGAATCTTGACTTTTCCGCAAGCCCATGAAATCCGTCGGATTGCTGAAATGATACCTCTAGATAAGCTGTTGATTGAAACTGATGCACCCTATCTAGCTCCTGTTCCTTATCGTGGTAAGCGAAACGAGCCAGCTTTTTTAGTAGAAACTGCTAAAATCTTAGCTTCTATTAGGAATGTGGATATAGAGACAATTGCAAAATGTACCCGAGAAAATTATTTCAGAGTGATTTATAGGAAATAAAATTTTTGAAAAGGCACAAAAATAAAAATATTTTAATTTAAAAGGTTTTGGTTTGGTCATGAAGAACATATATGTCAACCTATTTTGAATGAAAGTGAGAGGAAATGGCAGGTCAAAACAGTTTTGATATTGTTTCTAAGATTAATATGCAAGAAGTTGACAATGCAGTAAATCAGAGCATGCGGGAAGTCTTAACGAGGTTCGATTTCAAAGGGAGCAGAAGTAGAATTCAGTTAGAAGGAAAGGAAAAAATATTTTTGATAGCTGATGATGAATTCAAGCTAAAAAGTCTTAATGATATTTTTCAACAGAAATTAGTTAAACGTGGGGTTCCATTGAAGAATGTCATATATGAAAAGGTACAATCAGCTGCTAATGGTACTGTTGTTCAGGAGGTAATTCTCCAAAGTGGACTCTCCTCAGAAAAAGCTAAAGAGGTTGTCAAAGTCATCAAGCTTTCTAAACTTAGGGTGCAAACAGCAATTAATGGTGACCTAGTTAGAGTTAGTAGTAAGGACAGAGATAGTTTGCAGGAAGTAATTAAGTTGCTTAAGTCTCAAGATTTTGATTTTGATGTCCAATTTTCCAATTACCGCAATCAATAAATGATAGGTATTTAGTGAATTACAAAAAAATTTTTGATTTAGTGAAAGATGAATTGAAACAAGTTGAAGCTGAATTTGCTCGTCAGAGAAATTCCTCAGTTCCTACTATTAATGAGATTGGAAAGTATATACAAGAGGGAGGAGGCAAACGAATTCGTCCCAGTCTTTTGTTACTATGTACGAAACTTTGTGGTGAAGTTAATGATTCAGCTATTAGATTAGCTTCAGTAGTTGAATTTATTCATACAGCTACTTTGGTGCATGACGACATTATCGATGGAGCGAGGGTTCGCCGAGGACGTTCTAGTGTTAATCACAGGTGGGGTAACCAGATTACAGTATTGGCAGGTGACTGGTTGTACATGCAGTCATTTTATGTTGCCCTTCAGGAGAGAAATTTTAAGATACTGGATATCTTGATAGATTTGACACAGAGGATGGTAGAGGGTGAGTTAATTCAATTATCAATTAATGGGACTTCTTCAGTGAGGGAACAGGACGTAATAGGTATTGCAGAAAGAAAAACAGCCTACTTGTTTTCCGGCTGCGCCCGGATTGGAGGATTGCTTGGTCAGATAAGCGATCAGCAGGAAAGGGCTTTAGGTGAATATGGTCTTAGTGTTGGGTTAGCTTTTCAGATGACTGATGACATTCTAGATTTTAGTTCCTCAGAAGGAACACTAGGTAAACCTGTTGGTAGCGACCTTAAAGAGGGCAAAATAACTTTGCCATTAGTTTATTTACTGCAGGCTTGCACTGATGAAGAAGCTAGGAAAATCAAAACAGTTCTAATAAAAAAGGAATTTCATTCATCTTCCCAAGCTGAGATCTTGTCTATGATGAAAAAATATCGGGTTCTAGAAAAGGCTAAAACCTGCGCCGAAGGGTTTGCATTAAGAGCACAGTCTGTTCTCAATTGCTTCCCATCTTCACCGTATCGTCAAGCTCTAAAAGAAATCCCTGAAATGATCTTAGTCAGAAATCAGTAACTCTAATGAACTAGACAATGATGTTCCCCTCAAGGCGCAACAGATTTAGGTATATCTTAAGTCAAATAGTTACCCTCTAGGTTCTATGTAATAAATTCTACATGTAGTAAAATTTAATTCAAAGCCATCAATCTTCCATTAAGAAATTAAATATTATTTCAGCACAAGAACTAAGATCAGAAGCTACTACATATTCTTCTAATGAGTGGAGACCAGAGCCGCGTGGACCAAAAACTATCGAAGGAATACCAGCCATTGATAGTAGGGCCGCATCAGTCCAAAAAGATACCCATCCCCAATCCACTTCCTTGGGGAAATGACGGTGGGCTGTTTGATAGAATTTGTGGACCATTTTTAAATCAGGGTCAATTTCAAATGGATTTCTAGCATAAATGACTCGTGCTTCTGCCTTAAGCAGAGAATTTTTTCGGCGACATTTGTCCAGAATGAGTTGAATCTCTGATTCAACAGTAAATTTTGTTTCAGGGGGAACAGTCCGTCTTTCATATTTAAGTTGACAGAAGTCAGGGTAAGAACTCCATTGTGATCCTCCACTAATCAATGAAGCGTGTAGTGATCCACATCCTAATTGGGGATGCAGGATCTCTTGCTGAAGATTCTGATCGCAAATATCTAGTTCTCTTAAAATTTCACCCATCATTCGAATTGCATCAATACCGTCCTTAGGTCGACTACCGTGTGCTGCTTTACCAAAGGTTTTTATCTCTAGCCATGCAAAGCCTTTATGAGCGGTACTTACTTGAAGATCAGTTGGTTCCAAAACGATAGCGAAATCAAAGGGTTTATTCTTTGGCCAATGTTTTAGGAAATAAGATGTTCCCAAACTCAGTTCTTCTTCATCGGCAACTGCCGCTAAAATTATTTCTCCTGTTAGATTATTTCTTTGATTTTGGAGAGCTAATAAGGCTGAGATTGCTATTGCTATTCCTCCTTTCATATCTTGTGATCCCCGCCCGAATAGTTTCCCTTTGTGTAGGTTTGGTATGAAAGGATCTTGCATGCCAGAAACATTAACCGTATCTAGATGACCATTAAGAAGAATCCTAGGTCCAGGTTGTAACCCCTTTACAGTGGCAATTACATTAAAGCGTTCTGGTGCTATTTCCTGAAGGTGTACAGTGATCCCTTCTTTCCTGAGAAAGTGAAAAATGAACTTGGCAATTTCTTTTTCACCGGCTGCTCCCTTTTTTAGGCCAGGATTGACTGAGTCAATTCGGATCAGATCACAGGCAATGTCCAGAGATTTATTAAAGTAGTTTTGTACTGACATAGATTTGACTGATTATAGTACTAGGTATTCCTAGTTACAACTTTGATAATTAAACTAGTTATAGATGAATTAAAGTATTTTAAAATAAAAGCTATTAACTAGATTTCCCGAAATAATTTTCTTCCAGTACTAACTTGAAAATTTGAGATTGATTGCATTTCATCACGAAAACACTCTGAATTATTTATTTCAATGTTGAAGAATAAAACCCAGTTATCTTTTTTGAAAGTTTAAATTCTACTAATTTAAGTATAGAAAACTTTTCTCTACAGGCTTTGTTTAAAGCAAATTTTAGCTTAGAAAAATATTGGGTTTAACCGAGTAAATATCGAAGGCATGGCTTCTTCAAAGTGAGTTTGATAAACTGAAAGTGATGTTTCTTTCCCCTAGTAGTTTTTGGGTTATCTAATGTCTAAGAGGTAATTCCCCATATGAAATTAAAGGTGTTTTATGCAAAATAGTAGAAGAAAAAATTCAATAAACCGACGGTCCTTTTTAAAATCCTCAGCTTTAATAGCTGCTAGTGTGGCTACTCACACAGGAACCTCAGGAATTATTCGTGCTCAGAATCTTCAGAACCCTGTAGTTTATGCACTTATTGGTTCAGGATCTCAAGGTAGGAATCATCTGCGAAATCTTGCTACCTTGAAAAACGGACATTGCGCTGTTTTATGTGATACCTATGAGGTAAATCTAAAAAAGGGACTACAGGCAATAGGTAATAATCCTGAGATTGAGTCACAAGATTATCGGAGGGTATTAGACCGCAAGGATGTAGAAGCGGTCTTTATTACAACCCCATATTATCTTCATGTTCCTATGATGTTAGATGCAATTAGTGCTGGCAAACATGTTTTTGTCGAAAAATGTATGATGAAGACAGAGAAAGAAATCCCTCTAGTGTACGATGCGGCAAAAGAGCATCCTGAATTAATAATACAAGTTGGCCTTCAGCGTCGTTACAGTAACATCTATCAAAATGCAATGAAAATGATTCACACGGGAATATTGGGAAAAGTCATGACTGTCCGAGCCCAATGGCATAGGAACACTAATTGGCGAAGACCAGTACCAGACCCTAGATTTGAAAAAACAATTAACTGGAGAATGTACAGGGAATTTTCAGGGGGACTAATGGCTGAATTGGGATCCCATATGGCGGATGTGGCTAACTGGGCTTTCCAATCAGAACCTGTGGCAGTTACAGGTATTGGTGGTAATGACTATTGGAAGGATGGTCGAGAAATTTTTGATAATGTTGCCGTTATTTATGAATATTCTAAAGGACAAAAGTTTCTCTTTAGTGCCATTGGACATAACCGTCATTTAGATTTTTCGGAAACCATTCTAGGAGATAAAGGGACCATTGAAATTACCCTAGGTAGAAATGATCCTAGAGCGACCTTTTTCCCTCAGAAATTAGCTCCGGGTGCCCCATCTTCTAGCGGATTTAAAAATATTCCTAAGGAATTAGATTGGATGGCAGGTGCAACTATTCTGGAGAGAGAAAAGGGCATTCCTATTTCTCCTAGTACCCTCACTGAAGAGCAGGGGTTTGTATCGCAAGAAATTGAATATGCTCGCAGATGGTTAATTGATATGGGAATAATGGATTTTGAGAAAGAGCGCAATCCTATTCAGGCTGAGGATGAACATTTTTTTGAGTGTATTCGCCAAGGGAATAAGCCCCTTGCTGATCTTGATATTGGGGCCGCTGACTCACGCGCTGTAATTTATGCTAATAGAGCAATGGATAAGAAGACCAGAATCACATGGCCATTACAAACAGATGCCTAGAAAAACCAAGTTTTTTTGAATAGGACTGCCCAATTCTATTTTTTTGACACGCAATGATATTTCGCTTACTTTAGATCAATATTGGTGATTAACTCTCCTAAATTTTGTCATTTTCAATATTCTCTTATGCCCTTAATGAAGTTTCTTAATTGTGGGACTCTTTGTCTCACTTTGCTTTTAATAAGTGATTCTATTTTTTGTTCCGTGGTTGAAGAATCTGGTTTAGCCTATCATCATTCTAGCCGAGTATCCATGGCTTCTACCTATTCCTTAGATATTTATGGACCAGATGAAAAGGAATTACCACTGATTGCTGAGGCAGCCTTTGATGAAGTAGACCGTATTGATCAATTAATGAGTATTTATAAGACAGGGAGTCCTGTTTCCATCATCAATCGAAATGCAAGTAGTCAACCAGTTCCCGTAGAGACTGAACTCTTTAAATTTTTCCAAACATGTTTAAAGTATAGTAATGAATCAGGTGGAGCTTTTGATATTACCATCCAGCCGCTAATGAAATTGTGGGGGTTTTATGGTGGTCAAAGAAAAATACCTCAACAACAACAAATTCGACATATTTTGCAACGGGTAGGGTATGAAAAACTTGTCCTTGATCCCAATTTTCAGACAGTCTATTTTCAAGAAACAGGGATGGCAGTGGACCTTGGTGGAATTGGTAAAGGTTATGCAGTAGATAGGGTAGTCGCCTTACTGAAAGAAAACCAAATAAGAAGAGCACTAATTAATGCTGGAGGAAGTACTTTATTTGCACTTGGGGCGCCACCTGGTCAAAAGGCGTGGTCAATAAAAATTCGTGATCCACGTTTAACCCATAATTCTGAACAAAGTCCCGTCACCGTCCAGTTAAGGAATCAATGTTTATCAATTTCGGGAAATTACGAACAAGTTCTAATAGTTGAAGGCAATAGATACTCACACATTATGGATCCTCGTGAAGGGTATCCAATTCGTGACGTACTCAGTGTTGCGGTAATAACTTCCTCTGGTGTTAAGGGAGATGTCATGGATAATATTCTGTTTGTGAAGGGAGTACATAAAAGTAAACAATTTCTAAAGGAACATCCTGATGTTAAAGCATATTTTTTTCTTCCAAATTCAGAGAAAGGTTGGAAAATGATTGTTTTGCCATCAGACTCTAGATAAATAGTTTTACCTCGCCAGATTGGCTTGCATTATGTAGATTTAAGATTTAAAACAAGAAATCAACCAAGAGTCTAAGGAACCTTTTTATGGATTTATCATTTTCTTTTTTGAGAACAAAATTGCATTGGAATTCACTATTATTTTTTGTGTTCTTATTTTGTCTTTTCCCCTTGCATCCAAATTCTATCCAGTGCGAAGAAATTATTACTCCTGAAATTACATCAGGAGAACTTATTACCCATATACGTTATTTGTCTTCCGATAAATTGGAAGGTAGATTGTCTGGAACTGATGGAGAGAAAAAAGCTGGAAAATATTTGGCTAATCAATTCAAAAAAATAGGAGTTTTACCTGGTGTTAACCAGAAGACCTACCTCCAAGAATTTTCTTTTGTTTCAGGGGTTAATTTGGGTTCAAAAAATCTACTTCAAATAACTTCCTCATTTTCCACTGTAGAAAGGATAAAAGAAGAGAAGAAAATTTTTCAAATAGGAACTGATTTTAGTCCGATTACTTTTTCTCTTAAGGGTCTGTTTGAAGGACCTATTTGTTATGCTGGTTTTGGAATTACTGCTCCTTCTCTAGAATATGATGATTACAGCAAGTTAAGTGCAGAAAATAAATTTGTTTTAGTATCTCGATATGGTCCGGAAGGGAACAAGCCACACAAGAAATTTTCTAAGTACCACGCATTGCGTTTTAAGGCTAAAACAGCGCGTGAAAAAGGTGCTAAGGGAATTGTTTTTATAGATGATTCCGATGATTTTTCTAAGAGTTCACTCTCAAAACTCAGGTTTGATCAATCTTTTTCTGATTCAGGTATAGCAGCTTTGGCAATCAGTCGTCGAGTTGCTAAGCATATTTTTGGGCAAAACGATCTTAATCTTGATGATCTTGAGCAGGCTGCCAAAGGGAGTAGAGGCACTTCAAAGAATCTTTCAAGAATCAAGTTAAAAGTTCAAATTGACCTCATTAAGAAATCTAGTTTAGCAAGTAATATTGTAGGAGTAATAAAAGGTAGGGGCTCTCTTGCAGAAGAAGTTGTAGTTATAGGGGCTCACTATGATCATCTTGGTCGAGGAGGGACTAGTTCATTAGCAACAGGAGTTAAAGAAAAGGTGCACAATGGAGCTGATGATAATGCTTCTGGAACGGCTGGACTTCTTGAAATTGCAGGGGCCTTTGCAGGTCAATCTGACCAATTAAGACGAACCCTTCTTTTTGTGGCTTTTTCAGGAGAAGAACAAGGATTATTGGGATCTCGGCATTATGTAAGTCAGCCGATTTTGCCTCTGGATAAAACAGTTGCAATGATCAATATGGACATGATTGGCAGAATGAAAGGCAAGAGACTAATTATTGGTGGCACGGGTAGTTCAGTAGAATGGAATGAAATACTTACCCAACTTAATGAAACCTCAGGTTTCAATCTGAAATTCCAGGAGTCTGGTTTTGGCCCCAGTGATCATTCTTCTTTTTATGGCAAGAATATACCTGTTTTATTCTTTTTTACCGGGGTCCATAGGGACTATCATAAGCCTAGTGATGATCATGATAAAATTAATGTTGCAGGAACCAAAAGGATTGTTGATTTTGTGTTCCAAACTGCAAAGAAAATTAGCCAAATGGAACGTCCAATTTTTGTCAAAACCAAAGAGACTAGACCAAATGCGACTAGAGGAGAATTTCGTGTTACCCTAGGAATTATTCCTGACTATGGGGAAGAGGTTGAGGGTGTAAGATTAAGTGGAGTTAGAGAAGGAAGTCCGGCAGCTAAAGCTGGACTTCAACCTGGGGATTTACTTATAAAATGGTCTGGGAAAAAGGTCACTAACATTTATGAACTCACCTACATCCTTCAAGAACACCTACCTGGAGATCAAGTCCAAATTTCTGTGATACGCAATAATAAGGAAATTCAGTTGACTGCTAAACTGGAACAACGATAAACGAGGCGAAGAAGGGGTGGAAATGTCATGAGTGTGGCCGAGCTGTTGAAACGATCAGTCCTAGAACACCTAAGTCAAGAAGAGTATCTGTACTTGGTGGAAAGAGCTCCCTTGGGGGCATTGAAGGAGGCAGCAGATCGCATTAGACGTGAAATGCATTCAGATGAAACGGTTAGTTATATTATAGATCGAAATATCAACTACAGTAATATATGTTCCGCTGTTTGTACATTTTGCGCTTTCTATAGGAAGCCTGGATCAACTGAAGGTTATGTTCTAACTTATGAAGATATTTTTGAAAAAGTTGAAGAAACATTGAGTATGGGGGGTAGTGGAATTTTAATGCAGGGTGGACTACATCCAGACCTACCCCTAGAGTGGTACGAACAACTTTTAAGAGAGCTTAAAAGTCGTTATAGAATTCACCTTCACTGTTTTTCTCCTCCTGAAATATTCGCTTTTACCCAAACTTTTAGAATGACTACTTGGGAAGTTTTGTCGAGACTAAAAGCAGCTGGATTAGATTCTATTCCTGGTGGCGGCGCTGAAATTCTTGTTGACGAAGTTAGAAAAAAAAATACTAACAAGTGTAATACTAACGAATGGCTGAGGGTAATGGAGGTTGCTCATAATTTAGACCTGCCAACCACAGCTACAATGATGTTTGGTCTTGGAGAAAGTTCAGCCCAGCGGATCGAGCACTTAGAACGTATCTATCAATTACAAGTCCGTACTAACGGATTCGTTGCTTTCATTCCATGGACGTTACAACCTGACAACACCAAAATTGGCCGAAAAATCCCAGACCGACAGTCCAGTGAGGAATATCTACGTTGGTTGGCGATGGCTAGAATCTATTTGATTAATATTCCCAACCTACAAGTTTCCTGGTTGACTCAGGGAATTCAAGTTGGTCGTCAAGGCTTGCACTACGGGGCAAATGACATGGGAAGTATAATGATAGAAGAAAATGTAATTACTCCAGCGGGAGCTCACTACCGGGCAACAGAGAAAAACTTGGTAGATGCAATTGAAGCTGAGGGTTTCAAGCCGGTTAAAAGGAAAGCTAACTATATCCAATTAGAGGAATCAATTGAAGTTTAGTTGATTTTGAAGAAAGTATGAGATCTTTGTGATGTCAACTTTTCTAAAGTTAAAAACTCGCTTATTAAAATATGTGGGTACAGCCATTTCTGATTTTTCCATGATCAGTCAGGGTGATAGCATAATGGTTTGCCTTAGTGGTGGTAAGGATAGTTATACTCTGCTATCTCTATTGAAAGAATTACAAACTCGGGCACCAATTAATTTTGAAATGATTGCTGTTAATCTTGATCAAGGACATCCAGGTTATCCTGAAACCATTGTATCTGACTATTTGGAAGGTTTAGATCAGAATTTTCGTATTTTGAAGAAAGATACCTATTCTATAGTTAAATCTCACGTTCCTCAGGGAAAAACCACTTGTGCACTTTGTTCTAGGTTGCGTAGAGGAATTTTGTACAATGCCGCTGTAGAGATGGGATGTAATAAGATAGCTCTAGGTCATCATGCAGATGATATTTTTGAGACGTTACTCTTGAATTTATTCTATGGTGGTGTGCTAAAAACCATGCCTGCGATTCTAAAGAGCGATGATGGTAGAAATACTGTTATTCGTCCCTTAGCTTATTGCAGAGAGACTGATATATCACAGTTTGCCAGTCTCATGGGATATCCGATTATTCCTTGTGACCTGTGTGGTTCCCAACCAGAACTTAAACGCAAAAAAATTAAGAAATTGATTGCTGAGTTACAAAAAGACATTCCAGAGCTGAGAGGATCAATGTTAGCTGCACTAAAGAATGTTGTTCCATCACATTTATTAGATACTAAGACTTTTAATTTTCAAAATCTAGCTACCGCTCCCGAGTTATTGGAGATAGAACTTGACGTATAATAAGGTATTTTGAAAATTCTGTTTCAACTAATAATTTGAAGGAGTTCAGTATGAAACATTCTGATGGATTTTTAAAACTTGTTCAAAGCACTAAATCTCGTGTTAAAGAAATTTCTGTTGATTCCACACGAGAGAAATTAAATTTAGGGGCATTAGTTCATTTTATTGACATTCGTGAAGATCATGAGTGGTTGAAAGAACATGCTGAAAGCGCTATTCACTTGGGTAAAGGAATCATTGAAAGGGATATCGAACAGCATGTTCCTAATCATCAGGATGAAATTATACTATATTGTGGTGGCGGCTACCGTTCCGCATTAGCTGCAGACGCATTACAAAATATGGGTTACACTAATGTATTCTCAATGGCTGGAGGGTTCAAGGCTTGGGTAGAATCAGGATGCCCTATAAGTCTAAACAAGGGTTAATATTAAAAATTAATTTCCAGCTGGTTATTTGCTTCAATCTTTATTTAAAGTTGATTAGTTAAGGGAGGTTTTCAATGTTGATTAAACTTTCCACACTTGTTCTTTTTTTCTTGGTCATGGCTTGGATTCCATTGAAGGCTGCAGAACTAAAAGTAGGAGATGTAGCCCCAGGGTTTTCCCTGCCGGGATCCGACGGAAAAACCTATACCCTCAAGGAATTTAAGAACAAGAGTGTTGTTGTTGTTGCCTGGTACCCCAAAGCATTCACAGGTGGTTGAACGGCAGAATGTAGATCATTCCGTGAGAATGGATCTTCTCTGAGAGCTTTTAATGTAACGTATTTTACTGCCAGCTGTGATACCGCTGAAGAAAATAAGAGATTTGCTGAATCACTCAACCTCGATTATCCAATATTAAGCGATCCTGGGAAAAAGGTTGCAAAGGCATATGGTGTTGTTCATGCAAATCGTAGTTTGCCAGAAAGATGGACTTTTTATATAGGAAAAGATGGTCACATTCTCTATATAGATCGAAAAGTAAGGGCAGCTACTGCTGGCCAGGATGTTGCTGCCAAGCTGAAAGAATTAGGGGTCAAATAGAAGGAAATTTGGGAGAACTGACAGTATTGATTCTTCTAAATATCCCCCTTTAAAAGTTTAAGTTCTGTCTCATGACCTTAGACAAGAAAAACTAAGGTCATGAGATAATATGCCATACTAACTTCAGTATGAACAACTAAGCCCATCCCAATAGTTTTTGCCTGCAAGATCAGTTTTTAGCTTGGAACCTAAATTATTATCCTACATCATGCAGTTTTCAAACCTTACGAATCAAATACCAACACAGTTAAATAATCTTTATTCTGAGTATAAAAAGAGTAAGTCAGAAAAAAAGCCAATTATTGATCTAATTAATGGAGACTTTTTTCAGTCAGGAATTGGATTTCCTGCTGAACATCTAAGATCAATTCTAATAGAGTCAATTAGCCAGATCAAAAACTATAAACCTGATCCGTTAGGCCAATATTTAACTCGTGAAGTCATTGCAGAGTACTATCGAGGTTTTGAAATCAATGTTTCACCAGATCAGATTTTAATTACACCAGGAACCAGTTGTTCATATTTTTATTGTTTAAAATTGCTTGTAACTCCAGGGCAGGAAATACTTTGCCCAAGCCCTTCCTATCCCCTATTTGAAACTATTGCTAAGATTTGCGAGGTTGACCTACGCTACTATCTTCTTCGGGAATCCCAAGATTGGGCTATAGATCTTGATTATTTAGAAAATCAAATCACTACTAAAACCGGCGCAATCATTTTAATTTCTCCACATAACCCTACTGGAAAAATAACTAACTTAAATCAATTGAATAGTTTAGCTGAAATATTAAAGCGTCACAATCTGCCAATTATTGCAGATGAAGTTTTCAGTGAATATCTTTTCGATTTAGATAATTTACCTCGGCCACTTTTGACTGATTCACCATTAGTATTTACTCTCAATGGTTTGTCCAAAATGTTTTCCTTACCTAGTTTAAAATTAGGTTGGATTTTAGTTAGCGGTCAAACCAGTCTGGTAAAAAAATCCTTAACTACATTAGAACTAATTGCAGATGCATTTTTACCTGTCAGTGATGTTGTCCAACGAGCGGTCCCAAGAATTTTTCAAGAAGGCTCTGAATATTTGGTAAAAAACCGTGACTGGGTCAGGACCTGTTGTTCTATAGCAGAGGATGTTTTATCCCAATCCTCAGTATTAAAGTTTGCAAAACCAGATGGGGGTTTTTATCTAACGATCAATCTCAAAAACATTGATATTAATGAAGAAATGATGTGCATTGATTTGCTTAAGGATTTAGGTATTTTGGTGCATCCTGGTTATTTTTATGATGTAAAACCTGCTCATTTAGTATTAACGTTTGCTGTTGAACATCAACAACTCAAAGTTACTTTAGAACAGTTTTGTAAATGGCTATTTGAGTGGAAGAAAGAAAGATCTTATATTTAAGATAATTGATAATTTTGATTTATACATTCTGATTTTATGGAAGGTTATTGATTTCACTTACCTAAGAGATGCTTCAAGGCCGTTTCTAATTCTGGATGTTTAAACTTAAATCCTGTTGTCAATAGTTGTCTGGGTTTAACTCGACTACTTGCCAACAACAAAGCGTCAGCCATTTCTCCAAAAGCCAAGCTAGCTGCAAAAGAAGGGACAGGAAATAGAGTTGGGCGTGAAAGTACTTTTCCTAGAGTTTTCGTAAATTGTGAATTGGTGACTGGATTGGGACTGACTACGTTAACGACGCCCTGAATACTTTGTTCATTAAGAGCGTGGCTAATAGCTCCTACGGCATCATCTAGAGAAATCCAACTCATATACTGTTGGCCAGTTCCAATTTTTCCTCCAACTCCCATTCGAAAAGGGAGTAACATTTTGGACAAAGCTCCACCATGAGGTGACAGAATTATTCCAAAGCGGAGATAAACAACACGTATTCCTCTTTTAGAGGCAACTACTGCTGCTGATTCCCAGTTTCTACAAACATCAGGTAAAAACCCAGTACCAGAGGCAGTGTCTTCTTGAAGTATCTCCGAACCTCGATTTCCATAATAGCCAATTGCAGAAGCTGCTAATAGAGTGTGTGGAGGCGAGTCCATTTTAGCTAGTGTTTCACTTAATAGGGTTGTTCCTTTGATTCGACTGTCACGAATTTTGGCTTTTTGTTTGGGAGACCATCTTCTAGCAGCAATGTTTTCCCCGGCAAGGTGAATCACAGATTCGATTCCTTTTAAGTTGTTACTGTCAAGATCTGAACTTTCAGGATCCCACTGAATGAAAGGTTCTTGGTCATGGTCTGGATACGCATGATGTCGTTTCAAGACACTCACTGGATGTCCTTCATTTTTGAGAACTGGCAACAATGCTGAACCTATCAGACCACTGGAACCGCTAACAAGAATCTTCACAGAAACCTCACCTCGTGATTTTTTAAATCCCAATATTAACATCATTTCTCTTAGAGAAACGCTTAGTTAATTTTACCATTTTACGATTTCAGTTGTAGGAAATTCCAAAGATGTTGTCCTCAGTAGTTTGATTTACATTTGCCATTTATTTACTTGAATTATCAGTTTAAATAGAACAAGTCTCCTAATTGCTTATCAGGTTAGTCTTTGTTATATTTGAAGTTGTGTGGGGTTAGAAATTTAACCTGCAGTAGAAAAAGCCTTCCTTTGAATATGAGATCTTTAGAGCAACTTTGCCTGAACAGTCTAAATTATTAAGAAGTTTCTTTATTATATGGTAACTCCGTATGGTAACTCCTGATCAAGCAAGATTGAATCAAATTAAATTGTCACTTCAGAAGAACAATCTGGATGCTCTCATTCTTCTTCATCCAGAGAATATTTTGATGGCAACAGGGATGTTTCCTGGAAGTTCTCATGTAGTTGCTATTGTCGATGTGGACGGAAAAGTAACTATTTTGACACCTTGGTGGAGAGAACAGTTTGTTCTAACAGAAAGCTGGGCCCATGAAGTAGCCTGCTTTGACTGGTGTAAACCTCGAAGTCAAATAGATCCTGATAAAGCTGTCACTGATTGGCTTAAGAATTGGCAGACAGGTAGTGGTATTGAAAAAATTGGAGCAGATTTAACTGTTCACCATTATAGTCCTAATAAGATGCCATCTGAATGTTTTACTTACGAAAAAATTAAAAAGACATTAGGTACAGTTTTCCCAGTTGCTAGGGACGCCTCAGATCAAATTAATAGTCTCAAGGCTATTAAAACTTCAAAAGAAATTGAAAAGCTAAGGATTTCCCATGAGGCTATTAGGGTTGGAGTTGAAGTGTTTTATCAAGAGGTTAAGGTTGGCATTAGAGAGATTGATTTAGCCGCTGAGATCAATGCTGCTGTAATTAGAATGGTTGGTCATAAAGGGTCAAAATATGTTTTTTGTGAGACTCCCCAAATCACTTCTGGTCCCGATCGAACTTATGTTGCTGATACTCTTTCAAATCATCCCACTCCAAGAAAAATACAAGCAGGGGATATTGTTTTGTTAGAACTTGGTGCTCACGTTGATGGATATTGGGCAGACATCACTAGGGCAGTGGTTGTTGGGACACCTAGTGATATTCAAGTAAAGCTTCATCAGGCAGTTCTGGCAGCCCAAGCTGCCGCTATTGATGCTTACTATCCCGGTAAAAGTACTGGTGAGACTTTATGTCAATCCGCCTGGACCGCCATGCGAGAAGCTGGATTTGAGAAGGGTGTCACACATTTTTTGGGGCATGGTCTTGGCTTTGCTTATCATGAAGATGGTCCTACCTTGGGTCCTGGGGAAAATGTAGTCATTTGCCCTGGACATGTGACATCTATAGAACCCGGGCTGTATTGGCGAGCAGAGGATCAATTGATCGGTGGTATTAGAGTTGAAGAAAATGTGGTTTGGGGTTGTCGACCAAAAGAAGTGGAGATATTGTCTGATTTTTATCGTGGTTTAGAAAAGTCCTAAGTACTGAAAGTCCAATTATTTTTCTAGGGTATTTGAAAAGCATCTATGTCTAACCAAAAATTTAAGTTAATGAAAAAATTATAGCTTAAAATATAAGGCTATAATGGTAAGAATAGTCCCGTGTATAATTATTCTCCTATCTATTGGTTATAATGATTGAAAGTTGAAAAAAGAGGCAACCTGATGAGCGAATCGGACAAACCTATCGAAGCATTATTACAAGAGGAACGAGTTTTTACTCCACCGGTAGAATGTGAAAAAAGTGCGAATATAAGAGATAGAGCTGTTTATGAGCAAGCAAAAAAAGACCCTGAAGCTTTTTGGTCAAATGCAGCAGAAAGTCTAGAATGGTTTAAAAAGTGGGATCAGGTTTTAGACTGGAAACCTCCACTCGCTAAATGGTTTATTGGAGGAAAGATTAATGTTTCAGTCAATTGTCTTGATCGTCATGTTCGGAGTTGGAGACGCAACAAGGCGGCTTTTATTTGGGAAGGTGAAAAAGGTGAAGAACGAGTTCTGACTTTTGGAGATCTTTTTAGAGAGGTTAACAAATTTTCTAATGCTATGAAAAAACTCGGAGTTGTAAAAGGAGACCGGGTAACAATTTATATGCCGATGATCCCGGAGTTGCCGATTGCCTTGTTAGCCTGTGCACGAATTGGTGCTCCCCATAGTGTAGTATTTGGTGGGTTCAGTGCAGAATCTTTGAGAGATCGAATAAATGATGCTGACTCAAAGCTGGTTATTACTGCAGATGGAAGTTATAGACGCGGTCAGATTGTACCGCTCAAGCAAAATGTTGATGCTGCAATAGAAGGGTGTGCTTGTGTTGAAAAAGTGGTTGTTGTTAAAAGAATAGGAGAATCTGCATCTATTAACTTTGATGAAAAGAGAGATGTTTGGTGGCACGATGTTGTTGAAAGTGCTCCTAAATATTGTGAACCTGAACCAATGGATTCTGAGGATCCACTTTTCATCCTCTATACTTCAGGTACTACAGCCAAACCAAAGGGTATCCTCCATACAACTGGAGGCTATCTTTTAGGAGCTTCACTAACTCACAAGTGGGTTTTTGATGTAAAGGAAGAAGATGTTTACTGGTGTTCTGCTGACATTGGATGGGTAACAGGTCATAGCTACATTGTTTATGGGCCATTGGCTAATGGAACGACGGGTATACTTTATGAGGGTTCGCCCGACTGGCCTGATAAAGATCGATGGTGGGGCATGGTTGAAAAATATGGAGTAAATATCTTTTATACTGCTCCTACGGCTATTCGCGCAGTTATGAAATGGGGTGAAGCTTACCCAGAAAAGCACGATTTGTCCAGTTTGCGTTTGTTAGGTACAGTTGGAGAACCCATCAATCCAGAAGCCTGGATGTGGTACCACGAGAAAATTGGTAAAGGACGTTGTCCTATTGTTGATACGTGGTGGCAAACGGAGACAGGTTCAATTATGATTTCTCCATTACCTGGTCTTACCTCAACTAAGCCTGGATCCGCTACTTTCCCTCTCCCTGGGATTGATGCTGATGTTGTAGATGAAGCTGGTAAGACAGTACCATTAGGTGGAGGTGGGTATTTAGTTATTAAATCACCTTGGCCTTCGATGGCACGCACAATTTATGGAAATGCTGAAAGATATGAAGAAACCTATTGGAAACGGTTTGGGAATAATGTTTATTTTGCTGGAGATGGATGTAAGAGAGACAAGGATGGATATTTCTGGCTTCTAGGTCGGGTGGATGATGTAATGAATATTTCCGGTCACCGACTAAGTACAATGGAAGTAGAAAGTGCTTTAGTCGATCATCAGCAAGTTGCTGAAGCTGCTGTAATTGGCAAGCAAGATGATGTTAAGGGAGAAGCAATTGCTGCTTTTGTAACATTAAAAGAAGGTATCAACGGAAGCCCGGAAAAAATTGATGAACTAAAAAAACATGTTGCCCAAAAAATTGGTCCTATAGCTAGACCCGAAAGTATATATTTTACTGCAGAATTGCCAAAGACTAGGAGTGGAAAAATAATGCGCCGTCTGCTTCGTGATATTGCAGAAGGCCGAGCTTTGGGTGACACAACAACCTTAGCTGATGCTTCGGTTGTAAACCAACTAAAGAATCAATATGAAGAAGACTAATTTTTTAACTTAAGGAGGAATTATAATGTCTCAAGAACGACACGGAGCAGCTACATTTCAAGGAGATCCATTAACACTGGTTGGACCAGAACTGAAACCTGGAGATAAAGCCCCTGACTTTACTCTAGTTTCCAATGATCTTACGCCTGTAGGACTTAACAATTCGGCAGGAAAAGTTCGTCTCATCAGTGTGGTACCCTCTTTGGATACGCCTATTTGTGATGAACAGACTAGACGATTTAATCAAGAAGCATCTGATTTGGGTGATGGAGTGGTTGTATTAACTATAAGTGCTGACCTACCGTTTGCCCAGAAACGATGGTGTGGGGCAGCTGGAGTTGACCGAGTTCAGACCCTTTCAGATCATCAAGATGCTTCTTTTGGTGCTAGTTATGGAACACTTATCAAAGAACTTCGCTTAGAAAGCAGAGCTATTTTTGTGGTTGATGCTAATGATGGTATTCGATACGTAGAGTATGTAAAAGAAGTAGCCTCTCATCCTGACTATCAAGGGGCTTTAAATGCAGCAAAAGAGGCGCTTGAGTCATAGATTATTTGCGAGGGGACAGTTTTTTTGGCAGTGTCTCTAATGAATTAATCCTTGATTATTGCTTGGTCTTGATAAGCAATGTGATGAAAAAAACAGAACTCAGCAGAAAGTTGTTTGAGTATTACTTTTTGATTTGCCCAAGGAATTAACATCGGGCTTAATGGGAAGTTTCTCAATCTTTGAGTAAGTTGTTCTAGTTTTAATAAGAAATAAGAGCTGAATACTTGGGTTTAACTTAATTTAGGTCCAGGATGAGTTGAATGGCGAGTTGAACGTCAAATACTTTGGATAGATGCTAATGGTAGCTTGATTAAATCCTTGTACTAAGCTCATGGTTAAAATGTTGACTTTTCTCAGTTATTTGTTCCTGACCTCTCCAATTTCCTTCCTCGTAGTGATCTCTGAATGTGTTTTTTGAGGAGGACTGTTTTTGTCAGATATGAAAGTCCGATTTGCTCCTTCTCCTACAGGAAACCTACACGTAGGTGGTGCCCGCACTGCCTTATTCAACTGGCTTTTTGCTAAAAATCAAGGGGCCAAATTTGTTTTAAGAATTGAGGATACGGATCCCACTCGTTCGAGAGATTTAATGGTAAAGAATATCTTAGATAGCCTAAGATGGCTTGGTATAACTTGGGATGAGGGTCCTTTTTTTCAATCTGAGCGGTTAAAACGCCATCAAAAAATTGCTACGGATCTACTCGAAGACGGAAAAGCGTACCATTGTTTTTGTTCAGTGGAATTGTTAGCTGAAAAACGCAAGTCATCAACTAGTCTAGGTAAGGTATGGAAGTATGATGGAACTTGTCGTGACTTAAATCAAGAGCAGGTTCAGAACATGCTTCAGCAGAAGAAAAAATCAGTTCTCCGTTTCAAAAGTCCTGTTAGGGGTAGCATTTGTTTTGAAGATAAGGTTTTTGGTGACATTGTCCACCAAATGGAAGTTATTGAAGACTTTGTCTTGGTTCGTTCGGACTCAAAACCAACCTATCATTTAGGCGTTGTAGTCGATGACATTGATATGGGCGTAACCCATATTATTCGTGGTGCTGATCACATCTCAAATACTCCTAAACAAATTTTATTGTATCGAGCTATGGGTAAAACTGTTCCAGTCTTTGCTCATCTGCCTTTAATTTTAGGGTTGGACAAAACTAGATTAAGCAAACGTCATGGGGCTTCAGCTCTCACAACTTATCGGGATAAAGGATACCTTCCTGAGTCTTTTAGAAATTTTTTGGCTCTTCTTGGTTGGGCACCAGATGATGGGTCAGAACATTTATTAGACGAAGAATTGATTAGTCAGTTTTCTTTAAAAGGGGTGAGTAAGAGCAATGCAGTTTTTGATGTTGATAAACTGCAATGGTTTAACAGTCAGAAGTTGAGTATCTTGACAGCTGAGAAATTACTACCCTACGTTAAGACTGAGTTGAAAAGGTCTGGTTTATGGCAGACTCATTATAATTCTGAAAAGAAAGTCTGGTTATTAAAGGTAATTGATTTGCTAAAAGTTAGAGCACGGCTTC
This sequence comes from Terriglobia bacterium, assembly GCA_022452285.1. Taxonomy (GTDB): domain Bacteria; phylum Acidobacteriota; class Terriglobia; order Versatilivoradales; family Versatilivoraceae; genus JAKUNG01. The sequence goes on along the minus strand of JAKUNG010000001.1, from coordinate 126,116 downwards.
TTTCAGATTTTATAGATCAAGGCCTACCTTTTTTTAGTGATGATTTTGAAATTGAAATAAAGGCAAAAGAAAAATTTCTTAAGGACGAATCTTTAAGGACATTGTTGCCTGAACTTGCTGTAAGGCTCAAAACTCTTTCACAGTTTGGCTTAGAGGATACAGAAGTCTTGTTAAGAGCTTTTGCCGATGAAAAAAGAATTAAAGCGGGATTACTAATAAATGGCGCGCGGGTTCTGCTCACTGGAAAATCAGTAGCTCCAGGAATATTTGATGTTATGGTTCTGATGGGACAAAATAGAACTGTTAATCGGCTAGCTAAAATCTATTAAAAAGATTACGAATCAATAAAATCTATCCCGATTCCTTAATAGTTTGTTTCAAAACCTGGAAGAATGAGAATCCTTTTAGTGAGAGAATTCTATGAGGTTTTAACCATTTAAATTTAAGAAAGAGGGTATCGCAAACTGAGTAAAAATCATCCCATGGTCCATACTCGTCTTTCACTGATGATGTTCATTCAGTATTTTATCTGGGGTATTTGGAACGTGACTATGGCCACTTATCTAAGTCAAACTCTTGGCTTTGATGGCCACCAGATTGGCTGGGCTTATGGTACTACGGCCATAGCTGCTATGATTTCCCCATTCTTTGTAGGCGTTATTGTTGATCGATCAATTGCCGCTGAAAAAGTACTGTCATTGTTGCATTTAATGGGTGGTTTTCTTATTTACTGGTCGTCAACTTTAAAAGACTTTGCCTGGTTCTTTCCTGTTCTGTTGGCTTACACCCTTTGTTACATGCCTACCTTAGCATTAACTAATTCATTATCATTTCATCATATGGAAAATCCCGCTCGACAGTTTCCTAAAGTTAGAGTTCTGGGAACTATTGGCTGGATTGCTGCTGGATTAATTGTTGGAGAAATACATTTAGAAGCTACAGCAGTGCCTTTCAAGATTGCTGGAATAGTGTCTTTCCTAATGGGTTTGTATTGTTTGTCACTCCCACATACACCACCGAAAAATGATAACTCTGCTGTATCGCTAAGAGGAATTCTTGGGTTGGATGCGCTACAGCTGATGAAGGAAAGATCTTTTTTGATCTTTGTTGTTGTGTCGTTCATGCTTTGTATCCCTTTGCAGTTTTACTATGCATTTACTAATCTTTTTCTTAATGAGATAGGTGTCACAGAGGCCGCAAGTAAAATGACTTTAGGACAGGGATCTGAAATTTTGTTCCTATTGGTGATGCCATTTTTTATTACTCGGCTCGGTCTTAAAAAAACACTATTAATAGGTATGGGAGCTTGGGTAGTCCGTTACTTCCTTTTTGCTTGGGGAAATGGTAGTGAATTGCTTTGGATGTTAATAATCGGCATTCTTCTGCACGGTGTATGCTACGATTTCTTTTTTGTAGCTGGACAAATTTATGTGGATCAAAAAGCACCGGCTAAACTGCGATCAGCTGCTCAGGGTTTCATTGCCTTTGTCACTCTAGGTTTAGGAATGTTCATTGGAGCAAGAATTTCTGGAGTAGTGTTACAACATTATAGTTATTCAGATTTAGCCGGTGCCCTTCAGCACCACTGGAATCAAATTTGGGTTTTACCAGCCGGAGCCGCTGTAGTGGTCATGCTGTTATTCGCTATCTTCTTTCACGCAGAAAAGGAAAAGGATCTTTTTTCGAAGACAAAATCTTGAAACAATTCCTTTTGGCAAAGGAGATCTGACACATGGATTTTTTGTTAAACATTTTTCTCCTAGTACTTATTTTAGGAGGGAGTGCAGTACTTACTAACTGGTTTACCCGAATCATGTATACTCGCTGTCATAAATGTGGTGCTTTAAATGCAAAACGAAGAAATGAATGTCGCATATGTGCTCAGTCATTAACCCATTGATATTTGTTTTTTAGGACTTTGATAAGCTGTTCTTTTAGTCCAAACGACCTGTCGTAACCGATGTACAATTTCAGTGATATTTCAATTGTACTTGTGGAAACTCAATCGCAAGGTAATCTCGGCGCAGTAGCTCGAGTAATGAAGAACATGGGATTAAGTCAGTTAGTTCTTGTCGATTGTCAAACAGAAATTGGTGATGAATCTTTTCGTCGTTCCTGCGGAGCAGAAAAGCTCCTAGAAAATGCTAATCAAGTAACTGGTTTAAGTAATGCTCTCGCTGCTTTCCATTTGAGTATTGGAACGACTTCTCGTTCAGTTAGGTGGTTTTCTGCAGTACACTCTCCTAGTGATCTTACAAAAAACTTAGTGAGCCTATCTTCAAATCAGAAAGTTGCGATTGTTTTTGGTCCAGAAAGAACAGGATTGACAAATGACCACCTGAAGTATTGTCAGTGGCAATTAAAAATTCCAACTGATTCACAGTTCGTCTCACTGAACTTAGCTCATGCCGTTGCAATTGTAGCTTATGAGCTCTATCAAGGGTCAAGTGCAAGTAGAAGCGCTCCTAAAAAACCTCTAAAATTGGCAGTTAAAAGTCAAGTTGAAGCGTTTACTCAGGATCTTGAGAAGTGCTTGGATGAAATTGAATTTCTGAGCAAACAAAATCCTGAAGAAGTGATGATGACGTTGCGTCAAATATTTTCAAGAGCTTCATTAGAAGAACGTGATGTTCGTATTCTTAGGGGTATTTTAAGACAGTGGCGTTGGTATGCCAAAATGAACAAAAAATCTTAAATGTCCAATTAAAAAGAAAGAAATAGCTCTATTTTCTTTTAAATAAAAACTGAAGATGGCCAGTTATTGATTACTAAGTATTTTAATCAGATAAGTATCAAAAGTAAGTTGCCGAAGGTAGGTAACCGTTTACTTCGTAGCTTGAACTCACTATACTTGGCGCCTGCAGTTAGCAGCTATTATATTTATTAAATAGGACTTAGGGAGTAGTCATGAAACTAGCTGAGCGTGTTAGCCAATTATCCCCATCCCCAACAATGGCAGTTTCAGCAGAGGCAAGTCGTCTTCGGGCCAGCGGACAAGAAGTGATTGATTTTAGTATTGGTGAACCCGATTTTAATACACCTGACAATATCAAAAATGAAGGGCACCAAGCTATTGATGGAAATTTTACCCGCTATACAGCAGCTGCTGGAATCAAAGATCTCAAAGAGGCGGTTGTAAACAAGTATCAGAGTCAATATGGAATAGAATATACCCTTCCTGAAGTTGTTATTTCTTGTGGGGCAAAACATACCCTTTTTAACTTGGCATTTGTTTTATTTGACAAAGGAGATGAAGTATTACTTCCTGTTCCTTATTGGGTAACTTTTCCAGAACAGCTCAAAATGGTGGGAGCAACTCCAGTTGAAGTATTAACCGAGGAAAAAGACAATTTTATACTTAGGGCCTCAGCTATAAAGGATAAATTGACGGCAAGAACTAAAGCCATAATTGTTAATACTCCCAATAATCCTACAGGTGCTGTAATTCCTGAAGAAGAAATGGAAAAAATAGTGGCTTTAGCTTTGGATCAAAACATTTTGATTATTTTTGATGAGTGCTATGAATATTTTGTGTTTGACGGCAGTAAACATACCTCTCTGGCTCAATTTGCTAACCGTGCTAAACATCTTTCTATTCTGGTCAATACAGCTTCTAAGACTTATGCAATGACAGGGTGGCGTATTGGATACTTGATAGCTCCTCCTGAAATTTGCAAGGCAATTGGTGGTGTTCAGAGTCACAGTGCCAACCCCGCTTCTGTTTCTCAGAAAGCAGCAGTAGAATCTATTTTGGGAGATCAAGATTCTGTTTCAAAAATGATTGCCGAGTACGATAGAAGACGTCAATATGTAGTTGATCGACTGAATGGGATTTCTGGACTCAGCTGTGCTAATCCAGGTGGCGCTTTTTATGCTTTTCCCAATGTTTCAAATTACTTTAAAAACGGAATCGGGAACTCGTTGGAATTTTCTCAGTGGTTATTAAAAGAGGTTGGAGTGGCGGTTGTTCCTGGTTCAGCATTTGGTCAAGAGGATTATGTCCGGATTTCTTTTGCCACCAGCATGGAAAATTTGGTTAAAGGACTGGATCTTATGGAAAATGTCCTGACCTAAGTTATTGTTATAGTTTTAGTTAAGTATAAAATTTGCTTTGGAGGAAGATGACTAAAAAAGAATAGATTTCCAGAGGTGATAAGTGGGTAAGATTAAAGCTTTTGTTTTTTTGTTACAATTAGATAGATGACAAGAATACCAATAAGCAACGAAATTAAACTTCCTAAGTTAAGCAATCCTTTCTGTGACCACCAAACAAAAGAATATCCAAGCGCCCCTGAAAGCAGAACATAGTAAACAAAGGGAAGTATTGTTAACCGAATGATTGTGCCTTCCTTTCCTACTAATCCCGCTACAGCAGAAGCCGCTACTACATTATGTACACAAATCATGTTGCCGGCTGCTCCACCAACCGCTTGTAAGGCTACAATCCAAATAGGATTAGCTCCAATCTTTTCTCCGACTCCAAACTGAAAAAGTGAGAACATCATGTTGCTAATGGTGTTGCTGCCGGCTACAAAAGCTCCTAACCCTCCTATGAGGGGTGCAAAAAAAGGCCAAGCGTCTTTAGCTAGGAAGGCGACTCCATTAGCTAAAACAAGAGGTATTTTTTCGTAGCCAGCGGCCCCACCACCAGAATTGATGAAAATTTGAACCATAGGAACAGTAAAGATTAAGGCAACAGAGGCAGATGTAGTGATTCGCAAGGATTTTGACAAGACACGTTGATAGGAGAATAAGTTGACCCGATGCATCCAACAGGTAAGTAACGAAACTAAAATAAAAATTGTGCCTGGTAAATACAGCGGTTGTACTTGGGCAGAGATATTTGTTCCAAGAATAGAGGTGAATGAGATAGTCCAACCGGTAACCCAGTAAAAAAATGGAAGAGTTTTTAAACGCGTTAAAACCAGTAAAAGACCTACAAGAAGATAAGGAGTCCAAGCATTAAGTAGACTAATTGTCTGAGATTTGGATTGTGAGTCTTCTACTTGAACCGACCCATTCCAATGAGAGTCCCATTTTTCTGGATTTTCAAAGTTCCATATTTCCTCTCTACTCGGCATAAAAAATCCTTTTTTTACAACAATTATCATAAGAACTAATCCAATTAATCCACCAAAGAGTGAAGGAAATTCTGGACCCAAAAATCTGGCGACTACTAAGTAGGGGATATTCATTGTCAAAGCAGCGAGTAAAGCAAATTTCCAAACCATTAATCCTTCTGCAAAAGATCGATTCTTTCCAAAGAACCGGGTCATTAAAGCTATAACAAATAGTGGAATTAGAGTTCCAACAATGGCATGTAGTAAAGCTACATGAAATCCAATTTCTGACAAAAAGGAGGGCCAGCTTGTAAAACCTATTTCCTGTGCAAAAGTTTTAGCAGAAGCATCTAAAGACAAACCATTGCTGACACCAATGAGAATGGGAGTGCCTACTGCGCCGAAAGAAACGGGAGTGCTTTGAATAATCATTCCAGCCATGACGGCTGCCATCGCAGGAAACCCTAACCCGACAAGCAGAGGAACAGCAACCGCGGCAGGGGTACCAAAACCTGCAGCGCCTTCGATGAAAGAACCGAATAGCCAAGCAATAATAATGACTTGAATTCTCCGGTCGGGTGTTAGTTTCGTTAATTCTTTTCGAATTGTACCAATAGCCCCACTTTCTTGTAGGGTATTTAATAGTAAGATTGCTCCAAAGATAATGTAGAGAAGTGTTAAGGCTACAACTAAACCATTTATTGAAGCAGCAGCAACTTGTTGGAGTGGAACCTGCCAGATAAGAATAGATAAACCAGCAGTTACTAGGAAACTAATCGGCATGGCCCGACGGGCAGGCCAGCGAAATATGACCAGTAACAAAGCAACTACAGCAATTGGCAGAATAGCGACAATAGATAAAAGTAAGGGATTCACGATTTATACAGATGAATACTATGGATTAATAGTATGGTTTTGATTTAATCTATTCAAAAAATCGATCGACTAAATTATAAAACTTCTTATTAATTTGTTTTGAAGTCAGATAAATAAAAGTAAGTTATCTGAAATTCTTGGTATTTATCTTGTTATTATAATGTTGCTGATGCCTAATCTGTAGGTATTTGAAGGTAATACCTAGATTAGTGTAACATTACAGTAGAAAGTTAGCTGGTTAAATTGTTAGAGTTTAGAGGTCTCAATCTACATGGTTTTAATTAGTAGTTTTGTAAAATAGACTTAATGTTAAATCAATCTTAAGTGAGGAATAGGTAATGGTAAAAATTTATCATGAGGAAGATGCAGATATAGCTTATCTAAAGGGAAAAAAAGTAGCCATCATAGGGTATGGTAGTCAAGGTCATGCTCATGCGTTAAATCTTAGGGATAGTGGCTTAGATGTGGTTGTTGGGCTATACCAAGGCAGCAAGTCTTGGGACAAAGCAACTAGTGAAGGCCTTACTGTTTCTACGGTGGAAGATGCTTCCAAAGTTGCTGAAGTTATAATGATTTTAGTACCAGACCAAACACAAAGAATGGTGTTTGAGTCTTCAATTAGACCTCATTTGTCTACTGGGAAGACACTAATGTTTAGCCACGGTTTTAATATTCACTTTAGTCAAGTGGTTCCTCCTCCAGATGTGGATGTTTCCATGATTGCTCCAAAAGGGCCAGGCCATATGGTTAGGCAGGTTTATGAGGAGGGGGCAGGTGTGCCCGCTCTAGTTGCCATTGAACAAGATGCTTCCGGGCATGCCATGGATATTGCTCTAGCTTATGCAAAAGGCATCGGTGCAGCTCGAGCTGGTGTGATTGAGACAACTTTCAAGGAAGAGACGGAGACTGATTTGTTTGGTGAACAAGCCGTGTTGTGCGGTGGAACCTCGGCATTAGTTAAAGCTGGTTTTGAAACTCTTGTTAAAGCTGGTTATCAACCTGAAGTGGCTTATTTTGAGTGTCTTCATGAAATGAAATTAATTGTGGACCTGATGTATCAGGGTGGTCTTTCATACATGCGTTATTCAATCAGTGACACTGCGGAGTATGGTGACTATACTCGTGGTCCTGAAATTGTAAGTGATGCCGTTAAAAAATCCATGGACAAAATATTGGAGAATGTTTGTAATGGTAACTTTGCAAGAGAATTTATTTTAGAAAATCAGTCTGGAAGAGCTTCAATGAACGCAAACCGTCAAAGGGAAGCAGATCATTTGATTGAGAAGGTTGGCAAGGATCTTAGGGAAATGATGAGCTGGATGAAGAAGTCAGAGAATTAAAATCAGCAGTTGAATATACTGTTCTATTTAAATAAGGATTGAATGATCCTTAATGTTTGTGAATGTCAGGCCCTAAGTTGAAGAGAAAAAATGGTTAGATATCAAGAAGAGGTTGAAATTGAAGGACACTTGATTGATTCAGGTATTCTTAAATACACCTTTGACAAAATTGTTGAGCTAGAAGGGCAATTTGAAGTCTTGCGATTTGATATAGGGAAAAATAATCAACAGACTTCAAAAGCTCGACTAATGATCAAAGCACAAAACCAAAGACAACTTCAGGATATCATAGCAGCATTAGAGGACTTTGGTGGAGTTATTGATCGTGAAGATTGTCAATTGGTACCTGCGGAACGTGATAGGATTTTACCTAGTGAATTTTACTCAACAACAAATTTTGAAACTTTCATTAAGATTCAAGGAGAATGGCATCCAGTTATCAATCAGAAAATGGACGCTGTTATTATTTGGTCTAATGGAAAAGCAATAACTAAAAAAATTATGGCTGTGTGTGCTGGAGACTTAGTTGTTACAGGCAGGCGCGGTATTCGTGTTAAACCGCAAGAACGTAGTAGAGAGTACTCAGTTTTTGATTTCATGTCGAATGAAGTTAGTGCAGAAGTTAATAAGGGAGTCTTAATTTCTGAAATTGCCAAGGAAGTTCATTTGGCTAAGAAAGCTGGGCAAAAGGTTGCTATTGTGCCTGGACCTGCCATCATTCATTCTGGAGCTGATAGCTATCTCAAAGAGATAATTTCGATGGGTTGTGTCGATGTGGTATTAACGGGCAATGCCTTTGCAGCTCATGACATTGAAAAGGCCTTTCTAAATACCTCTCTTGGAATTCATCAGAAAAGTGGAAAGGCAGTAGAAGGAGGTCATCGAAACCATATTTGGGCCATAAATGAGATCAATCGGGTTGGGGGTATTTCTAAAGCAGTTGAACAAGGTCTTTTGAAGTCTGGACTGATGTATGAGTGCTCTGTGAGGGGACTTCGTACCGTTTTAGCAGGTTCCATTCGTGATGATGGTCCTTTAGTTGATGTAGTTACAGATTGTGTTGAAGCGCAACGACAATATGTTGAGGCTTTAGACGGTGTTACTGTGGTTTTAATGTTAGCTTCAACTCTACATAGTATCGCGGTTGGAAATGTATTGAAGAGTAGTGTAAAAACAGTTTGTGTAGACATTAATGAAGCTACTCCACTGAAATTAAGTAATCGTGGTAGTAAGCAGGCTATTGGTATTGTTACGGATGTTTCTTTCTTTTTAGATACTCTGTCAACTGAACTGAAATCGTATTTTGGATAAGGTCATTTTGTGAAAAATTTAACTGCAATTTAGGTAAACTTGGAGTTATGAAGTTTTCTGATTGACTGGTGGTAGATTAGGAGGTTCCAATGGAGAATAGAGTTCATATTTTTGATACGACACTTCGAGATGGTGAACAATCTCCAGGTTGTAGCATGAACCTTGAGGAAAAACTTAAACTAGCCCATCAACTAGAAGCTCTTCAGGTAGACGTTATAGAAGCTGGTTTTCCTATTGCTTCAGAAGGCGATTTTGAGTCAGTACGAAAAGTTGCTCAGGAAATTCGCTCGGTAACTGTGGCAGCTTTAGCAAGGGCGATTGAAAAGGATATTCTCCGGGCTTGGAAAGCTCTGGAAAGTGCTGCTTCTCCTCGTATTCATACCTTCATTGCTACCTCTGATATTCATTTAAAGTTCAAATTAAAACGATCTAGAGAACAGGTCTTGGACGATACAATTCAGGCGGTTCGTTTAGCTCGTTCGTTGTGTAATGAGGTGGAATTTTCAGCTGAAGATGCCGGACGAAGTGATCTCGATTATTTGTGTCAAGTTGTAGAGGCAGCTATAGGTGAAGGGGCTACAATCATTAATATCCCAGATACGGTTGGATATTGTGTTCCAGAAGAATTTGGAGAGATCTTTAAAGTTTTACAGAAAAAAGTTTCTAATATTCAGCAGGCTCGCCTGAGTTGTCACTGTCACAATGATCTTGGTTTTGCTGTTGCAAATTCATTGTCAGCAATCCAAGCTGGAGCACGACAAGTAGAATGCACCATTAATGGAATTGGGGAACGTGCAGGGAATGCTTCTCTAGAAGAGATCGTAATGGGACTTCGAGTTCGTAAGGAACACTTAGGTTTTACTACTGGAGTGGTAGCAGAAGAGATCTATAAAAGTAGTCATTTGCTTTCTAATCTCACTGGAATGATTGTTCAGGCTAATAAAGCTATTGTGGGTAAGAATGCCTTTGCTCACGAAGCTGGAATCCATCAAGACGGTGTATTAAAGCAAGCCTCGACTTATGAAATCATGACTCCACAGTCTGTTGGTGTTCCAACTAGTGATCTTGTACTAGGAAAGCATTCTGGTCGTCATGCTCTTTCTAAACGATACGATGATTTAGGGTATCAATTAGAAAAAAAAGAATTAGATCGAGCTTACATGTTATTCACAAAATTAGCTGACAAGAAAAAAGACATTTATGATGAAGACTTATTAGCCATTATCCATGATGGCTTAAGAATTATCCCTGAACGCTATCAATTGAAATATGTTCATGCAGTTGGTGGCAATCAAGTACTAGCGTCAGCTACAGTCAAATTAACAAAAGACGAAGAACCTTTTGTAGAGAGAGGCTTAGGGGATGGTCCTATTGAAGCTATTTATCGAGCTATTGATCAAATTACTGGCGTGGTTGGTCGTCTTTTAGACTTTTCAGTTCGTTCAGTGAGTCGCGGTAAAGATGCTGTTGGTGAGGTATTTGTCCATGTTGATTTTGAAGGACAAAGTTTCAGTGGAAAAGCAGCTAGTTCAGACCTAATTGATGCTAGTGCCCGTGCCTATTTAAATGCAGTAAATAAAACAGTTCACGCTCGAGAATCCAGAGATTCTCAGAAGGAATCTTAAAACATTTTTAAAACAAGGAATAGTTAGCTCTTGTTTTTAGTTAGGGGTATTTATGAATGACAGTGTGATCAAGCACATAACAATAATCCCAGGTGATGGAATTGGAAAAGAAGTTGCTGAACAGGCCGTCTTAGTAATAAGGAAGATTGAATCACTTTTTGGCCATCAGTTTGATATCCAAGAAGCTTATGCAGGAGGAGCTGCACTCGATTTGTTTGGTGTACCTCTACCTGAAGAGACTATTGATTTATGTAAAAAAAGCGATGCCATTTTGCTTGGAGCAGTAGGAGGGCCTAAATGGGACCAATTGCCACCGGAATTGAAACCTGAAAAAGGTATTTTAGGGTTACGAAAAAGTTTAGGACTTTTTGCTAATCTACGACCTGCTCGAATTTACCCTTCACTGATAGATGATTCCCCCTTGAAGGGGGAGATTCTTAACGGAGTAGACCTGTTAATTGTGAGGGAATTGACAGGTGGCATCTATTTTGGAGAACCACGAGGCACTTCTTTTGTGAACGGCGAAGAGGTGGGTATTAATACTGAAGTTTATAGCACCTCTGAAATTAAGAGGATTGCGCAAGTTGGTTTTGAGGCTGCCCTTAAAAGGCGGGGAGTTCTGACTTCAGTGGATAAGGCTAACGTTTTAGAGTCGTCTCAACTTTGGCGTCGAATAGTGATAGAGGTTGCAAAAGAATATCCAAATGTTGTCCTTAATCATATGTATGTGGATAACTGTGCTATGCAACTTATCGCAAATCCTAGTCAATTTGATGTGATTGTAACCTCTAATCTTTTCGGTGATATTTTGAGTGACGAAGCTTCAATGCTAACTGGTTCAATTGGAATGCTGCCTTCAGCTAGTCTTGGGGGTCAGATTGGTTTATTTGAACCTGTCCATGGCACTGCTCCTGACATAGCCGGCCAAGATAAAGCTAACCCTATTGGTATGATTGCTTCTGTAGCAATGATGTTTCGACATTCTTTTGGTTTTGAAAAGGAGGCGAAAGCAGTCGATGACGCTATAGGACATGTTCTGCAATCTAGATATCGAACAGCCGATTTAATGAAAGAAGGCGATGATCCTATTGGGACACAAGCGATGGGACAATTGATTTTAAAAAATCTTTAGCTCCAGCTTTTATAGGGTTAAGGAAATTTTTTTCAGAACCAAAATCACATTCTATAATCATAAAAATGATTTAAGGCAATAGTCCTGGTTAAACTAAAACATCCCCTGTTTTTTCCATCCTAAGATAGTAAGCGTTATGTAAAATATTAATAGTTTTGATTTTTCAACTTAATTGCGGAGAGATTTAATGAAGCCAAGACTTACCGAAATGGTATCCTGTGCGGGTTGAGCATCAAAACTCGCCCCCCAGGCTCTTGCTCAAGTTTTGAGTAAGTTACCTAAACAAGAGAAGGACCCCAATCTTTTAGTTGGCTTTGATGATGCCGATGATGCAGGAGTGTATCTTCTGCAACCTGATTTAGCCTTGGTACAAACTGTAGATTTTTTCACACCTATCGTGGACGATGCCTTTGACTATGGGCGGATTGCTGCTCTAAACTCACTGAATGATTTATGGGCCATGGGCGCAAAACCTCTCACTGCACTTTCCATTACTTGTTTTCCTAAAAAAGGCCTAGACTACGATGTCCTCACCACGATTATGAGTGGTGGTATAGAAATTCTTAGTGAAAAAAGAGTTTCTTTACTTGGTGGTCATAGTGTAGATAACGACCAAATTATGTTTGGCTATGCAGTAACTGGTGTTGTTAAGCCTGACCAAGTTATAACCAATTCAAGTGCATTGCCTGGAGAAATGCTTTTGTTGACTAAGCCAATTGGAACAGGTGTGATTTCAACTGGAGTCAAGTTCCAAAAGGCAGATCCTTTAATTGTGAAAGAAGCACTAACAACAATGCTTTTGTCTGGAGAAGATGCATCGTTAATTATGAAAAAATATGGTGTTCGTAGTGCTACGGATGTTACTGGTTTTGGACTGTTGGGGCATCTTTGGGAAATGGCAAATGCTAGTAAAATTAATTTAGAAATTGATTCAAAAAAAATCCCCCTATTGCAGGGAGCCCTAGAGATGGTTGATCAAAAGATGCTAACTCGAGGTGATCGAGTGAATCGCGAATTTGTTGGTCAGGGGGTGTCTTTTGATGCAACAGTTTCAGATCAGTTGAAAAGTCTTTTATTTGATCCACAAACCGCTGGTGGAATTTTGATGACTGCACCTAAAGAAAAAGTTGATGCTATTTTAAGTCAACTTTGCCGAAAATATGGGCAGGCATCAGTTATTGGTAGAGTGTGCAACAAAAATGTTCCTTCAATTCACGTCAGATGAATTGAAACTCATTTAAATCCTATATGAAATTTATGGTTTGTTTTTTCTGGTCAAGGATGAGTTATGATTCAGCAGAAACATCGAATCTTTAGCGTTGTCAATGTTGTAGCTGAGTCCTTAGTTACAATTACTTCTTTTTTTTTAGCCTATCTGATTCGATCCGAAATATCCTCTCCAAACTTAAATGTACTATTTCCTTTAAAGGACTATCTGGTTCTACTTTTTTTGGTGATTGTGTTGTGGGCTATATTATCAATTTTGATAAGGTATCGAGATACTACAATAATGATGACCGGTACAGAGGCTTTAAAGAAAACCGGACTACTAGTATTTTCAGGAAGTATTTTGGTTAGTGCTACAATTTTTGTTTTGAAGTACGATTTCATTAGTCGTTCTTTCATTCTAATTTTTGTAGTATTAAATTTCTTGCTCCTCGTTTCTTTTCAAATATATGCAAGAAAACCAGTTAGGTATTTAAACCAACTGCTGATTGGTCAAAGAAATTTACTAATTGTCGGTAATGATGACCGTGCTGCCCAGATTGCTAGAGTTTTTGAGGATGCCAGTGAATCGGGCTATCATTTGGTTGGAATTGTTCCTGAATCATCAACCGGTAATTTGGATTTAAAACTAAGAAGATACCCGAGCATTCCTTTAGATGAATTAGAACAAGCTATTCGTAACCATCATGTTGATGAGGTGATTTTTGTTGTTTCCAAAGAAGGCTTAACCAAAATGGAGGACGTTTTTCTGTTATGTGAACAGGAAGGTGTTAAAACTCGCATAATGCTGAGTTTTTTCCCCCATTTGACTTCTAAGATCTACTTAGAAACTCTGCATGAATTACCTTTATTAACTTTTACTACAACTCCTCAGAACGATTATTTGCTTTTGGTTAAAAGTGCGATTGATGTGATTTTTGCATTTGTCCTTTTAATTGTCACCTCACCACTACTAGCCATTATAGCTAGCCTAATAAAGCTTACTTCTAAAGGCCCCATTATTTTCAAGCAGGTTCGATGTGGACTGGGAGGTCGAAATTTTATTTTATACAAGTTTCGATCCATGATCGAGAATGCTGAAGAAGTTCAGAAAGAAATTGAGCATTTGAATACTATGTCTGGACCGGTTTTTAAGATAGGTAAGGATCCACGATGTACCCTAGTGGGTAAAATTTTACGTAAATTTAGTTTGGACGAATTACCTCAAATGATAAATATTCTAAAAGGAGATATGTCCTTTGTTGGTCCTAGACCACCTATTCCTAAAGAGGTCACTGGTTATTTGCGATGGCAGCGAAGAAGATTGCGCATGAAACCTGGACTAACTTGTTTGTGGCAGGTTAGGGGCAGAAATGATATTGATTTTCAAGAGTGGATGGAATTAGATTTGCAATATATTGATTCATGGTCTTTGTTACTTGATGTCAAGATTATTTTGAAAACTATCCCCATAGTTTTACTGGGGAAAGGGACATAGTGTACTAGACCGATCTTTTGATTGTCAGGCTCAAGAAGACCTGAATTATATGTCCTAGTAGATCGACATAAAACCGACTCTGATTAAGTAGAATTTTTCTTCGAAGAATATTTTCAATTCAACTAATCAGAGATCATTTAAAATGAATTTTCTTTAACTAAGTAATAAAGCTGATTAGAGGTCTGGCAGGGAATTATATCTAGTTTTGTCAATAATCCTTGCGGATTTAAATGATCGCCTACGCTCAGCACATTTGTTACAAGAGCCACAATGATTTTCTCCAATTGGATTGATACAGGAGAAAGTCAACTGCAGAGGGAGTTCCTTTCCTAATCTAATCACATCTGGTTTTGAAAAATTTATAAATGGGGTAATGATTTCAATTTTGTGCATTAGTGACTGACTAACTAATTCTTGAAATTTATGAAAGAAGGCTGGAGTGCTGTCAGGAAAAGGATTTTGTTTAAGGGGGCCAAGCGCAATAACATTAATATTATTAAAGGCGCAATAGAGTGCTACTTTAACTAGGAGAACTAAATTTCTTCCTGGTAAGTAAACTTCATTATCATTGGAAAAAGCATCTGGAGTTTGTTTGCCTGTGGTGCTCCAGTGGGATTGGTAAATATCTTGAACAGGTAGACTGATTTCTTGTAAAGGCGCTAAGTTAGAACTCTTAACGCGAGTTAAAAAGCGTTTAACCCAGCTTATTTCAACTGATTCCCACAATAACCCTGAATGGATATAAATAGGAGTAACTTCCCAGTGTTTTTTAAGTAAATAGTGGGATAAGACACAACTATCTAATCCGCCACTGATTAAAAGACATATTTGCTGATTTTTTTTTGGTTTAGTTTCACTGTTGTTCATTCAAAAATAATTTATTTTTAAGTGTAGCTTTGTATTCTAAATCCCTTGAAAGAAAGGATGAACCATTTTTGAAATCGAAACGTTCACTTAATTAGAGTTCATTGAGAAAAACGTGGGTGATGAGTTATCTACTTAAGTTCACGCATCATATGTATGGCTTTAAGGAAAAACTATCGGCCTTGTTCTATTCATCAAATAACTGGTCAAAAGTCGCCTTAATTTTTTCTTTGCTGACGGAAGAGTTATTTTGAAGGCCCTTATGATCTTTTTCACTGACGTGGAAGTAATCACAAAAGTTTGATCTTTCTTTATCACTAACCCATTCCGCTTGAGTTTCCTGACATTGATTATGATGACCTGGAGCGTAAAACCGACAGTTCTTACAAACATGGAGATCACTCTTACAGTCAGAGCAAGAATCAGACCTATAAATCTTATTAAATTCAAGAGATTCAAATACTGTCCCGCATTTCCAGCAATTCATACTGCACCTTTATGGAAAAATTATCCTCAGTTGGGAGAAAACGCTAAAAGGTGATTCATTTACTGGTTCTCCATATAATCAGTTCTTCCCAGGCTTTGTGAAAGAACCAGCTTTGATAATTGTAAATTGCTCAGGGTCTAAATAGCGTTGGAGTGCCGTTTGAATTTGGTTGTTAGTAAGTGCATTAATAGATTCCTCAAAGGCTTTGTCCCACAACAATGTTCGATTTTCGAAAAGTCGTTCAGCCAAAGTATCAGACAAATTCCGGTCTTGTGCCCGCATCACTTGCCGGACTTGAAGATAGCCCGATTTGGCTGCAACAATTTCTTCAAGAGAAAACCCATGGTTAAGTGCTTTCTGAATTTCTTGTTTAAAGGCTGACTCTACCTTTTCGATATTTTGAGGCGCGGTGATGGCATGTACGGAGAAAGACCCTCGTTTGTCTTTTGTTCCAATACTCAAGTACGAACGAATGCCATAACTTAAACCTTCTTTTTGTCGAATACGAACAGCCAGTCTAGAATTTAAAAACCCTCCACCCAACATATAGTTTCCTAATACTAGTGCAGGATAATCCTTATTATTCGTATCAATTGGGATTAATTGTCCAGCGGTAAAGACAGCATTAGCTTTATCCGGGATTTCTAGAGCCTGGTTAATAGAATTTATCTTTAAGAAAGGATTTTTGATTCGTTCATAGGGGGTTGGATTTTTCCAACCGCCAAACGTATTTTTAAGAACTTTAATAATCTCCGTAGGATTAAAATCTCCTGAAATGCCAATTTCACCATGAGAAGCTCCATAAAAGTTATCATAAAATAGTTTTACATTTTCTAAGGTAGTACCGTTGAGGTCACTGATTTCTTCATCAAGAGTAGGTACGTAAAGAACATGCCCTTTCGGGTAAGGTCTAAAGTGCCGTCGAAAAGTAAGATAAGCTATGCTTGTTGGATCTGTTCGTTGCTGTTCGATAGCAGCTAGGGCTTCTTGTTTAAGAGTTTCAAATTCTCCTGTCGGAAACGAAGGTTCTTTAAGTACCTCCCCTATCAACAAAAGAACTTCAGAAAGGTTTTCCTTTATCGTTTCCACAGAAATTCTGACTGAGGAGATTCCTGCTGAAAAACGCACTCGAGCCTTAAGAAGATCAAATTTGTCTTGAATTTGTTGCCGGCTATTTTTATTTGTACCTCTCATTAGCATAGGTGCTACAAGGTCCCCTGCAGTGCTAAAACCTTTTAAACTTTCTGAATTTCCAAACCGAAGTCGGATACTGACAAATACAGTTTGCCCGCGGGTTTTTTTTGGCAGCAGTGCTAACTTCAAGTTTGGACTAGTAGATAGTCGCCTAACCCTTGATTCAATATTAGTAGTTGAAGGGTCAAAAGCTTCTCCTACTGAAATTGTGGGGTTTCCCTTGTAGTTCTTCAACATTGCGGCAATATCGGGTTTAGGGGGAATTTTAGACCGGTCAGGCTTAATAGTTGGAATGAATTGACCCAAAGTTCGATTTGAAGGTTTAAGGTACAAAGAGGCCACCCGCAGAACATCCTGAGGCGTAACTTTTTTTATGCGGTCACGATTTAAAAAAAAGAGACGCCAGTCTCCCATAGCCATCCATTCACTTAACCCTAAGCCAACCCGACTAGCATCATTTAGAGTTAAGTCAATCTGTTTTAACAGCTGGATGCGAGCTCTTTCAACTTCTTTTTTTGTTGGTGGTTTTACGTGAAGACTTTCAATAGTTTGTAACATTATTTTTTTTGCTTGTTCAATTGATGCTTGCTCTCGTATCTCAGCACCCAGCATGGCAACACTTGGATCACGTAATTGGTAATTAAACCCAAATACCCTACTAGCTTTATTGGTTTGGACAAGAGCCTTGTGTAGTCTGCCTGAGGGAGAATCGCCTAAAATTTGAGCAAGTATATCGCAGGCTGGAAAGTCTAGATGAGAACCTGAAGGAATGTGGTAAGAAGCAATTAGTAGCTGAACTTCACCCACTCTGCGCAAAGTAATGCTGCGTTCACCATCTTGAGTAGGCTCAAAAGTATATGGTTCTCTTAGAATACGTGTAGGTCGAGGAATAGAGGAAAACTTTTTTATAATCAGATCTAAGGTTTTTATTTCATTAAACTTGCCGGCAACAAGCAAAATGGCGTTGTCAGGCTGATAGTATTTTCGATAAAAAGCTTTCAAACGACTAATTGAAACATTTTCAATATCGGAACGTGCTCCTATTGTTGATTTTCCATAATTGTGCCAAAGAAAGGCAGTAGACAGGGTTCTCTGCATCAAGATGCCCAATGGCCTATTTTCTCCCATCTCAAATTCATTGCGAACTACTGTCATTTCACTTTTAAGATCTTTTTTCGAAATAAATGAATTGATCATACGGTCAGCTTCTAAATCAAGAGCCCATTCTAAATTTTCATTAGTTGCACTAAAGGTTTCAAAGTAATTTGTTCGATCAAACCAGGTTGTTCCATTAGGCTGAGCTCCATGTTCTGACAATTCTTTGGGGATATCCGGATGTTTAGTGCTACCCTTGAAAAGCAGGTGTTCCAAGAGATGAGCCATCCCTGTTTCACCGTAGTTTTCGTGTAATGAACCAACCAGATAGGTCATATTGACAGTGATGGTTGGTTTAGAGTTGTCAGGAAATAGAAGAATTCGAAGACCATTCTCTAATCGATATTCTGTTATTCCTTCTACTGAAGTCATCCGTATAACTTCCTTAGGCAAGTTGTCAGTGGTTTGAGCACTCAAGGGTCTTGTTACAACTAAAGCATATTTGACAAGGCCAGTATTCAGTGAAAAAGCAAACAAAATTCCACAAATAATTAATTTTGAAGTCATTGACAATCTTGAATGATACATAACTTATGGTTTTGAAACTCCTGGGTTGTGAAAAACTAGTTAAAAATAATTTCTCAAGGTACCCATTAAAATTTAATTGTCCGAGATAAACTAGGTGGAAGAGAAAGCCTAAATGAGGCCTTCAATGGGCTGACCAGTTTCGTCGTCTAGAGCATTGGCGATTTTTACTGGCCTTCCAATAGGACTCATGTATTCTTTGTGCCAATCAATCCCTAAAGCTTTATAAATTGTTGCATATATGTCACCCATTGAAATTGTGCGTTCAGCTACGTAGGCTCCTCGGTCATCACTTGCGCCGATCACCTGTCCTCCCTTGATCCCTCCACCTCCAATAGCAAGAGACCAGCAGTGAGGCCAGTGATCCCTTCCCAGTTTAGAGTTATGGTGAGGTGATCTGCCAAATTCCCCCATAACCACTACTATAGTTGTTTCAAACAAACCGCGTTGCTTAAGATCCTCTAAAAAGACTGGGAGAGCCTTGTCTAAGCCCGGTGTCATTTTTTCTTTGTGTCTTTGATCATTATCAGAGTGGGTATCCCATCCATTTAATTCATGACCAGCGGCAGTCACAAATCGACTTCCAGCTTCTATCAATCTTCTAGTCAAAAGCAAACTTTGACCAAAACTGCCTCGACCGTAGGCATCCTTGGTTTTTTCAGATTCTGTGCTTAGATCAAAAGCTTCCCTAGCTTCAGGTGTTAGTATCATTTGCAAAGCTTGTTCAGAAAATTTATCCATTGCTTGATGTTCAATCCGTTCAATCTTGCTTCGATAAAGCTGATCAACCAGATTCAACATGGATTGTCTATGATGAAGTCGTTCGACAGTTAAAGTTTTTGGCAAGGAAAGATCAGAAACCTGAAAATTTTCTTTGCTTGGGTCAGGGACCATCATCGGATTAAAAGCAGGGTCTAGAAATGCACCTTTAATATATTCTCCATACGAAGAACTTTTCCAAGCATCTGGTACAATAACATTAGCAGGAATATTGTTACGAGCACCGAGTTCTTTGGTAACGATTGTACCAAGACTGGGGAATTTCATGGCCGCTGTAGGCCGGTGTCCAGTTAGAGCATAGTAAGTTCCTTGACCATGGTTATTTTCTTTTGTATGGACCGATCTTACAAGTGCTAACTTATCCATGTGTTTTGCAATTTTAGGGAGTAGTTCAGAAATTTGAATGCCAGGTATATTGGTGGAGATTGGTTTAAAGTTACTATTAGGTTTAGGATCCCATGTATCAACTTGACTAGGACCACCTTCTAGCCATATTACCACACAAGCTTCTGCTGTAGCTTTCCTCTTCAGGCCATTATTAGATTCAGCCATGAGTGTTTTTAACTCTAAATATTGACTGAGGTTAATTCCAAGTAGGCTAAGCGATCCTACCTGAAGAAAATGCCTGCGTTTTAATAGCTCTTTGGTAATTGTTAGACATCCTGCTTTAACCATTTTTACTCCTGTTTCTGTGAGTAAGCATTTAATAATACAACGGTTTATACATGTCAATTAACATTATCACATCATTTTAAATATTTTCCAGACCATACACTAATTAGTTTTTCTTGCTGCTACTTCCATTGAAAAATTCTGTTGTTACGACAAATGTCAATTTTTATATCTTTAAGGGTTTAATAAACTGAAATAGTGATCTTACAGCTTTCAAAGAATAAAATGAATAGTAACGTTTAATGGTTAAAAGCAAACTCTCGAGAACTAATAAGTCCCCACATCAGATCTTCCCAAGCTTCTTTTTTTGAAGGTCTAGAAGATATTGCAGCTTCTAATCTAGTTAGTTCGGTTTTCGAAGGGAAACGAGATAGGGCAATTAGATAAAGTTCTTGAATAACCTTCGAATGGGGTGTTTGATTTTTAATGAATTTCCCTAGCCGACTTGTCTTATTTGCAATCTTTTCAGTATAGGTTGGACCTACTAACATATGAAGTGCTTGAGTCAGGCTAGGTGCAGAACGGATTTCAGGCACCAGGTTTCGATTAGGTTTCCCGTACATTTCAAGAAAATCTGATGGATAGATGTCAGGAACTTCAAGATGAATAGCACGAGTCCCAAGCGGGGCTTGTCCTCCTGAATTATTTTTAAAATTTTCAGGGACACCAGTTACCTGACTAATCGCATCTAACAGAATTTCGGCTTCGAGGGGTTTTGGAATGAAATGTGAATAGTTAATCGTATCGTTTTTGTTAGAGCTAGTCTGATAATTCTGCTTCTTCGGATTAAAAGGTAAACTCGATGAAGGATTTGAAGACAGTTGGTATGTTCTAGAAGTAACAATACGTCGGAGAAGCTGTTTTAAATCGTGTCCATGACGTCGAAAATCGTGGGCAAGAGCTTTTAACAAGTTTGGATGAGTTGCTGGATTATTAGAACGAAAATCATCTACTGGATTAACTAAACCACGGCCAAAAAGATAGTTCCACATTCGGTTTACCAAGGCTTCAGCAAAAAAAGGATGAGAAGTAACCCAAAGAGCGAACTTGCGACGTGGATCATCCTTATCAGCTTTAGAAATAGGTTGTCCGTCTAGTAAAGTAGGTTTCACAATTTTTTTTCGACGAGGATGAATTACTTTGACGCTGTCTTGAGGTGATCCAAAGTCAGGTTCTTTCCCTGAAGGATCGTCAAAGATAACGGTTGCTCCAAATCCTGGCCATTCAGTTCTGCTAATTAGACCAAAGAAGGCTGCAAGTCCCCAAAACTGATCCTGAGTCCAGTGTTCAAACGGGTGATTATGACATTGGGCACAGTCTAGTCGCCTACCGAGGAAAACTCTTACTTCTTCTGGCATGATCTCCTCAGGAAGAGCCTCTTCTCCGTAGGGGAGAAAATGTCGGGAGGCGCCTTCGAAGCCCTGAGCCGCTAGTCGTTCAAAAGCAATTTCTTTGTAAGATTTATTTTTTGAAATATTTTGTCTAACCCAACGCCAATATGTATAAGCGTGGTCTGCGCTGCCTGTTGCACTAGCGGCGACTCTGAAGAGTTGCCCTATCCGAAAAGTCCAAAAATCCACATATTCTGGAGAATTTAATAATGTGTTGATTAATTGCTCTCTTTTTTGGGGATGTTGGCTATTTAAAAATTCCCTTACACGATTTGGTGGAGGAAGCGTGCCAGTTAAATCTAAACAGACGCGACGAAGGAACTCAGAGTCACTGGATAACTTGGAAGGACTAATACGAAATCTGTGCAATTTATCAAAAATAAAATCATCAATAAAATTAAAGCGCAAAGACGAATAATCATGAGCAGAAAAAGAAAGTGACGATCTATTATTTAGAATCCAGTCATCGGAAATTACACCAAAACGTATGCTAGAAGTATGACCAGGTGTTTGGATAATGACAGTAGTTTCTCCTTGTGATATTCCTTTGACATAACCCTCTTGGGATACAGTGAGTATATCCTGATTATTAGAATGGTAAGAAGCCTGATCAGTAAGATCCTGGACTTTGCCATTTGAAAGGTGCCCAGTCACAATGATTTGCTGGGTCCCTTCAATCTCTAAGTGAGCCTCTTGAGGGAAAATTTCTATTCTATGGATCTTTGTCTGGGGAACAGCGTCTCCGTATGGTGCCCCAGCCGAAATCCATTTTAGTAGCGAGTGGTACCCTTTGGAGTCAGGGGTAAAACGCAGTCCACCACCATGAGCGATCTCGAGAGTGGGCTTGAGCAAAAGTAGACTTTTTTCAGGTTGATTTAAGTTTATACGGGGAGTTAGTGGACCAGCAGGTTCCATACTCATGACCTGATAAGTGCCACCTTTTACAATCCATTGGTGATCTTCTAAGGGGTGAAGGGAGTTAAGGGAAAGTTTAAAGCCCCCACGGCCTTTAACTCCTCCATGACAGCTACTATCATTGCAACCGTGTTTTGTTAGAATTCCACCAATCCTACGCTGAAAATTAAACGGTTCATCTACGGTTGAATTTTCTATAGACACGTTCAGGGTAACTATTTGCTGTTCGGCAGTTATCTTGAGAGAGGTTTTGCCATTAGTAAGAGCGGTTAATTTGCCGTTTTGGTCAATGGTTACTAATTCCTTTTCCATTAAAGAAAAATTTGATTGACGAGTTAAATCTCGTTCTATGCCGTCCGAATAATTTCCAAGTACCAACAGTTGTTGAGAAGCTCTGGGCCCATACAGAACAACTGTTTGGGGGACTACACGTAGAGATAGAAGTTTTGCCTGACCTTTTGTTGAGGCACCTAAAGCCTGGTTAGTACCCAAATTTGAAAAGAGAAGAAAAATACCTAATATTATTTTAATACAAAAGGGATTGGACTTTGACATAGTTCAGTTTAAAAACTTCTAGTTGCTCGAGGTTAAGGCTGTACCTGGGCTGTTCTGTCGAATCAGCACAAATGGAAGTCTCCCAGCTATTATAGCTGGACCAATCTTTCCTTTAACCAATGGTCGAGCCATTACTCTTAAAAATTTTGGGAGGTTATTACTTGGAGCATCAGGTTTAGCCCACAAAAACAGTGTTATTGCATTGCGCTTAGGTCGATGATGAATTGGGGGCATCACTTCCGCATTAAGAGGGCGATATTGAATTCCTCTTAAAAGAGATTCGGTCCACTCAGCAGGGCTACTAATCCAGGCTTGCACTCCAGAAGGTAATCCGTCAAGGTAAAAGCCGACCTCACCCTGGAAATCTTCTTCCTTTTCACAAACTAAAACAATTTCTTGACCCTGGCCAGGTGAAAGATTGATGTGATTATCTTTATCAACCAATGTGGAGAGAACACTAGTCACTCCTAAACTCAACTCAATTCTTCCCAAATGGGGAATTTGCGATCGAACTAAAATTCGGTAAGAGTAATCTGGCCCACCAAGTCTGGAACTTAGATCTTGGATTTTGACGTAGTAGTCTCCGGCCTTATCAAAAGTGTAAATAGTTTTTCGCTCTAAAGTCTTCATAACATCGTCGCCATCACCACCGTACTCCTTATAAATATTTTCAACCAGGAGCTTCCCTTTAATGTCATATATCCTTAGCCAAGGATTAAACTGGGGTGGATATTTTTTAGGTGTTTCAATTTCAAAGGCTAATTTCTGACCAGCATCAACTCTAAAATAATAGTGATCTACATCTCCCACTTGGTCAATACACCCTTCAATTAGTGAAGGAATTACAATTCGTTGTGAGTTTTCGACTGTATCATTTGGTTTAGTTTCAGTTACCGGTATAAGCAAATTAGAGGGACTGAAAGGCGACGTTTGCCCTTTTTTATCTTTTAAATCAGAAGCTATCTTCGACAATTTGCCCTCTACATCCTTTTTTGTAAGACCACTTCGAGAATAGAGGATAGATAGATGGTTAGGTTTTATAGGTCTTTTAAAACTACCTAGTTGTCGCAGGGTAGCTGAATCTCTTTCCAGCCAGTCTCCAGGAGCTGGAAAAGCTAGCTCTCCAAGGACCCAGGAATAATGAGACTTTTTCAAAGGAACGATTCGGAGCTGATAGCCATGGTCTGGATCGCCATCTCCTAGAAATGTTTGGACGGAAAGAATGTGAGGACCTTTTGACTCAAAGCGATGAGTGAAACGACGAAAAATTGTCCATCGTGCTGGTGAAGTGATTCGTTTGTATCTATGGATTGGTTCCCAAGATAATGAAGGACCATCAATTTCTAATCGTACAATTTTTTCGGGGTCAAACCAACTCCCAGACTTCTTATAGAGAGTAATACTGGCTTCAGCATTGTAGCCACTTTTTATTCCCTGATCGGATTGCACTTCAAATTGTATCTCTGATCCCACTGGCACCTCAAACGAATAGAAATCTTGTTCTCCTTTTTTGAAAAGGACGCCATTAACTACAGCAGGAAGCAGCAATGGTTGTGCCTTTGCCGCACTCTCATGAGAATAATTAGTTTCGATGATTATTGGTTCAGTGACAACTTGCAGGGCTAAAGCATTTGAAATACCAGCCGGGGTTACCAATCGAAAAAGGTGAAGACCAGAGGAAGCATCTTTAGACACCGTAATTTTGATGAAAGCTACATAGTCAGGGTGAACTGTTTCGACCCCATATTCGGCTAATGCATCCTTTGTTTTGGTAGATTTATTTTCAATTACCTCTAATTTTTTGATAGATCCAGTCACTTCTTTATTTTCAAACCAAATGGTATGGCATCCCTTTAGCGATCTACCTTTTACCTTAATTTCAAAGGAGCTTCCTTGTTGTCCTCCCAGTGGAAGAACTGAAACAATCTTTGGTTCAGTTGAATATTTGTTATCTTTGACTTCTCCCGATAAGGGTACTATTAAGAAAATAGTAATAGTTATTAGGAGTCTTAAAATCATTTAGAGATACTCTTTCAGCTAGATACATTTATTTACAAAAGGATAGCACAGGTATTCGTTCCCTGGGAGTACAAAGAGAACAAAATAGATTTAACTTTTGTTGGAGATATTTGGGTCAAAGATTTGGACTAGGGTTTTTAGATTAAAATATGCTCCCTTAAAAGAACAGGTTCTTAAATTAGGAAGTGCTGAGCACACTAATTGAAAAAAATGGTCCTTAAAATAGTTGTTATTTTTTCAGTGGCCATTTTGTCTGATTAACTTTTTTATAGGGTATTTTTCCGAAGTTACTTACTAAGGCTCCTGGAGAATCAACATAAAAAATGCTTTTTGAAAATTGGGAAAAGTCAGCAAAAAAATGCTGCATTGACTTAACAACCAATACCTGTTTTGTTTTAGGATCGATACCTAGATTTGAAAACGCATCTGGCCCTAGTGTTTGTGTCCGAATAGAGTTGACCACAATATCAATCCCATTGCTATGAAGGGCCACCGAATCGCCTAACCTAGAAACAGATTGTTCTTTACCACTGCCAAAGGTTTGAAAAGCATCTGGAATGACCTTGGTAACCTTTACTTCAAGATCTATTGGAAACCCAGAACTTATCCCCATTTTCCCGCCCAGTCGTAAGGTTAATTTAGAGCCTTCACCTGCCTCGAAAGCAATCGCAACGACTATGGGATCCCAGATGCAAGCTACAGCAGCATTTTTAATTTGGTGATCAATAAGAGCTTTTAAAATAAAGGTTGAATCTCCAGGGGCTCCCCCCCCAGGATTGTCAGCGACGTCAGCCAAGGTTATGGGGCCATCTTCGTGGATAGAAATATTTTTTATTGCTTGGTCAATTGTTTTGTAGTCTGGGGAAATTTGATTTCTTAATTGAAAAAGTTTTTTTCCAAGAATTTTGGAGAGATTTTCTCCCTTTTTTGGTTCATTGTCAGTGACGATTAAAATGCCAGTTCCCATTTCACTGACATCACCCCAGGGAAAACCATGAACTATTGAAATAGAAAGTATTCCCTTTTTTTGTTCTAGTTGTCTGACCTCATCCACAAAGCTCTTCATAGGTTCAGAGGTAGTGTGGTAGATACCGATCATATTACAATCATAAAATGACATTTGAGGTTTGCAATTTCCATGACAAGTTGCAGCCATTATCTGAAACAATTCGGTTGCTCGTTCAGCAGAGTCTGTATGAGGATATTCCTTAAAAGTTACGATAACAGTAGAATTATTGATCATCTGCTGGGTTAGATGGCAATGAAGATCGAGCTCAACGCCTATAGGAACTTTAGGTCCAACTAGTGATTTTATATGAGCTAAGAGGTCACCTTCGCAATCATCGTAACCATCGGCAACCATTGCACCATGTAGACTAAGTAGTACCATATCTACTGGGAAGGCTTTTTTAAGATCCCTTAATATTTCTGCGCGGAAAGATTCATAGACAGAGCGGGTTGTTAGGCCAGCAGGCTGTGCGAATGTACATAGACTTTCAACTACAGACCAACCATGTTTAGAAGCCTGTCTGCGCCAGAGAACTAATGGAACAGCAAAAAGGAATGGAGTGTGACCATGATTGCCAGCTCGTACAAGATAAGTCTCCTTGAAATTATCATAGCCAGTAGGCAATGGGGAAAAAGTATTGGTCTCTGTACCTAAACTAGCAAGAAACAGTTTCATCTATTGTATTCTTTAGCTTGAATAAATTTATAAGTTGTTAGTAGCTTTTAAGTTCCAGTACTGGCAGAATCATAAATACCAATGAGTGGAAGCTATTTTTGCTAAATCAAAATATATTGCAGACTTCATTTTAAAACAATTGCTTAATTATTGGGGAACAGTAATTGAAGAAACTGGAAACAGATTAAAACCATACAGGTTTTGATGATTCTTTCTAGGTTTGGGATGAATTAATTTTAGTAATATGATTAAGGGACTTTTTCCTTCTTGATTTTGAATAAAAAAAGGAAATTCAAGTGAAACCAATTAAACTAATTTCTCTAGTGGTTCTCTTCATGATAACTTTTGGGGCTTGCAATCAGAATCAGGATTCTAATGATTTATCAAAATTGGAGGAAGATTTTCGAAAGTCAATTTCTGGAGTTACCTTGGTTGGTCATTTTACCCTAGGGGAGAACAGTAATCTTCGTGAAGAAAAGTACACAATTAAGAAAGTTTCAAAAATTTCTGGTAGCATCTGGCTTTTCCAAGTTCGGATTCAATATGGATCTAATGATGTAACTGTGCCCTTACCACTGAATGTAAAGTGGGCGGGTGACACTCCTATAATTACCTTGACGGATCTCAGTATTCCAGGATTGGGAACCTATACTGCTAGAGTATTAATCTATCGAGATCAATACGCGGGCACTTGGAGTGCAGAAGAGATTAAAGGGCAGTTGTTTGGTCGTATTGTCCGTGAACAAACGTCAAGCAATGCCAATTCTGAAAATTAGTTGGATCAGAAGTCCGTAGAATTAAACGGGTTTGTTTATACGGAGTTTTAATTATTCTAAGACATTAAATATTTCACTTCAAATTCAATTTGAACAATGCCGAGGGAAGAATTGAGGCAGATATAAATGTACTGTTAATTTTCTTTTGATTTTAAAAGGAAACAATAAACAAGTTGAATGAATAGAATAGTTAGCGTAAAGTTTCCTACTATAAAATTTTTTGATGAAGCTTTAGGCAATTTTTAGGAGGTTTAAGGAATGCGCAATACAGTGTTATGGTTTCTGTTATTGATGTTTCTAATGCCCTTATCGACTGCACAAGAAGCTGTTTTTGAAGAGGATTGGTCCCAATTCCGTGGACCTGGTGGTCAAGGACATGCTTCTGCTCGTTCACTTCCAACCAAATGGACTGATTCTGAGAACGTTACTTGGAAAGTTCCAATTCCAGGAAAGGGTTGGTCATCACCAGTTATTCAAGGAGAAAAAATTTGGTTGACCACGGCTACTGAAGGTGGCCAGTCTCTGAGAGCCCTTTGCCTACAAAGAAGCACTGGAAAAATAATTTATAACATAGAGCTCTTTCGTCAGAAGGAAATTGGTCGAATTCATTCCAAGAATAGTTACGCCTCACCTACTCCAATAATTGACGGGAATAGAGTTTTTTTTCATTTTGGAACCTTTGGATCCGCCAGCCTCAGAAATGATGGAAAGGTCTTATGGAAGAATCAATTGAAATATAACCATGGTCATGGTCCTGCCAGTACCCCTGTTCTCTTTAAGGATTTGCTTATATATAATTGTGATGGTCGAGGGGAAAATCAATTTGTAGCTGCCCTAGACAAGAACTCAGGAAAGTTGCGCTGGAAAAGACCTCGAATCCTTGAAGCGCGTATGGCCTATGCTACTCCCTTAACGATTGAAGTTGATGGTAAACCTCAATTAGTTAGTAATGGTGGTGATCAAGTAGTCAGTTATCATCCTTTAACAGGAAAAGAAATTTGGTGGTTGCGTTATGATGGCTTTTCAAATGTTCCTAGGCCAGTTTACGGATTGGACTTAGTGTTTATTTGTTCAGGGTATCCTCAAGCAACTTTGTATGCCATCCGTCCAAATGGTCGAGGAGATGTGACAGATAGTCATGTTGCTTGGACCCTGAATCGTGGGATCCCTTTAAACCCTTCACCGCTTTTGATTGGAGAAGAACTTTATTTAGTTAGTGATCGAGGAATTGCCTCTTGTCTCAATGGTCGCACTGGAGAAATCCACTGGAGGGAAAGGCTTGGGGGAGAATACTCCACCTCACCTGTGTATGCAGATGGAAAAATTTTTGTTTTAAACGAAGAAGGAAAAACCACTATTTTTAAGCCGGGTAAAGTGTTTAACAAAGTTGGAACAAATCAGTTGCCAGGTCGTACGTTAGCTTCCATTGCAGTCCATAGTCGTGCCATTTACCTCAGAACCAACGGGGAAACCGACGGGCATCTTTATCGTATTGAGAAAGCTGGTAGCTAGTTAGAATAATTTTAGGAGTTGAGAATGGGTAAACTTTCACTAGAAAAATTACACGGTGTATGGTCGGCTACGCCGACTCCTTTCACTAAAGACCTTAAAGTAGATGCCGTGGCAGTTAAACGGATGGTAGAACATCATCTTCGTTTAGGCGTTAATGGCCTTTTCCTGGCGGGCACCTGTGGTGAAGGACCATGGATGTCAGAGGTTGAACAAAGCCGTTTGGTCCGTAATGTTAAGAAATATGCAAAAAGAAAACTAGTTATTGCTGTTCAAGTAACTGACAATTCTGCTAGCAGAGTTGTTGCAAACATTAAAACAGCTAAGCGTGATGGAGCTGATCTTGCCATTGTGGCGCCTCCTCTTTTTTTTCTCAATGCAAATAATGACACATTAACTAATCACTATCGCCAGATTCTGAAGGAAAGCCCTTTGCCAGTGGGTATCTATGATCGGGGTCGTTATTCTTCTGTTGTCATCCCAGACTCCGTTTTGGCTGAAATCTATGCAGATAAAAGAGTTGTAATGGTTAAGGATAGTTCTTCTGATGCCCAACGTAGAGAAATTGCTCTGTCCGCCCGAAAAAATAGACCAAATCTGAAATTGCTTAATGGAAATGAATTTCAATGTTTGAAGTATCTTAGGGCAGGCTATGATGGTTTGTTATTAGGTGGTGGAATCTTTACTGGATTTTTGACAAACCAAATGATTGATGCTTTCCAAGCTGGTGATTTTGAAAAAGCTGACTTACTCGAAACTAGAATTATTCGAATGTTGCGTGTGACATATGGTGGGGAGAAGTTGACTTGTTGGCTTTCTGGTCTTAAACGGTTAATGGTCGATCTTGGTGTGTTTCGGACTTGGTCCAACCACCTTGATTATCCTCTTACCACTACATGTGCTCAAAATGTAAAACGGCTTCTTGACCAAAATCGAGAAGATTTACTACCTCCCCTATCAGTTAAAAGAAAAAAGAGATGATGGTTTTGTAAGTTCCCTTAATCATTTCTTTCATTTTCTTTAGCTGACCCCTTCCTCTTAAAAGATTTTTCAGAACTAATAATTTATTTTTTGAGTACTTTGGTTTTTCAAGGCAAAATATAAAAGGTTGTTTAATTTATATAATGTCAGTTGAAACAGCCAAAGCAAGGCTATATTATCGAAATTTCTTTTTCAACTGAGGGTTCCTTGAAGACAAAAAAGGGTTTCAACCATGAGAGGTAACTTATTAATTCAGGGTGGAATGGTGATTGATGGAACTGGTAAACCACCTGTTAGAGCTGATATAGGAATTTGTGACGGAAGGATTTTAGAAGTTGCAAAATTAAATGAGGATAAGTACTCTAAAGTAATAAAAGTAAAAGGCTTATATGTTTGCCCTGGGATTATAGACATTCACAGTCATTCTGATTTTACACTGATTCTTGATCCTCGAGCAGTGAGTTCAATAACTCAAGGGGTTACTCTAGAAGTAATTGGTAACTGTGGGCATGGTTGTGCTCCCATTATTGACCCAGAGCGTTCCAAGAGTAATATTTATGGATGTCAGGCAGAGCATGAAATTAGCTGGCGAACAATGGCAGGGTATTTGGAAAGGTTGGAGAGTCAATCTCCAGCCGTCAATGTTCTGACACTTGTTCCCAATGGCTTGCTCCGATTGGCGGTATCTGGGGATACTAGCCAGCCTTCGACAGGTCAAGAATTGGCTAGAATGAAAAAGTTGTTGGCACAATGTTTAGAAGAGGGAGCTTTTGGTTTTTCCACCGGTCTAGAATATGGCCCTGAAAAAGCTTGTACTGAGATGGAGATCGTAGAACTTTGCAAGGTGGTGGCACAATATGAAGGATACTATGCGACTCACACGCGTAATCGCGCAGGCGAAGTTGAGGAGACCATTGCTGAGGCTATCAGGACTAGTGAAATTTCTGGAACACCACTACAAATATCGCATATCCAAGTTGTAGCTAGATTAACAGATGATGGCTTTAAAGCTTATGAGACAGCTCTAAGCATGGTAGAAACTGCCCAACAACGTGGTCAGGATATAGGTTTCGATATGCATACCCGACTCTTTGGGACTACTAATCTTAGGACTGCTCTACCACCATGGGCCCTAGATGGTGGTCCAAAAGCAATTGCCTCTAGATTAAATAGTCATTCTGTTAGAGCTGAACTAAAGGCATACAAGAGTCCTCTCCAGTCACTGGTTCAAGACGACTGGAAACGCATTCTCATTTTTGAAAGTTGGGCACATCCTGAATTTTCTGGTCAGAGTATTTGGGAAATTAGTCAGCAGATGAATGTAGATCCTCTTGATGCGGTTTATAATCTGCTGTTGGCTGAAGTGGATGATATTCACCGTCTAATGGTGATGGCTCTGACTTATAGATTAGAAGAAAATCGACTAGCGTTTGAGCATCCTTGTTGTATGGTAGGCTCAGATGCAACTGCTTTAGCACCAGATGGTCCTTTAAAGGGCAGCTCTTTTCATGGTGCTTATACATGGGCATCTTGGTTTTATCGCCATTTTGTACGTGATACCAGGACCCTCAGTCCAGAAGAAGCTGTCAGAAGATTAACCTCACTTCCAGCTAAACGTCTAGGCCTTAAAGATCGCGGAGTAATCAAACCAGGGAACTGTGCAGACATAGCAGTTTTTGATCCTGAAAGCTTTTCTGAACGGGGAACGACTTACCATCCCAATCAGACAGCATCGGGTATGATTCATGTAATTGTTAATGGAGTTTTGACGCTAGAGAATGGCCAATTAACAGGTCATCATGGTGGAAAAGTTTTGCGGCATTAACACTAGCTGTCTTTGACATATTTAATTGATGGTAAAAGGATAAAAAATTTGAGAATGATCAAGTTGATGTATGGTGGAGGTTAGAGATCGGTGCAAACTGAAAACCAAAGCCAAGTCATTATATGTGTTGCACCTAGTGGGGGTCGAAGATCTTATAAGGATCATCCAAATATTCCTCTGACACCCACTGAATTATCTGAAACGGCTGTTGAAAGTCTAGATGCAGGGGCTTCGGTTTTTCATCTACATGTCCGTGATCACAATTTGAGGCACGTTTTAGATGTATCAGCTTACAAGACTGCAATCCAAGCTATCTATTTGCGGGTTGGAAAAAATCTTGTCATTCAAGTTACAACAGAGTCTTGTGGCTTATATCAGCCTGAGCAACAAATTAAAATGGTGAAGGAATTAAGGCCAGAAGCAGTCACACTTTCTTTAATGGAGCTAATTCCGGACACAGCTTATGAGGTTCAGGCTGGCAATTTCTTTTCTTGGTTGTCAGCTGAAAGAATTTTCACGCAATTCATTGTTTTTAATTCGAATGAAGTTAAATATCTTGCCGAACTTGTCCAACGAGGCATCGTACCTTCCCACGACCCTTGTGTTTTATACGTCTTAGGACGTTACAGTCAAAATCAGTTATCAATACCCTCTGATTTAGATGAATTTTTGGAAGCCAGCTTTTTAAAAAAGGCTTGGTTTGTTTGTGCTTTTGGCAAAGATGAAGCTAGGTGTATTGATTATGCTCTAAGTCAGGGTGGGCATGCTAGGATAGGATTTGAGAACAATCTGTTTCTTCCTAACGGTAAGGTGGCAAAGAGTAATGCAGAGTTAGTTCGGATTGCAGCAATTGACGCCGTCAAAAGAAATCGAGTACTGGCAGATTCTAACCAAGCCAGGAACTTATTTTCCAGGCATTTATGATTATGTTAGAAAAGAGTTTAATTAGTAAAAATTGCAATGATCTTAAGAAATATTTTACTACCAATCTACATTGGTAGATGATGACGATGTAAATTTGATCATGGTGATTAATAAATTATCAAGATAAGGAGAGGGAATCATGCCTCATATTGTAGGAAACAGAATTTTTCTAAGGGAGTATTTAATGACAGATGTTGAGGCTCTTTATCAGTGGCGTACCCAAGACGACATTGTGTGGTGGACTGGTTCTTATTTATGGCCAGAATCACTTGAACAGGCTCGTTTTTTTGTTGAAAATCAAGTTAAGGATTCGGATCCTTGCAATAGAAAGTTTGCTATTTGTAAAAAGAAAGATGGCAAGTACCTTGGGCATATTGGATATGAGCATTTGGATCTCCGACGTCAAAATACCGAGTTAGGTATTGTAATAGGAGACCTTGGCTCGCTATCTCAAGGTTTGGGTGAAGAGGCCATTGGTTTATTCCTTAAAGTTTGTTTCGAGGAATTGAATCTACATCGTGTTGGTCTTCGAGTTCTCCGATCGAATGAAAGAGGTATGCGTTGTTATGAAAAATGTGGTTTTAAAAAAGAAGGTGCTTTACGTGATTGGCATTTTTCTCGGGGGAAGTGGCATGATTTATTGCTCATGGGTCTTGTCAGGAATGAATATAGTGGTTAGCTCTAAAAATTAACTAACGACATCTACTAAAAAGTATTTAGATGATTTAGAAAACGGCAGCTTTTCAATAATGTTTTTGTTTTCGTAGGGATCTCATTAAGGCTAATGAATTATTTTCTTTTTTCTGAAAAAGTAGGGACGATCAAGATTTTCCGATTATGTTTGCTGCTATTTTGGGTTTTCTTGTGGCCTGATGGTTTAAGTTTTAGTCAGCATTATGGCAAACCAAGCCGAGAGCTGCCCGGGGACCTTATGATTCAAAATTATCTTGCCGTAGAATCTAAAAAGCTGCACAAAAGTTTCCATGCTGAGGTTAGAAATTTTAAGGACTGGGATCAACTACGCCCAGAATATAGTCAACAATATCTTTACATGCTGGGGTTAGACCCACTTCCCAAGAAAACTCCTCTGAAGGTTCGTGTGACGGGAATAATTAAAGGAGATGGTTTTGTAGTGGAGAAGCTTCATTATCAGAGTCGTCCTGGTCTTTATGTTACAGCTAATCTATATCGTCCAGCAGATCCAACGCTTAAGGGAAGAATGCCAGCAGTACTTTATTTATGTGGTCATACAGGTAATGGTCGTAATGGTAATAAGACGTCCTACCAATCTCATGGGATTTGGTTTGCCCGTCACGGCTATATTTGCTTGATTGTTGATAGTCTTCAGTTAGGTGAAATTACTGGAATTCATCATGGAACCTATAGCAAACAACAATGGTGGTGGCACTCACGAGGTTATACTCCTGCTGGTGTTGAAACCTGGAATGCAATTAGAGGTATTGACTATTTATTTTCTCGATCTGATGTTGATTCGTCTCGGTTGGCTGTAACGGGGATTAGTGGTGGTGGAGCTGTCACATTCTGGGTTGCCGCTGCCGATGAGAGAGTACGAGTAGCAGTACCTGTTAGTGCTATGGCTGATTTACCATCCTATGTCTCCGATTTTTTTATTAATGGACATTGTGATTGTATGTTTTTTTATAATACTTTTTTGTGGCCTTGGACCCGGATTGGAGGATTAATAGCACCACGGGCGCTACTTTTTATTAATAGTGACGCTGACCCAATTTTTCCGATGAACGCCAATGAACGTGTTATTAACCGTCTAGAAAGACATTATAGTCTTTTTGGTTTAGGTGATCAGGTACAAAATGTTGTTAGCATAGGACGACACAGGTATCGCAAAGATATTCGCCAGGCGGTCTTCCGTTTTATTAATACTCATTTGCAGGGAAACCCTGCAAGAGTAGTTGACAGTGAAAAAGACCTAGTTATTCAAAAAGGGCTACAACAAAAATTCCCTATTGAACCTCAAAGTTTGCGTGTATTTCCCAAAGATTCTGACATTCCCACTAATCAGATTAATACCTCAATCGATCATCTTTTTGTTCCAATGGCGAAACTTAGTGGTTCTATTCATGGTTCCTTTACTGATTGGAGAACCAAACTGCTTACTTCGATTAAAGATTTTTCATTTCCCCATTTTCCAGTTAGAGTTCCTCCAGCTACTTTTATTCAAAAAAAAATTCCCAATCAGATTTGGTTAAAAACAGAGTCCGAAATTAAGGTTCCGTTATGGACTAAACGTTTTTCAGTCAAGAGCGATAAGTTAACCCGTCTTCTTTTGTGGGTGAACACAAATGGACAGGAAAAGTTTCCTACTAAAATCACTTTTCAAGATTTTGACCAGATTTATGTTATGCAGCCTAGAGGCGCTGGATTGACTCGTTGGAGTGTTACTAACCCTCCTAATTTTGTTAAGAGGGCACATGCATTATTAGGTCGCACATCGGATAGTGGAAAAATTTGGGACATTATTGCAGTTGCTAGGTATTTAAATAAACAATACGATAACAAGGTGGCTATTTTTTTGGGTGGTGAAAGTAGCGCAGCCGTCTTAGTAGCGTACGCTGCATTGTTGGAAAATGAAATTGAAGGAACGTTTCATTATCGGCCGTTTTTGACTCACATGGATTCAAAGGCCCCCCAGTTGCTTAATATTTTGAGGACTTGTGATATACCTGAAATCATCGGGTTACTTGCACCGAGGCCAGTAGCAATTATGGGAATATCAGGGCATAAACTAAAAAGAGTCAAAAGACTATTTCATCTTGCAGGTGCTATTGATAATTTGGTTATCAGAGAGGACAACAAATAATGGAATCGAGAATCTTGGGAAAAACTGATTTGAAAGTAAGCAAACTAGGACTTGGTTGTGCAACCTTTGGACGAGAAATTGATGAAGAGGCATCTTTTAGAATAATGGATTTTGCTTTTGAACAGGGGATTAATTTATTTGATACGGCAGAGGCCTATGGAGGAGGACAAGCTCGGCATTATAGAAAGACGAGCCTTGGGGTTGATGATGTCCGGGAAAAAACTGGAGAGATGCATTCTTCAGAAAAAATTCTGGGCCGGTGGTTAAAATCACGTGGAATCCGATCTGATATTATTATCCAAACCAAAGTATCCTCAAATGCTGATGAACAACATGTTAGAAAATCTCTTGAGGCTAGTTTAGAAAGACTTCAGACTGAATGGGTTGACATTTATTTATTTCATAATTTTGATCCACAAGTCCCATTGGAAAAAGGATTAAGTGCTTTTAACAAAGGAGTTCAATCCGGAAAGATTCGAGTTATTGGTTGTAGTAACTTTGGAGCAGAACAACTTGCAGAGGGACTTAAAATTAGTCGGAAGAATGACTTTCCTTGTTTTGAAGTTATTCAACCCAATTATAATTTAGTCTGTCGGGAGATCGAAGATGATTTGCTGCCTCTTTGCCGTGAAGAAAATGTTAGTGTAATAAGCTATAGCCCTTTGGGGGCAGGTTTTTTGACTGGAAAGTATACTTCAGACCTTGCAACAATTCCAAAGGGTACCCGATTTGATGTCATGCCACCCCATGTAGATATATATTTTCATGAACGGAGTTTTCGGATTGTAGATCAACTCCGTTCAAAATCAAAGGATACAGGAATTTCAATGACTCAGTTAGCTATGGCTTGGGTTTTGGGTCAGAAAGAGATTAGTTCTGTGTTAGTAGGGGCTAGAACGGAAGATCACATAAAATCCGCTTTGGTAGCGATGGAAATGAATTTTCCTAGTGAGTGGATGAGTGAGATTGACAGATGGTAAAGAAAATTAAGGGACAAATAAAAGAAACTGGCAAGGCACCGCTGGAGTTCTTGTTGGAATTTTTTCGTAGTCTGGAAGTCAATGACCTAAGATAGAAAAGAGAGGATCAAATTTTATGAAACGTGTTGCTGTCGCTGGTTTTTTTCACGAATCCAATACTTTTGCAACTACTCCTACTACCTATGCTGATTTCGAACAAGTCAGTCTTACTTTTGGAAAGGAATTAATTGATCGTTGGTCGGGAGGAAACCATGAAATCAGTGGTTTTTTGCAGTGGGCTAAAGAGAATAATGAAATAGAAATTGTTCCCCTTTTGGCTGCATTTGCAATGCCAAGTGGAACTATTGTTGCCGAGACTTTTGAGTCAATAGCTAACCAGATGGAGAAAGCTTTGAGGGAGTCATTGCCATTAGATGGTTTATACCTTGCACTTCATGGTGCTACGGTATCTAAAGATTTTCCAGATGCGGACGGAGAAATTGCTAAGAGAATGCGACAGATAGTGGGACCAGATATTCCAACTGTAATGACGCTTGATCTTCATGCTAATGTATCTACTAAAATGGTAGAGAACACGGATGCCACCATGATTTATCGTTCTAATCCACATCTAGACCAAAAAGATCGTGGATTGGAGGCAGGTGAACTGATGGGTAGAACTTTAAAAAATGAAATTCGCCCAGTTCAGGCTGTAGAGTATCCCCCTTTAATTATTAATATAGCTAAACAATATACTGATGAGCTGCCAGCAAAAGGGTTATACGATGACCTTCAATCCGTCCTTGAATGGCCGGGGATCCTCTCTGCAAGCGTAGCGATGGGTTTTTCCTATTCAGATGTTGAAGAAATGGGAGCTACTTTTCTAGCAGTGGCTGACAATGATCCTGAATTGGCTAGGAAGGCAGCTCGTTGGATGGCACAGAGGGCTTGGGATAATCGAGAAGAATTCCAAGTGAATCTCCCAAAGGCAGATGAGGC
This sequence comes from Terriglobia bacterium, assembly GCA_022452285.1. Lineage (GTDB taxonomy): Bacteria > Acidobacteriota > Terriglobia > Versatilivoradales > Versatilivoraceae > JAKUNG01. The sequence continues at coordinate 89,015 of JAKUNG010000001.1, read as the reverse complement.
TGTAAGTATGGCTATCCAAGCAATAGAGGCCCCAATAGTGCTTCTAGACATTGGTGATAATGTAGGTGGTGGTGGCCCTGGAGACTCAACTGTAGTGCTAGAACAGATTGTAAAACAAAATGCTTCAAATGCACTTGTTGTTCTGTTTGATCCTGAAGCAGTCAATGCCTGTGTTAAGGCAGGTGTTCGAAATGGGGTTTCAATTGAAGTCGGGGCAAAAACTGATGAACGACATGGTACACCAGTTTCAATAAGTGGTGTAGTTCGGCTAATATCAGATGGAATTTTTGTTGAACCAGAGGTGAGACACGGTGGATGGGGCTCATTTGATCAAGGTATAACCGCTGTGGTAGAGACTTCTGAAAAAAATACAGTCATTTTGACTAGTACAAAGATGTGTCCAGTGAGTTTGGAACAAATTAAATCTTTAGGTATTAAACCAGAAACGAAGAAGATTTTAGTTGCTAAAGGTGTTATTGCCCCTAGGGCAGCTTATAATCCTGTTGCAGGTCGAACTATTTTGGTTGACACACCCGGCGCGACTTGTGCAAACCCAGAAAGTTTTGAATATCAAAATCGGCGATCTTCATTATTCCCCTTGGAATCAGATGTTCTCTACGAAGTTGAGTAACAAAAATTAGCTTTTTAAATTAACGCTGAATTACTGAGTTTATAGGTGTGGAAGAAAGTAAAGTTGTCTATTTTAAAATGAAAAAAATTTTATTGTCTAAGGAGGGTAACTTGAACACAGGACAGCAATTTAGAAAAATAAGACCATCTAGAGTTTTCTGGGATCTCCCTACTAGTCAATTAGTATCTGTGTTTAAAGTTTGCACCTTCATTTTTTGTCTAGTAATTTGCTTGAAACCAATTTCAGTTTGGAGTGCCGACCAAAAACCTCAATTCATTGATTTGTCGCTTCTTGTTGCCACAGACCTTCCTTGCAGTTGGCCAGGTGCAGGACCTAATTTTCAGATCAATCATTATAAGCGTATCGGTCCACAAAGTCCGTACAATTCTGACATCTTGACGCTTGACGAAAATGTGGGAACCCAGTTTGACGCTCCGACCCACTCAGTTGCACCTCCTGATTCAAAAAAGCCCAATGCAGGTCCGTTTGGTTTAATTTCTGGGGATAAGGTACCTGCTTGGCAGTTTGTTGGTGAAGCCTGTGTAATTGACGTTCGCAAATTGCTAGGTTCTGAAGCTATCGGAAAAAGTCCTTTGATTTTTTCCAAGCATGTCAAAGCTTGGGAAAAAGAAAATAGGCCTGTTAGTTTTGGAGATGTCGTTTTATTTTATAGTGGTTTCAGCGATCGTTTTTATAAGCCTTTCCCTGAAGGTCGCGCTTTTGTTGCAGATCCAATTCTAGCTAAGGCTTTTGCTTGGCCAGACCCGGCACCAGAGTTGATGGAATTTTTGGCGACTCGAAAAGTAATGACGTTAGGCACTGACAGTCCTAGTATGGGACCTATCCCAGAGCTTGCTGAAGAGACCCATTTTGCAGGTCTCAAGCATGGAATGATTTGGACCGAAGGTGCGACGAATCTAGGCAAATTGCCTGCAACAGGTGCTTTTTACTGTATGCTTGGCATCAAACATGCCAAAGGAATTGGAGCTGAAACTCGGGCATTTGCCATTACTGGTGCCCCACTAGTTCAAACCCTTCTTCGGTCTGCTCGACAGAAAAGGGTTGTTGATCTTTCGGTATTGCTTGCTGACAATTTGCCTGTGTGGTGGCCTGGCACAGGTATTGGTAATAATCGTCATCCCTATTTACGAACGATCATCCCGCCTTATTCTATGAACCTACATCTGTTGGACAGCCATAGTGGCACACATTTGGTTCCGCCCTCTTATGCTTTACCTTCTAAGGGTTTTGATAATAGTAGCTATTCTTCTGAAGTCAGGGAGTGGCTATCAGTTTATGAGAAAAAGTATGGTCCTCGTGGTACTAGCGAAATAACAACAGATAAGGTCCCCCTTTCCCAAACTTCTGGTTGGGCACGTGTGATCAATGTCCAAGAGCTTTCTGGAACTACAGACAAGAAGCAGTGGCCTCATTCTCCAGAAATTACTGTTGATATAATCAAAAATTATGAAAAGCGTTACGGTTTATTAAAACGAGGAGAAATAGTAATTTTTCAAAGTGGTTTCAGCGATCGGTTTTTTAAACCATTTCCAGAGGGACAGAGTTTTATGGGCAATCCTTTAAACGGAAAATCAGAGGGTTGGCCTGCTCCAGGACCAGATGCAATTTTATATTTAGCTGACCGAGGGATTCGCTGTGTAGGTACGGATGGTCCAACTCTGGGAGGTGTTAATCAGAAGAAAGCACTAATGACATATTGGGCTTTAGGAAATTCTGGGATGGTAGGAGTAGAGTCCCTAACAAATCTTGGTAGCCTTCCGGACAAGGCTTATTTTATTTTTGCTGCCCTAAAGATTCGTAATTGCCATGGAGGCCCAGGAAGAGCTATTGCTTTGTACTGAAAATAAAAATTGGATTAGTTGTCCTCAAGAAAGTTATTTGTAATTTAAGGAGGGAATTTATGTCAGTGAATGTTGAATGGGTAGGTCACGCATGTTTTCGAGTATGGCGAGATGGTGGCCCAGTTATTGTAATGGATCCCTATACACCTAAGGAGATCTATTTGTCGGAAGACGCTCCAGGGGTCGATGGAGATACTGTCATTGTAAGTTCACTCTCTGACTTAGCCCATGGAAATCCCGACTTAGTAAGGGGACAGCCACGAATCATCGATGCTCTCGAATTAGTTGAAAATAACTTAAAAGCTGAGGTTGATGGAAGTGCTCTAGTTACTGTTGGGGCAGCTGAATCACCTATTCATGATAGTGGAAGTCCAAAGGATAATGCGCTTTATGCACTGCAGGTGGGTGGTATCTGGGTGATGCATATGGGGGATCTGGGCTACGGTCTTTCAAAGGAGGAATTAGCTCCTTTTCGAAATCACTGTCAGGTAATGCTAGCTATCGTTGGTCAGTTTAATACTTTGTCTCTTGGAGATCTTGGTGAGATGATCGAATACCTTAATCCAAAGTGGATTGTTCCTATGCACTTTGCTTTGCCTCCAGTAGCTGGACCAATGCGACCCTTGAGGGAATTTCTTGATAGTCGTCCTCGGGATCCTTTAGTTTTTGTACGGTCCAGTGTTGTTGAATTCCCTCTACAGATGTCTGATTCTGAACGTCCAACCATTGTTGTTCTTGAACCGAGTGGCTATAAGCCAAGTATAGTCTTAGGTTAAAAGGTCATTTTTAGTGAGGCCGAGAAGTAAAAATTGAATATTTTAGGGTATTGGTGAACAGGAGGTTCGCAGTGGAACTTGGTATAAATTCCCTTTTTCTACTTCCATTTGAATTTGAAGATGGCTTAAGGTTTGCACAAAAGCAGGGGATAAAGGTAATTGAAATGGCTTGTCTTGGTGAAGCTAGCCGTAAGTATTGCGATCCCAGTCAGTTAATAGGTGATAACCAGAAGCTTAAAAAGTGGTTGGGCACCCTTGAAAAATATGATTTAAAGATTAGTGCCTTTTCAGCCCATGGAAATGGTCTATCTCCCGATAAAGAAATTTCTGAGGCATATGCTCAACATTTTCGAAAAATTTGTGAGCTTGCAGAACTTGCTGGTGTCAAGATTTTAACCTTGAATGCTGGTATTCCGGCAGGGGCACCTGGTGATAAATGTCCGTGTTGGGTAGTGGATCCCACTAACGCAAAGAACAGATCAATTCTTCGATGGCAGTGGGAAGAGCGTGTAATCCCGTTTTGGAAAGAACAAGCTAGAATTGCTGAAGACCACGGATGCCGTTTAGCCTTTGAACCTTGGATTGGTGACATTGTTCATTCTCCCATGACATTAATGAAATTACGAGAGGCAATCGGCCCAATTGTTGGTTGTAATCTTGATCCTTCACATCTATTTGTTCAAAAGATAGATGTAATTGAAACAATTGCGTATCTAGGTGAATTACTGCTTCATGTCCATATAAAAGATACTCGAATGGAGAGTCGAAACTTAAAGTTACAAGGGTTACTTGATACAACTCAGACTCCAGCTACTCCGGAAAAAAGATCTTGGACTTTTACCTTGGTTGGTTGGGGACATGACCAGAAATTTTGGAGAGATTTTATAACTACCCTGCGATTTATTGGATATGAAGGTGCCCTCTCTGTTGAGATGGAATGTGACTATATTGGAGTTCAAGAGGGATTAGAGAAATCGATTGATTTCTTTAAACCATTGCTGATGGAAAAGCCTCCATCAAAAGGAAAAAGTTGGTGGGAAATAGCAGGATTTCACCAGATTGCAGAGGATTAAATTGACAGTCAATGTGGAGTGGGTTGGACATGCCTGTTTCCGAATTTGGCAGGATGAGGAATCAGTAATTGTTACCGATCCATTTTCTCCTAGCCGTCTTGGGTTGCCTGACGGGCCAGCTGTTGAAGGTGATATCGTAATCGTTAGTTCTTTGGAGGATGTTGCACACGGATGTCCTGATCTTGTTCAAGGATCTCCAAGAGTAATCAATGCTTTAGACTTAGTGCAAAACAATCAACAAGCTGAGGTTAATGGTACTCCTATTGTTACTTTGGGTGCAGCTGAGTCACCTTTTCACGAAAGTGGACATCCTAAGGACAATGCACTCTATGCCTTTAACGTTGGTGGTCTTTGGATTTTGCATCTAGGTGATTTAGGTCATGGTTTGAACTCGAGTGAGTTAGAGGTGTTTCAAAATAAGTGTGACATTTTGTTAGCTATCGTTGGCCAATCAAACACGCTATCTCTTCAAGAATTAGATGTTTTAATTGAAAAATTGAAACCGAATTGGATAATTCCCATGCACTATCTTCTTTGGTGGCCGAGTAAGATGCGACCACTTAAGGAATTCTTGGACCGGCGTGCGCAGGATACTCTTGTCTATTTACGATCTAGTACTGCTAAATTTTCTGGACTCTCCAGTGGTCTAAAAAAACCAGAGATTCTAGTTTTAGAAGCGTCATTAGATCCAAGGAGAATGAGGTGAAGATAACCTTTTTAGATACATCTTAAATCGGGAGGTTAAATTCAATTTGATTAATTTTAGAGAGAAGTACTATTTCATTCTGTTAATGGTTTGCGTACATTCGTTTTGAATGTATGGACCTAAAAAGAGTAAACGGATAGGAGGCGATGATGAAAATTGGTTTATTTACAGATGGTTTGCCAGGTCTTTCATTTTCTGAGGCTCTGGATTGGTTAGTTGAGCAGGGTATTGAAGCAGCTGAAATTTCAACAGGCGGTTTTTCAAAAACACCCCATTGTAACAGGACTGAGTTGCTTAAAGATTCCAAGGCTAGGTCAGAATTCAAGGACGCTTTTGATCAGCGAGGACTAACCTTGAGTGCATTAAACTGTAATGGTAATACAGTAGATCCAAATCCAGAGAGGGGCAAGGAACAAAAAGAACATCTTTATCAAACTATTGAGTTAGCCGAAAAACTGGGTTTGGATACGGTGGTAGCTATGAGCGGTTGTCCTGGTGATCCCAGTGGAACTCCTTATCCTAATTGGATAGCCCATCCATTCCAGCAGGAGTTTCTGGAAATTCTTGAGTGGCAATGGGATAAAGTTCTTACTCCCTTTTGGAAGGAAGCTGGACAGTATGCTACAGATCATGGGGTTAAGATTGCCATTGAGATGCACCCTGGACAGTCAGTTTTTAGTCCGTCAGGATTGCGACGTTTACGTGATATTGCTGGTCCTTCGCTAGGAGCTAATTTAGATCCTAGTCATTTATTTTACCAGGGGATGGACCCAAATTTAGTGATTAGAGAGCTAGGACCTAATTTTGTTTTCCATGTCCATGCTAAAGATGCCAAAATAAATCCTCATAGAACGGTTTCAGATGGTAATCTTGATTTAAATCCGATGCACTTGGTTTTAGAAAGATCCTGGGGTTATCGTACCCTGGGATTTGGTCATGATGAGTTATGGTGGCGAGAATTTGTTAGTAGTCTACGGTCCGTTGGATATGATGGAAGTCTCAGTATTGAGCATGAGGATTCTCTGATGAGTGCTGCTGAGGGAATCATTAAAAGTGTAAAGTTTCTTGAACCAATCGTATTGACGACAATGCCAGAGGAGACCCCTCCTTGGCTGTAGAAAGGTTCCAATGAGATCTTTGGGTATTGGTGTTATTGGTATGGGTTGGATGGGGCATACCCATAGTCGGGCATATCGTCAACTGCAGGACCGTTTTAATGAAATAGGTATTGTCCCTCATCTGATTTGTTGCGCTGATGCAATAGAAGAGCGAGCCAAGGAAGGTATGATCCGTCATGGCTTTAATAGTTTTACTACCGATTGGAACGAACTTTTACAGAACAAGCAGATCTCTGCCGTTAGTATTACTACTCCTAATGATCATCATCAAAACATTATTTGCGCCGCAAGTAGCGCCAAGAAACATATCCTTTGTGAAAAACCAGTTGGTAAGACTCCTAGCCAAACTGTAGTAATTCAGGATGCCATTAAGAAAAATGGTGTTCTTAGTTTTGTCGGCTTTAACTATCGGTGGGCACCCATGATTCAATATGCTAAACAGCTCATTGACCAAGGCCAGTTAGGAGAGATAACTCACTTTCGTAGCCGTTACTTTGAAGGATATGCTCGTAGCCCAGATGAGCCGATCTCGTGGCGTTTTGATGAATCAGTATCTGGAACAGGTGTTCTAAATGACATGCTTTCACATACCACTGACTTGGCTCATTTTTTAGTGGGATCCATCAAAATGGTTATTTCTAATCGGAAAACGTGGATTAAAACTCGACCTGTTGCTTCCTCAGAAACGCCTTCAACGAATTCACCCAGTCAGCAACAGGTAACTAATGAAGACTATGTGGGTGGTTTAATGAAATTTAGTAATGATGCTAGGGGCAGTTTTGAGGCCTGTCGCATTATTACTGGCCCCCAGCAAGAATTAAAAGTAGAAATTAATGGTACAAAAGGTGCAATAATTTGGGATTTTGAGCGGATGAATGAACTTCAGGTCTATCTGAACCCTGAAAGGGAACCTATCCGACAAGGTTATACACGATTATTTAGTAATCCAGAGTATCCATTTCACAAGCATTTTAATCCAGGACAGGGAACTGGACTAGGTTATGAGGATTTGAAAACGATTGAAGTTTCACGTTTTCTTAGTTCAGTTGCAGAGGGGAAACAAGCTAAACCGGGTATTCAGGAAGCCCTTGAAGTTGCTTCCGTTCATGCAGCTGTAGCTAAGTCATGGGAGTCAGAACAATGGGAAGAAGTACGTCCAATAGAAGGGAAGTAGTTTTTTCCATTTCTTCGATAATTCAATAATATTAATGTGGAGCAAGAAAGGATTTGAAATGCCACATACCGTTGGAATTGGAATTATTGGAATGGGCTGGATAGGGACCGTCCATAGTCGTTGTTACCGTCAAGTTTCTGACCGGTATAGAGATTTGGGCATTCAAGCACGAATGGTTATTTGCGCTGATGAAGTAAAAAATAGAGCTCAGGAGGCTCAGGAACGTTTTGGTTTTGAGCATTGGAGTACAGATTGGGAAGATGTCATTAGTAATGCAGACGTTGAAGCGATTAGCATTGCTTCTCCCAATTTCCTTCACATAGATATGATTCGCTCTGCAGCCAAGGCGGGCAAACACATCTTTTGTGAAAAACCTGTAGGAATGAATCCTTTGCAAACTGCAGAGATTGAGTCAATCGCTCGTGAGGCTGGTGTCATTAGCTGGGTAGGATACAACTACAGATGGGCTCCGGTTGTCCAGTATGCCAGAAAACTGGTACAGGAAGGTAAGATCGGGGATATTACTCATTATAGGGGTAGATTCTTGGTCGGGTATGGTAGGGACCCCAATGGAATTCTTTCTTGGAGATTTCAGAGGGAGTTTTCAGGGAGTGGAGCACTTGGCGATCTTATTTCTCATGTTGTAGATATGGCCCATAGCATGGCTGGTTCAATCCAGAGTGTGACTAGCACCTCTGAAACATTTATCACTCAGCGCCCTATAGCTACTAAAGGAACAGGCGACCACTTTTCTACGGGTTCAGCAGAAAGTCCAAAAGGAGATGTGACCAATGAAGATTATGTCGGTGCTCTTGTTCATTTTTCAAATGGTGCCAGAGGATCTTTTGAAGCGTGCAGAGTGATTAAAGGACCGGGTTGTGAAATGGCTTTTGAGCTTAATGGAACTAAGGGTGCTTTGAAGTGGAATTTTGAACGAATGAATGAACTACAGGTACATTTCCCTGATGGTTCTGATGAGCATGACGGTACCACTCTTATTCAGAGTAGCCCTAAACATCCTTCCTATGTGCAATTTCAAACTGGTCCGGCAATCAGTATGAGTTACGATGATCTTAAATTAATTGAAGCCACAGAGTTTCTTAAGTCGATAGTCAGCGAAAAACAGGGCGAACCTGGTTTTAAAGAAGCATTAGCGGTTGCAGAGGTCCAGGAAGCAATGAAAAAATCATGGGAATCCAGAAAATGGGAAGAAGTGGTAAGTCTTAGAAAATCCTAAATCAAAAGTAGTTAAGTGCTGGAAGTTTTCTGGTTTTGTTTGGAATGAAAGAAAAATTAATTTTAGGTGCGTGTTTCACTATTATCCAAATTAAAGGAATTTTATGACTAAAAAACGGCTTCAATGGGGTCTTTTAAGTACAGCTAGGATCAATGAACGTTTAATTCCCTGTCTAAAGAAATCTAACCACAATGAATTACTAGCTATTGCTAGTAGAAGCCGCAACGTTGCAGATCATTATGCTGAAAGTCATGGGATTTCTAGGGCCTACGCTAGCTATGAATCAATGCTGGAAGATCCTGACATTGATGTTGTTTATCTATCACTGCCGAATAGTCTACATAAAGAGTGGGTAATTAAGTGTGCAGAAGCAGGAAAACATGTTCTTTGTGAAAAGCCTTTAGCAATATCTCCAGAAGAAGTTAGTGAAATTGCTGAAGCTGCAAAAAAAAATGAAATTATTGTCCAAGAAGCAGCAATGATGCGTTTTCATGCTCAGACCAGTTATGTCCGAGAACTTGTAGTTCAAGAAAAAATTGGAATAATTCGAATGGTTAGAGGTCTATTTAGTTTTACCTTGAAAAGACCTGATGATTATCGGTTTGATTCTAAAATGGGCGGAGGTTCCCTTTGGGATCTTGGTAGTTATTGTGTGAGTTTTTCACGGGCAATATTGGGAGCTGAACCTGTTGAGGTATATGCTATTCAAAATGACAAACGAGGTGTAGATCTAAGTTTTTCTGGACATCTTGTTTTTAGTTCAGGGGTATTCTTTCACTTCTTTTCAAGTTTTGATGCATTTGCTCACATTGAAGCAGATCTGTTAGGAACAGAAGGCCACATCTACCTAGATATGCCTTGGTTAAATCGTTTAAATCGTTCGGCAACCATTCAGATTGTTTGTGATGACGGGTCAAAAGATGAATCAACGTTTAGTGATGGTTTAGACAATCGGAAAACAGACAGAAAAATTTATCATAAAGTCAATGCCTATCAAGATGAGGTGGAGTCAATGACTCGTAGTATCCTCTATGGTGAAACCCCTGTGATTTCATTAAAAGATAGTTTTAACAACATCTCTGTAATTACAGCCCTTTATCAGTCTGCTCGAGAGGGGAAACCCATCAGGCTATAGGGGTTGTCTAGGTAATCCCAATTCGAAAAAAAATACGAGTAAAAATTAAAAAAATAGCTATTTTGAGTCCTGGAGATATGGGGCACTCAGTAGGAAAGATGTTTAGAGAAAGTGGCCTTGATGTAATGACTTGCTTGACTGGCCGGACCTCTCGGACATGCACATTAGCCCGAAAGGCGGGGTTTCGGACGGTAAAATCATTAGAAGAACTTTTGGAACAAGCAGATTTAGTCTTCTCTATAATTGTTCCTTCAGCAGCGGTAACGCTAGCTGAATCTCTGGCTAAAGCCATAAAAAATACTAAATTTTCGACGACTTTTGTAGATTGTAACGCTGTATCTCCTAGGGTTAGCAGGCAAATTAAAAAAATCATTTCAGATGTTGGTGGAGAGTATCTAGATGCTTCAATTATTGGACCACCTCCAAGAAACGGTTTATTTCCACGCTTTTATGTCTCTGGACCTAATAAGAAAATTTTGCAATGCCTTGATGGGCAAGGGATTGAACTTCGATTTTTAAGTGATGAAATTGGTGCCGCTTCGGCGATCAAGATGTGCTATGCCGGTTTGACTAAGGGTACCATGGCTCTCCATGCAGCAGTATTGACTGTTGCTGAGATATTAGGACTTTCAAACGAGTTAGAGACTGAATTGGATTTTAGTCAGTCAAATGCTCTTAAATCGATGCAGCAACTGAATAGAGTTCCGGCCAAGGCCTTTCGTTGGATTAATGAAATGGAACAAATAGCTGAGACTTTTGACAAAGCCGGACTTCCTTCTGAAATTCATCAAGGTGCTGCAAATGTTTTCAGGCTGATTGCAGGTACTAATTTGAGTAGTGAGAATCCTGAATCCATAGATACCGAGAGAACATTAAAGCAGACAGTACAAATTTTTGCTCAAAGTTTGAAAGATCGCAAATGAGTTTCCACTAAGATCTAAAAGTAGTTAAGAATTTAGATGGCCTGTTAAGAAGGGTTTTATGAATACAGATGTGTTTTCAATGTTGGACTATTTCACCTTAGCAGCCTATCTCATTGTGGTTGTGACAATTGGGATGAGGGTTGGAAAAGGACAGAAAGATAACAAAGAATATTTTTTGGCGGGCCGCTCAATGGGATGGTTTCCAGTTGGCATCTCTACTCTGGCTAGTCTCTATAGTGCTATCACATATATGGGTGCCCCTTCTGAGTACTATACCCATGGCCTCGCTATGGCTGTTCAACATGTTTCGACTATTTTAATTATTCCTGTCGTGATTTACATATTCATGCCATTTTTTCATCGCCTGCAAGTTTACACGGCATATGAGTATTTGGAACACCGTTTTAATCTTTCAGTACGGATCTTAGCTAGTGGAGTCTTTTTGATTTGGAGGCTATTATGGATGGGAACGGCAACTTATGTTCCAGCTTTAGTCCTCCATACGGTTACCGGATTGCCGCTGGTAGAAACCATTATAGGAGTCGGAGTTGTTGCCACACTTTATACGGTGGCCGGCGGAATGAGGGCTGTAATCTGGACAGATGTCTGCCAGTTTTTCGTTCTTTTTACGGGCTCTATTTTTGTAGTGTGGCTCTTAGGACTTAGTACTGGTGGACCCAAGGAGGTGTGGACGATTGCAGAGCAGGGAGGTCGAGCTAATTTATTTGAGTGGTCTCTTAACCCAACAATTAGGGTGACAACTTGGGGAGCTTTAATAGGTGGAGTAATAGGACATCTAGGCCAGTATGGAGCAGATCAGGTTTCTGTACAGCGTTACCTTGCTGCTAGGTCACTTCCTGTCATGCAGAAATCATTTATTTTAAGTGTGTTTGCTGGCTTGGTCATGAAAGGATTTATCATAGCCATTGGCTTGGGTCTTTTTGCCTTCTATATTAGTAATCCAGAAGCACTACCTTCACTAATTCAGGGTGATAAGGTTTTTCCTTATTTTATTGCTACCCAAATGCCTATTGGCATGAGAGGTATAATGATTGCTGCTATTTTAGCGGCTGCCATGTCCTCAATTGATTCAGGTTTAAATTCCTGTACTACCGCCTTCATAACTGATTTTTATAAACGATTGAACTGGAAGTTCAATTGGATGGAGCGATTGTTTTCTGGAAGCTTACCGGTTGAAGGAGGGGCATTAGAATTAAAACTGTCTAGGTTGCTAACTTTGATATTAGGGATTTTTGTTACTGTGTTAGCTTGTTATGTTGGAGAATTGGGCTCTATTATTGAGATTACTAACAAGTTAGTTAACAGTTTTTCTGGTCCCATGGCAGCTGTATTTTTACTAGGAATGTTGACACGCAGGTGCAATCCAGTCGGAGCCTTTCTAGGTCTATTAGTTGGAAGTATTGTCACGAGTTATTTCATCCTTTTTTCAAATATCTCGTTTTTGTGGTATGGCACGGTGGGGTTAGTAACAACCCTAGTGGTTGGTTACACGGTAAGTATTTTTCAAGGTAGCCAACCAACTGGCCGTCAGGATCTGACTTTTAAGATTTCTAATAATTGTTCGTAGCTAGTTATTGAATGTAATGAAGTCTAATGACCATAGTAATAAGCTGTCAAGAATAGTGTTTAATTAGGTAACAAACCAAACCTTTGATGAGATATAATTTCCTAATCCAATTGTAGTGAGGATTGTTAACCAATTTTCGAGGTGATAATGGAACATCAGGTGTTTTCGTCCTTGGATTATTCCATCATGCTTATCTATATCTTGATTATGGTAGGCATTGGAGTATGGGTCGGTCGTGGACAAAAATCTACTAAAGAGTATTTTTTGGCAGGTCGTTCAATGGGTTGGTTCCCTATAGGAATTTCAACGATTGCCAGTCTCTACAGTGCTATTAGTTATATGGGCGGTCCTTCGGAGTATCGAACTCATGATTTGAAGATTACGGTGGGTATGCTATCAATGATTCCTACGGCCTTAGTGGTAATGTATGTTTTTATGCCCTTTTATCATCGATTGCAAGTCTATACTGCCTACGAGTACTTGGAAAAACGGTTTAATCTTTCTGTTAGACTTTTGACCAGTGCATTCTTTGTCTTTTGGAGAATTCTCTGGATGGCAACAGCTGTTTATGTTCCGTCCCTAGTTCTGCACACAATTACAGGACTCCCTTTAATCCCAATGATTTTATCCGTTGGTGTGATAGCGACATTGTATACAGTTGTTGGTGGAATGAGAGCAGTGATTTGGACTGACGTCGCCCAGTTTTTTGTTCTTACTGCTGGTTCTATTGTTGCTCTTTTGGTTATTAGTTCTGAGGTCAATGGTTTTTCTGGATTGTGGTTACTTGCTGAACAGGGGGGCAATACCAAAGTTTTTGATTGGTCACTGAGTCCCACAACCCGAATTACTTCATGGGGAGCTTTGATTGGGGGAATAGTAGCAAACTTGTCGATGTATGGAGCAGATCAAGTCAGTGTGCAACGCTATCTTGCAGCGAAGTCTCTGAGAGGAATGCAAAAATCATTTGTTCTTAATACCGTAGGAGGGTCGGTAATGGGTTTCGCCATGATAGGAATCGGATTAGGACTATATGCTTTCTACAACTTAAATCCAGACCAATTGCCAACCAACATTAGTGGAGATTCGGTTTTCCCCTATTTTATTGCTACCCAAATGCCTTGGGGCTTAAGAGGAATGATGATTGCTGCCATTCTGGCTGCTGCCATGTCTTCAATTGATTCAGGACTAAATACATGTACCACTGCTTTGATCACTGATTTTTGTAAGCGATTAGGCTGGATAATTGAGTCAAACAAAAATAGTACAGAGGAAGAAGATGCCAAAGAACTAAGAATTTCTCGAGGATTCACTTTTGTTTTAGGTGTGATTATTACTGTATTAGCCTGCTTTGTTGGGAGATTGGGTTCGATAATTGAGATTGCTAATAAGCTAGTTAATAGTTTTGCCGGACCAATGTTAGGTATTTTTATTTTAGGAATGCTTCTCCGTAAAACAGAATGGCGTGGTGCCTTTGTGGGATTATCATTAGGTATAGCGGTTACAGCCTATTGCATCTTTGACAATAGTGTTTCTTTTATGTGGTTTGGACCCATAGGTATGATAGTTACAGTTGTATCAGGAAAATTAATTAGTTTCTTTATGGGTAACCGGGAAACAGAAAACCTAGATCTTGTCTATCGTCTAAAATGGTCTAAATAAAACAGAGAGTTATATTCAGATTTAATGGAAGCTAAATCAATCGTTATGGCGAGTAACACGTATGATGGGTGAAGTCTATGAACAAAAAATCTAACTTGTCCTATCATGGACAAATTCCACCCTGGAGTACTGGGGAATTACCAAAAGCACCGACCTTCAAGTTTAGAAATATTTCGACTTTAATTGGACCAGGAATTGTCATGGTTGGGTGTTCAGTTGGAGCTGGAGAATGGCTTTTTGGTCCAGCTGTGACTGCCCAATATGGGCCGACACTTCTTTGGTTGGGTGCTTTAAGTATTCTAATGCAACTCTTCTATAATTTAGAAGTGATGCGCTATACGCTCTACTGCGGAGAACCAGTGCATGTAGGATTTTGTAGAACGCGTCCAGGAGTTCGTTTTTGGATACCGTTCTATGCAATTGTTGAATTTTCTGGCATTTGGCCATTTATGGCCTCTAATGCTGCAGTTCCTTTAGCGGCTGCCTTGCTGGGCCATTTGCCTGGAGCTGCAATGACTAGCTTCCTCGGTATAGGCATGTCAGAGGCTGGACTGGTTAAGGTTCTTGGCTACATTATTTTCATACTGGCTTTCGTCCCTTTAATATTTGGAGGTACTGTTTATAGGCTGATTGAACGTTTGATGACTACCAAGGTAGCAATTGTCTTAATTTTTCTAACTATCACTTCGGTGTTTATGGTTTCAGGGCGAAATGCAATAGAAGTGTTTAGCGGTTTTTTCCGCTTTGGAACGGCTCCTTTAAGAGCTGGAACGGTTATTTCTGATGGCCATTTTACACTTAGTGCTCACGAAAATGAGGTTCAGTATACCATTCGTGGAACCCTTCAAAATGAAAGAGCAGCAATTTTATCCTTTTCAGTGAATCAAGGTGAAAAACAACAGAAATTTGGCATTGAAGATGTAGTTCCTGCACATCTAGAAAATCAACGACTCCGCATGTTGGCACGGGCCCAGAGTCTTGTAAAAAGAAAACATTTCTATGTTGAAGTTGAGGAGCCAACCGTTACTTTAATAGTACAAGGTTCAATTGATTCTGATCGATCATGGCAACCAACATCTTTTTCAGTAAATGAAAACGGCCATATCAATTACTTTGATAATTTAAAAGATGTTCCGGATGCGTTCAAAACCCGTTTTCAGGAATTAATTGATCACCAAGGGTTAGAACTAGTGGGATTATTTAGTTATGCTAAAAAACATGGTCGCCTTCCCAATCTCGAGTGGGCAATGTTAGCGGGATTAGCTGCTATTGCGGGAGCAGGTGGCCTAACCAATAGTCTCTTTTCTAACTACGCTCGTGATAAAGGTTGGGGAATGGGTGCACGTGTTGGAGCTATACCTAGTGCGGTAGGGGGAATGACTGTAAGCCTGTCTCATGTTGGTGAGATTTTTTCAGTTGGAAAAGATTCTATGAAACGTTGGAAAGGTTGGATAAAACATATAAAACGAGACCAAGCAACCTGGGTGATTGGAAGTTTTCTGGGTATGGCATTGCCTTGTATGTTGTCTGTAGAATTTATTCGTAACGCCCCTATTACTGGCAATAGGGTGGGAGCTATGGTTGCAGACGGTATGGCAGCAAGATATATGGATTACGGTTATATATTGTGGCCTCTTACTTTGCTGATCAGTTTTCTAGTTTTAGCCCCTAATCAGATTCATTCAGGAGAAAATGTTGCGCGTCGCTGGACAGATATTATTTGGACGGTAAGTAGCAGGGCACGTCGGATGGATGGGAACCAAGTCAAGTTCATCTACTATGGGATTCTAACAATATATGGTATTTGGGGTCTGTTTGCTCTTTCTTTATTTAATCCCCTCCAGATAGCCAAAGTAGGTACTGTTTTAATGAATATTGCTTTAGGAGCTAGTTCGCTCCATGTGATTTATTTAAACCGATCCCTTTTACCAAGGGAATTGCAGTCTAGTTGGATTATGAGAGCTGGTTTGTTCGGATGTGCGCTATTTTTCTTAGGGATCACAGTTATTGTTATTTTAAAGATGTAGTGCAGTTTTTCTGAAAAATCTTATTTATTCCTATTTCAAAGCTTGACTCTTAAAGATTTATTCATAGAACTTTATTTGACACACTAATTCAAGATAAATTCTATAAAGGTATTTCTTCGAGGATTGTTGGACAAGAGTTGCAGTTGTACGGCGGTCCCTATAACTTTAATGTCCTATCTGGAAATCATTTCTTCCTGAACGATCACTTCCGCGAAGGAGCCAGATGGGTCTTTTAGAAAAATCTGCAATTTGATCCATTGCTGGAATTTCTCGATCAAAATAGGAGGTTGCAGGCATGTATCGAATGGCTAATCCTGCCCTCCGTTGATCCGATCTGTTAGCAGGGGATCCGTGAACAAGATAAACGTCATGAAGGGAAATTTGGCCGGGTTCAAGAATTACGGGTTTAGCCAGGGATTCATCAATTTGTCCAGGCATTAGTGCTTGGTTGAGGACTAAACGATTTGAATTATCTGTGTAATGAGTAAAATGCGTATGAGATTTATGGGAAGCAGGGATATAACGCATAGCTCCATTCTCAGGAGTTGAAAAGTCCAGAGCAACCCATGCCGTGCAGGTTGCTAAGGGACGGATTGGCCAGTAATGACCATCTTGATGCCAGGGGACCTCAAGACCATCTCCAGACGTTTTACAAAACATGTGGCAACCCCAAAGGATGATATCACTTCCAATTAAATCCTCTACCATGTCTAGAATTTCTTTGTAACCTGCGAACTGGAGAAAAGTTGAGCTACCTTTCACCCCTTCATTAGTAGTTTTATCTACATGTGCACTAATTAGCTTTTCAGGTCTAACGCCTGGATTATTTCTTATCAGTTCTTCCAAGGCGTTTTGTAAATTCGTTAGGATGTTTGTGGGTAGTCGAAACTTTGGAATTACTAATCCTTCTTCTCGATAGGTTTCAACTTCACTTAAGGTAAGACTATTTTTAGTCTTAATCTGTTTAGTTGACTTCATAAAAAAAGGCGTTTTGGATTTTTCTAAGTCTTTGGATTGTAAAAACCTAAAATCCGGTATTTTGATCTACTGATTTATTTTTAATAAATTAGGTTGGTGCTACAAATGATTTGTCTTGTTCATTTCATTTGGTTTCCCAGCCTAGTTCGATTAAAACATTTGGCAGAATTTTTTGAAGAAGCTTTATCCCATCAGGAGTTGCTTTTGACTGCCATAGAAAAAGTTGTTTAAGGTTTTTCAATCCCTCAAGATGTTTCAGTCCTTTATCTGAAATCGCAGTTTGATAAAGGTTGAGATAAGATAAATTCTTAAGTCCCTTAAGATGGACTAAACCCAAATCGGTAATACTAGTATTTTCTAGGTGAATTCTTTGCAGTGAATTTAGGTCGCCAAGATGACTCAAACCTTTGTCAGTTATATCAGTGCCGCCGAGATGAAGAGAAACAACATTATTGAGTTTCTTCAAAATCTTAAGTTCATCATCAAATGACGGTGGTGCAACGGTTTGATCAGAGCCAGTTTCAAATTGTCTAAGACCCTGTTGATTCCGGCCTAGGTGGAAATCAATTTCAACAGCATTTTCATTCTGAGCAATCTTTCGTACACTTCCACCAAGTTTTTCAATTGATTTCACAACGGCAGGATCTATTACTGTTTTTTGTTTCCCTTCTTCCTGAGCAGATGCTGTAAATGTAAAATTAAAAAAGAGGGAAAGAGAAATTGTTGCCATCCATATAATCATGGAAGCCTCCTTTAGTTTAGTGCCTAATTTGTTTGGTCGGTAGTATGGCATATGAATTTCAAAATCATAACAGCTGAAAAAATAGAAATGACAACATTAATAATCTAAAGGAATATTTTGTGATCTTTAATAAGTGAAAGTCAAGAGTAACTGCTAATCTCTTTGGTTTTGAATAGAAAAATTTGTAAACAACTGGTGTTTGCCAGCAAAAAAAATCTGCCTAAGAATTAGAAAGTCGATTGCATCTAAGGCGTTCGATCCGTAAAATAGATTCATTAAGGTCTTCCTTCTTGAGACTACCTGAATTATGAACTAAGAAGAATTGAGAAAGTGAGGGATTCTATTGCAAGCTTTTGAATATGCTGCACCCAAGAACTTGGCTGAAGCCTTAGTTTTGCTAGAACAAAAAGGGACGAATGCCAGAATCATGAGCGGTGGTACAGATCTTATTGTGCAGGTAAGGGAGAACCGTCGAGATTTGGAATTAATAGTGGATGGGAAAAAGATACCGGAATTGATGGAATTATCTTATGACTCCAGTGATGGGTTGACTCTTGGAGCTTCGGTGCCTTGTTACCGCTTTTATGAAAATGAACAGATAGAAAAGCTATACCCTGGTCTTGTTGATGCAGCTTCTCTGATCGGGGGAACCGCAATTCAAAATCGAGCTTCTTTTGGTGGGAATCTTTGTAATTCTTCCCCTGCTGCTGATTCTATTCCAGCTTTGGTTGCCCATTCAGCAGTTTGTCTTATTGCTGGATCTAATGGCACTAGAAAAGTACCGGTAGAAGATTTTTGTACAGGACCTGGAAAAAATGTTTTAGAGCCCAACGAACTTCTTGTTTCTTTTCTTATTCCACCTCCGGCAAAAAATTTTGGAGCCCATTATCTCCGTTTTATCCCAAGAAATGAAATGGATATTGCTGTTGTAGGATGTGGGGCATCGCTGGAATTAGATGATGACAACAAAACCGTTAAGCATGCGCGCATTTCCTTAGGTGCGGTTGCTCCAACGACTCTGCTAGTCGGTGAAGCTGCTGTTGAACTTGAAGGTAAGCAGATTGATAATGGTTTGATCGAGAAGGCCGCAGCAGTTGCAAAAGCTGCAGCCCGTCCTATTTCTGACATGAGAGGGACTAAAGAATACCGAGTGCACTTAGCTGGAGTATTAACGAGGCGGGCACTTCAAAAATCATTAGAACGAGCGAAGGGGGTATAGACCATGGTGGCAAAAATACAAGTGACAGCAAATATCAATGGGGAGGAAGTTGAATTTTTGTGTGAACCAAGACAGAGTTTGCTGGAGATTCTTAGAGATGAGCTCAAACTTACTGGTAGTAAAGAAGGATGTAATAACGGAAATTGTGGTGCCTGCAGTGTTATTTTAGATGGGGTTTTGGTTAACTCTTGTGTTGTTTTGGGCGGTGAAGTTGATGGTTGCAAGGTTGAAACTATTGAAGGAGTCATGGGACCAGAAGGTCTTCATCCTTTGCAACAGGCTTTTTTGAAAAATGCTGCACTACAGTGTGGGATCTGCACTCCTGGTTTTATAATGGCAAGTAAGGCCCTCTTAGATAAAAAGCCTAAGGCTACTGAAGCCGACATCCGCCTTTGGTGTGCTGGAAACTTATGTCGATGTACAGGTTATGACAAGATTGTTCGGGCTATTATCGATGCTGAGGCTCAATTGGAGGTGAATAAATGAATTACTCCGGTAATACGAATGGTGAAAAAAAGTATAAGGTTATTGGAACAAGGCCGGTCAGACATGACGGTGTAGATAAAGTCACAGGAAGAGCTGCTTATGGTGCTGATACTCAGTTGCCAGGTATGTTGTTTGGGAAAGTTCTTCGCAGTCCCCATGCCCATGCTTGGATTAAGTCCATTAACACTGACAAAGCAGAGGCTTTAGATGGGGTAAAAGCAGTAGTGACTGCAGCCGATTTCCCAGATGCTGGAGATCGTAGGGCTGTTTTGGGAGAGGCGGGAGAAGTGCCTCTGAAACCCATGGTTGAGAATGTAATGGCATCTAAAAAAGTTTTGTATCACGGGCATGCAGTTGCCTCTGTAGCTGCAACTAATCCCCATATTGCAGAAGAGGCCCTCAAGCTAATAGAGGTTGACTATGAAGTTCTTCCACCAGTGATGGATGTCCTGAAGGCTATGGAACCAGATTCTCCCTTGTTGGATGAGAATCTATACACCGATGAAGGACTTGGTAAAATGAGTGACAAGCCCAGTAATATTGCCTCGTGCTCTAAGCATGAGCAAGGGAACCTCAAGCAAGGGTTTGACGCTGCTGATCACATTTTAGAACGTGAATACCGCTGTGCTACTGTCCATCAAGGGTACATTGAGCCACACGCTGCAACGGCAATGTGGAACCCCGATGGTTATCTAACCATGTGGGTTACAACACAAGGGGCTTTTAATGTCCGTACAACTGTGCACCAGATTCTTGACATGCCTGTTTCAAAATTAAAAGTTATCCCTACTGAAATTGGAGGAGGTTTTGGTGGCAAGATAAACGTTTATGGTGAACCAGTTGCCGCTTTGCTTTCAAAAAAATCTGGGCGGCCCGTAAAGGTGGTTATGGATCGCACTGAAGTTTTTGTAGGTACTGGTCCAACCTCGGGATCCCATGTCAAATTAAAAATGGGAGTAAATAACGAAGGAAAAATTACGGCAGGAGAAGCTGTTCTAGCTTACGAAGCCGGTGGTTTCCCTGGTTCTATTGTTGCAATTGGTGGGATCTGCATGTTCGCCCCTTACAAGATTGAAAATCTTTTTATTGAGATGAATGACGTTGTTGTCAATAAGCCCAAGACTGCAGCTTACAGGGCTCCAGGGGCTCCTAACTCTGAGTTTGCTGTTGAGAGCATGGTGGATGAGTTTTGCCAAATTTTAAAGATGGATCCATTAGAGTTTCGTCTGAAGAATGGTGCTAAAGAGGGTGATAAGCAATGTAATGGTATTCCCCATCCAAAAATTGGATGTCTTGAAACTGTAGAAGCTGCTAAGAATTCTGAACATTACCAATCGAAACTAGAAGGTGCCAATCGAGGTAGAGGCGTTGCATCCGGTTACTGGGTTAATGCTGGACTTACATCCAGTGTTGCTGCCCGGCTGAATGGCGATGGAACAGTGACACTTCAAGAAGGTTCAACAGATATTGGAGGTACGAGAACCTCGCTTGCAATGCAGCTAGCTGAAGTGCTGGGAATTTCTGCCGAAGAGGTCATCCCTTCGGTAGTGGATACTGACTCTGTTGGTTTTACCGATGTGACTGGAGGTAGCAGAGTAACCTTTGCTACCGGAATAGCAGCCTATGAGGCTGGGGTAAAAATTCGTCAACAACTCATTGAGCAAGCAGCTAGAATTTGGGAAGTTGATAAGGACAATGTGTCCTTTGCCGATGGAACTTTATCAACCACTAACGGTTCCTCCAAGCAGTTTACTATCAAAGAGCTAGC
The DNA here is from genome assembly GCA_022452285.1 of Terriglobia bacterium. GTDB lineage: Bacteria > Acidobacteriota > Terriglobia > Versatilivoradales > Versatilivoraceae > JAKUNG01. Next base: position 67,913 of record JAKUNG010000001.1, on the reverse strand, counting down.
AGCAAATCTAAGTCAACATGGAATTGATGTAGGTGCTCGTGTTACGGTCAATCCCCAAAACCATGGAGGAGCATATGGAACCCATATTGTAGATGTAGAAGTGGATCCCGATACTGGCAAGGTGACAATTTTGCGATATACGGCTGTGCAAGATGCTGGCAAAGCTATCTACCCCCCTTATGTGGAAGGACAGATGCAGGGAGGTGTCGCACAGGGAATCGGGTGGGCTTTGAACGAGGAATACTTCTATAATGATGCGGGTCAATTGATGAATGCAAGTTTTCTAGACTACCGTATGCCAACTAGCCTTGACCTTCCAATGATTGAAACCATTATTGTTGAGGCGGAAAACCCTGGTCATCCCTATGGAGTTCGAGGTGTTGGGGAAGTGCCAATTGTTCCACCTCAACCTGCTGTATCCAATGCGATCTATCATGCAATAGGTGTTCGATTAGGAGATCTTCCGATGTCTCCTCCTAAAGTAATTAAGGCATTACAAGAAAAAGTTTGAAATCTTTTTTAAGAATATTTTAAAGGTTCAGAGTCAGTATAAGGCTCTGAACCTTTAATTTGTTAGATCCTTTTGAAGGCTAACGATTATGGCTATTGTTCATATTCCTGGTGTTTTGCATTCATTGACAGGGAACGTTCAAAAGCAGGCGGTCAATGGCAATACGGTTGGTGAATTGATTGATCAACTTGATCTGCTTTTTCCAGGGATTAAAAATAGATTACTAGAGAATGATCGTTTAAGATCTGGCCTGACTGTATTTGTTGATGGTTTGGTCCGTCAAGAAGGTCTCAAGTATAAGGTAGAGGCTGAAAGTGAAGTATTTTTCGTTCCAGCTGTTGCTGGAGGGTCTAAGTTGCTTGATGAAGATTGATAAATAATTCCAGCCTGCCAATGAAAAGACCGTTGATCCTACTTTTCCCCTGTTGGAAAGCTTTTTAACCTGTTCAGGGAAATAATTAAGTGGCTTACCTTGATAACGGTTGCTTTATTCAGAAAGAAATATCCTAAAAAGCTAGATTATGGTAAAGCTACTGTAGCTGAGTAGCAATTTTGATCTTGTTAAATTTCTCTTAATTAAGGATCAACATTAAAAATGAATGACTACAGTCCATCAGATGAAATTACTGTGCCCAACAAAGAAGAATTGAAAGACTTTTTGGATAAATCGATTCAGATAGCTGACGAAACAAGAAATCTTGTGGATCAATTCTTGATAAAAGGTTTTAGTCATAAACTCAAACCTGACAGGAGTTTTGTTACAGACGTTGACTTTGCCATAGAAGAAAAAATTCGTTCTAAACTAGCTTTATGGTATCCGTCACATTCTATTGTTGGTGAAGAACTACCTAGTCATCACTCAGAATCCGATTACGAATGGATTATTGATCCTATTGACGGCACGCATAGTTTCCTTCATAAAATTCCATTATATGGGACCCTTTTAGCTTTGCGTTATAAGGGGAACTTAGTTTTGGGAGTTATTGACCTGCCTGGAATAAGGCGTCGGTATAGTGGTGCTCTAGGACTAGGAACTTGGTGTAATAACACCAAGTTAGTCGTTAATGACATTGATGATTCTAAAATGATTGAACATGAAATTATTTCTGTCGGCAATCGAAGTCAATTTTCTAAATCAGGGAAGATAAAAGTTTTAGATCGGTTAGTTAAATCTCATTCAAGTGTTCGTAGCTATTGTGATTGTTTTGGTCATGGATTAGCTTTACAAGGTTCAGTAGGAGCTGTTTTAGATCCGGATCTTCATCTATGGGATATTGCTGCTACTGTAGTATTGGCAAAAGAAGCTGGTTGTAAGTTTGTTTGGCTTAAACGAGAAGACGAATCAAGAAAAGGTGGTTGCTACGATGTAGTATTTGGTAAGGAGAAAGTGGTTGACTGGTTGGTTAATCTTTGGAATGAGGTAGATTTGAATTGAAAAATGGATTGATGTTATCCCAACTCAAAGACAATCAACTCATTTATTGCCCAGAGTTAGTGGCTTTTCAGCGAGAAAATCTTTGGTTCTTCGTTGATCCAGAAGGACCTAATTGGTTTTCTAGTGATGAACGAGCAAAAGTTATTTTAGGTTGGTTAGAAGAACCTAAATCATTTGGTGATTTGTGTCGACTTTATGCCAGTTATTTTCAACTAGAATTTACTAAAGCTCACCTCCATATACACCTCTTTGTTCGAGAATGTCTAAGACTAGGGTTTTTCTCCCTGTCACCGATCCAAAATGAACCCTACCGTGGTCGAGCCTTTCATTTAAAGGTAAAAACCTTGAGGGAGTTATGGCTTCACACTAATAATTCTTGTAATCTGACTTGTACGCATTGTCTAGTGAATTCTTCTCCAGTAGCAGATTCAGGACTGCCCACAAAACTTCTGCTCGAAATCATTAATCAAGCAGTTGAATGTGGAGTTGAACGTTTTTATTTTACGGGAGGAGAACCTTTTATTCGTTCCGATATTTTTGAATTAATTCAAACAATTACCCAAGAAAAAAAATTAGAACTTGTCATTTTAACAAATGGCCTTTTTTTTCGAGGTAAACAGCTAGAACATCTTGAAAAAGTAAATCGTAATCGGCTTCGCTTGCAGGTTTCAGTTGATGGTGCCCAGGCAAAAAGCAATGATCATTATAGGGGTGAAGGAACTTTTGACAAGATTGCCAGAGGAACCAAAACCATCACAAATTTGGGATTTTCTGTTTCACTGACTTCTGTGGTTACTAAAATGAATATGGACGAGATGCCACAGATTACTAGGTTAGTTAAAGATTGGGGAGCTCAATCGCAGCACTTAATGTGGTTACATCACAGGGGACGAATCATTGAGACGGACCCCGATTCTTTTCCAGACACTGATGATTTAATAAGGGTCGCAAGGGAAACGGTTCAACAGGCAAAAATACTAGGTGTGAGTTTAGACAACTTCGAATCCTTGAAATTACGGGTAAATGGAACTCCCTACGTAAAATATGATCTAGGTAACCAGTTTTGGGACTCACTTTGTATATATTCTGATGGAACTGTATATCCTTCTGCAGCGTTTGCGAACCACTACCCCTTAGCAGCCGGAACAATTACTAAAGAAACTCTTCGTCAGATTTGGCATAAGGCTGATGTTGGAAAAAAGTTTAGAGCAGCTTCTATTGTTAATAACTCTTCTCTTCTCCAGGATCCGTTTCGATATATTTTAGGTGGTGGTGATATTGAACATAGTTATTTTTTCAGTTTGAGTGAAGAAGGTTTAGGGAATTTGCATGGTCCAGATCCTTATTACCAGGTTTATAAAGCTCTGGCACAAGATGTGATGTTTGAATTGGCTGATAAAAAACGTAAGAGTTTTAATCAAAATTCTGGGTTCGATGCTCCAGTCGTATTTCATTCCATGGGTGAAGGTACGTTAAACTGCAATACTAGTGAGGATATGATCAATATCGATCAGAAAAGAGTTGTTGACACCCTACATTCTAACTGTGTTTTAGCTTTTGATATTGATGGTTCTAGAAGTAAGGTTCGAGAATTCTATGGGAAGGCTGCGGTTAAACCTCAGGCTGAACTTTGTTGTCCTCTTAACTATGATGCAGAAGAGATAAGTCACATTCCTGACGATGTCGTCGAAAGATTTTATGGTTGTGGTTCACCGATAAGCATGGCTGATCTTGTTCCTGGTGAAACAGCTTTGGATCTGGGTTCAGGAGGCGGAATTGATTGTTTTGTTGCTGCTAGGAAGGTGGGAGCTCAGGGAAAGGTCATAGGAGTGGATATGACAAAGGAAATGTTGTCTGTGGCTAATATGAATAAACCTAAGGTAGCTGAAAATCTAGGGTATGACGTGGTAGATTTTCGTCAAGGGTTCCTTGAAAAAATTCCTGTAGAAACTAAAACTATTGACTTGATTACCTCAAATTGTGTGATCAATTTATCGCCTGAAAAAAAAGCTGTTTTCTCTGAAATGTGGAGAGTTCTTAAGAATCATGGGAGGATAGTATTAAGTGATGTTTTGAGTGAAGAACCTCTTCCCATTCATATGCGTGTCAATGCACATCTCTGGGGCGAGTGCATTGCTGGAGCTCTTACAGAGGAAGAATTTTTTGTGTATTTAGAGCAGGCTGGATTCTATGGACTTCAGGTTTTAAATAAAAGATATTGGAAGGAAGTAGAAGGACACTCATTTTTTTCCATGACTATACGTGGATATAAGCTTGAAAGGACCTTGCCTCGTATTTTTCAGGGCCAAACAGCTATTTATCTAGGGCCGGAGAAGGCCGTCATTGATGAAGAAGGCCACTTCTTTCCAAGAAATGAACAAGTTGAGATTTGCTCTGACACAGCAAAAAAACTCAGTAAAGCTCCCTATAAAGGAAGATTTAAAGTTTTAGAGAATGGAGTGAAAAATAGTTCTATAGAAGTGGTCTGTTGTGAACCTGATAGCTCCTGTTGTTGATTTAAAAAAGTTGATTAACCATCTTTAATTAATCTGTGAATGGTTAAGATTTATTTCCAAGATAGTTTGTGGGTTAAACGAGCCTTTTAATAATAGAGATATGAGTAATAAAACAAACCCACCTTATATTCTTGGCCATACAGAAAATGAATTAAAAAGATTATCTGTTCAAGCAGAGTACTGGGGAGAAATTAGTTTAGAGGTTTTACAAAAGGCAGAAATCACGTCTGGAATGCGAGTGTTGGATATTGGTTGTGGTGCTGGAGACCTAAGCTTTTTAGCAGCAAACTTAGTTGGTTCTTCTGGGTCTGTGCTGGGCGTAGACCGTTCCCATCAAGCTGTAGAACGGGCAAGCAATAGGGCTAAGGAATTAAAAATTAAAAATATTGATTTTTTAGTCAGTGACATTGAAAAAATTGATCCGTCATTAAAATTTGATGCTGTTATTGGTAGGTTTGTTTTAATGTTTCAAGCGGACCCCACAACAATTCTAAGGAGTTTAGTGAAAAAAATAGAGTCAGGTGGAGTTCTTGCTTTTATCGAAGTCGATATGAGTGTTGTTCGATCAGTTCCAGTAGTAGCAAAGGTTGAGAAAGTACTTGGATGGACTACGGAGACTTTCAAACGAGCTGGCATCCCCTTAGACCTTGGACCTCAGCTGTGGTATATGTTTAAAGATATTGGTATTAAAGAACCTAATCTAGTAGTTTGTCAGAGATTAGATCCTGGAACCTCAAAGGAGGGAACGGATTGGTTGGCAGAGTTAGTCAAGAGTCTGCTCCCTATGATGGAAAAATTCGGAATTGTCACCGCTGAGGAAGTGGGTGTTGAAACACTTGCAGAAGAGCTACACCAGTCGCTCTTAGAAGGGAGAGGAGCATTATTTCCTTCATGCCTTATTGGAACCTATAGTCGTATTTCATAGTATGGTAAAATCCTTTTTTTGATTGAGTGAATAGAGAAAATTGAATGTTTGAACCTATCGAAAAAAAGAAATTAGTGGACAAGCTCAATAAGGGAGTTTTGACTGAAGCAGAACTAGTGAAAGTTCTGGATGATCTAATTTTAAGAAAAAATGAATCCTTGCCCTGTCAAAAGCTCTTGTATCTCCAAACCCATAGTACATCGGTAGATTCCCCGGTAAATGGAATGTCGATTATTGAAAATGGAGAAATTTGCCTTCCTCCTGAAGACTACGATGATTGGCCTTATCACACAGTTTTAGATGCAATGAAAGATGGCTGGCGGATCATCAAGTTTCCAGATTTATCCCTTTTATATAGCCATCCGGATGAGATAGATCGAATTTTAGGCTGCGAATTTGTTTTGGAAAAGTAGTGGGGTTTTAAATGCGAACTGAAAAATATGATTGCAAGCCGACTCTAACTGACCAACAAGTGTTAGATTTTTGTAGATATGGATTTATTATTTTAGAAGGTGTTGTAAATAATACAGTTAATCAGAGAGTGTCTAAATTCTTGGAAACACGAAATTCTGAAGAACCAGTTGATATTTTAGAGGAAGAATGGTTTGTTGATGCCGTCATCAAGAATCCGGAATCTGCAGGTGCCGTTAGATCTCTACTTGGAAAAGAGTTTTTGTTACCGAGAGTTATAAGTAGCCATCAAGTTCATTGTCCTGCTCCAGCCCAGCCTTGGCATCCTGATGCTGGTTCTATTTTTACCCATAGACTTGATTGCCTGCAGGTATTCTACTATCCATTGGGCGCTACCAAAGAAATGGGCCCTACAGAGTTATTACCTGGTAGTCATCTAACTAGGGCCCGAAATGCTTTTCTTGGTAGACTAAAGAGTATGAAGTCTGCAGTTTTAACAAACTCACCTCCCGGATCTATAGTAATCACTGTTTATTCAATTTTGCATAGACGAACTGCTAGCAGTGCTACTGGTGTTCGTAATAATCTGAAATACACCTATTGGCGTACATCTGATCCACAACGTGATTGGGCAATTGATCCGAAATTTAACTTTTCATGGAGCAAGAATGTTTTTCCTCCACTTAGTGTGGATGCAGCGAATATGTTTGCCTGGCTTTGTGGTGAGAATTGGAAACATATGGGTGGACCGTCTTGGCCTTCTTTTACTGCTGGTATTTATGATCATGACCAAATTGGGCTTCCAGAAAATCTTCGAAGGTTTTCTGAAGAGTAAGTTTTAATTAGACCCCTTTCGATTTTCTTCAGCAATTTGATGTTAAAAGATTCAATTTACATGTATTGATTAGCTAGTAGCACTACAAAGCCTTTAATCTTCATTATCTTGTTGTAGAAACTAAGTTAGATCCAAATGAAACTTTAGGTAGATTTTTGACCTTCCTTCCCTCCTCATCCTGAAGCTTGATCCGACCTTCAATACCCAAAACCTTTATCTCCATCTCAGTTCCAATAATTTCTACATGCAAAAAATGAAACTGATCCGACCAATAAGCAATTTTACCCTTCTTTATCCTGTGACTATCAAGATTTTTCCCTTTAAAAGTTGATCGTGACCTTAAGTCAGCATCAGAAGCAGGTTTGCCCGCACCTCCTGTAACAACAAAGCGAATTAAACCGTTTGGACCAACAAGTTGACTAAACTGGAAGTTGTGTTCATGACCATTAAAAACGACCTTCACTCCACTTTCTTCCAATAGTTTGCCGAGATAGTTAAAACGCTTACTAGGCTTTCCTCTGGGGCCCGCGTTGTAGGAAGGATGATGGTAATAGGGAATCTTCCAGGGTACCTTTTCTCGAATTGCTGTTTTTAAAGAGTCCTGAAGCCAACGATGCTGAGATCCTCCCTGTAAATAGATTTCTCCATCTTCAGGACTAGAATTTTGGGTACTGTCAAGGGCATAGAATTCAGCGAACTGAGCAAAACGAAAACGATAGTACCTCCCTGGCAAATGGAAATTATCAAGGTAAACCTCAAGGTCCTTACTGTTTTCGCTCTCGTCCCCATCATGGTTCCCAAGGCTGGGATAAAAGGGAATATGTTTTATTAGATCCCGATAGGGCCAGAAAAACTTGTGTTCCCAATCGTTATCCCTGTTACCAGAACCCAAGGAAACGGCTGATTTTTCGCGTCGCTTTCGTTTGTCCTTATAGATATTATCTCCTGTCGTTAATACAAAACGAATTGGGTTTTGGCTTTTGGCTTTCTCTCGATAAAGGCGAGTCATCTCTTTTGCTAGGCGTAGCTGTCCATAGCTGCCATAACCCCAGTCTCCAATAACGAAAAAAGCTACTCGACTTGACTCTCGGGGATAGGTGCGTACCGAGCCTTCTCCAATGGAGAGATCTCCTAGCGTGACAACATAATCATAATATCGGTCAGGTTGAAGCCCTGCAATCTTAATCCAGTTTTTAGTAGATTGTTTATAATGTTTCTCTCCAAAACGAATTCTTGTTTCTCCAAGGGGATATGAGTGATGTCCAATCGAATTTACTTGCCCCTTGGTTGTTCCCCAAGCAAGAACAACTGACTCGCTAGTTATCTGAACCACATAGGTGTAATAGGACTTACTTTTAGTAATTATTGGGAACATCGAACCTGAACGTGTCAGGGTTCCTTGATTCCTCTCAAGAGATTTAAGATAAATAACCACCAAATCACCACTCTTTGGGCAATATTTGGAATCTGGCAACTTACTGTGTCCTCCCCAAAATAACGAGACAGAGTCAGTGGATGCCTCACCTCTTAGAAAAGAGACAACTCTCACCAACACATAACCGCGACAGGAGTCAGTTTGTCCTACCTCTTTTACCGGAGAGCCTGAAACCTGAGCCAAAATAATGTAAGGAGTCTCCTGATCAATCTCCTCGAATCTTTGTGCCCATATTTGTTCTGCTGAGAATAGGAAGCCCAGGGTGAGAAATAAGACTAAAGAAGGTACTTTATATTCTGGAGTATTGTCTCGAGTTTGCATTATTCAAACCTAATCTTGTTCACCAGAATGCGCATACTTTAATAGTACAGTAGTCAGTGAGTGCCACTTGAAGGTTTCTTTGTTATCCCAGCTGGTATTGGCTTTAATATCTCCAATCACTGCCAGTACTACCAACTCTTCAACATATAACTTTTTCATAAATCATTACTCTTCAAAACTACTCTACTATAACATTTTTCGCTAAGTATCGTGGCGGATCCACATCACAGCACACCTATCAGCATAGCGTACCGTATTAAACTACCACTCGTACATTCAGAGCTACCCAAAAAATATTCTGAAGTCATACCCACCTTTGAAAAATGGATCAATTTTTGCTAAGGGGGTTATATTGAAGGACAGCAAGGCACAAAAGGGGATCTCTCCCTACGCAGAAATTTAAAAACAGATGGATGTAGAAAGAGTAGAAACACACCTCTCCCTGCTTCTCCTTGCTGACAACAAGGGAAGCCCTTCTAAAGCCTTTAATTATAGGAGTCTAGGTGAGTGTGTGCCTATCCAGACATCTGCCTGCTGCAATGCCTGATTTAGAAAAACTGGCTAATTTTTTATTTGGCTACTTGAGCTTTAAGATTGTGTTGATTCTCTAGAATAAAAGGGACCTAGAATCCATTTTATTCAGAAGTATTTTGAAATAGGAACAACGCTTGAACTCTTAGCAAAAAACAGGGGTTGAAAATCTAAAACCTACCTAAGGGGACATCATAAAGATATAGGGACATCATAAAGAGTAGCAGAAAGCAATTGTCCATCTTGAATAGTAACTACCCGGTATTGCGGTGAATGAATCTCTAAATGATTCTGCTCCTCTTGGAGGCCTGTCCTATAGGTTATTGATCCTGTGCCATATACGGGGACCTCTCCAATGTAGTTTTTCCAAGGATAATGGGTGTGACCATGAAAAATTGCTATGACTGAAGAATTCGTAATGAGGTCCTGCAGACGATTTAAATCAGGGGGAGTCATTTTGTCAAACTTCTCAATTCCAATGTGGACTGGGGGATGATGGGTTAAAATTACTGTTGGAACCGATTCTTTCAACTGTTTTTCTAACCAATCAAATGCAGTTGGTTCAAGTATATAGGAGTCGGTTTTCCAGGCACCCCAATCCAAACTAAGAAAACGGATTCCATCTAATTCCCAACTATAATTAAACAAATAGTCTTGGTGTTCAGCTGGAAATAATCGTAATCTGCAGGCTTTACGATCATCTGCGTTACCTGGAATGTAGTACCAAGGTAAGTTTAGGCCCTCTGCTCTGACAGTTAGTGGTCCAGGGGCGGGGCTTTTACCCTCTAGTTGGTAAATTAATCGAGCTCCTTCATAGGATTCAGGTCTTGAAGAAGTACAAATTAAATCGCCAGTATGTGCAATAAAATCTGCCCCATGTCCATCATTTTGGGCAATTTCTTTTAAAGTGGCTTGAAGTGCTTGACCAGGTGCATATAAAGTGGTCAGGGTTAATGGTGTTTCTCCAACGTGCGAATCAGTTAAATGAATAAACTTTAAAGAAATAGTATCCTCCCCTAGCTAATTAGGAAATTCTAAATAAAAATTAATCTAGGATTAGTTTTTAAGTGATACCATTTTTGAAGATTTTTCCTTTCCATACCAACTAATTTCTCCAGTCAGAGCTTTAAGAAATTCTAATAGATCGTGTTTTTCTTGTTTGGTTAACTTTAGGGGTTTAATTTTAGGGTTAAGCCACTTGTTGGCATGTCCGCCTTTGTCATAAAAAGTAATGACTTCTTCAAGGGTCTTCTGCGAGCCATCATGCATATAGGGAGCTGTTTCTGTGATTTGTCTGAGCGTAGGAGTTTTAAAAGCACCTTGGTAACCTTCCAATTCTTGAATCGCATGGCGACCGAGGTCAGGATTTTTTGCTTGCATGCCAACACCTATGTTGTAGTAGTTTTCATCACTAAAGTTGAAACCAACATGACATGTTTCACAATTTCCTTTTTTTTCATTTTTGAAAATTTCATATCCACGCTGAGCTGACTCACTCATAGCATCAGTGTGTCCCATCTGAAAATGGTCAAAGGGACTATTCCCAGCTAGAATAGTTCGTTCAAAGCTAGCAATTGATTTTGCTATATGATCAGCAGTTATGTCTCCAGCAGGTGGAAAGGCAGATTGAAACAATGCTTTGTAGTCTGAATCACCTAGCAGTCTTTTGATCACAGTATCTATATCTGGCATTGCCATTTCAACGGGATTTTGTACAGGACCTAGTGCCTGTTCTTCTAAAGAGGCGGCCCGACCATCCCAAAATTGTTTAAGAGTAAAAATTCTATTAAAAACAGGAGGAGCCTGACGGCCTCCTTTTTTTCCACCGACACCGACAGAAAACTGAGATGGGTCAGCAAAGCCTTTGTCAGGAATATGACAAGAGGCACAAGAAATTGATTCATCAAGGGATAATTTAGTTTCAAAGTATAGTTTTTTCCCTAGTTTGATCTTTTCTTCTGTCAGAGGATTATCCTTGGGTATAATGGCAGATTCCGAGTCCAGCCCAAGGGGGAACGTTAATTCATATTTAGCGGGTTTTTTTTCACTGATCTCAGTCGTTGAACTGCAAGCTGTGAAAATTAATAAGAGCGGTAATGTGAGGATTCTGAATAGTCGCAAAGTTACGCTATCGGTCATAAGGTTTCTCCTGTTTTAAATGGTAAGCTGCTCTGATTCAACCCACACTTGGTTAAACAAAATAAATATCTAAAATAAGATCAGACAAATAATATTTTTTGGTTCAACCACTTTGTTTTAAATGCTACCTAAACTGCTTATGTCGATCTAGGTTAATTTTAACACTGGATTCAGAAAAAATCTAATGTCAGATACCATTACTTTGTGAATTGATATTATTCTTAACTTGCAATAAATCTTAAGGATTCCATTTTTCCCTATCTATCTGTAGTCAGAAAATGGTAAAAACCTACGTTTTCTTTTGGAATTTATGGTTTAGAAATCAAATAGGTTTTTTTTGCCTTCTATTTTAATTCGAATCATTTATGTATTTATTTTCTATTAATATGGGTGTTTAATTTTCATTAGTCTTTTTTGAGAAAAATAAAAAGTTGATTTTCCCAACAACAAAAGTTTAATTGCATCATCACAATAAGTTGTAGCCGACATGTGGAAATGTGTATTCTGAAAGTAGAAGACTAGATAAGAGAATCAACTGAATCAGGAGCGTTTTTGATGAAGATAGTTGTGATGAAAGAAACCTGCCCCGGTGAAGCAAGAGTTGCTTTAGTTCCTGAGCATGTAAAACAACTGACTAAAAAAGGTTTAGAAATCAAAATCGAAAGTAATGCTGGTGTTGCATCTGGTTATATAGATGATGATTATATTCAAAGTGGTGCTTTAATCTTTAAGGAATCCAAGAAAATACTACCTATGGCAGATGTAGTTTTACGTGTTCGGAGCTCTTCGTTAGAGGAAGTCAATTTTCTAAAAGAAAATTGTTTGCACATTAGTTTTCTGGATACATTTAAAGAATACAGTTTAATCCAAAAATTAAAAGATAAAGGAATAAGTACTATTAGTATGGATTTAATTCCTCGGATAACTCGTGCTCAAAAAATGGATGCACTAAGTTCCCAATCAAGCCTAGCTGGGTATGTTGCAATAATTCTGGCTTCGGAAGCTTTAAATAAGGTTTTTCCTATGATGACTACTCCTGCTGGAACAATATACCCAGCAAGAGTGTTTATAATTGGTGCAGGGGTAGCTGGATTACAGTCTATCGCTACAGCAAAGAGAATGGGAGCCCGGGTTGAAGCCTATGATACAAGGGAGGTTGTGGAAGAGCAGATAAAATCTCTAGGAGCTAGATTCTTAAAGATTGATTTAGGAAAAACTCAAGAAACTAAGCAGGGATATGCAAAAGCTCTAACTCCAGAACAGCTAGTTATCCAACAAAAGGCAATTATGAATGTTTGTTCGAAAGCCGATGTTGTAATTTCATGTGCTCAGGTGTTCGGCCGTTCTGCACCTAAGATAATAAGTGTAGAGATGCTAAGACATATGAAGAATGGAAGTGTAGTAGTAGATTTAGCTGTGGAGAGTGGAGGTAATATTGAGGGTTCCAAGAAAGGTGAGACCATCATATTGGAAGGTGTAAAAATTATTGGTCTATCGAATCTCCCTGCACGTGTTTCCAATCACGCAAGTCAAATGTACTCTAGTAACCTATTTAATGTAATTAGTGAATATTTGGATGAGAAAAAATCTGTCTTAAATTTGAGTCCAAATGATGAAATTCTCCAAGAATGTTTGATTACTCACCGACATCAAATTTTAGTTGGTAGAATCTGTGAAGCAATGGCCGAGAAAAGGAGTGATCATGTCGAATGAAATAGTTTTTTTAATGTTTGTATTTATGCTTGCTATCTTTTTGGGTGTTGAACTAATTTCCAAAGTTCCAGCCACTTTGCATACTCCCTTGATGTCAGGGTCTAATGCCATTTCAGGAATAGCTCTGATTGGAGCACTGCTTGTTGCTGGCACCGGTAACAATTCTATTCTTGGTTCAATTATAGGAGTTACTGCTGTTACTTTAGCTACGATCAATGTAGTTGGGGGCTATTTAGTTACACAAAGAATGTTAACAATGTTTAAGAAAAAAGGAAAATAGTTGTGAGTACAATTATTCAAGTAGCATATTTGATTGCTGCATTCTTTTTTGCCTTTGGCCTAAAGATGATGAGTTCCCCTTCGACAGCTCGAAGAGGAAATTTTTTTTCAGCTCTTGGGATGCTGCTAACTATTGTTGTCACTCTTTTGCATCAAGAAATTGTGCAGTACCAGTGGATTTTAGTGGGAATGGTTTTAGGTCTACTTTTAGGAACAATTGCAGCGGTGAGAGTTCCATTGACTAGTATGCCTGAGCTTGTTGCAGTTTTTAATGGACTTGGTGGACTTGCTAGTTTATTGGTTGGATGGGAAGCCTATAATCAGCAACAACATCAGTTAAGTTGGTTTTTGGCCACGACGATTTCCTTAACAATTTTGATTGGGGGACTTACTTTTAGCGGCAGTATGCTGGCTTGGGCAAAATTAAAAGGTGTCAAATTTAAAGCTTTGGAACTTAGTCAGCCATTGCGTTTTTCAGGACAACAAATATTAAATACTTTGTTTTTAATAGGGATTTTAGTCTTAGGTATAAGCTTCTCCTTTGAGCCTCAGGGGAATCAGTGGTTATTGCTAGGATTGATTGGCGGTGCGCTATTACTTGGTTTGACTGTTGTTATGCCAATTGGAGGTGCCGATATGCCAATAGTGATTTCTTTGTTAAATAGCTATTCAGGATTAGCTGCTTGTACAGTAGGTTTTGTGATGCTGAATAATATTTTAATTGTTGCTGGTGCTCTTGTGGGAGCAAGTGGACTTATTCTTACAAATATCATGTGTAAGGCTATGAATAGATCCCTATCCAATGTTTTGTTTAGTGGTTTTGGTTCCATCGTTGTTAAGGAATCAAAACTAACACAAGGTGAGATTCGTCCGATCTCAGCTGCTGATGCGTATTTAGTGATAGAAGCAGCCCAGTCAGTAGTGTTTGTGCCAGGTTATGGATTGGCTGTTGCACAGGCTCAACATGGAGTTAGAGAGCTGGGCGAACTTCTAGAAAGTAATGGTTGCGAAGTTCGTTATGCGATTCACCCTGTAGCAGGGCGGATGCCAGGTCATATGAATGTTTTATTAGCAGAAGCTAACGTTCCTTACGATCAGTTTGTTGAAATAGAGGACGTTAATCCCAAAATGGAGATGGTAGATGTTTGTATAGTGATTGGAGCTAATGATGTGGTGAACCCAGCTGCTCGTGATGATAGTTCAAGTCCCATTCATGGAATGCCTATTATTGAAGTAGATCGTTCTAGAGTAGTAATTATTCTGAAAAGATCAATGGCTAAAGGGTTTGCTGGAATTGATAATCCATTATTCCATAGCCATAATTCACGAATGCTATTTGGAGATGCAAAAAATAGTATCCAAGCTATGATCGGAGAGTTCAAACGCTCATAGTAATAAAATGTTAATAATTGAGTAAGAGAGGTTTACCCAAATTCTGATAGTTTTGAAACTTGTTAAGAAAGTTGAAAAGGTACTAAAATAACCTGCGGCTAAGTCTTGTTATTGACCACAATCCTATAGCAAACTTAAGAAAATCAGTCAGAACATAAATAAAATGGTAATTCCAGAAAAGAGCAAACTTTTCAGAAGAAGGGTTTTTAGGAGAAAAGTCTAACTGTCGTCCTAGAATAGTCAATTCAGGTGTAATCCAGAACAATAAAATAATTGATAAACTCCACATTCCAATGACTAAAATAAATCCAAGCCGATCTGTATATCCATACCGATAATTACATAGTAGAAGTGCGATGACTCCTCCAATAAATACCTGAATCCCTCCCCAAAGCTTAAAATAAAATCTATTCAGTTCTGAAGCTAGAAGGCGAAGTAAACTCCGAGTCTCACTGTAGGTTATGGATTGGACTATTTTAGAAATTTCGGGATGGTTCAAATCTAGAACTTTATCAACTTCACGAAAATTTTGTGAAGCTATTACCCAAAGAAACAGAGTGCCCATCAACCAGGCACCCATTAGAGAAAATATGGTTGATCTGAACAAAAGTAAATAGGACTTTGACAGTCCTCAGTTAATTTTTTGTATTGTTCTGAAAAATATAAAGATAACTTTGCAATCTCAACGAAAATAATGAGAGCTTTTTACTTATTCATTTTCTAGTTTAAGTGCAGCAGAGTTTACACAATAACGAAGACCTGTAGGTTCTGGACCGTCTTCAAACAAGTGGCCAAGGTGGGCGTCACACCGACTGCACAAAATTTCAATTCTTGTCATTCCAAAACTCTTATCAGTTTCAGTTTTGACATTTTCGGTTGCTACAGGTTTCCAAAAACTAGGCCAGCCTGTTCCTGAATCATATTTGGCTGTTGACTGAAAAAGGTCATTTTCACAACAGATGCACTGATAAGTTCCATTTTCTTTTGATTTATTGTACTGACCGGAAAAAGGAATTTCTGTTCCTTTTTCTCGTGTTACATGGTACTGCTCAGCAGTCAATTTTTTGCGCCACTCTTCTTCTTTCTTAATTATTTTTTCAACCATGATCACCTCTTTTTTTGAGACTGAGTAGATTTTTAAAAGTGGTGGGTCTACTGACGAAGAAACTATATTTTTGTTTGAAACACTGGTTTTTTGAGTTAATTTTTGATTGCATCCCGCAGATAATAAGCCAATTGAGCCGACAACAACAATAACTAACCTCAAATAGAACACCGACACCCTCAGATTATTGTAATGGCTAATGCCTGAGGATAGCATTAGAGTCAATTTGAGTCCATTTTTCTGTTAGCTATAAACGAAGATAAATAATGTTGCTCCTAATCTTATTTAAAGTATTCCAGTTTTTCTGGCAAAATAGTTGAGTACGCTACATGGAAGATATAGACTGTGTGTGCTATTAGTACTTTAGAGAGGTTTTATAAAACTCAAACATTGGCGAGATATAAAAAGTTAAGGTCACTATATTGGTTGGTGAATTGTTCTCAATGGAAGAGTAGATCAGTAAATTGAAGTTAATATTATAAGGAGTAATTTATTATGGGCGCAATTGAAGAACGTGGATATGCTAGTACAGAAGCTTTAGTATCAACAGATTGGGTTGCTGAGCATTTAAATGATCCCAATCTCAGAATTGCAGAATCAAATGAAGATCCCTTGTTGTATCCTTCAGGACATATCCCAGGAGCTGTTGAAGTTGATTGGACGAGGGATTTGAATAATCCACTGCGGAGAGACTATTTAGATAAGAATGAATTTGAACGATTGATGAAAAAGATTGGAGTCAAACCTGATACAACAGTTGTTCTATATGGTGACAAAAGTAACTGGTGGGCATGTTATGCCTTTTGGGTTTTCCAGCTATTTGGCCACAGTAAAGCTAAAATTATGGATGGAGGTCGTCTCAAGTGGGAAAATGAAGGTCGAACACTTGCTAGGGAAACACCTAATTATTCTCCTACGCAGTATGAGGCTAAGGAGAGAGATGACAGTAAAATTAGGGTTTTTCGTGATCAGGTCCTTGAGCATGTTAAGACCAATCAACCATTGGTTGATGTAAGAAGCCCTGAGGAGTACAGTGGAGAACGTCTTCATATGGAAGCTTATCCAAATGAGGGTGCTCTTCGAGGAGGCCATATTCCTGGGGCAGCCAGTATTCCTTGGGCACGGGCAGCAAATGAAGACGGAACCTTTAAGACAGCTGAAGAACTTAAGGGGATCTATTGTCAGGAAAATAATCTAGAGTTGAATGATGACATAATTGCGTACTGTAGAATTGGTGAACGCAGCAGTCATACTTGGTTTGTTCTTTCCTATCTTCTTGGTTTTAGCAAAGTGAGAAATTATGATGGGAGTTGGACTGAATGGGGCAACCTCGTGAATGTTCCTATTGAAAAATAACATGTCTGAATACCCTAGCAAGTTAGAAGAACTGTTAGAAAATCTTGAACTGACCTATGACAGAGATGAACGGATTCAGATGCTCATTGATATCGCTGATCGATTCAAAGGAGTGCCCGATCACATTGCTATTCGCCCCTATCCAAAATCGCATCTAACTCCTGCCTGTGAGTCTGAAGCTTATGTTTGGTCTGAGGCATTGCCAAACCAATCTCTAAGATATCATTTTGCTGTAGAAAACCCTCAGGGGATTTCAGCCAAAGCCCTAGCGGTTATATTAAATGAAACTCTTTCTGGAGAACCAGTAGTAAAGATAACTCAGATTTCTACTGAGGTTGTCTATAGAATTTTTGGGAGGGAGCTTTCAATGGGAAAGAATATGGGGTTAACCAGTTTGCTTTCAATGGTTCAAGCTTGTGCTCGGAGGTATCAGGATTCTGGTCAAGCTGATAGTAATGGTGTAAATGGTCTCTTTAATGAATAAGAACCCACGTCTATTTAGAATCCCAAAACATGCTAATTATGATTCTAACCGATAGAAAGTTTGGTAATGGTTGTTTTCCCATTAAAGCATAATTCAACATCTGTTCCCTTTAGGTATTGTCTCTTGTCATAACGACCATTATAACGAGCCATTTCTCTTTTTTTAATGTAGCTTAGAGGAAGGGGAGATGGGTCCAAGGGACAAGAAATTACTTCCGGTGCTGGAGATCTAATTTCCCTAAATGGAAAGTTTAGATTAAAGAAAGTGCCAGTGGTCCATGAGGCTCCTATAATTTTTTCTAGCAGAGGCTTCAACCAATTGATAGTCAAAGACCAATCAATTGGTTGGCCTCTTTTGTGATATTGGGAAATCGCTATTCCAGGAATTCCTAGTATCGCGGCTTCTCGGGCTGCCGCAACTGTTCCAGAATAGTGAACATCTACCCCTAAGTTTCCTCCATCGTTGATACCAGCTAGAATAATGTCAACATCAGGTATAATTTGATGAAGTCCTATTCGAACACAGTCAGCTGGTGTTCCTGAAATGCGATAGCATTCTTTAGCGTATTCTTCAATTTTAATTGATTCATTGGTTGTGACGTGGTGACTGCAGCCTGAGCGTGGTTGATCGGGCGCAACGACAATCAGTTGGCCCAAATTTTCAGCAGCTCTAATCAATGACCGTAGTCCTATTGCATCATATCCGTCGTCATTGGTAAGAAGTAGCTTCATGAAAATGGCTCCTGGGTATATTTATTTATGTAGCAAAATTATTTTGACTAACAAACTGTGACAAAAGTTTGCTTCAACAACCAAATGAGGAGTAGGCAAGAAGTTTAGTTGTCTCAGCGTTCCTAGATCTAATTAACTTGACTCCTTTGACTTTGCAATGTTAAAGAGTGTGAATATTAATGGGCGAGTAGCTCAGTTGGGAGAGCGCGGCGTTCGCAATGCCGAGGTCGAGGGTTCGATCCCCTTCTCGTCCACCAGGATTTTTTTGAATCCTCAATTTAAAGATTCAGTTCAGCAGTTAAAGGGATTTAGAAAACAGACCTATTCTAGGTCTTGTTTCTCTATTTTTTCAAAGATATAGCTAGTTTTTCAGGATCTGTTACTGGAGCTTTGCAAAAATAGTCCTGACATACATATACAGCTGGTTTGCCTTTGATTAATTTCTTTCCCTTTAACAAAGGTAGATCCTGCATTTCCTGAATTTGATTAGGTTCAAGAATCGCTACCACCTTGTTAGGTAAAAATGACTTATGGATGACTTTAAGTAATTTTTGTGTTTCAACCTGATCGACATCGCCGACCAGAGCAATTTCTTTGATCGGTCCCAAATAAAAATCAGCGGCTTCTAGAAGGTAGCCAAAGCCAGAAGGGTAGCGGGTTAGTGGAGCACTCATTTTTTCTAGCAGGATCTCCGCCTTATTGTGGTATTCGGATTTTCCAGTAAGAACAGCTAATTTAAGCAAATTATAAACTGCTACTGAACTACCTGCTGGGGTAGCATTGTCATAAATATCCCTTACAGGTGTTACTAGTTTTTCATGTTTTTTTCCTGTCAGGAAAAACAAAGAATGATCAGATTCCCAAAACTGTTCGATCATTTCATCATTGTACCTAACTGCATGGGTTAGCCAAGTTCTATCGCCGGTAGCTTGATAGAGTGTAATTAATCCATTAACAAGGTTAGCATAATCATCTAAGTATCCATGTAATTTTGCATTGCCATCTTTGTAGGTGCGGAAAACACTCTCCTTCCGACAGAGGTGATGAAGTAAAAAATTAGCATTATCTACTGCAATTTTTAGATAGTCTGGTCGTTGAAGAACCATTGAAGCCTCTACAAAACTTGTCATCATAAGACCATTCCAGCTTGTAATTACTTTTTCATCTCGGGGTGGTTTTATCCTTTGTTCACGATTTTGGAATAATTCTTTTCTACTTAAGGAAAGTATCTCCCACAGTTTTTCTTCAGATAAGTTGAGATGGGTAGCAACTTGACTTAGGGAATTAGGTGTATTCAATATGTTTTCACCTTCAAAATTTCCTTCAGAAGTGACATCATAAAAAAGACTGAATGCTTTGCTTTCCTGGTCGGACAAGATTTGGTTGATTTCTTCTTGTTTCCAAAGAAAAAATTTTCCTTCCTTCCCCTCACTATCTGCATCCTGAGTTGAGTAAAATCCACCCTCCGGACTAAGCATTTCTCGAGCAACATAATCAAGAGTTTCTTCAACAATTCTTCGATAAAGAGGTTTTTGAATAAGTTGGTAAGCTTCCAAATATAGGTGACTTAAAAGAGCATTATCATAAAGCATTTTTTCAAAATGAGGGACCAGCCACCGTTCATCTACTGAATACCGGTGAAAACCTCCTCCCAATTGATCATACATTCCACCTGTAGCCATTTTGGTTAAGCTTAATTCAACAAAATTACGTGCACTTGTTTGACCTGTTCTCAAGTAGTAACGAAGTAGAAAAGCAAGATTCATTGAGCTGGGAAATTTAGGGGCCCCAGAAAATCCTCCATAATTCTTGTCGAAATTTGATGATAGCTGGTTAAAGGCCTCGTCGAAACTTTCAGAAGTTATTCGGCTAACAGAATCGGGCAAGATATTCATTCTTGTCAGACGTTGAATAGTTTGGGGACCATCGGCTTCGATTTCAGTTTTTTTATTTAGGTAAGCTTCTGCTAGCGCCAAGCATATTCGTTTAAAACCAGGGCGGCCATATCGATCTTCGGGTGGGAAATAAGTTCCTCCGTAAAAAGGGATTTGACTAGGAGTTAAAAAAACTGTCATAGGCCAACCACCGCTGCCAGTAGTAATTTGAACATAGTTCATGTAAATGGTGTCCAAGTCGGGCCGTTCTTCACGGTCTACTTTAATATTGATGAAATTATCATTCATGATTTCTGCAATTTCTTCATTTTCAAAAGATTCCTTCTCCATGACATGACACCAATGACAAGCAGAATATCCGATACTCAAGAGAATTGGTTTGTTTTCTAAACGAGATTTTTCAAGAGCTTCTTTTCCCCAAGGATACCAATCAACTGGATTATAGCTATGTTGTCGGAGGTAGGGGCTGGTCTCGTTGACAAGTCGATTTTTAAATATTGATTGTTTTTTCGAACTAGTTGTTCGATTCATAAATGCTTCCTTTAAATTATGGTGATAGGGGAATAAGAATGTTAATAGAACGATCAGAACAATTTTTGAGCATTAGATTTTCATCTGTTAAGGATTCCATAAGTTTCAACAAGTAATATGAAAATTTAAATCGGTCATTGCAAACGATTATTTGATAAACATCTAACAATAATCATGTTAAGTACTTCGGTCAAGTGTAGTCTCAAAACAATTAATAGAACTAAGTAGACTTTTAATTACAGATTAAGTGGCGACAAACAAATTTGACAATTTCACATCGCAATTAACTAAGCTTTAAATTAAAATAAAATGTAATAGGATAATTTTGGGTTTTGGGAACAGCGTCTATTTTGAGGCCATTATGAGCAATGACAAATTTATAATCTCTGGAAAAGAATTTCGTTCTCGTTTGTTGGTAGGTACTGGTAAATATTCTTCCTATTCAGAAATGGCAGAAGCTCTTGAGAAGTCAGGATCTGACATTGTGACCGTTGCTGTACGACGGGTTAATCTCGCAGATCGGACGAAAGAGTCTTTATTAGATTGGATTGACACAAAGAAATATTTTCTTCTTCCTAATACAGCTGGTTGTTATACAGAGCAAGAAGCTGTTCGAGCAGCTCGTCTAGGTAGGGAGGCTGGTTTATCAAACTGGGTTAAGTTAGAAGTTATAGGGGATAAAAAAACTCTTTTCCCTGACAACATCGGTTTACTAAAAGCAACGGAGACTTTAGTGAAAGAAGGATTCGTGGTTCTTCCTTATACAAACGATGACATAGTGATGGCACGCAGATTGATTGATGTTGGAGCGGCAGCAGTTATGCCTTTAGGTGCTCCGATTGGATCTGGTCTGGGGATTCAAAATCGGCCAAATATGAAAATTATTCGAGAAATGATTTCAGAAGTTCCTCTAATTATAGATGCCGGTGTAGGTACAGCTTCAGATGCTGCTATAGCTATGGAACTGGGTGCTGATGCTGTCTTAATGAATACGGGAATAGCATTAGCTCAGAAACCTGCTCAGATGGCAGAAGCTATGAAGTTCGCCACTCGAAGTGGTCGATTAGCCTATTTATCAGGAAGGATTTCTAGAAAACTCTATGCTACCGCGAGTAGTCCAGTGGATGGAGTGGTGAGATAGTTTTTATCATCTCTAGGATTTGAAACAGAAACTTTTAAAGATATTACCACTCATTATAAGGGGTTCCTTCTGAGGAAATTGCTTCAGAGCTACTATGAACGTCAAAAATTCCTACCTCAAGTTGATCTGGAAATAGGGATGAATCTTCCATAATAACTTGCCAGTTTGTTTGCCCAGTGATGGGATCTTTGGGGAGAACTCTTAGGTAATTAGCAGTTACCAAGTCATCGAGGCTTTGAGGAGCTTTAAGTTTGTCAGCAGTATAATGGTCAATAAGACTTCTTAAAGTATATAGATTACTTTTTAGTACAGACTCACGGGCCCGAACGATGGCAGAATTTGCCACAGGTAGAGCGATACTTACCAATATGGAGATAATGGTAAGTACAATCATTAGTTCAATCAGAGTAAACCCTTTGGATTGCTGTTTCATTCCTTCCTTATGATCAGTTGATTATTTTTGTAGAAGTAATCTATTGAATATCTCACCAGTCTGAATATTTTGAACCGTCTAAAGCTATTCCACTACTTTTACTATAAACGTCAAAAACATTTTCTCCGCTAGTGCTAGTTGAATCCCAGCTATCCTGAGAGGATCGCAGTCCCCAATCTTTTGTTCCATTCATAGGATCAATGGGAATGCGGCGGAGGAAACGGATTCTTTTATCAATGGCATTATTTTGAGTCACACCTTGCACTAAAGTTTCTAAATCAGGAGGGTAGCCTTCACTACCATATTCCGATTTAATCATACCTGCATCTGTATATTCCTTGAAGCGATCTACAGCAGTTCTAATTTGCCTAAGGGCTCGACGGAGGTCAATTTCTTTTTGACGTTTTACTACAACTTTAGTCAGGGGTAGAGCTCCTACTGCTAAGATTCCTATAATCGTGACACTGGCAATTAATTCAATTAGTGTCAATCCCTGGCAACCAAAATATGTTTTAGGAGGCTTTTTTTGCTGTAAAGGACTAAAAACCATTATTTAACCGTTATATGGGTAGCGGAGAAACTTGTTGGAATAGTGGTGTTTTGGGTATCCCTTAAAATGGAAGATTGGTCAAATTTAACGAAGCTATCACCTAATTTAATTGGTTTAAATACTAGGTGCATCAGCTTGCCTGCTCCGCTGATACCTACACTACTGGGTGGACGTGTCATAGAAATAATAGCATGACCCAACTCATTATCTAGGCGTTCAGCTAATGCTACAGCCTGTCCATCACTGCTCAAAAATCCAGCGTTTTTGACTTCAACGAGTTGGAGAACATTGTGATCAAATTGAACAACAAAAGAAAGCCCGTGAATATTCTTGCCATTTTCAACTGGAATAGTGATGCCAAATGGTTTTTTTAGAGCCACGTTAGTAACTGAAGGATCCATTTTGACAAATGCTAATCGCGGAGGAGGCACTTGCTGGATTTTAGAAGAAGCATCTTTGAGAACTAAAGGCGATTGGTCGGGTGGTAAAGTATCATTTTGAGAGATGACAGGATTGATTTTTTGAACTGGTGCTTCTGAGTCTCCTAATAGCGGACTCTTCTCCCCTAAAAATCGAGGAGTATTATTTGATCCAAGTAGTGCTAAAGAGGGATTTTTCTCTAATGGGTCGGGTATTCTGACAATTGTTGGGGTAATAATAATTAGTACTTCATTCTTGGTAATCGACGTGTCTTCAGTTGAAAACAAGTATTTGAGTAAAGGAATTTTACTAAGACCGTTAGTTCCCTCAACAGAAACTGTGTCTGATTCTTGAATTATTCCTCCAACGACGCTAGACTCCCCCTCTTTAAGCTGAATGTCATGTTCTATTTCTCGGTTAGCAAGAATAGGATATCGATTTCCACCTAGATTTTCAAATCCGGTAATGGTTTTTAATGCTACTTTGATATTAAGAGAAACATCTCGATTAAGGAGAACTCGAGGAGTAAGATCTAATGTAACTCCAACATCAACAGTAGTAAAAGTAGTAAACCCACCTCCTCCAAAGCCAACCTGTCCACTAACGCCTGTTGAAAAACTACCTTGAGCTATCGGTTGTTGTGTGCCAATTCTTAATTTTGCTAGTTTGCCATCTGAGGCTCGAAGACTAGGATTTTGGAGAACTTTTCCATCAGCTCGATTGTACAAATGTCCGAGGAGAGAGGTAGGTATCGTTATAAAGAAGTTCCCACTAGCTATGTTACCCAAATCTTTAATGGAAATAGTATTAGAACCGCTAGAATTATTAGTGGCATTTGGATTTACTATGTCTGTTGATTGAGAGAAGTCAATTCTATTTGGCAAACCAGGATTAATACCTAAGGTCTTTCTAATCGCCCGTGAAACCTCAACGATTAGTACTTCAATAATGACTTCGGGCTTAGACTTATCAAGAGATTTAAGAATCTCTTCTGCAGCTGCTATTTTGTCTGGTGTATCTCTCACGACAAGGGCATTTTGAGAATCAATTTGTGCAACCTTATTCATTAAAAGTAGGGATCTCAGAGCTGTAGCTACTTGAGTAAGTTCCTGTTGGCCACTGACATTTGAAACATAAAAGGTTTTAATCATTTCTTCTTGGTACTTTTGTCGTGTTTGTTGGTTATCCACTGCGACCAAAATAGTTTTAGGATTAATAACAGACCAATAGGTTTTACTCATCAAGGACAGTAAGTCTAGAGCTTCAGTTAAGGTAACATCTTTGAGATCAAGTGAGATATCTGATGGAGTAGGTTTAAAGTCAGGAGCAAAAATTACATTAATTCCACCTAGTTTTCCAAGTGTTTCATAAGCCCGTTGGACATCACCTGAGAGTTTAATGATAGGCAGAAATTGCTTGGCAGGGGTTTCAATTCTAGAATGTTCTTCAGATTCGATTTTTTCCGCTAGAGCTTTTTTTTCTTGATCTTCAATAAGGCTTTGCACCGTTTTTGCTTCTTGGGATGCTAAATCAATTGAAGGGTCAATTGAAACAGCCATTCGAAACTCAACTAAAGCTTCAAAAAGTTGATTCGCCTCTTTTAGGCGTTTCCCTTTCTTAAAATGATCCATAGCAGCGCGAAAGCGTGCACGCTCAAAGTAGAGTCGGTATTTGGAATTTTCAGGGTCTTCTTCTAGAGCCTTTCTATAACTTTCTAGGGCTGCATCATGATTCTTAAGCTTCTCATAGTTGATTCCACGCTTAAAGGCACTCGAACCACCACAAGAGATGATGGATACCAGAAGAAAACATAAAAAGATGACATGAACTACGATATTTTTTTTGTAGTGCATAATTGACAATTACAAATATGCAGCCTTGGAATATATTCGAACCCATTAAAAAAAGTTAGCGGAAAAACCAACTAAGCTCTTCATCAACAAATAGTTGAAAGTGATCAATCTCCCTTGGCTGATCTAGTTCTCTTAAATATAATTTAAGCTTAGCACAAAATTAAAATTGATGAAAAAAGTGTGCTTATCTTCCCAACTAAGAGGTAATCTTTTAGATTTTTAAAAAGGTAAATCATAGTCTGAAGGTGAACCTTCATAAGTAGAGTTCTTAAGTCTTGCTAACTATTTAAGCTTTTTAATAACATTAAGTTAGAAAAAATCAATCTTTTCGGGGAGTGTAAAATATTTCAAGAGTTACAAGGCCTCTAGACAAGCATTCTATTTGAAAGCTTAAATAGTTAAGAGAGGAAACCTTTTTCTGAAATCAATTGGTTTAACTTTGTTTTTGAACTAGAAATAGATTTTTCATTTAGGTTCTATTTAGAGGTTTTAAGTTATTTAGTCGTCGACCAGCTTCTTGAAGAGTTTTTTCATTCTTACAAAAGCAGAATCGAATTTGCTGAGTTCCTTCTTGAGAAGACTGATAAAAACTGCTGCCAGGTACTGCTGCAACACCAAGCTTCTTTATCAAGTAATCAGCAAATAAAATGTCATTTGGAAATCCAAATTTAGTAATATCAGTCATAATGTAGTAGGCACCCTGAGGTTTATAACACTGAAACCCGGAGTCTTCAAGAATCTTTAATAGAAAATTTCTTCGTTTAAGATACTGGTTGTGAAGGTCGTCAAAGTATTTTTTTGGGAGTCTGAGTGCGTAAGCGCCCGCTTCTTGAAGAGGTGCTGCTGCACCTACAGTCAAAAAATCATGAACCTTACGAATTGCTTCTGTTAGCTTTGGGTCAGCAACAGCATAACCCACACGCCACCCAGTTACACCGAAGGTTTTAGAAAGACTATTAATCATGATAGTTCTTTCTCTCATTCCGTCGAGTGTAATCATTCGCACATGTTTAATTTTGTCATAAATAATGTGATCATATATTTCATCAGTAATGGCTAAAGTATTCCAATGACAGCATAGTTTAGCTATGAATTGAAGTTCATGAAGGTTAAACACTTTACCTGTAGGATTGTTAGGCGTATTAATAATTATGGCTTTGGTTTTGTTATTAAATGCCTCGGTTAATTCATCGAAATCAATTTCCCAATTAGGTGGTTTGAGTTTAACATACCGTCGCTTAGCCCCAGACAGGATCGCATCTGGACCATAATTTTCATAAAAAGGTTCAAAAACAATAACTTCATCTCCAGGATTAATTATAGCTAAGAGTGAGGCAATCATAGACTCAGTTGAACCACAGCAGACAGTAACCTCAGTTTCTGGGTTGAATTCAATTTGGGTTAGCTGAAAGAGTTTATTAACAATTGACTGGCGCAGAGTCTTTGAGCCCCAAGTAATGGAATATTGATTGATATCTTGTTCAATTGCTTGAATCGCTGCTTGTTTAATTTCTTGAGGAGCAGGAAAATCAGGGAAACCTTGGGATAGATTAATAGCACCATGAATTAGTGATAATCGTGTCATTTCTCGGATCACTGATTCAGTAAAGCGTTTTGGTTTAGAAGATATTATCTCCTTACAATGCCATACGGATTTCTTTTTGTTAAGAAAACCTGTCATCTTAATCTCAGCGAAGATTCATGCGGGACTATCATTCAAAATAGTTATTTGGATATTTTTTCCAGAGTTTTTGACCATAGAGTTTTTTGTAAACCCAGTAGTTTCGATGAATAATCTTGACATAATTTCTAGTTTCAGTGAATGGAATGTTCTCAACAAACTCCGCCGGTTCTAAATAATTTCCTTCAGATTGCCATAAAATTATCCGATGGGGTCCAGCATTGTAGCTTGCTAGAGCGGCATCAACATTTTCCTTAAACTGTCTCAGTCGATCAGTTAAATATTTAGTCCCTAATCGTATATTCAAGTCTGGATGGTAGAGTGCCTCAGAAGATGGTTGTTGGAGATTTAACTGGCCTGCTACTAATTTTGCAGTTGAAAACAAAAGCTGCATGATTCCGTGAGCCTTTGCCGGGGAAAGGGCTTGAGGATTTAAAGCCGATTCTTGTCGAGCAAGAGCAATTAGAAGATAAGGATCTAAATCGTATTTTTTGGCCTCTCTGAAAAAGATCTTTTCATATTTTACCGGATAAAACATTTGCCATACTTGAGTTGGAAGAGACTCTAGAGGTCTATTAACATAGTCAGGGAAAAGTGTCCGGAGGTAGTATGTTGATGAGGAGAAATTACCGCTGTGATTGAATAAAGTTGCAGCTTGAAAAAGAATTTTAGAGGATTTTTTTCTTCTATATAAAAGTTCATGTGCAGCTAATTGGAAGAGCTTGATTGAAACCAACGATCTAACTCTAGGAGAATACTGAGGTTTATAGTAAAGCTGAGGAATCTTAATATAATGGTGGCGAGTTATCCTTTTTTCTTCAGTTGTCAAAAATTTAATCCAGTGCGATTGATTAGTCTGGCTAGGTCTAAAGGGTTTAAGACGGGCTAGTCTTTTGTGAGACAACTTAGCATAATAATGGTTACTGAACGCTTTAGTAATTGTTCGGTAGAGAAGCTTAGCTACATAGAGTTGCCCAGAAAGTTCTTGATGACGGGCACTCCAATATAAAGCAGATGGACGATGAGGAGAAGAAGGAAAACGTTGAAGATGTTCAAAAAATAATTCATTAGTCCGTAAAAAATTGCGTTGTCTATAGTGGTACCAGCAAACTCTCCAATGTGCATTGGTAACTATGGGTCCCTTGGAAAAATTGTTGATTATTTCTTGATAAAAATGGTTGGCTTGTGCCAACTTTCGTTTAACCAGCAAATAATTTCCAATACTAAATAAGGCTTTTTTCAACCAGAAAGATTGAGGGTAAAATTGTTGGAAGGATTCTACCGTTACTTTGAATGAAGGAAAATCACCGAGTCTTCTATAATTCTCAGCTCTGTAAAACCAAGCCTGAGCTTCATACTTAGATCCTGAACGTAGACCTTGAAGAGTTTTAATAGAATCAACATTCATCCCTTGATGAAACTGGGAAATTCCCATGTAGAGCTGGAACTTCTGAGAGTTTTTAGTTGAGGGAAACAACTGTAAAAGAACTATTGTTGCTTCAAGCGCTTCTTTATATTGTTTTGATTTAAAGAGCTTTTCTGCTCGGATTTCTTGCCAATTTTGGGGAACTTTATACTCGAGTTCAGGGAAGCTTTTACGAAAATATTCCAACTTTTTTTTGACAAGTAATCCTTCGGAGCTAGCTGGAAACATGTAGTAAAGACGTTTAAAATGCTTTAAAGCCTGGCGTTGATCATTCAGAGATTCATGGGCGAGTCCCAAATAGTAAGTGGCTTTTGGACTTTTGGAAAAATGAGGAAAGTTTTGCTGATATTCTAATATGATTTTGGGTTGATTCAGAAGTAGAGCATTCTTCCATAATTTATGAATTGATTTTCTTGCTAGTCTGCTTTGAGGGAATGTTTCTAGAAAGTTTTGCCAAGCTTTTAGAGCTGCTCTAGGTTCATTCAGTTTGTCTAGAACTGTTGCTTGTTCATAAGAAATTAGATCACCTATAGGAACTAGTTTAGAATGTTTAAGTGCTTTATTAAGAGTTATGAGAGCAGAATCCAGTCGATCATTTTGAAGATCCTGATGTCCTATTAGATAATGCCCTAAAGTAGCTAATCGTTTATCTTCATGTGATTTAATGAACTCGAGCAATGAACTTCTAGATGACGAAGAATCACGTTCAATGAAATTCAGACAAAGTTTTTCGAATTGTATTTCAGGGTTATCTTGTGAGAAAGCTGTGGTGTAAAAACATAGGAACAAGGATAAGAGAAACCCTAGTCCATTTCTTAATGAAAAATACCCGCTCAAGAACTTAATACATAGAAAGGAGACATTAATTAACAAGAAAAATACCCTTTTAGATGTGTTACTAAAGGGAAAAACCTTTAGAATGGAATTTTATTGAATCCTATTCATGTTTAGAATTTGATATTAACGAATGAATTCCTTTAAATAGCGTTCGATCCTTCCATTGATCTAGTGGTTTTAACCATTCTCCTTTAATCTGTTTCTTTTTATATAGTCTTAGAGTCTGATTAAGTTCAGGTTCGAGTTCTTTTTGATTAGTTGTTGAACTTGAAAATCGATTAATTATAATGAAATCAGCTATCTCCATAAGATAATCAGAGTCTTTCTTTCTTAACTTCCATGCGGTTGACGAATTTACTACGAATAGGAGAAGGTCGGGCCTTAAATGTTTCAGAACAGAGTTTCCCTCTGTCAAAAGGTTCACACTTTGATTTAAAACTACGTTTTTTAACTGTTTAACTAATGCTGGATAGCCTTCTGGTCGTGCTACACCCCACAAAACTTTTTGGGCGCCGGCTTGGACCATTTTACCAGTGTCTGTTTCTGACTGGCCAAGAACAGTAAGGTCTTCACAAAGCAAAAAGTCACCTTCTAATTGGTGACAAGGACATCCAGTATTTCCTACTGGGCAGAATTGACCTTCGCTATGAATAGTTGTGAACTTCGCTGCAGAAAAAAGTTTTGGAAATGTCGAAAGGATTGACAACAACAGAGAAGTTTTTCCAGAGTTATTACATGGGGATGCTATTGAGATCTGTATCATGCGTTTTATTGTATATCCAAATCCTTTTTATTTTCTCCAAAAAATAAACATTATGGTTACTTAGACCTTTTTCATCGGTTGAGAACGCTGAACAGATATAATAGAATTCATACATGCTAGGTTTAAATGAAAAATAAAATACGGTTAAATTGAGAAGCTTTCTTAAAATTACAAAAACTTTTTTTGTCAGTTATTTAAATAGTTCTGGGGAGTTCTAAATGGGTGAAATGATTCAAATTGCTCCTTCCATTTTGTCAGCAGATTTTGCAAATTTGGCCAGTCAAATTCATTCAGTAGAAACTGGTGGCGCTCAACTTCTGCATCTCGATGTTATGGATGGCCATTTTGTTCCTAACATTACGTTTGGGCCACCAGTAGTTGCATCGATCAGAAAGGTAACAAAACTTCCTTTAGATGTGCACCTGATGATCGATGACCCTGATAGGTATATCAATGATTTTGCAAAAGCTGGGGCTAACTGGATCTCTGTTCATGCTGAAGCTTGTGTTCATTTGGATAGAACTTTAAATGAAATTAGGAAAAGAGGTTTGTGTGCTGGAGTTGTGTTAAATCCTGCAACTTCTTTAACAGTACTAGAGGATATACTAGGCCTTGTTGATTTTGTGTTGATAATGTCTGTAAATCCAGGGTTTGGAGCCCAGGAGTTTATTCCATATAGTTTTGAAAAAATTCAAAATCTACGAAAGATAATTGATCAAAAGGGACTTTCGGTTAAAATAGAAGTTGATGGAGGAATTAAGCTTGATAATGTATGTGAACTTGTCCGAAAAGGAGCAGAGATTGTGGTTTCGGGCTCAGCAATTTTTGGATCAGAGAATCCAGGCGAGCAAGTAAAAGCAATGATCAAGAGGGCTAGCAAGTGCTATGAAATATGAAAATTCTGGTTTAAGGTCTAATTATTTTATGTTGGAGGGCATCATGAAAGGTTGGCATAAACTAGTTTGGATAATTATTATTTGTTTTATTTCTTCTGCTTGTGGTGGTAAGAAGGGGGAGATAATAACACCTGATGGGCAGGCTGAGCCTGACAAAATCCTTTATGAAAAGGGTTTAGATGCTGTTTCTAAAAGCCAGTTTGATGTTGCCCGTTTGGTTTTTCAGAATCTCTTGAATACATATCCTGATAGTGAATACCAAGAGAGAGCTAAACTGGCAATTGCAGATGCTTTTTTTAAAGAAGGTGGAACATCTGGTCTTTTGCAGGCAAAAGCTGAATATATGGATTTTATTACCTTTTTCCCTACTAGCGAAGAAAATGATGATGCTCAACTTCGAATTGCCATAACTCACTATAGACAAATGGAAAAACCTGATAGGGACCCAACACAAGCAAGAGCTGCAGAAAAAGAATTAAAAGCTTTTGTTGATGATTATCCTGATAGCCCTCTGTTGGATGAAGCTTTTCAGTATCTAAGAGATGTCCAGGAGGTTTTAGCTTTTGGTGATTTGAGTGTTGCTAGAGTTGCTTATGATCGACGGAACTATACGGGAGCCTTTCGACGTGCTGCTAATGTTATTAGGAGTTATCCTGATTTCAGTCGGCAGGATGAAGCACTTTATGTTCTCGGCCGAGTTAGTGAAAAACGAAAAAATATTATAGCTGCAGGGTATTATTACGGCCTAATCGTTAGATATCATCCACTAAGCAAGTTTGAAAGTGAATCCAGAAAAATGTTGGAAAGGCTAGGCTTGCCCATTCCTGAGGCTGATTTGATGGCATTAAAACTAGGTCGTGCTGAGGTTGAAAATATGGGTGAAAAGTCACTAATAGGCAGGTTTGCAAGTATCTTTACTAAAAGACCCGATGTGTCTAGGGCGAGAAGAGCAACTAGACCTCCATTATCTTTGGGGCCCGAGAAAATTAATCTAGATCCAGCTGGCATTACTGAGTCAGAATCAATTGCACCTCTGTTTGATGTTCCACCAGTTAATTCTGTAGGAGTTAAAATTCTGACCCCAAAAAGCAATGAGCAAAAGGGAGATAAAAAAGAAAAAGTGAAATCTAATTCAAAAGAAAATAAAAATAACTGAATATGATTTGTGCAGTCTTAATTCAAAGATTGGCAGTACTGCTCGATGTTAGTTTTGGTTTTATTTTAAGGGGCAGGATAATTTTTTCTGAAAAGTTATTCTTTATCTTTAGTGGATTTAAACTAGGGATTTTCAGAAAGTTTAAAGAAATTCACTAAGGGTCAGTTCCCGGCAGACTCATAAAAAATACCTGTTCCTAGCTCGTTTCCCTACACTTTTACTGTCCTAAGAATACTAGAATATTCCACTGGAGTTTCTTATAACTGTGTAGGCTATTGACCTAAAATTAGATATTTTTGGTAGCTTTTTGAATCTTTATGACTGAAATTTCTAAAATTTATGATGCTAAACAGGTGGAAAAGCACTGGATGGATTTCTGGGAGAAAGAAGGTCTTTTTGTAGCTAATGCTCAATCAACTAAACCCTCTTTTGTTATTGTTATCCCCCCCCCTAATGTGACTGGGTCCCTTCATATGGGACATATGTTGGTCTATACACTCCACGACATTATTGTCCGTTGGCGTAGGATGCAGGGCTTTAATACACTGTGGCTCCCAGGAACTGACCATGCTGGTATTGCCACCCAAAATGTTGTGGAACGTCAACTTGAAGCAGAAGGTAAGACTAGACATGATTTAGGACGTGAGGCTTTCGAGAAAAAAATCTGGGCATGGAAGGAACAAAGCGGAAATACTATTTTGAAACAATTACGTCGATTAGGTGGTTCTTGTGACTGGACTCGAGAACGATTCACTTTAGATAAAGGCTTGTCAAAAGCGGTTAAAGAAGTTTTTGTTCGGTTGTATCAGGAAGGATTGATCTATCGGGGAAAACGACTAATTAACTGGTGTGTTCGATGTCAGACAGCTCTTTCTGATTTAGAGGTTAAACCAGAGCCTACCCCAGGAAAACTATATTATATCTGCTATCCAATTGAAGGAGAATCCGGGTATGTTTCGATTGCTACAACTCGTCCAGAAACTATGCTTGGAGATACAGCCGTTGCATTAAACCCAAAAGATACTCGTCATTCTGACCTAGTTGGTAAGAATGTTAGAGTCCCACTCGTTGACCGAAAAATACCGATTATTGAGGATTCTTTTGTAGATCCAGAATTTGGGACTGGATTAGTTAAAGTAACGCCAGCTCATGATCCCAATGATTTTGAAATAGGTATGCGTCATGATCTGGATCAAATTTCCTTAATAAACGAAGATGGTTCCATGAAGGATGCAGCAGGGCGATTTAAGGGGTTAGATCGATTAATTTGTCGAAATCAGATAGTGAGTGAGTTAGAACAAAAAGGATTGATAAAAGAGATTAAAGAACACACTCACAATGTTGGTAGATGTGAACGATGCAAAAATATAGTTGAACCGCTCCTTTCTACCCAATGGTTTGTTAAGATCAAACCGCTTGCAGAACCGGCTATTCGTGCAATTGAAGAAGGACAAGTGTCCTTTATTCCTGAAAACTGGACAAAAACTTACTTTGAGTGGATGCACAATATTAAGGACTGGTGTATTTCTCGTCAATTGTGGTGGGGACATCGTATTCCAGCTTGGTACTGTGATGCTTGTGGAAAAGTAAATGTAGAACGAAATAAACCAGCAAAATGTTCAGAATGCTCTTCCAAAACTTTGCGTGAAGAAACGGATGTACTGGATACTTGGTTTAGTTCTGGTTTGTGGCCTTTTTCTACTCTTGGTTGGCCAGAGGAAACAGAGGATTTTAAAAAGTTTTATCCGACCTCAGTGTTAATTACAGGATTTGACATTATCTTTTTTTGGGTTGCCCGGATGATTATGTCTGGATTGAAGTTTACCGGGAAAGCCCCATTTCAAACTGTTTATATTAATAGCTTGGTTAGGGATGCTGAAGGAAAGAAGATGAGTAAGTCCAAAGGTAATGTGATTGACCCATTGGATCTCATGGATCAATATGGAACTGACGCTGTTCGGTTTACCCTAGCAGTTATGGCAGCTCCAGGGACAGATATTAGTCTTTCAACTGATAAGCTTCTTAGCTATAGGTCCTTTACCAACAAGATTTGGAACGCTTTTCGTTTAGTTCTAATGAATCAAAGTGACATTCGAGCCCAACTTCCAAAAGGGTTTGATGTTGCAACGACCAAATTAAGTCAGAAGAATAGGGAGGAGTTAAACCTAATTGATCGATGGATCCTTTCTCGTTTGAACAGAGTTATCAATCAAGTTAATGAAGAATTAGGGTCTTTTCGCTTTCATGAAGCGTGTCAGTCAATTTATCATTTTTTCTGGGGAGAATTATGTGACTGGTATATTGAATTTATTAAACCCAAAATTGTTGCTAAACAGAAAGATGTTAATGATCAAATTTCCTACCAAACTTTAATGGTTGTTTTAGATCAATCTCTGAAACTAATGCATCCCTTCATGCCCTTTATCACAGAAGAGCTTTGGCAGCGTACATCTAAACAAGGGATTTCTTTGGCGACTGAAAGTTTTCCAGTAGGCAATGAGGATTGGGTTGATAATACTGCTGAATCTCGAGTTGTTATTCTTCAAGATGTCATTACAAAGATCCGCAACCTCAGGGCAGAAATAAAACTCGAGCCTCGAAAAAAAATCTCAGTAAATCTAGCTACAGATCACAACGAGAAACGCAAACTTCTTGTAGATAACAAGTTTATTATAAATAATTTAACACGTTGTAATGAAATTAAAGTTTTAACTTCTCTTGAAAAAGATAAAGCCCATTCTGTGCGGTCACTTGCTTGTGGTGTGGATATCGAAATTCCATTAGATCAAATAATGGATCCTAAATTAGAAAGGGAAAGAATTAAAAAGGAAGTTGCTAAGGTTGAAAAGGAAATGTTGCCTATTGAGGAGCGATTAAAAAATCCCGAATTCATTTCTAATGCTCCAACAAAGGTGGTGGAGCTCAATCAGAATAGGCTTGCTCAGTTTAAAGAAAAATTGAATAGGTTAAGAGAGCATTTAAATTAACTGTAGTTAGCTTTTCTAGGTTATTTTTGTATTGGGATTCTTGCTTTAAAGATTTTGAACCATGGTTAAATTAAATCTTCAAAATATTAGGATGATACTTCGTTGGGCTTTAAAGGAAGATCAGGGCCATGGTGATGCTACTACTGAATGCATTCTCGACTCTTCAGTTAAGGGTCAAGCAGACTTTTTAGCTAAATCTGAATTAGTTCTAGCTGGTTGGCCATTGGTAACAGAAGTTTTTCAGATGTTGTCTCCTCAATTCAGCTCTAAAAGTCACTTCAAAGAAGGAGAATTAGTTTCAAAAGGTTCTATTATAGGTTCTATTTTTGGTCCTGCAAATCTACTACTAACTGGGGAAAGAGTTGCTCTTAATTTTCTTCAGCGACTCTGTGGTATCGCTACCCAGACTAGACAATTTGTTCAAGCTGTGCAAGGGACAGAGATCTTAATTTTAGACACTCGAAAAACCACTCCTGGTTTGCGTTTGGTAGAGAAATATGCTGTTCGGATAGGGGGAGCACATAACCATAGATGGGGTCTTTATGATGGAATCCTAATAAAGGATAATCACATAAGGGCAGCAGGAAGTATTCAAGAAGCTGTGCAGCGAGTTCGTAATAGGATTGGTCATTTACAGAAAATTGAAGTAGAGGTCTCAAACCTACAGGAATTAAAAGATGCTTTAAAGACATCAGTAGAAGTGATTCTTTTAGATAATATGACTCCAAATGAGGTTAGGAGTTGTGTTTCTGAAGTTAACGGTAGAGCACGTTTGGAAGTTTCTGGGAATATTGATCTTGGAAACATTGCTGACTATGTAAATTGTGGGGTAGATTTTATTTCAGTAGGAGCCCTAACTCATTCAGTTAAAGCAGCAGATATTAGTCTGGTCTTTAGGTTAGATAAACCTCTTTGATTTCATTTCCTATTATTAAAAGTTCCTTTTTAAAATCAAATTGTCGGTTAGAAAATATTTGTAGGAAAACTCCCAAGAATTAGACAATCTAAATTAAATAATAGGAAAGATGATTTAGCTCTAACTTGCAATTCCGTTGCGAAAGTATTTAATTACTTCCGCAATTTCTAATTTTTTACTTCTTTCGAAAAGTTTAATGATGTTTTGTGATGTTTCATACTCTAAAGCAGATTAGCTGTTAGTTTATTTTTAAGTATCAGTTTTGACTGAAAAACAAGTTTTGAAAATTCTTGCTGTTACTGGAAGCTATGGATTTACTGTCACCTTCTATTATTGAAAGCCAATTGGATTCTAAACGATTGGGTAAACCCATTCATCATTATTTTCAATTGGATTCCACGAATGACATTGCCGATCAACTAGCCACTGACGGGGCACCTGAAGGTACGATGGTAGTTGCGGAACATCAGACTCATGGGCGAGGAAGATTAGGTCGTTCCTGGTTTTCTCAAAAAGGAAAGGATCTCTGTTTTTCTCTAGTTTTACGCCCTGATGCCCCTCTAAATAATTTATCCTGTTTGAGTTTGATATTGGGAATAGCTGTTGGTAATGCCGTTGAAAAAATTTCAGGATTGAAACCAGATCTTAAATGGCCTAATGATCTTCTTGTTAATGGTAAAAAGTGCTGTGGAATTTTAAGTGAGGTAAGAACAGAATTTGGTGAGGTTAAGTATTTAATAGTTGGTATAGGAATCAATGTTAATACAAAAGTTGTTCCTAAAGAAATATCTAAGACAGCATCAACACTATTCCAGCAGACGGGACAAGAGATTTCCCGGAGTCAATTATTAGCAGAAATCTTGAATTGCTTTGAACCTTTTTATTTTGGTTTTTTAGATCAAAAAATCAAACCTCTTCTCGATCTTTGGGTGAAGAAATCCTCGTATGCAGAAGATCGGTGGGTTGTCGTTAAACAGATGGATCGCTCTTTTCAGGGTATTACACAGGGTTTAGGTGAACAGGGAGCACTGCTGGTAAAGAGAGGAGAGGGATGGGTTGAAGAGGTATTGGCAGGTGACATAGTTGAATGGGGCAAGAAGGTTACAAGGTCCTAAGAAAAAATCTTATGTTTTGGAATTGTACTTAATAATAAAATAGTAAGGACATTAAAATTAGCAGATAGGATAATAAAAAATGTTACTTGTAATTGATATTGGTAACACCAATACAGTATTAGGCGTATATGAGGGAGAAACTCTTCAATATAACTGGCGTTTAGAAACTAAAACACAACAATCGGCTGATGAATATGGGATCCTAGCACGAAATTTGTTTACTCTATCTGGACTTGATCCCACAAAAATTTCAGATATTGTCATTGCTTCTGTAGTACCTACACTTAATAGTATTCTCCAAAAAATGGCTGTCAAATATTTTAAGATTGATCCCTTATTTGTTGAGCCTGGCGTGAAAACTGGTATGTCTGTGCTATATGACAATCCTTCAGATGTAGGTGCTGATAGAATTGTCAATGCAGTTGCAGCTTTTGATAAATATGGAGGGCCTTGCATTGTAGTCGATTTTGGAACAGCAACAACTTTCGATGTTATTTCAAAAAATGGAGAGTATCTCGGAGGGATTATTTGCCCAGGACCTACTATTTCTGCCGAAGCACTGTTTCTGAGTACGGCAAGGCTTCCAAGGGTAGAAGTTAAGGTTCCCCTGAAAGTCATTGGCACTTCGACAGTGGCTAGTATACAGTCCGGTCTTTATTATGGTTATGTTGGTTTAGTCGATGGAGTATTAGAGAAAATGATAGAAGATTTGGGAACCTCGGAGATTGTAGTAGTTGCTACTGGAGGTCAGGCAGCCCTTCTTGGTCCAGCAACAAAACATATCCAACAGGTTGATTCCCATTTAACCCTTGAAGGGCTTCGTCTGATTCATAAAAAGAACCACCTATAGAAAAATGGAGAATTATTTCAACTACTTTACTGAGATTGAAGAACACTTTCAGAAATGCAGAGGAAAGATTCAGCCGCTCTCACCCTTGGATTGGTCATTAATTGAATCACTTCAGGAAGTTGGTATTCCTTTAAAAATAGTCTTGAGAGGAATAGATATGGCCTTTGAAAGACACTCCAAAAATAAAGGGAGAACAAGAAAAATTAATTCACTATCTTATTGTACCCAGACGATTATAGCTGAGCACGAAAAACAAAAATTAAATGATCAGGGTAAAATAGAGTCTCCTAAGTTAATTGAATCGACAGAGCTGACAGATAGGCAAAACTTGTCTGAACTACTTGCCAAGTCTAGACAGGATTTAACTGTTCTAGTTAGTAATCCCAAATATTCTAATGAAAGAAGGTTCATCAAGGTTCTTAAAGAGGTAACTGCTTCTATTGAATCCATTATTTTAGAGGTTAAGAATGAATCTTCAATTAACTATGAAGAACTTGAATTGAGACTAAGTACTCTGGAAGATCGGATTATGGCAAGTATTTTTTCTTTGATGTCGGAAAAAACTGCTTTTGAACTGAAAAAGGAAATTTCTCAGGAAATCAGTCGACATAAAAGGACTTTAAATCCAGAATACATTGTAATGTTGGAAAACAAAATGATGCGCAAAAAAATGTTAGAGTCTTTTAGTATTCCTCGCCTGAGTCTATTTTATCTTCCGATGAATTAAATGGAGTCTTAGAAAGTTAAGTTAAGGTAAAACTCAATAAAATGATGTCTGCCTTCCTTCCTAACCGATTAACTCAGAAAAACTTTGTTGTGACTGTAGAAAGAATCATTCCTGGCGGAAATGGAATAGGTTTTATCAATAGGAAAGCTGTATTCATTCCGTTGGCGGTTCCGGGTGACAAGCTTCAGGTGAGAAGAGTAGTTGATAAAGGAAGTTATATGGAAGCTATCCAAAGTGACCTTTTGGAGGCTTCAACCCAGCGTAATAGTCCCCTTTGTTCTTATTTTGGAAGATGTGGGGGGTGTGACTTCCAGCAAATTAAGTATGAAAAACAACTTTTGAGCAAGAGGGATATATTGTGGGATGCAATGATTCATGTCAACAAGATCGATTTCCCTAAAGAACAAATTGAATTAATCCCATCACCTCCATCATTGTATCGAAACAGGATTAAACTGAAAGTTCTCTGGGAAAGGAAAAAAATATCTTGGGGTTTTTATTTTCCTTCTTCCCATCGACTTTGTTCTATAAACCACTGTTGGATAGCAAAAAATTCTCTTTGGAACGTACTTCCTTTACTAAAAAAAAATCTTGAAGACTTGCCATTTGAATTCAGAAATCTTATTGAAGTTGAAATTTTCCAAGGCGACAAGCGGGACATACTAGTTGACTTAAGAGTGAAACCTAAGACCCGAAATCTTAATTCATTAAGACGTGCTCTTTTAAATCAATCTCTTGGTTGGAATCACCAAAAGATCAGCATCATTTTATCTAGATCACAAAAGCAGAAGTTGTCAGTTTTAGGGCCAGGTTTTGTTACAAAAGTAGTAAGAGGCTGGAAATTCAAGGTAAGTTCAGGGTCCTTTTTTCAGATAAATGATTACATGCTCAATACCTTAGCTGAGAACGTTGTTAATGGAACAAAGGGCAAACAAGCCATAGATCTTTTTTGTGGGGTAGGATTCTTTTCAATACCTTTAGCAGAAATGTTTAGTGAGGTTTTAGCTGTGGATAACAATCCTTCAGCAATTGAAGATTTTAAAAGTAATATTAAACAGAACAATATTAATAATTGTCGTCTATTTAAAATGGAGGTGGATGGCTTTCTCAGTTTGAATAGTCTGAAACCAAAGGACATAGATTTAATACTTTTAGATCCACCCCGTAGTGGTTTGGAGCAATCAACAGTGCAAAAGATATGCAAACTAAATGTTCCTAGAATTATTTATGTTTCTTGTGATCCTTCTACATTAGCAAGAGACTTAGCAGGCCTTCTACAAGGCGGTTATTGTATTAGCAAACTAAAGATCCTAGATTTATTCCCCCAAAGTCACCATCTAGAAACAGTCGTTAAGTTGAATAGAATTTAAGTAAGATATAATGTTTTTCTCATTAAGACAGTTTTAGAATGGCTACAGCAACTGCAGAAAATATAATTCCCTAAAAAATCAGCCTGTGGAATTACTCTTTTGACAATCTGCACAAGGACATATTTCACGTAAATAAGCATAGGAGTAGATGCCCTCAGAATGTCCATCATTCCATTGGAATTGAATAGCATAACGACCGACTGGTGTTGCCCCAGTTGTCTTAATCGGGTTTGGATTTTTGCCCAAGATAGGAAAGGGATCAGGAGAGGTTTTAACGACAGGAGGATTGTCCCGGCACATAGCACAGGGACAATGTCTTCGCAGATATGCATAAGGATATGTTGCCATATGTAAATCAGTCCACTGAATGGTTACACCACCATCTGCTGAAAGCTTAATGGAGGTTGGGATAATTTCTAGAGGTTGATTCATCATATGGGAGTCTAGATGCAATAAAAGATCAAAGTTACTCTTTCACTTGGCTTTAGTTAGATATTTCAATACTAGGTATATTACTCGCACGGTAATTAGTAATGCTAATCTGGGATGCAACAGAGTTAGCAATTGATTGAAATGCCGTACTATAAGGATTTTCAGTAAGAGCAGTTGGATATCCATCATCACTGTTACGACGAATTTCTGTGCTGAGTGGGATTTCTCCTAAAAAAGGCAGTTTTAGTTCTTGGCTGGCGTTTTGAGTACCACCATGACCAAAAATATCGTCTCTTTTCCCACAATGAGAACATAGATAAAAACTCATGTTTTCAACAAGACCTAAAATAGGGGTATTCAATTTTTTAAACATTGCAATGGCTTTGGAAGCTACTTTTAAAGCTAAATCTTGGGGCGTTGAAACAATTACGGCCCCTGTTAGAGGAATTGTTTGGCAAAGGCTCAACTGGATATCCCCGGTTCCAGGAGGAAGATCAATCACTAAATAATCCAGATCTCCCCATTCTACTTCTCCCAGAAATTGTTGAATCATTTTGTGTAACATTGGGCCTCTCCATATAACAGCCTCTTCTTTAGGAAGGAAATACCCCATGGAAATCATTTTAACGTTATGAATAACTGGAGGAATAATTCTGTTTTCAGTGATCTGAGGCTTTTGAGAGTCACCCATCAAAGTTGGAATACTAGGTCCATAAACATCTGCATCCATTAGTCCTACTTTGGCTCCACATTTCATCAAAGCTGATGCTAAATTAGCTGCTACGGTTGATTTGCCAACACCTCCTTTTCCACTGGCTACAGCAATTGTATTACGTACATTAGGAATTAGGTTAGGAGTATTACCGGATACTTGGCTGGTTACTTCAAAGTCTATCGAAACAGAAACATTAGTGACTCCATTCAATTTTTTAACAGCATTCTCCGCTTCTATTTTTATCTGGTCCTTAACAAGACAAGCTGGATTTGTTAGTTTAATTGTCAATGACACTTTTCCAGTATCTATTTTAAGATTATTAACTGAACCAAGGCTGACAACATCCTGTTTTAAGTCGGGATCATTAATACTACTTAAAGCATCAAGAATTTCCTTTTCGTTAAGACTGCCATTTTTTTTTAATAAACCCATCAAGCTCCTTTCATGACTTATCAGTCTCTAGATTTTCTAAAGGTTCCGAACTATTAACAAAATATAAAGGTCTCTTCCCAACTACAAAACAATCCTAAGGCTAAATGATTAGGTAAAGTTAACATAAAGAGTTCAATAGAGTCTTTAGATTAGTAGCGGAGTTTAAAGTTTTAGCCCGTTTGGAAAATACTCAGTCCATCGTTTGTCTACAATTTGAGAAATTTCTGGTGAGCAGAATAACTCGCTAGGATAATTAGTTTTCATTCGTGAATCGATTAGTATGGGAGGGCTATAACTAAGATGATGGCGATGAACTGCAACATTCTTGGAATAAATATCAGCCGCTGGTTCAAACCTTGTAAAAACAGTCCATAAAAATTTAGCAGAACTCTCAGCAAAAATAGACTCGTCAGCCAAGATTAATAGCGGCCAATCTTGGAATGCCGGCCAACTAACTATTCGTTCAGGATGCCCATCTCCTTCTGAGAAATTTGGTCCAGCAAGAACTAAACATCCTGGGCAAAAAACATGTGCTTCTCTAATTACAGAGGGCAGATTTCCTTGAAATTTAGAGGGAAGCTGACGTTTAGGCGAACCCAAACCAAGCATAATTGCTTTACTTCCTTCATTTACTTTGGGTCCAGAGTAATCTAAGGTGTCCATTGATATATTAGAGATGATGAAAAGATCTGTTTCCCATTCAATTCGCTCTAGAACGTGGCGCAAAAGATTCGGAAAATCTTTCAGGTCAATTGGACTATTAACTGCAATCAGAAATTTAGTTAGTGAAAGCTGACCTTCTCCAAGAATCCTAAACGCTGTGGTCATAGCTTCATGATTATACCTTTCATGAACAACAGCTGCTGCTAAGGAGTGGAAACCAACTTCACCATAGCTCCAGAGGTCACGAACCCCAGGCATTACCATTGGAAAAATAGGACTAAGGAGTTCTTGTAAATAATCTCCAATAAAAAAATCTTCTTGTTTAGGTTTTCCTACGACTGTAGCTGGATAAATAGCATCTGGGCGATGAAAGATGTTCTGGAGATTAAAAATAGGGTAATCGTGTTTTAGAGAATAATAGCCATAATGATCCCCGAAAGGTCCCTCTGGATGCCTTTGGTAAGGTGGTACAGTTCCTGTCAAGACAAATTCAGCTTCGGCTGGAAATGGATGTGTCATACTAGTTTCCCGTACCATAGGAATGCGCTCTCCAGAGAGTAGAGATGCCACTAATAGTTCTCCAACATTTTCAGGTAGAGGAGTAACTGCTGCTAAGATAAGTGCTGGAGGGCCACCTAAGAAAACAGTTACGGGCAAACTTTGATCTAAGGATTCTGCCACTCCGTAGTGAAAACCACCGCCTTTTTGGATTTGCCAGTGCATACCTGCTGTTCTAGAGTTATGGCGTTGCATTCTGTAAATTCCTAGGTTATGAGTTTTGTTTTCAGGGTGCTCTGTGTATACAAGAGGGAGTGTAATAAAAGGCCCTCCATCTTGATCCCAAGTTGTAAGAATTGGCAGAGTATTTAAGTCGGCTGTCTGTTGATGGCACTCTAGAATGGGTCCTTGGTTTACAGTTCGGGTACCTATTCTGAATATTTCTCCAGCTAAGTTGCGGTGATTCCATAATCGGGAAAGCTTTAATGGAAAAAGTTGTTGGGCAAATTCAACTAATTGGCGTATTAATGCTTCAGGTCTTTTGCCGAATGCTAACTCAATTCTTTTTGCAGTTCCAAACAAGTTTGTAACTACAGGAAAGGGACTGTTTTTAAGGTGTTTAAAAAGTAGGGCAGGCCCAGACTGTTCAATTACTCGTCGATGGATTTCAGCAACTTCAAGGTAAGGGTCTACCTCAACATCAATAGTTAAAAGTTGGCCTTCTCGTTCTAAAACCCTTAAGAATTCGCGAAGATTTTTCAATGTAATTGATTACATCCCATGTTGTTTATTGTCAATTTATTGTACATAAACAGTTAAGATAGCATAGCTTTAAGTACTCGTCACGATCTAGGGACTTAGGAGTAAATTAATTTGATGCCTGAAAGAAATCATTGTGGTTGGGGTAAATGCTTTTTTGCCTGGGCAATGATTTACGCAATGAAACCATACGAACACTGGATAGTCAAACGCAAACGTAGACTTTTTAAAATGGTTTCAGGAAAGGTTTTGGAAATTGGTCCAGGAAGTGGCACAAATCTAATTTATTTTTCTAAGGGCATTCAGTGGACTGGCATTGAACCAAATATTTTCTTTCACCGACACATAACTGAGAAGGCAAATAAATTAGGGAGAAAAATTATACTTAAAAAGGGAAGAGCAGAAAAATTAAGTTTAACTGATTCGAGTGTGGACGCAGTTATCGGAACCCTAGTTTTATGTTCAGTATCAGAACTTCAATTAGTGTTGCTAGAGATCATTAGGGTCCTAAAACCGGGCGGGCGGTTTTATTTTATTGAACATGTAGCCGCACCTACTGGCAGTTGGCTAAGCTTATTGCAGGGCGGTGTGAGGCCAGCATGGAAGTACTTGTTTGATGGATGTCAATCTAATGCTAAGACATTAGAGGAAATTAAGGCTGCTGGTTTCTCTAAGGTAATATA
Source organism: Terriglobia bacterium (assembly GCA_022452285.1). Taxonomy (GTDB): domain Bacteria; phylum Acidobacteriota; class Terriglobia; order Versatilivoradales; family Versatilivoraceae; genus JAKUNG01. The sequence goes on along the minus strand of JAKUNG010000001.1, from coordinate 24,065 downwards.
TGAAGAGTTTCAGGCCCCACTTCCCGTAGTCAGCCCACATATTTCAGGTTTTGCTGAAAAGTAAGGCTGCTTAACCCCAGTTCTGCTCTTTATAGTCTTAGGATATATTCTCAAAAAGTTGACAAAAAATGGAATCAAACGTATGATTTATTTAAATCATACGTTTGAATTTTCAGGGAAGTATGCCTTCACAGACAAAAACAAGAATTTTAGATGCTGCAGAAGATCTTTTTGCCGACCGAGGAATTGATGGGGTTTCAATTCGCTCTATAATCTCGTTGGCTGGGGTCAATTTGGGAGCGATTCACTATCATTTTGGGTCAAAAGAATCTCTAATCAAAGAAGTTTTTCATAGGAGAATTGGAGAGGTAAATAATGAAAGACTTCGATTACTTAACGATTGTTTAATAAATTCTAGAGGTAATGTCCCCGAACTTAGGATGGTTTTACGAGCTTTTATTGCCCCTCCGTTATGCCTACTGTTGCAGCCAGAGAGAGGGCATGTTTTTATAAAAGTATGTGGACGAGCATATGGAGAGGCATCAGAACATTTAAGAGGAATGTTTATATCACTTTTTCGAGAGGTCTTTGAAAAATTCAGTCTAGCAATTTTTAGAGCCCTTCCTAATATTCCAGAAGAAGAAATTATTTGGCGTTTTCATTTTGTTGTTGGAGCAATGATTCATACGATGTTACACGGACAAGCTCTCAAACAGTTTCGCCCAGACATTAAGAATGTTTTAAATGTGGAAGAGAATATTGAAAGGCTGGTTCAATTTAGTGTCTCTGGTTTATGTGGTGAATTAAAAGACAACCAAAAAGGGAATGGTTTAGGGACTGGTTTAGAAGAGGAATTTATTTAATGGCAAGCGTTAGAGTTATAGTCTTTTCACTCGTATTTTGTTTCATTCTAGGTACATTTTTGAGTTGTGGCCGTTCCTTGCAGCAGGTAAAACGAACACCAGTAGTTGCTGTTCCAGAAGAATGGAGTGGAGGAGAAGTTATTTCTGAACCAATACGTTCTGATTGGTGGACTACTTTTAATGATGCTGGTCTCAATCGAGTAATTAATCGTGTCCTCGAACGTAACCAAGATTTGCAGGCAGCAGCGGCACGTTTAGAAGCAGCTAAGGCAGAGACAGTGATTGCTGGAGCAGCAGAGAGACCAACACTTGATTTGGGTTTTAACATGGGTAGGCGGCGTCAAAATTTTGTCGGATTTCCCATCCCTGGTTCTGAAGGACGTGTTCTCAAAAGAACGTACACTAATGCAGGTTTGTCTCTTGATGTTGGTTGGGAACCAGATTTGTGGAATCGGATTAAGGCTGGGAAATTAGCAGCTAAAGCTAATAATCAGGGACGAGAGGCAGATTTAATAGCAGTTCGTCTGTCTCTTGCAGCTCAGGCTACTAAGACTTGGTTTCTAGCAATTGAAGGACGCGGTCAAGTTGAACTAGCTCGTTCTTCACTTGAGAGCTACAAGCTATCCTCACAGCGTATTCAGGCTCGTTTTGAAAGAGGTCTACGATCATCGTTAGACCTGCGTTTTGCTTTAACGGAAGTAAAGAGAGCCGAGGCTTTATTAGAACAGCGACTCGAGCAAGCCGATAGGACTATTAGGCAATTACAAATTCTTATGGCAGATTATCCTGACGGTTCCTATTCAATTGGAAATAAATTGCCAAAGTTAACACAGCAAATTCCTGCGGGGTTGCCCTCGGAACTATTATTTAGAAGGCCAGATTTGTTAGCAGCCGAACAAGACTTAGTGGCTGCTGATGCCAGAATTGTTGAGGCTAGAGCACAGCTTAGACCTAGTTTTAGTTTAACTTCTCCGATTGGGACTTCTAGCAACCAGTTACAAACTATACTTTCAAATGAACTATTTATTTGGAGTATGCTCGGCAATGCTTTACAGCCAATTTTTAACAGAGGAAGACTTAAAGCTGGAATAATGAGAAATGAAGCTGTTGCTGAAGAAGCAGTTGCTAGATATCAAAATTCAGTGTTACAAGCTTTCAATGAAGTAGAGTCTGCCTTAGCTGCAGAATCGGTGATTAAACGTCGGGAAGAAGCTTTAAAAGAGGCTACACGTTATTCTGCTGATACCATGAAATTAGCAGAGCAGCGATATCGTTCTGGACTAACAGATATCACTACTCTACTTTCAGCTCAACGAACTGCTTTGGACTCAGAAAGCCAACTTCTTATCGTAAGTCGACTTCGAGTTGAAAATCGTGTGAATTTGTTTCTAGCCTTAGGCGGTAGTTTTTAAAAAAATAATTTAACGAAAAAATGCATTAGTGGAATAGGAGGTTGTAAGGAGTGAAACGTTCATTAATGGTTATTGTTTTGAAACGTACATTGATGGTTGTTGTTCCTGTTTTGGTTTTAGGTGTTGGAATCTTAGGTTATTTTATAATGGATAGTAATCGGTCAGAACCAGAGCAGAATCCTCCAGAAGTAATTGTTCCTGTAGTACAGGTGATGAAAGTTTCTACAGAAAATAGACGACTCAAGGTTAGAGCTGAAGGTACTGTTTCACCTAAGACTGCCTCACAGTTAACCTCAGAAGTTTCAGGTCGAGTAATCTGGGTTTCATCTGCTTTGGCCACTGGGGGATTCTTCTCGATTGGAGAAGTTTTATTAAAGATTGATCCTAGAGAATACGAATTAGCAGTTATTAGGGCTCGTTCGGCAGTTGCTCAGGCTAAACTTAAGCTTGCTTCTGAACGCCAAGAAGCGGCGTTGGCAAAGCAGGAATGGGAGAATCTAGGTGAGGGAACTCCAACTGCTCTAGTTTTGAGAAAACCTCAAATTGCTGATGCAGAAGCGTCTGTAGCAGCAGCTGAAGCAGCTCTTAAACAAGCTGAGTATGATTTAGAACGAACATTTGTTAGGGCTTCATATGATGGTAGGGTTCGATCTGAGCAGGTTGACGTTGGTCAGTTTGTTTCTCGCGGAAATTCCTTGGCTAGCCTCTATTCAGTAGATTTTGCTGAAGTCCGTTTGCCAATAGCTGATGCCGAATTAGCCTACCTTAATTTGCCGCTTGCTTATCGTGGTCAAACTCCATCTAAACCAGGCCCCAGAGTCATTTTACAATCTGAGTTTGGAGGTAAGCATCATAAATGGATAGGTCGAATTGTTAGAACTGAGGGAGAGATTGATCCTCAAACCCGGATGGTGCACGCCATTGTCCAGGTAAAAGATCCTTATGGTCGAGGTGGCAATGAAAATCGTCCTCCTTTGGCAGTAGGTATGTTTGTTGAGGCGGAAATTCAGGGAAAGTGGGTTAAGAATATTGTAGCTTTACCTCGAAATATTTTACGTGGCGATCAAGTTATGATTATTGATGAAGATAGTCGTCTCCAATTTCGAAAAATTGAGATCCTCCGTTTGGAGGAAAATGAGGCACTAGTACTCTCTGGATTAGAGAAGGGTGAACTAGTTTGTCTATCAACAATAGAGATACCAGTCAATGGAATGGAAGTTAGGGTTATAGAAGTAAAAACAGAGACCACTGATTCAGTGTGAGTTATTGATTTCAAGAAATGGAGGAATTGGTGAAGGGCCTAGTTGCTTGGTTTGCACAAAATGGAGTCGTAGCTAATTTAGTAATGGTGGTAATTGTTGTTGTCGGGTTGATGACAATACCAACCTTAAAAAAAGAAGTATTCCCAGAGTTTTCAATTGGTATGATCAGTGTTTCTGTTAGTTATCGGGGGGCAGCTCCTGAAGAGGTTGAAGAAGCAGTTTGTGTTCGAGTGGAAGAGGCTGTGCAGGGATTGGATGGTATAAAGAAGATCAGTTCAACAGCTAGTGAGGGCATAGGGACAGTAATTCTTGAAGTTGAGACGGGTTATAATGACCGTGAGGTTTTGGATGATGTGAAAGCTAGAGTCGATGCGATCTCAACATTTCCAGAAGAAACTGAAAAACCTGTTATTCAGACAGCCAATACCCGCTTTCAGGTTATTAATGTTTCTGTTTCGGGGGAAACAGATGAACTGACCTTGAAACGTTTAGGGGAACAGGTGCGTGATGAATTATCACTGTTGCCTGAAATTAGTCAGGTTGAACTTAGAAATGCAAGACCGTATGAAATCTCAATTGAAGTTTCTGAAGAGGCACTGCGTCGTTACCGTTTGACTTTTGATGATGTGGCAAGGGCAGTGCGACGAACTTCAATCGATTTGCCAGGTGGGTCTGTTAAAACAGGAAGTGGTGAGATTCTTTTACGGACTAAAGGACAAGCCTATCGAGGAGTTGAGTTTGAGAAGATACCGTTGATTACGAGGAACGATGGCAGTCGTTTGCATTTAGCTGATGTTGCAAGAGTGGTCGATCAATTTGAAGATTCTGATAAATTCGCATGGCTAGATGGGAAACGTACGGTGATGGTTCAGGTCTTTAGGGTTGGTGATCAAAATGCATTAGAGGTAGCTCGAGCTGTCCATGAGTATGTTAATCAGGCAAAGACTCGTTTGCCTGATGGAATCTCCATCACCACATGGGCAGATGCTGCAAAGATCCTACAAAGTCGTGTAGATCTACTAGTCAAAAATGCAATGAGTGGACTATTCCTTGTTTTCCTCGTTTTAGCTTTATTTTTGAGACTGAGGTTAGCTTTTTGGGTGACAATTGGTATACCTATATCATTTTTAGGTGCCATTGCGATGATGCCCGTCTTTGATGTTTCGATTAATATGCTCTCGCTATTTTCCTTTATTCTGGTATTAGGGATTGTAGTTGATGATGCTATCGTTGTTGGAGAAAATGTTTTTGCTAAGCAGGAAGCTACTAAGAATGGTTTGACCTCTGCAATTTTAGGAACCCGTGAAGTAGCTATACCAGTAATCTTTGGAGTTCTGACTACGGTAGCTGCTTTTTCTCCCATGCTTTTCGTCCCGGGATCAATGGGAAAGGTGTGGAGGGTAATCCCATTAATTGTTGTGCCGACACTACTGTTTTCACTAGTGGAATCTAATTTAGTTCTACCCTATCACATTTCACATTATCGTCCTCAGTCTAGATCGGACAAGAAGAACTTTTTAATTAAAGGTTTTAATTGGTTTTTTGGACTGTTTGCTAACGGAATGGAATGGTTTATCCAAAGAATCTATAAACCAGTGCTTCAATTTAGTTTGGAATGGCGCTATCTTACGGTAGCTGCTGCCGTGTCAACCCTCGTTCTTACTGCAGGGTTAGTTACTAGTGGAATTGTTAAGTTTATTTATTTCCCACAAGTTGAAGGTGATAATGTCGTTGCTGATTTAACCATGCCACAGGAGACTCCTGTAGAGGTTACAGCAGAGGCAATAAGGCGAATTGAGGAGAGTGCTTTTAAACTAGACAAAGAGATTCAAGCAGAGACAGGACATTCACTATTCCGTCATATTTTGACGGCTGTTGGTGAACAACCCTTCCGGACACAGAGTAATAGGAATATGGGTACCAGCTTGACAGAATACTCAAATGCCTATTTGGGGGAGGTTAACATTGAATTGTTACCCTCGGAAAATCGTGAAATGAGTAGTAACCGAATTGCTAATCGATGGAGAGAAATCACAGGTACTATTCCTGGTGCTGTTGAGCTGACTTTCACATCCGATCTAATAGGAGGAGGGAAAGCTATAGATATCCAGTTAGCTGGTTCTAATGTCAATGATCTGAGAGAAGCTGTGGCTCAAACAAAGATGAAACTTACTCAGTATGCTGGTGTTGTTGAAGTAGCAGATTCTTTTCGCGGAGGGAAACCAGAACTTAAATTAGCGATATTACCCAAAGCCGAAAGTCTTGGATTATCGCTCCAAGATTTAGGACGACAGGTCAGACAAGGATTTTTTGGTGAAGAAGCTCAAAGAATTCAGCGGGGACGTGATGATGTTAGAGTAATGGTTCGGTATCCCCTGGAAAAAAGACGTTCACTTAACACTCTAGAAAAAATGAGGGTCAGGAGCGCCGATGGCAATGAAGTGCCTTTTTCTGCAGTAGCTACAGTTGAAATGGGTCGGGGATTTGCAACAATCAATCGTGTGGATAGAAGACGAACCATTAATATCACAGCTGAAATTGATGAATCAAAAACTAACGCTAACCAAGTGTTGGGTGATATGCAAAAAACCTTTTTTCCAAACCTTAGATCGCTCTATCCTAATATTGCATATAGTTTCGAAGGTGAGCAACGCAGTCAGGCAGAGACACTTGAGGGGTTGGGTAAGGGGTTTATTGTAGCAATGTTAGTCATCTATGCCATGATGGCAATTCCTTTTAGATCCTATATCCAGCCAATAATAGTTATTTCGGCTGTACCTTTTGGCGTAGTAGGTGCAATCTGGGGTCACCTGTTTATGGGTTTGTCTGTAAGTATCCTATCTATGTTGGGTGTAGTTGCACTGGCTGGAGTAGTTGTAAATGATAGTTTGGTATTAGTAAGTTTCATTAATTCCCATCGAAAGAAGGGAATTTTACTAAAACGAGCTGTTCATGAAGCTGGTCTTGTCCGTTTTAGACCAATTATACTGACATCATTAACCACTGCAGCTGGTATTACACCATTAATGATGGAGAAAAGTGTACAAGCTCAGTTTCTAATCCCGATGGCTGTTTCTTTGGCCTTTGGTGTTTTGTTTGCTACATTTGTAACATTGGGTTTAGTACCCTCTATTTATTTAATTCTGGAAGACTTTAAGGGGGCAATTCGGTGGATATTCGGAAGAGCCCCTGAGACAACTAGACCCTTTGATGATCTGACAAAAAACAATGATGTTTCTGATAAACCTTTAACAGAATCTAGGACAGTCTAGGTCGAACAAACATTTGTTTGTTATTGGCACTGAAGAAAAACAAACTTCAATATGTTTTAATGCGTGAATGAACTAAAGAATTTCCTAGTGAAAAATCCTAGTGTAATTAATCAGTGACAATCTTTACGCCAGTACTAAATTTTCTATATGACCTGAATTGGATTGAAGTTCTGGTGTTGACCTGTCTTGATATGCCACTTGCAATCCGATGACTTAACCAGACCTCTGCCTTCTTAGGTAGCCAATGCTGTTCCTGTTCTATCTTAGTAAGGGCATAGTCCAGTGTCATGTCAAAACGTCTAACAGGGAAGGGTTTTGGGATATCAATAGCCTCTTTTTTCAGGCGGACAACTTGATAGCTTTGCGGATGAACCCAGCACTCTCCTCGATAACCTGTGATTATAGTATGGCGATTATAAGATATAAAACGTTTAGAAGTTTTTTTTGCTACATGGAAACGAATACGCAATGTCTTCACATTATTAATTTTTTCAGATCCTTCTAGATAAAAAGTGCCGTTGGCACTTGGATCGAATAACCCTTTAAGCGCTGAGCCAAATTCACCAGTAGATCCTTGTCTGTCTTTTTTGTCTTTTGGAACCTTTGAAGTAGGTTGACCATTGATAGATAAAAGTTTGTATTGTTCAATCTTATTGTAGAAAGACAATTCAGCTAGATAACTGTTAGTTTGTAACCAGCCACGACCTCTACCTAAGGTATGAACGTATCTTTTTGTAGTTTGGCGACAAATAAAATTAGGCAAGTTGTCTGTGTAGCTTAGTGCTTTATTACGCACCTTCTTGATGAGTTCTTGAAACTTTTTGTTAGAAGTCTCTTGATTGTTTTTGTCGATCTCATTGGCTAGATTACTTTGAGAAAAGGTTACTGGTAGAACAACCAATAGGAACAATGTAGTTTTTTTTAGGTGACTGGAAATTAGTTTGACTGTAGGCATTCCAAAATTCATAACATGAATTACCAGAAACAGTAGCGTTCACCTAATTAATATACGAGAAAACAGTTTTGATAATGACACGACGCTGGAAACTTGGCAACCAAAGACCTATCAAACTATCGATAAATTCATTGTACTATTCTGATATATTCATCGTAGTTGAAAGATTGTAGGCTTTTTAATTTTCATTTCTAAAGCTTCCATGGGTTAAGGACGAGATTCGGATGGGGTGTTTGTCCATATAGATATTAACTGGGATTTTCTAAATTTTGGAGAACTCTGTTGGATCTTCTAGAATTTCTGCAAGATATTTCCAAGCTTGTCTGGGGACCACCACTCCTAATAATGTTGTTAGGGACTGGTTTATTCCTGTCAATTAGACTTAAAGGCCTCCAATTTAATAAACTTAGCCAAGCTTTTTACCTAGCTATTGTCAAACGCAAAGAGTCTGGTGCTGATGGAGATATTTCACATTTCCAAGCGCTTATGACTGCTTTAGCGGCAACTGTTGGTACAGGCAACATTGCAGGTGTCGCAACGGCCATAGCTGCTGGTGGTCCAGGTGCCCTTTTTTGGATGTGGATTACAGGGTTATTGGGTATGGCCACTAAGTTTTCTGAAGCTTTACTAGCTGTAAAGTTTCGGGTTGTCAATGATAGAGGAGAGATGGCAGGTGGGCCGATGTACTATTTAGAGTTAGGACTGAAGAAAAAATTGTTAGCAACATTATTTGCTGTTCTAACGGTGGTTGCAAGTTTCGGGATTGGAAACATGGTTCAGTCTAATTCAGTTGCACAGGTCCTCCAAAGTTCATTTGAAATTCCCTTTTTTTGGACTGGACTCTTCATGACAGGGGTAACAGCTGCAGTAACGTTGGGAGGAATCCATTCAATTGCTAAAGTGGTAAGTGCCATCGTTCCAACGATGATTACTCTTTATATGTTAGTTGGTTTAGTAATATTGATAGTTCATTGGAGAGAGATCCCAGTGGTTTTTATTCAGATTTTTGAAGGAGCCTTTGCTCCAATGGCAGCTATAGGAGGATTTGCTGGCACTCATTTAATGAAGACAATTCGTCTTGGGGTATCCCGAGGTATCTTTAGTAATGAAAGTGGTATGGGTTCTGCTGCAATTGCTGCGGCAGCTGCACAGACACACAATCCTGTAACTCAAGCTCTAGTATCAATGACACAGACGTTCATTGACACATTGGTGGTTTGTTCGGTGACAGGTTTTGTGGTTTTAGTTTCTGGTCTTTGGACTGATGGGGTGACAGGTGCAGCACTTACATCTACTTCATTTAATTATGGTTTAGGGTGGTGGGGAGGATTTGTTGTTTCTTTGAGTTTGGTCTTCTTTGCTTATTCAACAATTCTGGGTTGGCACTATTACGGAGAAAAAGCATTATTTTATCTAATAGGAAATTCCCGTTATGCCTTACTATATAAAGTGGCGTGGGCAGGAGGTACCTTCTTAGGTGCCATACTAACTCTTGAAATAGTTTGGACAATATCCGACATTATGAATGGTTTAATGGCACTTCCTAATCTAATAGCTTTGATGTTTTTAAGTGGATTGGTTGTTTCTGAAGTGAAAGCGTACTTCAACAAAAAAAGAGTTGTTAATCAGTAGCTAAGGTCCTATAAGGGTGACAATGAATTATGTTCCCCTGTATATTCCCTAGAGTTTTTAGGGTGAGAATATTCACTAAATACTGATATACCTAATTCATTTTCAATTATTAATGGTACTAATAAAATATTACCGCTAATTAATAGACCAAGGATAAAAACTAATGCCGATTTATGAGTATAAATGTCTAGATTGTGGCAGTGATTTTGAAAAAATTGTTTTGTCTAAATCAAAATTGTTAAACTGCCAAACCTGTGGGAGTAGGAGAGTAGAAAAAAGACATTCTTCTTTTGCTGTTAGTATGCAAACTACTGTTAGAAATGAAAGCACCGCTGGTTGTTTTAGATGTGGTGCTGAGCGACCAGGCGCTTGCCAGCAAATGGACTAATTGATTGGTTATCGTTGGGCATTCTCAGTTGGAAATTCTGCTGGCATACAGATTTCGATTACTTCAAAATCGTCAGAAAATTCCAGGACTTCGTGTTTTATCTTCGGGTCTTGGTACCAACTGTCTCCAGCTTCGAATAGAACCTCACCTGCATCTTCAAATTCGACCCGAGTCCATCCTTTTAGGACGTAATTCATTTGGAATTCAAGATCATGGGTGTGATATCCACCGGGGCCATCAGAAGATTCTCTAGCACGGATAATGTGCGCCAGAACTTTGCCCTTGGTAGCCTCCACAATGCCAAGATCTCGGTATTCAAAGTAGCGTCTGAGGCCGGTCTTCCATTTTGCCGACTTGTGAAAAGACATAGTAGTCATGATAACTGATCCTTATATTTTGTAATTTACCAGAAAAGTCCATTTTAAATTGAAAGAAACTGCGTGAGTATAGCCCTTCAATCCTTTTTGTCAAGATGTTGACCGGTGTTCTCACATAGTGGAGTCATTGGTCGGTCATACCGAAAGACTCTTTTGAAGACCATGATTCTGGTATATGCACAGACGCCTTTTGGAATTCTAAATAGATCTATTCTCTTCATTAGCTGCAAAAATACCAAGAAGAGGTCGATTCCTGTGAACCCTTACCTATTGGGTAATCCTAATCTTCTATGCTATTGTAGGAACTAGCTTATAAGAGAGTGTTTATTAGATAGGCTAAATAATGACATTAATAAAAATATGACAATTACGTTCAGTTAATTAGATCAGTGAATACCTTAACAGAGGTTTATTAGAATTGATTTGGTGTTTATTACGGACTATCTTAATTTATTGTCTACTTCTTCTTAATGTTTTTCCTGTTGTTTATGATTCTAAACCTCGATTTGAGTTAAAGGTTTTTAACCAGGTAATCCAGCCGGGCTCCATTGCTTACTTGAGCTTAGATTCCCAAGTTCCACTTTCTCGAATAGAATGCTCCTTTTTAGATCGTAACGCTCTCTTTTTTAAGTCTCCGGATAAATTCTCCTGGAAAGCTCTTATCGGTGTAGATTTAGAAACTTCACCGGGTGATCATCTTTTGACCGGAACCATTTGGACGGTGGATGGTCATTCTATTGCTGTGCGAAAGGCAATCAGAATAAGGTCTAAAAAATTCACAATTCAACGGATTCGTGTCAACCAAAAATATGTCACATTAAGCTCTAAAAATTCTGAAAGAGCTATAAAGGAAGCCAAGAAATTAGAGGCTATTTGGAAAAAAGTCACTCCAGAAAGGATCTGGAAAGATTCCTTTGTTCGGCCTTTGTCCAGCAGGTTGACCAGTGGATTTGGTCGACGAAGAATTGTCAATGGAGAGACCCGTAGTCCCCATTCTGGTGTTGATTTGAAAGCAAAAAGGGGAACCCCTATTAAGGCAACCAATTCAGGTAAAGTTGTATTGGCAGAACATCTTTTTTTTGCGGGAAAAACGATAGTTTTAGATCATGGTTTAGGATTGTACACAGTATATGCACACTGTTCAAAGATGATGGTTAAAGTTGGGCAGACAGTTGTTTTAGGAGAAATTATTGGAAAAGTAGGTTCAACAGGTCGGGTCACTGGACCCCATTTACACTGGGCATGCCGTCTGGGTGGTTCTCGTGTCAATCCACTCAACTTAACAGGAGTTGATTTTTCCAATTGGTAGGATCTAAATTCAATTTTTCCAACGTTTTCAAATAAATAGATTTTTGAAGACTGAGGAAGTAAATTCTAATTACTCTTAACTTGAGAATTTTGGTTTAGGATTATGGTGTGGTGGCCAAAGGTACAACAAAACCCTATTATTACCCTGACTAGCGATTTTGGTTTAGATGATCCCTTTGTAGGAATGATGAAGGGTACTATTCACTCTATTTCAAGTAAAGTTCGGATTGTTGATATTACCCATGGCATCTTAGCCCATGATGTGATACAGGCCGCATTAGTCATTCAATCGAGTTATTCTCATTTCCCAAAAGGTTCAATCCATGTGGTTGTGGTTGATCCTGGAGTGGGGAGTGCAAGACATCCATTGTTGGCAATTACGGAAAAGGGATACTTTGTCGGACCTGACAATGGTGTTTTTTCAGCAATCTACAAAAATTGTGATCAGATTGAGTTCATAAAACTAACGACCCCTGAATATTTTCAACATCCAATAAGTCAAACTTTTCACGGTCGTGATATTTTTGGTCCAGTAGCTGCTTGGTTAAGTCAGGGATTAGATCCTAAAAAACTAGGTCAATTCATGACTAAACCTGTAAAGCTCCCGTTGCCATCCCCTCGCATCATACCTGGTACAGATAAAGTTGAAGGAACTATTCTCTATTCTGATAGATTTGGCAATATTTTAACGAACATTCCTTACACAGAATTCAAGCAAAGTTTTTGTAAGAGAGATTTTAGGCTGGTTATTAATGGTCACTTAATAGATAAGATGTATCCTTCCTATACAGCAGCAAAACAAAAAGAAATATTTGCTATTTGGGGAAGTTTTGGGTTATTAGAGATCGCATGTTATCAGGAATCTGCTGCAAGTGTGTTAAATGTAAAACCATATGACAATTTCGAGATTAAGATTAATGTTTTTGAAAAAAGTAAATGATTTTCAAAACGTAAAAATAGTGGATTTTGTTTAGTTTCTGCGGTTGACTAATTGCAATTTTTGAATGAAAGTTTCCCTAATGTAGACATTAAATTAGAGGTGTGTGTAAAAAGGAATACAATGGAGAGAAATAGAAAAACCTCCTCATTTGAGGATGTGATTTCACAGCCAGAAGATTCGATTGATTTAGCTGTTGCAGCCCTTTTAATCGCTAAAGATGAATATCCTGATCTCGATATCCATAACCACTTGAAAAAGATCGATGAATTGGCAAAAAGAGTCAATAATCAACTTAACAGTGTGAAGGAAAAAAGTTTTTTGACAATAATTCAGCAGATCAACATGGTTCTATTTGAACAAGAAGGTTTTTATGGAAATATAAGGGACTATTATGATCCACGTAATAGTTTTTTGAATGAAGTTCTGAATCGAAGAACTGGGATTCCAGTTACACTTTCCTTGGTTTATATGGAAATAGGAAAGCGGCTAGGAATTCAGTTTTTTGGAATTGGTATGCCAGGACACTTCATAGTGAAAGGTTGGTATCAGGGGAGTAGCTTACTGATTGACCCCTTTCATCAGGGCAGACTGTTGAATGAAGAAGATTGTCAAAAACAACTTAGAGAAATTAATGGGAAAAATGTTCAATTTATTTCATCCTATTTGGACACCCTTAACAAATGTTCGATCCTTTGTCGGATTCTAGTTAATTTAAAAATGATTTATCTTAAGAAGAAAGACTTTTCGAGGGCTTTAAATGTGATTGAAAAAATCATCCTGCTTTCTCCACAGCAGCCTAGGGAAATTAGAGATCGTGGTTTAGTTCATCTTCAACTAAATAACTTTTCAGCTGCGATTCAAGATTGGAAAAAATATTTACAGTTGGATCCTAAAGCTCCTGATGTTGAACAGATTAGGAATAAACTTCGACAGGTCGCACTGCAGGTAGCCAGGCAAAACTAAAGAATGAAGACTTAGTGCTCTATTCACTTTTAAAAATGTTTTACAAGACAGCCCCTGCTCTCCATATAGCGAATTCTCTGTGTCCCGTTAGTTCATTTTTGGCGGGCTCTCCGGACGAAACAGAGATAATCTTTTGAAAAATTTCCTGACCAACCTCTTCTAAAGTCTGAGTTCCGTCCACAATGGTCCCCGCATTGATGTCCATATTCTCTTCCATATGTTTAAACATTTGACTATTAGTCGCAATTTTAAGGACAGGAACAATTGGATTCCCAGTGGGAGTACCTCGACCTGTTGTAAAACAAACGATATTAGCCCCTGACGAAACTAAACCCGAGATCGAAGGTGTATCATACCCTGGGGAATCCATGATTATAAATCCTCTTTGGGTAATTTTTTCTGCATAATTAACCACAGCTTGGAGAGGAGTCGAACCGGCTTTTCGGATGGCTCCTAGCGACTTTTCGGCAATGGTTGAAATGCCTCCAACCATATTGCCTGGAGAAGGATTATTGTCAAGTTTTCCTCCACGGGAAGCTGCATAGGCCTTATAACGTTCAATGATGTCCCAAAGAGATTGGGCTGTTTTAACAGAACTAGCTCCCCTCATTAACAGATGTTCAGCACCATAAATTTCTGGGGTTTCAGGTAAAACTGTAGTACCACCACAACTGACTAACAGATCGCTAGTATGACCTAGAGCAGGATTTGCAGAGATTCCAGAATAGGCATCAGATCCTCCACACTCTAATCCTAGAAAGAGATGGGCAGCAGAGATTTCAGTGCGATGATATTTTCGAGCTTCCATTACTAGTTCTTCAACAATCGTAATTCCTTGTTGAACTGTTTTGCTTGTTCCTCCGGAGCCTTGAATAGTTAGGTATCGAACTCGACCTTTAGTATTGTTTTGCAGCTGAAGGGGGAGGGAGGAATGACAGCCTTGGACACATTCTACATTGCTCTCCTCACATCCTAATCCTACTAACAGAATAGCGGCAACGTTTGGATGGTACATTATTCCATTGTAAACGCGCATTAGTTGATCAAGGTCATCACCCTTTTCACCGCCACAACCTTCCTGATGAGTGATAGGAATAACTCCATCAAAGTTGTCATCATCATCAAACTGGTCTTCAAAATGTCGAGCAATAAGTTGGGTTGGGTGACTTGAACAGATCACTGTGGAAAGAACTACAACATAGTTACGAGTACCTACTCCACCCCAATCCCGCTTAAACCCTTGGAATGAAGGAATCTTTTCATTGGGTAGGAACTGAACGGGTAGAGGGCTGACTGATTTTGGAACAGTTTGGTTTTCGTTGTCAGGAATCATATTGTGATTATGTACGGTATTTCCTGCTGAAATGTTCTGATTAGCAATTCCAATAATTTCTCCATAACGAATTACTGGTTGCCCTTTATTAATTGTTTGCAAGGCAACTTTGTGGCCTGGTGGTACAGTTTGGATTGTACGGAGATTGCTACCATTAGAACCAATTAGAGTTCCTAATCCAATAGCAGTTTTTGCGACAGCAACATTATCTTTAGAATTTACAACGATAGTTTTATCAAACAGTTGTGTTTCAGTCATGACTTTTTATCCTTATTTAGTTGCCTGACAGAAGATAACCCGTAATGGTGCATTCTACAGCGAATATTTTAGAGAATGGTTTATACTGTAACAGTGATTCAAATGATTGCTATCCTAGTGAATGTCGAAGTAGAGGCTTTAATTCCTCCGGTAGTGTTTCAAAAATAGATTCTGTTATAACAGGTACATGAGCTGTTTCTCCATCTCCAGCATCAACAATATCTGAGCGGTCAATTGTCCCTGGCCGAAGAGGATCGAGATTTAACCACCAAGGAGCATAACGGATAATGACTGCGACACGCTCCTGTTGGGTTTTATTTGGAGCAATTGCATGCCATAGTCTGGCATCAAGAACAGCTACAGTACCTGCAGGACCCAATAGTTGTTGTTCTTGAGGATGAGAACTTAGAGATTTCCCCGGACTAGAGGGATTATCTTTTTTTCGGTGGCTTCTAGGAACAATAAGTGTAGCCCCGTTATCTGCAGTGAAATCTGTTAGCATCCAGAAGGTTACAAAATGCATTGGAATATCAGGGTAAGGGGCTGGAATTCGAGCTGGACTCCTTTGGTTATAAGGCCAGTCTGCATGAAATTCTCCTCTTTCGATGCCAGGTCCGTTAACTGTACCCGTATGCATTGAAATTCGAACATGGGGTCCAAAGAATGCCTCAACTAATGAGAGTACTCGCCGATCAGTTAAAAATGGAGCTAGCGATTGATTAATGCCTAAGAAGCCAGGAACATGACCGGTTGGCATTGGTATGTCAGTATGTGTTTTAACATCACGAGATATGTTGAGGCGGATTCCCTCGATATTAGGTTTAGGAATTAGGTTGCTAAGATAACAATAACCTAATTCTTGGATTTGATGAATCTGGGAATCCAGTGCATTGGTCATGTAATTTGCACCTCACTTTACTAGGCGATTCAAAGTTTAAGAGGGTCTGTTGTAAGAATAGTTAAATCTACTTAGACACTAAAAAAAGCAGGCCATCTTGGGCCTGCTCTAATCAAAACTGGAAAAACGGAAATCTGCAATACTCTGTAAATACAGTTATTGGTTTAATTTGACTGTATTAAGAATTTTTTGGTCTTTTTCAAGTATAGCAGGATTGTCTTGACAACAACCAGAACCAGAAGTGACTTCTTGGATCACTGGTAGTTCAAGGTTGTGCTTGGTTGATTCTAGGTTTACTTTTTTACCCTTGGCAAAAATCTCATGTCTGCCCTTATCCTTATGCCATTCGGCCAGTGTTGCTGTTTGGTGCATGTTTTCAATGATCTGTCTCCAGCCAACGCCAGTATTGTAGGCACAGAAAGAAATTTCCCCCTCTTGAGTTCCATAAGGAATCACGCACATTTCAGTTCGTCTGAAATCGTAGGTCCAAAGATCCTGGAACCACATGCCCTCTACACACAGAACTCGCCAATCATCTGCTTGACTTTGGTTTTTCATTCGATCATTTCGATCACTGTCTGAGCGAGCTGAACTGGGTTTAAACAAATTTATGATTTGAGAAATTGGAAAACCTTTTGGGGCTAAATTAGCTTTGAAGTTTCTTAAAACAGACAATGCTAATTGAGCACCAGTCAAGGTTTTACCCCGAGCAGTATCAGTAATGATAGCAACGTCACGAATGAATTGTTCATAGTCGAAGAACTTGAACAAGGGGCTCCACTCGTTTGTACGTCGGTTAACCACAAGCAAACTAAAAATGCCACAATTAGGATGACAGTTACAGGCACTCCAACCCCAAGGAGCATCTGCTCCCTGCAGTAGATCCATAACACTTGTAAAGGCACTGTAGGAAGAAAGAGGAAACCAATCTCGTAAAGATTCCCAATCAGCCTGTAGCTGACCCTTAAGATCTTGGGTCATTTGAGAAAGAGTATACCGTTGTGCATACCTTGTGGCATCCTCAACTTCTTCATCCCTACCTGTGAATGAAACTGGTTGAAAAGCTATGGTTTGAATCTTGTCAATATTGCGAATTGCAAAATCAACAATGGAGCCGATACCATTGTTGTTAACCCCATTAACGATAGTAGTAACTAATGTGGTTTTCATTCCAGCTTCAGCCATATTTTCAATCGCCTGCAACTTAACATCAAAAAGGTTGCCTACGCCGCGATGACTGTTTGTATCTTCATTAGTTCCGTCAAATTGCAGGTAAGCCCCATGCAGGCCAGCTTCATAGGACTTTTGAGTGAAATCTTTACTTTGGGCGAACTTAATACCATTTGTTGCTGCTAGCACTCGATAAAATCCGATTTTTTTTGCGTATGCAACTGCTTCTATGAAGTAAGGTGATAATGTTGGTTCTCCGCCCGAAAATAAAATGATCACTTGACGTCGAGGTTTATACGATACGGCTCTGTCTAAAATCGCTTTAATATCTTCAAATTCAGGCTGATGAACGTAACCAACCTGATTAGCATCCATAAAGCAGGGGTTACACATCATGTTACATCTATTTGTAAGGTCAACAGTTAATACGGCTCCTCGACCAAACTTTATGGAGGAATTTCCATGATGATGAACATGATCATCGTCTGAACAACGGAAATCTCGACCAAAAAATAAACCTTCGATTCGACGTGTAAAATCTGGGTCAGTAGACAAGACATCTTCAAAAGGTCCATGTTTTTCGCAGATCTTACGCATAATAACCCTGCCGCCTTCTTCTAAAATTTCGGCTTTAATTTCGCCAGGGTGACTAGACATTAAGCTGGAAATATCAACCTTACCGCTAATAATTGCGCTGCGAACTTCAGGCACACAGCGGGGACAAAGGGAATCAGTAGTACGGGGAAAACCAAGGGTTGGAGCTGAACGCTCTCGACTTTTCAGCATTTTCCCTGGGGCCCACTTTGGGCTCGGCAATTCTCCCTCAGGCAGAACTTTATTTATTGCTTGAAATGTTTTCCAAGTTAGGTTGGCTACTCCTGAAACAAATGAAGAGCCAGAAATCTTGTGTAACCAGCTACGCTCTTGACCTTCCCTAAACATGTGATCAGTATACATATTCCTCCCCGTGGTGTGGGCTAAGGGGCTTTATGGTGTAAATCCAGAAAAATCATCGTAAGCAGCTACTCATAAAGCAACTTACAGAAAGAGGTTATCAATTTTTCAAGTGAAATGTCTAGCTGAAACTTTTTATTATGAATGGTTTTATATCTCTGTTGGTTGCGTCAGGAGATTCATAGACAAAAAGTAACATCATGCTAGAATCATCCTTTTCTTTTTAGAACCTTAAAATTATTTTAATTCAACTGAAGTTTCACAAGGATCAATTTTAAAATAAGCTCAATAATTAGCAAAAATAAGTGTGACTGAGCTTCTGTCTATTTAGTATATTTTGGACGAATTATATTTGTTGACCCTAATTAATTAAAAATCTTTATGAATGAATTCAATATCAGATTAGCAGACCAACTAGTTGTAGTTCTAGGGTTTTTGTTATTCATTGTGATAGGGCTCCGTTGCTCTAAAGATAGCCAAACGGATGAAGGTTATTTTCTTGCGGGAAGGTCTATGCCTGGCTGGGTAATTGGTTTTTCAGTGATGGCGACAATTGTTAGTTCTGTGACCTTTCTGGCTCTTCCCGCCTTTGCTTTTGGTAGTGGAAATTGGCAAAACTTTTTTGCCCATTTTGGTTATATTCCAGCCACGGTAATTGCAGTATATATATTTATTCCGCTGTTTCGATCAACTAGGGTTGTTTCAGCCTATGAGTATTTAGAAAAAAGATTTGGTCTATGGGCGAGGATGTATGCAGCAAGTAGTTTCATTGTGTTTCATTTTTTTCGGACTGGACTGGTTCTCTACGCAATTTCCCTTGCCATCCAGTCAATTTTACAAACAGATATTTCTTCAATACCCTCTATCATCATTATTGGTGGTGTGTTGGTTTCTGCTTATACCATTGTAGGAGGGCTGAAAGCAGTCATCTGGACTGATGTTTTACAGGGTGTTGCCTTGATTGGTGGAGGGATGATTTGTTTGCCAATTATCGTATCTCAGTTGCCTGGTGGTTTTACTGAATTATTTGAAGTAGCCTCGACTGATAATAAGTTTGATCTGGGTAGTACTGAATTAACACTAAAAGGTAAGACAATATGGGCATACATGTTTGCTGAATTTATGATTCTTATGCACTTAATGGGAGTTGACCAAACAAATGTTCAACGCTATGCCGCAGCATCAAGCGACAAAGCTGCCTCCCGTGGGGCATTAATTGGTTGTCTTCTTGCAGTGCCAACATGGAGTTATTTTCTTTTTTTGGGTACTTGTCTATATGTTTTTGTAAAGATAGTTCCAGATACAGGGCTTGCAGGTCTGTCTCCCGACGCAGTTTTCCCCCGATTTATTTTGACACAAGTTCCAGGGGGCTTGGGTGGTCTTGTCCTGATAGGTCTATTAGCCTCAGCAATGTCAACCTTGGATTCAAGTATAAATGCTACTGCAGCTACTGTGACCAACGATTTCTATAAAAGACTATGGGTTAAAAATCGTGATCCTCTTCATTATGGAAAAGTTGGGAAACTGGTAAGTCTACTATTTAGTGTTGCAATGATTGGCACTGCTTGTGGCATTCACTATTTTAGGGCTTCTGAGACCTTAGATGATTTTCAAAGAATGATCTTAACCGTTTTTACTGGAGGTTTACTGGGCCTGTTCTTTTTGGGCTTTATAACAAACAGAGTAAATAGCAAGTCCGCTTTTATTGCCACAGCTACAACAGTTCTTTCGGTAGTAAGCTGGTTGTTTCTAATCTCACCTACAGGGACGCAGTGGTTCCCAAAACTTTCAGGTCTAATGCCAGACAATTTTTGGATCAGTACCTTTGCTAATTTCTTTCTTTTTGTACTAGCCTATGCATTGAGTCGTTTATTAGGAGCACCCCAAAAAAATGACCTCACTGGTCTTACCCTTTGGAAATAGAAGCTAAATTAGTGCTCTCCTAACTTTTCCGTATAAATTACCCTAATACTTTTGGTAGAAGGCACGAGATCTTGTATCATTCTTTGATTTTTAGTAAAATTTGATTGATCGGATCCCTTGAGCGTTAGGCTTCTCGGAATGAAAGGCTCGAGATAGATTGACATAATTTAACTGGCCTAGATCCGTTATTTTCTAATGAGGGAAAAAAGTCTAAAAACTTTATTATTGTGTACAGCGGTTTTTCTATTTCCAGTATTCCTGACCGCTGCAAATAGACCTTCTCCAATCCAGCCGAATTCAGCGAATTATTTTGAAACTAAAGTCAAACCAATCCTCGAAACCCATTGTTTTTCTTGTCACAATGGTGAATTTCAACAAAGTGGTCTGGTTTTAGAAACAGCTGGCTCGATTCTTAAGGGAGGAGCTCTTTCGGGACCTGCGATTATTCCAGGCAAGGGTGAATTGAGTCCGCTCATCCAATACCTTCGTGGTGAAAAACAACCTAGAATGCCTCTTTCCGGAACCCCACTTTCAGAAAGGGAGGTTGAGACTGTTCTAAAATGGATTAACCAAATGGAGGTTGCAACTTCAAATACCCTAGAAGAACCAGTTCTTCGGTGGCCTTGGACAAAAATACAAAAACCTGCGGTCCCAAAGGTTAAAAATGAAAGCTGGGTGAAGAATCCAATAGATGCTTTTATTTTGACTAAACTAGAGAATAAGGGGATGGTTCCCGCACCTCATGCATCGAGTCGAGCTTTACTTAGACGAATTTATTTTAGTTTGGTTGGAATGCCGCCCACTCCCTCTGAGGCTAGACATTTTCTAAGTAATCCTTCTCCACAGGTTTATACAAAAAAAATAGAGGAGTTGTTGTTACGCCCTGATTATGGAGTCCGCTGGGCCCGTCACTGGTTAGATGTGGTCCGATATGCAGATACCGGTGGTGAATCTACTGATGATGCGCGTTCTCACCTCTGGCGTTATCGTGATTATGTTGTGCGAGCTTTTAATCAAGACAGACCATACAATCGTTTTATTAAGGAGCAAATCGCGGGTGATGCATACCAAAATTATGGAAATGAAGCTAAGATTGGAACCGGCTTCTTATACCAATGGATCCCTGTTCAACGGGATAGAAGCCCAGAACGTCGACGTGATGTTTTAAATGATGTTGTTGGTACTACGGGTTCTGCCTTTTTAGGATTGAGCTTGGCTTGTGCTCGTTGTCACGATCACAAGTATGATCCCATTCCCACGCTCGATTACTACAGAATTGAAGCATTTTTTGCTCCTATGCTTCTAAACACTACTCCGGTTCCATTTACTCCATTCGAACTGGCACACCAAAAACCGAAGCTCTGGAAAGCTAAGGCAAAGACTTGGGAGAATCTTTTATCGACTAGAAAAATTTGGGGAGATCAGAAGAAGAAAGAATTTAAGCAACGAATGAAAGCTGCACGTTTGTCTCTTGGACAACATGACCTTAAGGACTGGGCCTTACCAATTAGTGATGCTGATCTATCGACAGCGATGAAGGAAGGGATTCTTTTTACTCAGGAAGAACAGGAAATGCATGGTCTGATGCGGAAACACGGGGGACGATTTGCCAATCCAAATAACCCTGGCTATTTTAAACCCATGGCTTTTACTGCTTCTGAGTCTCCAATTAAATATTCCGTCAACACCCATGTTTTAAAGGGAGGAAACTACTTATTAAAAGGTGAAGAAGTTAATCCCGGATTTCTTAGTGCAATTACGGGTCATTCTGATTCTGTTAGTCTGGAAGGTCTTTCTAATCGTCGTAAGGTTTTAGCTGAATGGATAGCTAGTCGTGATAATCCCTTGACGGCTCGAGTAATGGTCAATCGAATTTGGCAGTATCATTTTGGAAAAGGGTTAGTTGTTGCTCCTAGCGATTTCGGAAAAAATGGAGGTGGAACGCGGCATCCAGAACTAATTGACTGGCTTGCTTGGCAGTTCCTTGAAAGTGGTTGGAGTATTAAGGCTATTCATCGTTTAATTTTACAGTCCAATGTTTACCAGCAATCTATGCGTAATCCTAAAAATGATGTTTATGAGAAAATGGACAGTAATAATCTCTATTTCTGGAGAAGGAGTCCTATTCGTTTGGAAGGTGAAGCTATCAGAGATAGTATCTTGGCGGTGAGTGGTCAACTTAACACACTTAAAGGAGGGCCTCCTTTCTTCCCCAAGATTGATCCTGTAGTATTGGATAGAGCTAGAACTTGGTGGGAGCCTTCCTCAAATGAAGAAAGAAATCGACGAACTCTTTACATGCTGCAGTGCAGGTCAATTCAGTTTCCTTTAATTAATGTTTTTGATGGACCTAATATTCAGGAAAGTTGCCCAGTAAGAGGAATGACAACTGTGACCCCGCAAGTTTTTTCTCTACTTAACAGCGATTTCGCACACGAGCAAAGTCTAGCTATGTCCAAGCGAATTATTCATGAGGTTGGTTCTGATCAAAAAAAACAAATTGACCGAGCATTCTGGCTGTCCTTTCAACGTTTTCCTAGTCAACTGGAAAGAAAACAGTGTTTATCATTCTTAAAACGTTTGAATGGCATGCCTAAAATTAGGGAAAATTCACTTGGAAAGAAAGTTGCTTTTTCAAATCAAAAAGAGGAAGTAAAACTAGAAGAACGAAAAGAAGAGAGAGGGAGTTTGTCAAATCTTTGCTTAGTTCTTTTGAATATGAATGAATTTATTTTTCTGGAGTAACTTAATGGCAAAATCTGAGTTTGATACCTGCAATCAGGTTGAGAGGGTTCCCAGTCCTCAAATGGGCGGTTTAGGACGGAGAGATTTTTTATTTCGGTTTGGCCGTGGCATTGGTAGTCTTGCTCTTTCTTCCCTGCTTTTTAAGGATAAATCAATAGCAGCTGTGTCTGGACCTAAAGATCCCCTTGTGGCTAGGCCTCCCCATTTTGAGAGTAGGGCTAAATCCTGCATTTTTTTGTTCATGGAGGGTGCCCCAAGTCAAATGGACACTTTTGACCCTAAGCCGGCTCTTAATGAATTTCATGGAACACCGGTTAATAGAATTTATGGAAGCATGGAAAAGCGTCTCTATGTTCGCAGTCCATTTAAGTTTCAGCGGTACGGCCAATCTGGTATGGAAGTGTCAGAAATCTTCCCCCATCTTTCTACCTGTGTTGACGATTTGGCTGTTGTTAGGTCTCTTCATACTGATTCACACAACCACCCGGCAGGTTGTTTTCTAATGAATACGGGTGCTGCTATTCCAGGTAGTCCATCGCTAGGTTCCTGGCTGGTTTATGGTTTGGGAAATGAAAATCAAAACTTACCTTCTTTTGTGGTGTTGCCAGATACACGCCGTGGTATTTCAGGCGGTGCTGTTAATTATTCTAACGGTTATCTTCCAGCAGCTTGCCACGGAACATTGATGAATCCTTCTGGTGTTCCTATCTTTGATCTAGAACCTCCAACAGGTATTAGTCGAAAAGAACAAGAAGAGAGTCTGAGGTTGTTAAATCAGTTAAATGAGCCCTTCTTGAAATCTGATCCTGCTAATGATGATCTGTTGGGACGAATGAAAAACTATGAATTAGCTTTTCGAATGCAGTTTGCTGTTCCTGGAGCTTTAGATTTGGGTAGTGAATCTAATAAAACAAGGGAAGCCTATGGACTGAACGATAAGATTACGGAGCCTATGGGTAGAAAATGTTTAATGGCAAGACGTCTAGTTGAACGAGGTGTTAGATTTGTCCAGGTTTATTGTGGGGGATGGGACTCCCATGAGAATATTGCTGCGGAACATCGAAGACGAGGTTATGAAACTGATCGTCCTATTGCAGCTTTAATAAAGGATCTTAAACAACGGGGCTTACTGGACCAGACTTTGTTGGTATGGGGTGGAGAATTTGGACGTACAGCAGATAATTCGATGGACTTTTTTAGATCTAATCCTGGCAGGGATCATAATAAGGAAGCCATGGTTATGTGGTTTGCTGGAGCTGGTATCAAAGGAGGTTCAGTACTTGGAAATACAGATGAGCTTGGTATCAAAGCGTCAGAAAATGTTTATCACCTTCATGACCTGCATGCAACCATACTTCATTTAATGGGTTTGGATGATGTTCGTTTAACATACTACCATGCTGGCAGATTAA